>NZ_CP195106.1:3100452-3720542 GCF_051175385.1 Tundrisphaera lichenicola | reverse complement strand
GCCCTGCTGGTCCGGGCCCTCGACGACGAGGATCGGGCGGTTCGCCTGATGGCCCTGACCTCGCTGGTCGATGCCGACGCGCGTCCCTCGCTGGCCCGCGCCCTCGAGAATCCTCATCCCGACGTCCGGCTCCGGGCCGCCCTGGCGCTGGCCCGTCATGGCGATTCAAAAGCGCTCGCGTCGCTGGTCGAACTGGCGACGACCCCCGAGCCGGAAGCGAAGGAACGCCAGGGGGACTGGCTCGTCCTGGTCGGGCCGGCGCTCGAAGGACTCGGCGAGCTGGGCGATCCCTCGGCGATCCCTCACCTGATCCCCGGGCTCGACAGCCCGCACGCCGCGATCCGCAAGCAGGCCGCAGGGGCCTTGGCGCGAGTCTCTCGCCCGGACGACCTTGATGCCCTCCGCTCGGCATTATCGCATTCCGACCCCGAGGTGAAGTACCGAGCGGCCTTCGGCCTGGCCTGCCTCGGGGATCCGTCGGCGGCCTCGCTCCTCTTCTCGGAGCCGGCGGGCAAGCTGATCGCCGAGGGGGACCGGATCGCCGCCGCCCTGGCCCTGGGGCCACTCGGCGAGGACCGACTGATCGTCGCGCTGGACGACCCCAAGGAGGAGGCACGAAACGCGGCCCTCCTGCTCCTGATGATCCGGGAGTGGAAGGCTCCATTGGGATCGGCCGAGCGGTGCCTGGCCTGCCTGTCGAGCCGGACGCCCCGGCTCCGATTGACCGCTGCGAGGGGCATCGAGGTACTGGCCGACCCGGTCGCCTTCGCGGACTTCGTGGCGAGCCTCGTCAACGACAAGGGGGATAAGCCCGCCTGGAAAGTCCCCGGCCCGACGATCGACGCGCTGGCCGAGGCTCTGATCCATGGAGGGCCCCGCCTCCAGGTCCGCGCCGCCGGGCTCCTCCGCCACCTCGAAGCCGACGAGCAAGCCCCGTTCGACCAGGCCTGGAAGGTGTTCGAGGCCCGTTTCACCGAAGACCTGGCACGCCTCCGACAGGAGGCCGCGAAGCTCAAGCCGTCCGCCGGCCGCTCGACGCGGGAGGAACTCCAGGACCTCGCCTTCGGCGCCTACGTCGGACTCGTCCGGGAGCAGGCGGCCCCCGCGACCCGCAAAGGGCAGGGGAGTGCGCCCGACCCCCGGGCGGTCCGAGTCCGGCAGTCGGCCCTGGCCCACCTTCTCACGCTGGCGAAAGGGGACGCCCGCCACGCCCGTTCGGCCCTGCCCGTGTTCGTCCAGGCGCTCGGAGACCCGAACCAGGCGGTGCGATTCCAGGCGTTCGACCAGGCCCTGGACCTGGGCATGCCGGCGTCGAGCCTCGCCGCCGAGGCCCTGGCCTCCGGTCATCTCGACCTGGGCGTCCGGGGGCTGGAACTGCTCAGCGGCGGGGGCTCCGAGGCCGAGGGGCGTGCGGTCCTGGAACAGGCCATGCTCACCCGGACCGACGACCTCTCGGTCGAGGCCGCCCGACTCCTGATCGGGCGGCTCGGCCCGGTCGCGGTGGGGACTCGTGCCCTGGAGGCGGCCCACGAGCCGCTCCGGGGGAAGGCGGTCTCCTGGCTGGCCGCCGAATCCGACAAGGATCCCGGCGCGATCGAAGGGCTCCACCTGGCCCTCGGTTCCCGCTACCGAGGAGTCCGCGACGCCGCCGCGTTCGCCCTGGCTAGTAAGAAAGACCCGGCCGCCTTCGAGGCATTAGTCGGGCTCCTGGCGACCGTCGAAGGGCCGAAAGCGCAGCGAAAGGTCATCCAGGCGTTCGAGGAGCTGGGCGACCCCCGGGCGACCGACGCCCTGCTCGACCGGCTGGCCAACGATCCCGCCGGGACCGCCCTCGCCGACGACCTGATCCGGGCGGTCGGGCGATTTCGTCGCCCCGAAGCCGCCGACCGCCTGCTGGCGATCCCGGAGAAGGACCCGAAGCGGCGCGATGTCGTCTTCGATGCCCTCTTGATGACCAGCGGCCACGATCAGCGGATCGAAGATCCCGAAGGAGAGCGGCCGGACGACCAGTGGGAGCGCGAGCAGCACCCTCGCCGCGACGACCTGCTGGCCCGGTTGATCGACCGATTCTCGGCCCCGACGGACGCGAAGTTCCTGGCGCGGCTGATCCCTGCCGCCCGCTGGGCCCGGGGCCATTCGGTCGCTCCCGCGCTGGCCTCGCTGGTGAATCACCCCGACGACGGGACCCGGCGCGAAGCGGTGAAGGCCCTGGGCTGGCGGCTCCGGAAACGGTCGGGCGAGGTCGAGCCGCTCCTGAAGGCGCTGGGGCATCGCGACCCCGTCACGCAGTTCCTCGCCGCCGAAGGGCTGGCGAAGGCCGGTCGCCCCGACGGCCTGAATGTCCTGATGGCGAGCCTCGAATACCTGGACGACCTCGGATTCCGCCGAGACGCGGTCCTCGCCCTGGGCGAGTTGGCCGACGAGCGGGCCTTCGAGACGATCCTCAAGCTCGCGGGCGAGGACGGGCACGCCCTCCAGGAATCCGCCGCCGAGGCCATCGGCCACCTGGGGCGGTCCTCCCGATCGGACGAGGTCTTCAAGATCCTGGACCGTCAGGCGAGGAAGGGCCAGGAGGGGCTCGCCCGATCCGCCCTGAAGGGGCTCCGATGGCTGGACACCCGGGCCGGCTGGCAGCTCATCCGAGATCGGGCGGCCGACGCGACCTGCCCGATCCGGGACGAGGCCATCGAACTGCTCGGGCACGACGACGAGCCGGCCAGCCGCGACCTTTTGCTCCGACTCCTCGCCTCGCCCGAATCGGAGGGCTGGGGAATCCTCCCGGAAGTCCTGACGGCCGCCCGGCGGCTCTGGTCGCCCGAGTCGCTCGAACCCGACTACTCCGTGATCCAGAATCCCGAGGCGATTCTCCTCGACGACTTCGAGGAGATCCTGGGACGGCTCCGCGATCGTGGCGAACCGGCCCGGATCTTCGAGGTCCTGCCGAGATGCGCCGGAGTGGCGAGAGAACCGCTCCAGGCCAGCCTCTTGAACCGCGAACCGCTCCCCGTGGCCGAGGCCCAGGCCGCCCTGGAAAGCGCCGACTCGATCACCGCCGGCCTCGCCGCGCGGGTCCTGGGCCGGGCCGGGCATCCGTCGAGCGAGGTCGCCGTCTCGCTCCAATCCGCGCTCGACCGATGGCGTCGGTCCTGGGAAGAAAAGCGACCGACCTTCGAGTCGGACGATCCCGACGAGGAGGACGAAATCGCACCCGGCTCGGAGCAGGCGATGACCCGTTGCGTCCGGGATCTCACCTGGGCCGTGGGCCGCCTGGGCGGGGCCGGGAAAGCGTTCGGGGAGATCGTCGCGGCCCGACCGGACGACCCGAAGTATCGACCGATCCGCCTCGAAGCCGTGCTGGCCCTGGCCTCGGGACCGCCGACCTCCGACGCCCTCGACACCCTGGAGTCGGCCGCGCTCGCCGGGAGCCCCGAGATCCGGGCTGCCGCGGCCCAGGCGGTCGCGCGGATCGCCCCCGATCGGGCCGGGTCGCTGGCCGAACGGCTCCTGACCGACGCGGTCGGCTTCCGTCGGCTCGCCCTCGAAGGCAAGGTCCGCGTGGATGAGGTCGTCCGCAAGGCCTCGCGACAGGTCCACTATCAAGGGGTTGTCCTCCCCGGCCTGATCGATCGATGCGAGGTCGCCACCCTCGCCGAAGTGGCCGAGGACCGCACGCTCCCGGAGGTCACCCGGCTCGGAGCCCTCGAAGGGCTGGCCGCGATGGCGAGCGAACCGGCCGAGGCGGTCCTCCGGCGAGTCGGAGAAGATGCGGCCGTCGACGAGGATCTGCGCAAGGCCGCCTGGCGATGCCTCCGTCGATCGAGGCGGGCCCGAGGGAAGGCGAAGGTGAAGCCATGAGCATCGGCGAGGAACCGGAATCGACCCCGCCCGAGTCGACCGAGGTCCGGCTCTCCTACGCGGGCGTCAGCTCGCTGGTCACGACCGAGGGGAGCGCCCGCCTGGCCCTGGCGGGCAACCTCCTCCGAGACCCCGTCCGATTCGACGCGACGATCAAGGACCCGCTCCGATTTCGCGAGGCCATGGCCGCGATCTATGCGGTGGTCGCCAGCGATTTCCGCTACGTGCCCAAGGATCGGACCGCTTACCTGGCCTACCAGCGAATGCGCCGGGAGTCGTCGAACCTGAACGCCTGGCAGGCCCAGCGCGAGTATTTCTCCTGGCTCCTGCGGAACGATCCCCTGGCCTTCGTGGTCCTCGACCCGGTCATCACGGTCCATCCCGATCAGGTCCTCTTCGAGGTCTTCAGCAAGGACGAAGGGGCCTACGCCAAGCTGGGCGTCGACCGGGAGGCCTTCGAGGCCGCGGCCTCGCCGACCTTCGGGACGACCAATATCGACTTCAGCCAGACGCTCTTCCAGGGCCTCCAGCAGATGAGGAGCTACCGGGAGACCCGCCTGAGCATCGGTCCCGAGGGGGTGAAGTTCGCCACGACCTCGGCGGGCGAGGTCCTGGAAAAACAGATCCGCGTCCCCGATTCCTGGCTCCGGGGATTCCTCCAGGTCCAGTCGTCGGCCGCGCTCCCCCGGGATCGGTTCAGCTTGTCGCCAATCGACCTTTACAATGCCCTCCGGCACCTCCGGATGCACGCCGACCGGAAGGGCCAGCGTCGGGGGCTCCGGATCGAGCTGGTCCCCGGCGAAGCCCCTCGGCTGGTCCTGGAGCCCTGGAACGAGGTGATTCCCGCCTCGGCCGGGACCTTCGCGGGGAAGAAGGCAAGGGTGGTCCGGCTCTGGGGCCGTCGGCGGCTCTCGCTCCTCCGGCGTTTCCTGCCGTTCGCCGAGGAGGTCGAGGTCCACGTCCTGGGCAGTGGCCTCCCCAGCTTCTGGGTCCTCCGCGCCCCGGGGATGTCGCTGACTCTGGGCCTGACCGGCTTCACGGCCGCCAACTGGTCGAAGGCCCTCGACTTCGACCTGCTCCTCCCTCGCAAGGCCGAAGCCACGACCAGGCCGCTCGAAGCGGTCCTGGCCCACCTCGCGAAGCACTGGTCCGCCGGTTCCGGCGAGCTGGCCCGGGTCACGAAGCTGGAATGGTCCGCCCTGACCGAGGCCCTCCAGCTCGGTTGCCAGCAAGGTCGGATCATGTACGACCTGGCCGGGGACGTCTACCGACTCCGACCCCTGACCGACGCCCCGATCGACCCGACCCGCCTGGAGTTCCGCGACCATCGAGAGCGGACCGCGCACGACCTCGTGGCCCGACGCGACGCGGTCAAGATCGTCGCCGAGAACCGGATTCCCCGGACCGGCCTCGAACTGACCGGGCAGGTGATCGTGGCCGAGGACCGTCGCGAGTACCGGCCCCAGTTGCTCCTCTCGGACGAGGGGATGGCGATCAAGGCCGAATGCACCTGCGCCGCGTTCCGCAAGCAGGGGCTCAAGGCCGGACCGTGCGTCCACCTGATCGCCCTGCGGATGGCCTACGCGGCACAGGAGGCCCGGAGGCTCCAGGGGGGCGATCCCGATCGAACCATCTCGGTCGAGACTCGGTCGTTCTCGAAGCGAGGGAAGGGGGGTGAGGAGGTCTACCAGCTCTCACTGGATCGTCAACGACTCAAGGTCCGCTGGGGCCTGGATGACGGACCGGCTCGGCTGCAAACCCTGGCGTTCGACAGCATCGAGGCCGCGAGCGCGGCGTATCTCGCGAGGGTCGCCGACCTGGAGTCGCGCGGGTTCCTGGACGCATCGGCCGGTTGATTCGAGGGGTGTCCCGCATGGCTCGGATTCGGCAAAGTGACCTGATCGACCTCTGGCGAACCGTCGAGCAAGCCGGAGGGGTCCGACCCTATGTCGAGGCCCAGCTCTCCGAGCGAGGGTTCCTGGTCCCCCGACGCGAGACGGACGGGATGTCCGACCGCGAGCGGGAGACGTACAAGAAGTCGCTCAAGGCCGAGGCCGAGGAGCGGCGCAAGCTGAGCCGCCGGGCCTGGGCCGCACACAAGGCCACGCACATCGTCCACCTGGGCGAAGGGGTCTTCTGGGCCGACGGCCGAGGCCACGACAAGTGGGACCTCCCCGACGCGGAGACCCGTGCCGCCGAGAACGAACTCCCCCCGCTCGACTCGGCCGGTCAACTGGCCGAGGTCCTGGGGATGAGCGTCGCGGAACTCCGATGGATGACCTATCACCGGGACGTCGCCTCGTCGATCCATTACCGGCGCTTCACGATCCCGAAGCGAGACGGCTCCGAGCGGGCCATCTGGGCCCCGATGCCGAAACTCAAGGAAGCCCAACGCTGGATCTTGCGGAACGTGGTCGAGAAGCTGATTGTCCACGGGTCGGTCCACGGCTTCCTGCCCGGCCGATCGACATTCACCAACGCCTCGGCCCACCCCGATTCGGACCTCGTGGTCAAAGTCGACCTCAAGGATTTCTTCCCGACCGTCACCCTGCCGAGGGTCAAAGGAGTCTTCCGCAAGGCCGGCTATCGAGAAGAGGTCGCCACGCTCCTGGCCTTGCTCTGCACCGAAGCCCCCCGCGAGGTCGTCGAACACGAAGGGAAGACGCTCTACGTCGCGCTCGGCCCACGATGCCTCCCCCAGGGAGCCCCGACCAGCCCAGCCCTGACCAACACCCTCGGGCTGAAACTCGACCGTCGCCTCTCCGGCCTGGCCCGGAAACTCGGCTGGCGCTACACGCGATACGCGGACGACCTCACCTTCAGCCTGCCCCAGAGCCACCAGGGGCCGCCCCGAGTCGGGACACTCCTCGGCACTGTCCGAAGGATCATCGAGGCGGAAGGGTTCGCCGTCCACCCCGACAAGACCGCTGTTTCGCGTAGCGGAGGTCGGCAAAGGATCACGGGCCTGATCGTCAACGGAGACACCCCCCCGCGAGTCCCCCGCGACCTCAGGAGGAAACTCCGGGCCGCCATCCACAACCGGCTCCGGGGCAAGCCAGCACCGGAAGGAGAATCCCTCTCGATCCTCATCGGCTGGGCTGCTTACGTCTTCATGACCGACCCCCTCCTCGGCGAGAAATGCCTTGCCGAACTCCGGAAACTGGATGAATCCGCGACCGAAGCTGATTTGATGACGTAGTGTCGATAAATCTGATGTCGACTGCGAATCGCACGATGGGCATCGCCTCCATGGTGGTGTTGATCGGGGCTGAACGACGGGAAGAGTCCGAAAGAATACTTTCATGAATGAGCCCGAGCCTGGCCTCATTTGATCCCGGATCGTGATCGTCCGTCGGGCCCTCCCCTTCGCCAAATTGCTAACTCGAAGGTGAGACGAGTGATACAATCACGTCCCATGGAGTCGGTCAGTCCGCGTTTCGGCGAGGAAACCCGGGAATTTGATAGATAAAGGATGGGGCAGCGTGGAAGCCATAAAATCGGACTCAATCTCAACCCTGCAGATCATGCATGAGTTGCCCATCCCGCTCGAGCGGGACCTCTTCCTTCGGTCGCTCATCCGGGAACTGGCCGGAACCCTCCAGGATGTGGTGGGGTTGGAGGAAGCATCGGGCTTCGTGAGCGTCGTCGGCCAGACGGTTGGGGAACAAATCAATGAGAGCTACAAGGCGGCCCTTGCAGTCCCGGAATTGTCCCGCGAGCAGGTCGCCGCTGTCCTCGTGGATTTGAAGCGTCGCATCCAAGGCGATTTTCATGTCGTCGAGGAGGACGACGAGAAGATTGTCTTCGGCAATCGGGCTTGCCCTTTCGCGGAGAAGGTGATCGGCCGACCATCCATGTGCATGATGACCTCCAACGTCTTCGGGAGCATTGCGGCGGATAATCTGGGCTACGCGAAGGTGGTCCTCGAGGCGACGATCGCCGAGGGTGCCCCCGGGTGCCGCGTGGTTGTTCACCTGAAGCCCACCCCCGAGGCCGAGGCCGCCATCGGCCGAGAATACTTCAAAGGGTAGGTTGGTCCGATGCTCACCGACGCCTTTCGCACGGTCATCGACCGCTTGCCCGAGCCATTGCTCCTCGTGTCGAGAGAGGGGATCGTGCTAGCGGCGAACCGGGGGCTTACCGGACTCGGTATCGAGCCGGAGGGGATTCGGGGAAGGCCCCTCGCCGATGTCGCGGCACCGCCGTCCGGGATGCTATCCGATTACCTGCGTCGGTGCTCGAAGACCGCCCGACCGCTCCCCGGCTCGCTAACGCTGAGGAAGGACGACGGGGGAGAGGTCGCCTGCCGGTCGGATGGGAGCATCCTGTTCCCTTCGGCGGTTGCCTCCGAAGCCGTCATCATGCTCCGACTCGAACCGAAGGATACTTCGGTCGGCAAATTCCTCGTGCTCAACGAGAAGATTGATCAACTCGGCAAGGAAATCCTCCGCCGCAAGGAGGCCGAGGAGGAGCTTCGAGAGCAGAAGGCGTGGCTCGCCGTGACGCTCCATAGCATCGGGGATGCCGTCATGGCGACCGATGCCGAGGGCCGGGTCAGCTTCATGAACTCGGTCGCCGAGTCGCTGACGGGGTGGAATCAAGTGGAAGCTCTGGGCCGACCGCTCGAAGCGGTCTTTCGAATCATCAACGAGGAAACGAGGGCAACGGTCGAGAACCCGGTCACGAAGTGCCTCCGCGAAGGGACCATCGTCGGCCTCGCGAATCACACGGTGCTCATCGCGAAGGACGGGAAGACCGAGCATGCGATTGATGATACGGCCGCCCCGATCCGTGAGGCGGACGGCCAGGTCAAAGGCGTGGTCCTCATCTTCCACGATGTGGGGGACCGGAGGGTTTTGGAGCGGGAACTCCTCTCGCGAGCCGAGCGACTTGCGGAGAACGACCGCAAGAAGGATGAATTCCTCGCAATGCTCGCCCACGAGCTCAGGAACCCGCTCGCCGCCATCGGCAATGCCGTGATGATTACGACGAGGAGCGGTCTCCAAGAACACATCGAATGGTCGATGGATGTTATTTCCCGGCAGATGCAGCATCTAACCCGCCTCATCGACGACCTTCTGGACGTCTCACGCATCAGCCGCGGGAAGATTGAACTCAAGTGTGACGTGCTCAACCTGACTCCCATCCTCGACAGTGCCGCCGCGACGACGAGGCAGCTCATCGAGGAGCGGAAGCACACGCTAGAAGTCGCGATAGATGGCGAAAATCTTTGGGCGAACGTGGACCCGACTCGACTTGAGCAAGTGGTCGTGAACCTGCTGAACAATGCGGCCAAGTATAGCGAAAACGGCGGACACATCCGCCTCGCGGCGAAAAGCGTCGACGACGAGGTGTTCATCTCGGTCCGCGACCGGGGGCTCGGCATTCCGCCCGCAAAGTTGCCACAGATGTTCGATCTCTTCACTCAGGGGGACCGCTCCCTTGCCCGCAGTGAGGGAGGGCTCGGTATCGGACTGACGGTCGTCAAGAGACTCGTCGAGTTGCATGGTGGGAGTGTGGAGGCGAAAAGCGAGGGCCCGGGTAAGGGAAGCGAGTTCACGATTCGGCTCCCGAAGGTTGCGAGGCCGGTTGCTTCCGTTTCGAGAGGAGGACTGCCGACTTCGGCGAGAAGGAATTCCGCCCGCATCCTCGTCGTTGACGACAATGTAGATACGGCTCGTGGGATGGAGAGGCTGCTCAAGCTCCTCGGCCACGAGTTGGCCGTGGCCCACAGCGGCCCTTCGGGAATCGAGTTGGCGAGGAAGCTACGGCCGGAGTTCGTACTCCTGGATATCGGACTTCCGGGGATGGATGGTTACGAGGTGGCATCACACCTTCGTCGGGAGGAATGCGGCAAGGACGCGGTCATCATCGCGGTCTCGGGTTACGGACAGGACGAGGACCGCCGCCGCTCGAAGGAGGCGGGGTTCGATCACCACCTCATCAAGCCGCTCGACCACGACGCCCTGATCTCACTCATTTCTGCCAGGGCAGACGCTCGCGATTAGTCGCTGCTGCCCTTCCCGCCAGCGCAAGCTCTCCCCCGATTATGCCGATAATCATCAGGACCATCGTGCCCGACCCGATCCCGAAGGCGTGATGGATGCTCGCCAGCGGTTCGCCGGGGTACTCGGGGTCTTTCAGGGGCGACGTGCCGGTCTTGTCGGACTTGCCGAGGGCGCAGCCGCGTTTGATCCCGGCCCCGGCCCCGGCCTTGAACGCTGCGCCGACATACGACTGAGTGTACTGGACTTTGGCCCTCTTGTCGCTCTTGAGAGGCCGTGAATCAGGGCCTCCAGGAGCGGCATGAGGGCCAAAGTCCAGTCTGAGCGAAAAAACGAAACAGCATCCCGAAACCAGGGCTCCGAATGTTGCCATTCGGAAGCGAGTTTCGGGATGCTTCGGTTACTGAAGAACACCGGTGATGCCGGGGAATGGCCGGGAAACCCCATTGGCCAGACAGGCTTTCCCCCGCAAGATCCACAACAAGTGCGATCGAGTGGATCAGACGAAGAGTCGGCTGATCGCCTCGGCCTTGACCAGCTCGCGCGGCTGGTTGAGGTGGTTAAGGACCATCGTGCCCGGCTCGATCCCGAAGGCGTGATAGATGCTGGCCAGCAGTTCGCCGGGGTGCACGGGGTCTTCCAGGGGGGCGGAACCGGTCTTGTCGGACTTGCCGTGGACGTAGCCTCGCTTGATCCCGGCACCGGCCATGACGGCGGTGTAGCAGTACGGCCAGTGGTCCCGGCCGTCGGCGCTGTTGCCGTTGCCCGAGGTGCTGACGCCCTTTTGCGGGGCCCGGCCAAACTCGCCGACGGCCACGACCAGGGTGTCCTTGAGCATCCCTCGCTGGTCGAGGTCGGCGATCAGGCCGGAGAGGCCGGCGTCGAGCATCGGGCCCGACTGATCCTTCATCCGCTGGCTGAGGCCGGAGTGGTGGTCCCACGAATGGTTGTCGGAATTGGCGACCTTGGGCCAGATGACTTCCACGACCCGCGTGCCGGCCTCGACCAGGCGTCGGGCCAGCAGGCAGCTCTGGCCGAAGGTGTTCCGGCCGTACATGTCGCGGATCTTGTCGGGCTCCTGCCCGATGTCGAACGCCTCGCGAGCCCGGCCGGAGATCACCAGGCGGAGGGCACGGTCGTAGTACTCGTTCAGGTTGTACTCGGAGACGGCCTTCTCCATCGCGGGCATCCCGGCGTCGATCGCCTGGCGGAGTTTGGCCCGGCGCTCCAGTCGCATCGAGAAGACCTCGGGGCGGAGTTGGAGGTCGTCGACCCGGATCTTGTCCATCTTGGCGAGATCCATGTCGTCGCCGTCGGGATAGAGCGTGTAGGGGTCGTACGCCTTGCCGAGGAAGCCGGCCGTGCCCCCCTTGCCAACGACGTTCGATTCCTGGAGCGGCCGGGGGAGCATCACGAAGGGGAGCATCGGCTCGGTCGGCGGCTTCAGGCGGATGATCTGCGAGCCGTAGTTCGGGAAGTCCTTGGGGCTCGGCGGTTCGAGCTGGCCCGAGGGGCTGACCTTGTCGGTCGTGTAGCCGGTCATCATCTGGTAGATGGCGGCGGTGTGGTTGAACAGGCCATTAGGCGTATAGCTCATCGACCGGATCATGGTCAGCTTATCGGTCACCTGCGCCAGCTTGGGCAGGATCTCGGTGAACTGGAGGCCGGGCGTCCTGGTGTCGATCGGCTTGAACACGCTCCGGACGTTATCAGGGACGTTGTCCTTGGGGTCCCAGAGGTCGAGGTGGCTGGGACCTCCCTGGAGGTAGACCATGATGATGCTCTTGGCCTGGCCCCAGCCGGCCCGGGGGGCATCGACGGGGCCGGCGGCTCGGGCCGAGGAGGCGGCCTGGAGCTGGAACATCGAGCCGAGCGAGAGGCCAAGCAGCCCCGAACCCCCGACCCGGAGCAAGTCGCGTCGGGTGGTGCCGAGCGTCCGATCGCACAAGTCTTTACCAGGCTGACCGGGGACGATGATCATTCGCGTCGCTCCGTTAGGGGGTAAGAAGAGGGTTCAGGGCATATCGCGAAGGCCGGGGTGCGGGCCTCAATGATTGAACAGGAAGGCGGGGCTGTTGATCAGGGCCCAGGCCACGTCCTGGGCGGCGGTCAGCCTCCTCCGGGAGACCTGGAGGACGCTCATCTCGACGTCGTGCCGGAGCTGAGCCAGGCGCGGCTCGATCGGCAAGGGCTTGCTGGCCGACGCGACCCGTTCCTGGAGCCCCTTCAAGACGGGATCGGTCGGGAGTGGAGCCTTGCTCGCGTTCAGGGCGTCGAGCCGCTTGCGATACTCGGGATCGATGGCCCGATGGAAGGCCAGAAGCGTCGCCCGATCGGCCTCGGACCGGATCTCCGGGGCGGTCGCGACGATCGCCCGATATCCCTCGGCCAGGCCGAGGCCGATCGGGCTGGCCACGCGAGTCACCGAGATCCGGAAGCGGCCGAGCGTGTGAATCCCGCCGGCGTAATAATGGTTCAGCTTGAAGGTCAGCAGGCTCCCCCCCTCCGAGCCCAGCGGCTCGGACGTCTCGAAGGTGGCCCATTGTGTCACGCCCGGGGCCGGCGAGACCGCCCAGCCCTTCCCCTGGTTGGTCCGCTCGCCGTCGATGGCGGTGTCGACCGGGAAGCCGGACTGGCTGAAACTGGCCAGGGCTTTCTGGAGCTTCACCGGCTTGACCTGCTTGGGATCGGCCTTGGGAGAGGCGGCGATTTCCAGCTCGGTCAGCACGAAGTTGCCGTCGGTCGCACGACCCGGCCCCTTGTTGGGCAATGTCTCGTCGACCAGGGCCTCCAGGCGGATCCCGGTGATGCCCGTCAGGTCGGTCTCGGCGGCGAACTCGTAGGTTCCGTTCTTGTTCGGGCCGGTCACGAGGATCGAACCATCCGGCGCGGCGGTCAGGGTGGCCCCGCCCGAGGCTTTCAGGTCCTTCGGCTGGAGCGGGATCCAGCGGTTGGCGGCGGACTGGGCCTTCTCCCACTCGGCGATCTTGGCCGGGAGGATGGCCTCGTAATCCTTCAGTTCCTTCTCCATCGCGGAGGTTCGGTCGGCCTTCGCCTTCTCGGCCTCGGCGATCTTGGGGATCTGCTCCGCCTCATAGGCGGCCAGCGCGGACCTGGCGGCTGCGATCTCGGCCTCGCGCTCGATCTCGAGTTTGGGCCGCTTGAGCGCGGCCTCGGTCTCGCTGCGGCCCAGGGCCTCGGCCAGCCGGGCATGGTCCGCCTCGACCTGCGCGAATTCGTCGAGGCAGGCGGCGACCTCTTCCTCGGTTGCGGGCCGGTTCAGGATCCGGAGGAATAGCTCGTTGACCAGCTTATGGTCATCGGCCTGGACCTTAACCAGCTTCGCCACGTCGTTGTCGGGGTCGCCGATGGCGTCGCTGATGGTGGGGCCGCTGACCAGTGCCATGACCGGTCCGAGCTGGAGCCCGCTGGTCCGCTCGCATTCGCAGGCGCTCTCGCGGGCCGGTCGTCCGAAGGTGGTCAGGAAGCCGCTGGGCAGCTCGACCTCGGAGTCGGGCAGCTCGGCGGCTCGAGTGCCGGTCGGGACGCCGGGGAACTTCGAGACCGCGCCGGTCACCCGGTTGACTGCGTCGTAGAGGACCTCGGCCGGGAGCCGTCGGGCGGTCGCGTGCGAGTAGTTGATCTTGTCGTCCTCGTTCCACTCATTCGAGCGGACCGAAAGCTGATAGGTCCTCGACTTGCAGATCAGGCGGATGACGTGGCGCGGGTCCATGCCGCTCTTGAGGAATTCTCGGGTCAGGTATTCGAGGAGTTCGGGGTTGGTGGCCGGGTTCCCGGCGCGGAGGTCGTCCAGGGGCTCGATGATCCCGACCCCGAAGAGATAACCCCAGAGGCGATTAACGTAGCTCTTGGCGAAATACGGGTTGTCCGGCGAGGTAATCCAGGCCGCCAGCTCCTCGCGACGCGATTCGTCCGCGACCTTCGGGTGATCGACCGGATAGGGGAACTTGGGGGGGGCGACCTCCTTGGTCCGGTCGTGGATGACCTCGCCCTCGGGCTGGTCCCAGATCTCCTCGAAGAGCGGCGTCGGGGCCTCGACGGCACTCCCGCCGATGGTCTTGCCGGCCGACGCGGGGTCGGGCTTCAATCCGACCCGGGCGAAGTAGGCGGCCGTCTGGTAGTACTGGTCCTGGGTCCAGCGCTCGAACGGATGGTCGTGGCACTTATTGCAGTTGAACCGGACCGCCAGGAAGAGTTGCGTCGTATTCTCCATCATCGCGGTCGGTTCGCGGAGGATCTTGTAGTACGACGCCTGGGGATGCTCGCGATTCGAGCCGTCGGCGGTCAGGATCTCGCGGGCGAACTGGTCATATGGGACGTTCTTGTCGACCTGCTCGCGGATCCACTTGCGGAAGGCGACCGCCCCCTCGACCCCGAGGAACTTCCGATTGACCTGGAGGAGGTCGGCCCATCGGTTCGTCCAGTACTCGACGTATTCCTTGCCCCCGATGAGCTTGTCGACCAGCTCATCACGCTTGACACGGGTCTCGCGCGAGTCGGCCAGGAAGGCCCGGACGTCGTCGGCGGTGGGGGGGAGTCCGGTGAGGTCGAGGTAGACCCGGCGGAGGAACTCGGCGTCGGTGCTGAGCTCCGAGGGCTTGATCTTCATCCGTTGCCACTTGGCGGCCACCAGGTCGTCGATCGGGCCGAAGCTGGGAGGCTGCTCCCAGACGAAGCCGCTCCGGTCGCCCATGACGGTCAGCGTGGTCGCCGCGTAGGCCCCCTCGAAGCGGGCCAGGAGCGGGGCCTCGCCGCGACGGAGCGAGGTGATCAGTCCCGATCGGTTGGCCGAGACGACCTCGATATTGCCACTCTCGACATATGCCTCGCGGGTCACGTCGCGGACCTCGCCGTCCACGTAGGTGGCGAGGACGCGGATCTGCTGCTTCAGGCCGATCTGCTGGACGATCGGGTTGGCCGGAGAAAGCTCGATCTTGGCGACCTTGGGCGTGTCCCGCCTGAGGATGGCGCCGTCGGCGATCCAGCCCCGGAGGATCTCGTAGTAGGGCTCGCCCGGCACCATGACCTGCCCGCCCACGTGGGGGACCGCCCCGGTGGGCTTCAGGAGCATCAGGCTATCGTCGGGCGAGGCCAGGTTGACCCGCCGGGCGGCCTGGTCGTCGGTCAGGGCCCGGACGTCGAAGATCGGGTCATAGCCCCGGAGCGAGAGCTTGAAGCCGTTCTTGCCCTGGGCCGAGCCGTGGCAGGTCCCCTGGTTGCAGCCCATCCGGGACATCGCCGGGTTCACGTCGTGGATGAAGTCGACCCGGGTCCGGTCCTCGGCCCCCGAGACGATCACCGGGACCTCGACCTTCAGGCCTTCGATCGACACGGCCAGCGCCGTCTGGCCGTCGGCGACCGGCCGGACCAGGCCCGATCGGGTGACCTCGACCAGATCCAGGGCGGGTTTGATCTCGACCATCCGGGTCACGTCGACCAGGTCGCCCGAATCCAACTCGGCGGTGACGAGCAACTGATTGTAGGCGAACCGGTTGGCCAGCCGGATCGCGGCGGGCTCGGTCTTCAGGGCCTTGAGCTTCGCCCCCTTGGGGAGCGTCTCGGTCTCGACCGCTTCCTCGGATTTGGGGGTGGCGGACCTGACCACGCGATCGCCGGGCGACTCCTGCTGGCTCAGGGGGGCGGCGGGGAACTCGCGGAGCGTCGAGCCGGTCTCGGGGTCGATCAGGCGGACGACCCCGTCCGAGCCGGCCGAGGCCAGCGTCTTGCCGTCGGGGCTGAACGCCACGGCATAGATCGCGGCGCGGGGCAGATCCAGCTTGGAGATTAACTTCACTCCATCGTGCAGGTAGTCCTGGAGGGTCTTCGCCTCCTCCGCGCTCCGGGACGAGGCGACCTTCGACATGATCGCCTTGAGGTTGTCGGGCAGGCTGGTGTCGAACTCGTAGGAATAAACGTCGACCTCGCCGGCACCGTCGAGGCTGCTCCCGGCGGCGATCCTCCGGCCATCGGGGCTGACCGCGACGGCCGTGACTCGCCCCCTCATCGGCTCGAATTCGCGGATCAGGTTCGAGTCGTCGCCGATCACGCGGACCGTCTGGCGGAAGGCCCGGTAGACCCGGGGGATTCCGTCCGAGCCGCCGACGACCACCTCATCCCGCTTGGGATGCCGGGCGAGGGCCGCGATCCCCCCCTTGAGGGCACCGGGGGTGATCGAGGTGATGTTGTCGACAAACCGCTGGGTGCCGACCTCGGTCAGCTTGGCCGCCATGTCCCGGCCCGCCGAGATCAGGTGCGAGCCGTCGGCCGAGAACGTCGTGTCGAGCACCCAGTCGCTGTGCGAGCCCATGAACAGGACCTGCTCGCCGGTCTTCGCGTCGATCGCCCGGACGCTGTTATCGGCGCACCCCAGGGCGATCTTCGAGCCATCGGGGGACCAGCTCGCGCCATAAACCGTGTCGAAGGTGACCGGGACGGAGAGGCTGAGCCGCTGCTTCTCCACGTCCCAGACCTGGACCTCGCCCATCCGGCCGGGGAGCCCGCCGGTCACGGCCAGCCGAGTCCCATCCGGGGAGAACCGGACCGACTCGATCCGCTCGGAGAGGCCGACCAGGCGGGCGACCAGCTCGGAGCCGTCCGCCTTCCAGATCAGGACCTCGTGGAAGCCGCCGACGGCCAGTAGTCCGTTGGTGGGCGAGAAGTCGATGGTGGCGATCACCGGGGGGCGTCGGTAAATCGGGGGATGGTCCTTATCGTAGCGAACCAGGGCGTTGGCCGGGGTGTCGTCGACCGCCCCTTGCTGGATCCAGTCGGAGACCGTCTTGATCTCGCCCTCCGAGATCGCCGGCTTATCCTTGGGCATCTCGGCCTTGCCGGCCAGCGGGGTGATCTGATCGATCAGGTGGCTCGATGCCGGATTCCCGGGGGTGATCGCCCTGGCCTTCGACTCGCCCCCGGCCAGGAGCCGCTCGAATGAGGTCATGACGTAGCCGCCCCCCGGCTTGGCCGGCTGGTGGCAACCCTGGCAGTGGGCCTGGAAGATCGGCCGGACCTGCGTGTAATAGCTGACCCGATCGGAGGGCTTGGCCGCGTCCTCGGCGGGGGCCGCCCAGGGGATCGCGGCCAGCAGGAGGGCGCCAATCAGGGGGGAGGCGGTCTTCGCGATGGTCATCTGGTTCGGCTCCTCTGCGGTCCACTACCACTCACCAGGCGGCCCGGGCTCCCGCCCTCGAATCGAGGGGGAAACTCGGCCGATCGGGTGGGGTTTCGCCCTGACTCTGGCCTCGCGCCGAGTGACAGGGACGGAATGACGGCGAGCACGATGATCCGGCGGGGATAATGTCAAACAATAGACTAACACAAAGTTTGCCGTTTCTACAGGGTCCTTTTCCGCTGCGCCACGCAAAAGATTTCCGGGTAGAAATCGTGCAACCGGCCCCTTCGCCGAAGATCAACGACCCGACAACGCCGCCTCGATCGCTCGGGACATTCTCGACTCGGAGCCGGGGGCGACCCAGCACCAGTCTCCCAGGTTGGAATCCCCCTCCTCGAAGTGGCGGTCGGTGGGGATGTATCCGGTGCCGGCCTCGCCGTAGCCCATCGTCAGGACGAACGAGTCGGGTCGGGCTCGCTGGGCCATGAGCTGATATTCCACGTACGACTCGCCGGGCAGGAGCAGGAACTGGGCGTGACCGAAGTCGAGCACCGGCACGTCGATCGAGTGCCCGGCGTCCTCGCGAGCCCGCCAGCTCAGGCCCATCGCGGCCAGGCACTGGCCGAACGGCTTCGGGTCGGTCGCGAGTCGATTCTCCAGGTCCTCGACCGTGAACCCGGGCCCGTCCCGTGGCTCCAGCCGCATCGGGACCGACCGGAAATCGACCCGATCGATCGGAGTCCGCGCGGTCGCACCCCAGGCCTCGACCATCCCCCGGTGGATCCGGGATGTCAGCACGTCGCGGTTCTCGGGCGAGCCATCGTTATATTTCCCGGCGGTGACATTTCCGCTGCATCCCGAGAGGTAGATCTGAAAGACCCCGGGCAGTTCCTCCTGCCGACGCCGACGGGCCAGGCCGATGAAGTCGGCCGAGACGCCCCCCTTGCCATAGAAGCTCATCGGATGGGTCGCGTAGGCGCTGAGAGCCAGGAGGGGCCGATCACCGTCCCAGAAGCTCAAGGTCTTGAGCCAGGGATCGATCAGGCCCTCGGGCTGGTCGCGGATCGAGGGGTCTCGCGTGGCGCTCATCCGATCGAACGCGGGGCTTCCGTCCGGCTTGAGGTAGCGGCGGTTCGATGCCACCTTCTCGACCTTCGCCTGCCCGGTCCCGAGGTGCGTCACGACTCGGGCCGAACCCAGGCTCTCGCGTAGGGCGCGGGCCACGGCCTGGACCGCTCGCTCGTGAAAGGCGAGGTCGCAGATCCCGCCGGTCGCGTGTTGACGATCGAGCAGGCGCTGGGCCGCGAGGTCGGCGATGGGGGTATCGTGCTGGTGGAGGCTGGTCACGAAAACGCGACGGGATTCGGTCCCGGCGGCCTGGGCGAGAGCCTCGCGCCACCGATCGAAAGCCTCGCCCCGGATCTCGCACCAGTCGATCGCGGTCAGGACGATCGGAGCCCCCGCCCCCAGGAAGACGAACCCTCGGGCCTCCAGAGGGTCGAGGACCTCGCGGGCCGGGGCGATCCCGCCCCCCATCAGGGGGTGCCCCATCGGAGGGGTGACGTCGGCCGAGAAGGTGGCCAGGCGGAATGGGCCGGGAGGCGCGGCGGCCATCGAGCCGCAGGTTAGCCCTGCCGCGAGTGTACCCAGGACCCCTCGGCGGCTGATCCGGGAGATCGGTCGTGTCGACGGGCCGAGGTCGGCCTCCAGATGGCTCATCGGCGGCTCCTGAAGTTCGGTCGCGAGGGGGGCCCGGCCAGGGCATGGAAACCCCCGGTCCGTTCGACTGAATCGTCCCGCTTCGGCAGTCGGATTGTCGGGCGGATCGGACCGACGGTCAACCGGTCGCTCGCCCCCTTTCCCCCGGAGTCGGGGCGGGATATCCTCACCCGGTCGATCTCGACCCGATCCACCAAGGGGGAGTCGCCCATGATGCATTCCTCGACGGTCGCGGTTTCCGATGGCGGGAGTGACGCGACTTCGACCGGGACGCCCCTCCACCGGGTGGAATCGATCGACCTCTTGCGCGGTCTGGTGATGGTGATGATGGTCCTCGACCACGTCCGCGACTACTTCACCGATTCCCGGATCAACCCGACCGACCTGTCCAGCACCACTTCGGCCCTCTTCTTCACCCGATGGATCACGCATTTTTGCGCGCCGACGTTCGTCTTCCTGGCCGGGGTCGGCGCGTCACTCTCGGGTGCCCGCAAGTCGCGATGGGAATTGACCCGATCCCTGATCTGGCGAGGGTTCTGGTTGATCTTCCTGGAGCAGACCTGGTGCAACGTGACCATGTTCTTCACCTACCCGCATTCCGTCCTGGGTCTGGTCCTCTGGGCGATCGGCTGGTCGATGATCGCCCTCGCGGCGTTGATCCATTTGCCGCGGGTCGTCGTGGGGGGGATCGGGGTGGCGATGATCGTGCTCCACAATCAGACCGATGGTTTCAGCCCTCAGGGGGAGATCACGGGGCTACTCTGGGGGATCCTGCACGTCCCCGGCTTCAGGTTCTTGCACGAAAAAGTACCGATCCTGGTGGGCTACCCGCTGATCCCCTGGATCGGGGTGATGGCTTTGGGATACGCGATAGGGCCGCTATTCTTGAAGGCCCCCGAGCGGAGGAGATCGCTCCTGCTGGCGATCGGCATGGGGAGTGTCGCGGGATTCTTCATCCTCCGGTTCCTCAACGTCTATGGCGACCCGCAGCCCTGGGCGGTGCAATCCAGCCCGCTCAGGACCGCGATGTCGTTCCTGAATTGCCAAAAATATCCGCCATCGCTCCTCTTCCTGATGATGACCCTGGGGCCGGCGTTCCTGGCCCTGGCGGCCTTCGATCGCGGCCTGGGTCGTGCCGGACATCCCTTGCAAGTCCTCGGTCGCGTGCCACTCTTCTTCTACCTCCTGCAATGGCCGGTCGCTCATGGGCTCGCCGTCCTGGTGGCGCTCGGTCGAGGCGAGGAGGTCGGCTGGATGTTCCGATTCCCGCCGTTCGAGGCCCCTCCCGGCTATGGTTACTCGCTCCCGATCGTCTACCTGTTCTGGGGACTCACGGTCGCCCTGTTGTACTACCCGAGCTTCTGGTACTCCCGGCTACGCTACCCCCCAGGCAAACCGGACCGGCTTGACGAGATCGAGACCGGATCCGGGGCGGGCTGACCTCGATTCCGTCAACGCATCCGAATTGATCCGGCTCGAACGAGAACCGATCCGCACGGGGGACTCATGCCGACCTCTCTCGACTACGTCTCGACCGGCACCCCGATGGGTGCGAACCTGATCGCCGACGGGGCCACCTTCCGGGTCTGGGCTCCCAACGCCGAGGGCGTGTATATCCTGGGTGATTTCAACGGGCGAGCGAAGGGAGAGGGCAGCCTGCTGAACAAGGTCGACAACGGGCACTGGGTGGGGTTTGTCCGGGGGGTCAAGGATCGGGATCGGTACATATTCCACGTCGACGGCAAGGGGAGTTCCGGGCCGAAGCGCGACCCTTATGCCCGCGAATTGCAGTCGCCCTTCCCTGCGGATTGCATCATCCGGAGGTCCGATTTCCCCTGGCACAAGACCGGATTCGTGACGCCTCGCTTCCCCGATTTCGTCCTCTATCAGCTCCACGTCGGCACCTACTTCACGCCGAACCTCCCCCGGAAAGGGGGCACGTTCCTCGATGTGGCCAGGAAGATCCCGCACCTCAAGGATCTCGGCGTCACGGCGATCCAGTTGCTGCCGATCCAGGAGTTTCAGACGTCCTTCAGCCTGGGCTACAACGGGACCGATTACTTCTCGCCCGAGATGGACTTCGCCGTCAGGGACGAGGATCTTGCGCCGTACGTCGACGAGGTGAATGGCATGCTCGATGCCTGGGGCCTCCGCCGCTATCGGGTGGATGACCTCCGCGGCGAGATGAACCAGCTCAAGGCGCTGATCGACCTCTGCCACGTCCACGGCCTGGCGATCATCCTGGACGTCGTCTACAACCACGCCGGCGGCGACTTCGGCGATCAGAGCCTCTGGTTCTTCGACCGGCAACCGACCGACGGCGGCCCCTGGAACTCGCTCTACTTCTCCGACGAGGGGCATGCCGGAGGCCAGGTCTTTGACTTCGGCAAGCCGGAAGTCCGCGATTTCCTGATCCAGAACGCGAAGTTCTTCCTCGACGAATATCGCGTCGACGGATTCCGATACGATCAGGTCAGCGTGATCGATCACGAGGGTGCGCCTCACGGCTGGAAATTCTGCCAGGATCTGACCTCCACGCTCAATCACCATCGACCGAGCGCGATCGACAAGGCCGAGTACTGGGGCGTCAACCCATACGTCGTGAAACCTCCCTCGGAGGGGGGGGCGGGCTTCGACACCACGCTCACCGATGGGCTCCGGATCGCCATCCGGGATGTCATCAAGGAGGCCAGCCAGCCCGACGAGCGTCCTCTCGACATGACCGGCCTGGCGCGGAGTCTCTGGCCCGACGGATTCGCCGAGCAATGGCGATTCGTGCAGGGGCCCGAGAACCACGACATCGTCTATCGGGACCGTGAACCTCGGGTGGCGAAGCTGGGGGATTTCAACAACCCCCGATCCTGGTACGGGAGGAGTCGCGCGAGGGTCGCCACGGGGATCAGCCTGACCGCGCCGGGAATTCCGATGCTCTTCATGGGTCAGGAATTCCTGGAGGACAAGCAATGGGCCGACGACTTCGAGAACCACGCGGACCTGCTGCTGTACTGGGCGGGCGTCGACTCGGGCGACCGGCAGATGCTCGACCACATCCGCTTCACTCGCGAACTGCTCGGGCTCCGATGGCGGCAGCCCGCCCTCCGAGGAGACGGCTTCCGGACGGTCTATGCCCACGACCAGGACCGCGTCCTGGCGTTCCATCGCTGGATCCCGGGCGAAGGCCATGACGTGATCGTGGTCGTGCACCTCTCGACTTTCAACCGGTTTGACTACCGGATCGGGTTCCCCGGCGGCGGCTCCTGGAGCGAGGTCTTCAACAGCGACGTCTACGAGAACTGGGTGAACCCCAACGTCGTCGGCAACGGAGGTCGGGTGCTCGCCGAACCTTCGCCGATGCATGGCTTCGACTTCTCCGCCTCGCTCGTCCTGCCCGCAAACAGTGTCCTCGTGTTCGCCCGCTGAGGGGCGATCAATCCGGGGTCATCCCGCGCCGGGCCTGCCGGATCGCCGTCTCGTAGGCGTCCGGCAGGGCGATCCCTTTGCCGCCCTCCGACCACCATCGAGGCGACTCGGTGTAGATCCAGACATACTCGTCGGACCGCTCCAGGGCTCGACGGAGGCTGGCCTCGAAGGAATCGGGCGTGAAGTAATTCTTCGAAGGATCGTCCACGTCCCAGCCCTTCTTCCGCCAGTCGTAGTCGAGCCAGAGGCCGAAACCCGCCGAGACGACTCGACCATACTTCGGCCCGTCGTCGACGATCGGCAGGACCCCTTCTTTCATCAGGCGATACCCCTCGTCGAACTTCTCCGGCTCCCGATAGCCGTACGAAAGTTCGAAGCCGTCCACGATCCGGGCTCCTTCCCTGGCCGCCTCCACCATCCCGTCGAGGAACGGGGCCAGCAGCCCATATCTCGATTCGGCAAGAGTCTTCTCCCCCCGATCGGACTCGACCAATGCCAGGGTGTGGCCGAAGGTGAGGAAGACCGTCAGGCCCGGGAAACCCTCCTGGAACGCCCCCATGACCTCTCGACCCCGTCGCTTCGCCTGGTCGGCGTACTGGTCCCAGGATTTCGACTTCGCGTCCCGTTGCATCGAATAGGTGAAGAGCCCGCCCTCGTACTCCTCCACGTCGAAGAGGATCCCGGCGCACTTCCCCGCGCGGGCGACCTTCGCGGCCAGCCGGGCATTTCCCAGGATCGCCCCATAATCGTCGAACCAGTCCAGGTCACCCGGGGCGGTGTTGAACCTCAGGAAGTTGCGGGTGAATCGCCGGAATGGCGTCGCCTTCAGGTCGTCGAGAGCGGCTTGAAAATCGGATTCCCGAAAAGCCCGACGGCCCCAGCCGAGCCAGGTGAAGTTCTCGCGTCGGCCTTCCGGGTTCGATGTCATCACGTGGAAGACGCAACCGTCGAACGGGGTCTTCTCGATCATCTCGATGTTCCGCCTGAGGAAGGCCGTATCGGGCTCGTCCCAGCCGAACTCGATGAGCCGCTTGACCGGAGGTTCGGGAGGGCTTTGCCCTCCCGCGCGTCCCTCGGAGAAAACCAGCATGAGGAGGCCGAAGGCGAGGAGCTTCGAGGGCACTCCACGCATCCCCACGAGCGATTCCGTCGGATCGAGCATAAAGGGCGGACTCCTGCTGCCGGGCGGTAGACTCGATGGGCTTTCCCGTGTTTCGATTGTAGCCCCGGGATCGACGGGCCACACCGTGGACGCGACCTCGGAGGCCGATTGATCTCGACCGAAGACACGGTGACAATCTGCACCGGTGGGCTGCGTCGACGTTTCTCGTCATCGCCAGGGGGTCTGACGGATGATCAGTCATTCCGGGAAATACTTGTGGCTCGCGGCGATCGCGCTGTGGTTCGCCTCGCCCTGCCTCGCCGACATCAGGTTCAACACCAACTTCGAGGGCGGTTCGCTGGGCACCATCGAGACCCTCGGCGAGGGCTCCTACCGATGCCACGTCCGGGGCCAGCAGAACGAGTCGGGGCGGAACCGCCAGGCGAGCTGGTACTTCTTCCGGATGGATGAGGTCGGTGGCCGCGACCTGACCATCACCCTCACCGACTTCGTCGGGGAATATAACGGCAAGCCGGGCGCGGTCCCGATGGGGCCGGGGATCGTCCCGGTCTTCAGCGAGGATGGCGAACACTGGAAAGGCGTCCCCGAGGTCTCCTGGGACGATCAAGCCAAGGAGGCGACGATCAAGCTCCGTCCCGGGGGCAACTCCGTCTGGATCGCCCACCAGGTGCCCTACACGGCCGCGAGGCTGAATCGGCTCCTGGACGAACTCGGCCGGTCGAAGGATGCCCGGGTCGAGGTCATCGGCAAGTCCGCGCGAGGCCGGGACCTCCATCTGGTCACGGTGACCGATCCGGATAAGCCCGATCCAGGCAAGGCCACGGTCTGGCTCCAGGCCCGCCAGCACGCCTGGGAATCCGGGACCTCGTTCGTCATGGAGGGGGCGCTCCGGTTCGTGACCTCGGACGAGCCGGCGGCCCGATCGCTCCGGGGCAGGGTCATCTTCAAGTTCACACCGATGGTCGACCCCGATGGGTCCGCCGAGGGGCAGGTCCGGTTCAACGCCAATGGGTTCGACGTGAATCGCCACTGGGACGAAGTCACCCTCGCCCGGAAGGAAGACCTCGCGCGGATGCCGGAGATCTGGTACGTCAAGAAGGCGATCCTCGGGCATCTCGACTCGGGGAAGAAGATCGACCTGATGCTCAACCTGCACAATACCGAGACGGCGGAGTATATCGAGACGATGGCCTCGGACGAGACTTCGCGAGCCATCGTCGGCCGGCTGAGCGATCGACTGGTCGGGGAGACGACCTTCCGGCCCACCCGAGGACCGACACTGGGGGCTGAAGGGGGCGGGACGGCCAACGTCCTCCATTCCGAGACCGGCCTCCTGATTCTACTGATGGAGCAGAGGATCGCGAAGGACCCGGAGACCGGGCGGTCGCCAATGCCCGAGGACCGCCTCGCCTTCGGGGCCAAACTGATCGCGATCATAGCCGGGACCATCTTGCCTTGAGGCGGCTTCCTCCCGCCCCGACCGCCCGGTATCCTCTGTGCGAGCCGATTGACCGGTCGCCCACCTCTCGAGAATGATCCCATCATGATTGCCGCTCTCACCGCGCTTTGTCTGACCGGGATGATCGCGGCCCCGGCCGCTGGGGCGATCGACCTCTCCCACGCGACCGTCGTCAACCGCGAGGAGGGTGCCGGCGAGGCCGAGCGTACCGCCGGGATCGTCCTCATCGAGGAGGCCGAGAGGAGGACCGGCATCCGCTGGGCCAGGCAGTCCGCATGGCCGAAGACCGGTGCCGTCATCGTGGCGACCTCGAAGCTGGACGACCCCGGCGAGGCCCCGGCCGAAGTCCGGGCGAAGGCCGCGAGCCTGAAGCCGGAAGGATTCGTCCTGAGTGTGGACACCTCCCGGCCAGGGCAACCGACGGTCTGGATCGTCGGGGCCGACGCCCGCGGGGTCCTCTTCGGGGTCGGCAAGCTCCTCAGATTGATGGAGATGACCGGAGGTTCGGCAACGATCGGGTCGGGAACGAGCCTGGCCACCTCGCCGAGGTATCCCATCCGGGGGCACCAGCTCGGATACCGCAACCGGGCCAACTCGTGGGATGCCTGGGACGCGAAGCAGTTCGAGCAATACATCCGCGAACTCGCCCTGTTCGGCTCCAACTGCGTCGAGAACATCCCCTTCGAGGACGGGACGTCGAGCCCGCTCATGAAAATCTCGAGGGCCGAGATGAACGTCCGGATGAGCGAGATCTGCCGGCGATACGACCAGGATTACTGGCTCTGGACCCCGGCGGATTTCGACCTGAAGGACGTCGACCTCCGCGCGAAAGCCCTGAAAGAGCACGAGGACCTTTATAAAGCTTGCCCGAGGCTGGATGCCATCTTCGTGCCGGGGGGCGATCCGGGCGACAACGACCCTTCGCTGGTGATGCCCTTCCTCAAGGATCTCGCCGATCGGCTCGCGAAGGACCACCCTAGGGCGAAGGTCTGGCTCTCGCTCCAGGGGTTCGAGGACGAGCAAGCCGAGTTCGTCTACCGCTATCTCGACGAAGCGAAGCCGACCTGGTTCGGAGGGATCGTCTGCGGGCCGAGCAGCCCGTCGATCCCGGAGACCCGCAAGCGGCTCGACCCGAGTTATCCGATCCGCCACTACCCCGACATCACGCACAACGTCAGGGCCCAGTACCCGATCCCCTGGTGGGACCCTGCGCTGGCGATGACCCTGGGTCGCGAGGCGATCAACCCACGCCCGGTCCAGTACGCCGAGATCCACAACGCCCTGGCCCCCCTCACCGCCGGGTTCCTCTCGTATTCCGACGGGGTCCACGACGACGTCAACAAGGTCGTCTGGAGCGGGCTCGCCTGGGACCCCCGGACTCCGGTCCGGGAGATCCTGGTGGAGTACGCCCGCGTCTTCTTCGCCCCGGAAGTCGCCGAGCGGGCGGCCGACGGCATCCTGGCCCTGGAGAAGAACTGGGAGGGATCGCTCCGCGACAACGGCGGCGTCGAGGCGACCCTCGCGTTGTGGGATGAGCTGGAAGCGCGATCGCCCCGCCTCGAAGAGAACTGGCGGTGGCAGATGTGCCTGGTCCGCGCCGTTTACGACGCCTACACGCGGCGTCGCCTGATCGACGAGACGGCCCTGGAGCAGGAGGCACTAGCCGGGCTGGTCGAGGCCCCTGCGAAGGGCTCGGAAGCCGCGATGGACTCGGCGATGTCCGTACTTCGCAGGGCGGAGGCCCAACCGGTCAATCCCGAACTCCGACGCCGGATCGACGAGCTTTGCGAGGCACTCTTCCGATCGATCTCGCTCCAGACCAGCCAGGGCCGATACCACGCGAGCGGGGCCGAACGCGGCTGCTTCCTCGACTTCGTCGATCATCCCCTGAACAGTCGATGGTGGCTGGAAGACCAGTTCGCCACCGTCCGCAAGCTCGAGTCGGAACCGGAGAGGTTGGCCCGGCTGGACCTCCTCCGGACCTGGGAGAATCCCGGCCCGGGGAGCTTCTACGACGACGTGGGCAACCCCGGCAAGTCCCCGCACGTCCTGGTCGGCGACATCACCACGCTTGGCCTGAGCACGGCCCACACCCCGATTCCCGAGGTCCTCTGGTGGGAGAACGGCAAGAGCCGGGAGCGGCCCGCCTGGATGGTCGTGATGAACTGGCCCGTCGCGATGCTCTACAACGGGCTCGACCCCGAGGCCAACTACATGATCCGGTCCACCGGGAACGGGACCTGCCTCCTCTCGATCGACGGCGAGCCGGTCGAGCCCTCGGTCGATCATCGAAGAATCGGCGAGTTCAAGGAGTTCCCCGTCCCGAAGCAACTCCTGAAGGATGGGACCTTACGGCTGACCTTTAAACGCCCGGTCGAGAACGTGAACTGGCGGTTTCAATCCCGGCTCTCGGAACTCTGGCTCCTGAAGCGTTGACCGATCGCGGTCGCCTCGAAAGCTCTGTCGTTCATGGAGCCGCCTTGGCTTGCTTGCGAATTTTCACCGGCCCGGTGTTCTGCCGAGGCTGGCCGGGCGTGCTCCGGCCATTGGCGACGTATTTCTCCAGGAGTGAGGTCAATCCTTCAACGATCTCGGGATGCTCGGCCTGGACGTTGTGTTGCTCGCCCCGGTCTTCGGCGAGGTTGAACAGCTGGACGTCGGGGAGTCCGTCCGCCTCATCGCGGTCGGGACGGGGCTTGCTCCACCCGCCCGAGTCGGGGCAGAGGGCCAGCTTCCAGTGCCCCTGGCGGATCGCGAATGACCCGTTGATCGAGTGATGGACGGTGGCCTCGCGCAACGGCCCGGTTGCCGTGCCGAGCAGGGCGGGCAGCAGGCTCACGCTGTCCTCGGCCGCATCGCCGGGCAGGCTCTTGCCGAGTATCTCGGCGCTCGTGGCAAACAGGTCGGTCAGGCAGATGACCTGATCGCTGGCCGTCCCCGGCTTGACCTGGCCCGGCCATCGGACGATGAAGGGCACCCGATGCCCGCCCTCGAAGATATCCGACTTCGTCCCGCGAAACCCCGCACTCGGGTCGTGCCCCTTGGCCAGCAGCGCGGGATAATCGGCCTGGGGCGAACAGCCGTTATCGCTGGTGAAGATCACCAGGGTCTCGCCGGCCAGCCCGGCCCGATCCAGCGATCCCAGAATCTGCCCGACCGCGTCGTCGACCTGCATCACGAAGTCGGCATAGTCGTTGATCCCCGACTTACCCTGCCACTTGGGCGTGGCCAGGATCGGCGTGTGGGGGGCGGAGAGGGGAACGTAGAGGAAGAACGGCCGGCCGGCCCGCGCGGCCTCGGCACTCTTCCGGATGAATGTGGTCGATTCCCGGACTAGGTTCGGGAGGACGTCGATCGCCTCGAAGTCGGCGACGGCGGGCCCCTTCCGGCCCCATTTCTTCTCGACCGTCGGCAAGCCAAGCGAGCGATCCTGATCGATGAACACGAAGGGGGCCATGTCGAGCGAGGCGCTGATGCCGAAGAAGCGGTCGAAACCGACGGCGGTCGGCCCGTTCGTGGCCGATCGGGCGTAGTCGATCTCCCAGCCGGTCTTGATCCTGACCGAGGGATCCTTCCCCCGGAGGTGCCAGTCGAGCCCGAGATGCCACTTGCCGATGCAGGCGGTCCGATAGCCGTTGCTCCGCAGAAACTCGGGGACTGTCAGTCGGTTGGGCTCGATCAGACGCTTCGAATAACCTTGAAGGACGCCCGATTTCAGCGGAGATCTCCAGCTATATCGACCCGTCAAGATTCCGTAGCGGGTGGGGGTACAGACCGCCGAACCGGAGTGGGCGTCGGTAAATCGCATCCCATCGGAGGCCAGGCGATCGATCTGGGGGGTGGCGATCTTCCCTCGAGGGTTATAGCAAGCGACGTCGCCGAATCCGAGGTCGTCGGCAAGGATGTAGATGATATTCGGCGACCGAGGCGAAATCGGACCCTCGGTCGGGGCTCCGCTCGCCACCGAGAAGGTCAGGCAGAATCCGCAGATCAGCCGGTGGAGTCGCATGGGTCGGTCCAGCGGATTCGGATGGTCGGAGTGAGGAGGACACCCCGACGGGAAGAGGTTGGATCAGATCGCGGGGGCGATCGATCCCCGACTTTGCGCCATGCCCGGCCCGATCGCAAGCGTCTTGATTTCGGCCTCGATTTTCGCCGAACCGGCCCCGGGATCCTGGTAGGATGTCGACCCGAAGCGAGGGCGGGTCATCGGTCGGACCGCCCCGATCCGGAGGTTCCCCTGTCGGAGCGACTGCCCCCGATGCGAAATCAACGATCTTCCAGCCCGTTCCCCCGGCGCGACCTCTTCCGGGGGGCGGCCCTCGGAATGGCCTCGGCCGGCTTGACGGTCGGCCCGATCGGTTCGAGGGCCGCATCGGCCGACGAGGCGAAGCCGGTCGACCTGACGATCGAGGAGCTGGAGGTGATCCCGGTCCGCGTGCCGTTCCGCGAGGTCCCCAAACGAAACATGGCCCGCGAGCTTCCCCACTGGGATTCCTTCGAGGTCGTCCGCGTCCGGCTCCGGTCGGGCCACGTCGGGCACGGCGAGTCGATGGCCTTCTACACCTGGGGACGGACCACCGAGGAGGACCTGAAGAGGGCAGGGGGGAAGAACGCGGCCACCTTGATGTGGGACGACTCACTGGGAGCCGGGTTGCAGATCGCACTCTTCGACGCCGTGGGGCGGGCCCTGGGCGTGCCCATCCACAGCCTCCTTGGGATGAAGGTCCGGGACCGCGCGGCGCTCTCCTGGTGGGCGATCGACATGCCCCCCGAGGACTGGGCCAGCGAGTGCCAGGAGGCGGTCCGCCTGGGCTATGGCGCGTTCAAGACCAAGGGCCGACCCTGGTACGACATCCGGGAGCAGGTCCGCGCGGTCGCGGCGGTGGTCCCGGCCGACTTCAAGATCGACATGGACTTCAACGACACGCTCCTCGACGCCGAGCGGGCGATTCCGATCCTCAAGGAGTTGGAGGAGACCCCGCAGGTCGGAATCTTCGAGACGCCGATCCCCCAGAAGGACGTGCCCGGCAATAAGGCGATCTGCGAGGCCGTGAGGACTCCCATCGCCATGCATTACGGGACTCCCCCCGCACTTGTGGCGATCAAAGAAGGGGCCTGCGACGGTTTCGTCGTGGGGGGCGGGGCCAGGGCCCTGATCGAGCAGGGCAACGTGGCGGCGATGGCCGACATGCCATTCTGGCTCCAACTGGTCGGCACGGGGATCACCGCGGCCTTCTCGCTCCAGGTGGCGGCGGTCCTCAGCCACGCGAAGTGGCCGGCGGTGAACTGCCACCAGCTTTATACCCACACGCTCCTGACCAGCACGATCGCACTGGAAGGCGGGACAACGCCCATCCCCGACGCACCGGGCCTCGGCTTCGAGATCGACCAGGAAGCACTCCGGAAATTCCGGGTCGCCCCGATGAAGGACCGGCCCGAACCCGCCCGTCTGGTCGAGGTCGGCTTCCCCGACGGCGGAAAGCTCTACGTCGCCAGCGACGATGAGGTCAACTTCATGCTCCGCCAGGGAAATCTCGGCACGATCCCCTACTACCGCCCCGGCGCCCGAGCCCGCCTGGTCCCAAACGATGGCGGCGACCGCTGGAAGAAGCTCTACGAGAAGGCCCGGGAAAAGCCGTTCATGATCGTCCCCTGACATTCTCACGTCGCCGTTCGAGCAGAATGGGACTGGCATCGAGCCCGAGCCATCGGCGTCGTCCGTCTTGCGCGCGTAGTCCCTGGCAAGGCCGCGTGCCTCGGCTGCAAACACGCCACGGGCTTCCTGGACCCGGGATCAGCCCCCGGGCCGATCTGGGGCATCCCGCGAGGGACGACCGCGGGCGTTCGGTGTCGTGCCCATCTCATCGTACCGCGGGCGGGGCATGGGGAGGGCAATCTGCTGGGAGCCGCGTGCTGGTTGCGACGGCGAAGGCTTTCCTTCACGGTTGACCCGCCGGGTCTTCCTCGGATTGTCGATCCTCGCGACTTCTCCTCCGGGGAGGAGAAGAATGTTGAGACGGTCGCCGGTCGTATATCCGGCAACTCGATAACTCCCCGCCAGGGAGCGTCCCCAGTTCTAGCTCGCCTTGGCACCGAGTCGGATAATCCTCACGTGGCGGTCGTGGTGGGCCGTGGCGACGAGCAGGCCTTCCGGATGAAGGTCCATATCCCTGAGGATGTTGGGGAGCGCCAACCGATGAAAATCTTTCTCGGCGTCCGATTTCCAGAAGAGGAGGAGGCCGCCGGTACTGCCTCCCGAACCGCCCATGAGACTTCCATCGGCGAGGTATCGGAGACGCCAGATCACACCTCCAGCGATGCCGTCCGCCAGTTGGGTCTTCATGTTCTTGCGGCTTTCCCCGTCGAAGAGCAGCACGATTGGCTCGTGCACGGCTCCCAGCGGGTTGGTGGCTTTATGAAGTCCACCCGCCGCGACGGACTTCCCGTCTGGCGTAATGGCAAGCCCGCGAACCCCTCCGAAATCGACTTGTTGACCACCGTTGTAGGAATGCAATGGTTTGGCGTCGAACGTCCCGACAAGGTTCCCCGTGGCGAGATCCCATTGTCGGATCGATCCCAGGAGATCGCCGCTCAGGAGAGTCTTCCCATCCGGTTGGAACTCCACCGAGTAGACGTGCCCGTCATGCCCCTTCAACTCTCGGACGAGCGTTCCATTGGAGAGATCCCAGAGCTTGACCGCTCGATCATTGCCACCGGTGGCCAGGTATGCGCCGTCGGGGCTCACGCACATCGCGCGAATCCAGCCCTGATGGGCTTCGATCTTTTGGATCGGTCGCGGCTCCGACGCTGCGGTTTCCCAGACTGTGATCCGCCCATCACCACCGCCGCTGAAGGTTCGATCCCCATCTCGCGAGAACGCCAACGAGAAGACCCACGATTCATGACCATCGGGCAGGGATACCCGTTGACCGTCGGCCACGTTGAATCGCTGGACCGTGGAGTCTTCGAGCCCGCAGAACAGGAACCGGCCCAGGGGCTCGAACCGGCAGCAGACCACGGGCCGATCGGTCGGCCATTGGGCGGCCACGTGGGCCTGCTTGGGATCGAACCCGGTCGGGATGGCGACGGCGTGCGAATTCAAGTTAACGCTCCTTCACCCTTGTAAATTCGACACACCCGTCAACTCAGAACTTGAGGGATCATCTTCGAGGCGGGATCGGCGAGCAGCACGTCGCGGCCATCGAGATCGAAAGAATCCGTCGAGTCGACCCCCACGGCCTGGAGGTAAGTGTGGAAGAGGTTGGCGTGGTCGACCTGGCCATCAACGACCTCGGTGCCCTTGTCATTCGTGCTCCCGAAGGCCATCCCTCGCCGAATCCCGGACCCGGCCATCACGACGCTCCAGGCTCGCGACCAATGGTCTCGACCGTAGTAGAGATTGACGTTCGGGGTCCGCCCGAACTCGGAGAGGACCACAATCAGGGTCGACTCCAGCAAACCCCGATCCGCGAGATCGGCGACGAATGCCGCGAAAGACCGATCGAACTCGCCGAGCTGCTCGATGTGAAAATTGAAGTTTTCGTTATGCGTGTCGTAGTTCGAGTGGGAGACTTGAACGAACGTCACTCCCTTTTCGACGAGCCGTCGCGCGAGCAGGCAATGCCGCCCGAAGTCATACTTGCCGTATCTCTCGTGGTCCTTGGCCGGCTCCTTCTCCACATCGAACACTTCACGCTGACGCATGAGCTGATAGGCTTGATCGTAGGAATATGCGTATGCTTCAGTGATCGCGGTACGCCGACGATTCAAGAACCGGTCATTCAGGCGTTTCCGGACGTCATTGCGTGCGGCGTCCATCGACTCGGTCACCTGGTCGGGTCGGGTCGTGTTCTGGGGAGGCTTGCCGTTGCCCAATGCGATGCTCGAATATTTCGGCCCCAGATAGGCGGCATCGTTTCCTCGGCCTCCAGCCCCGCCGGGCGTGATGATGATGTGCCCAGGCAAGGCGCCGCCTTCCGGGGTCATTGCTTTCGCGCAGACGGCCCCCAGGTAGGGATAGTCGGCGGCGGGCGTCTGCCGGCGGCCGGTCAGCATCATGTAGGCGCCCTTGCCGTGGTCATCCTCGCTCGTGTTGACCCCACGAAGCAGGCAAAGGTGTTGCATCTGCCTGGCCACGTTCGGGAGCAGTTCGGAGATCCGGATCCCGGGCACCGAGGTCTCGATCGACCTGAACGGGCCACCCGTCTCGGTCCCGGGTTTAGGATCCCAGCTTTCCAGCTGGCTCAGGCCGCCATGCATATTGAAGACGACGACGCGTTTCTGATCGCGACCCAACTGGGCGGCCGCGGCCGGACTCGAGAAGACGCCCAGACCGCCGATCATCGAACCGGTCGCCGAGGCTGCCAGACCGGCGAGAAATCCACGCCTCGCGATGAGGTGCTCCGACGATTGACAGGAGTAAGTGCACTTCATGACTCACGGTCCTCCAGGATGGTCGTCCGAGTGTCTCAGTGATTGAAGCGGAATTCAGCCGATGACATGAGCCCCCAGATCCACTCCTGGACGCTCGCGGGTTTCTCCCCCGATCGTTCGGTGAGCACCCGGATCAATTCGGCGGATTCGTCGGGGGTTGGAAGTCGCGACAGGATCGTCAAGTAGAGATCATCGGCGGTTTTCGTCGCGTCCGATCCCTGGATCATTCGCTCCGCGATGTTCCCGGCAGAGGGGGAGGCCCAGCCGTTGACGAGCCCCGCATTGGCGACGAAGAGCGCCTGGTCGGCCGTGGCGAAGAATTCGTTCTGCGGCTGTCCGGCCCCGGCCCCGTACACACTCACGAATGAGGCGACGTTCCCCTTGAGCTTGGCATAAGTGCGATCCTCGACCTCAAAGCCGCGGGCGCGAACCTTCGCCGGGTCGTTCTGATCCTCGACGCTCAGAGGCTTTGACTTCGCTAGTTCCGCTTCCTCGGCCTGGCGATATCGATCGTAGACGCCCGTGACTTTCAGGATACTCCAGCACATCTGCTCGGGACTGAGGGGCTTGAGTTGGGCAATCTGGAAGTTTTCGCCCAGCAGGGTGGCCAGAAAGTCGGTCTCGGAGCCGACCTTGGACTCGAGGACTTTGAGCCGGGACTCCTCCTCGGTCAGGGCGCCCTCTTCGACGGCGAGTGCATCGTTGAGGGCCTTCGACTCCCCCATCGATTCTTCGAGTCGTAGCCCGGCGACGTCGAGCGACTCGGCCGATCGCTTCAGATCAGCAGAGGCGATCTCGACCCTGGACTTCAGAGTCGTTGAGACCGATCGGTACTCGTCGGCCTTCGCCTGGAGCTTCTGAGTGGCCTCGGCCAGGATCGCGTCCTCGGGTACGAGCCGGCGAGCGACATCGGTGGCACTGAAGGCATCGACGATGCACTTTTCAAGCTTTTGATGACTCGCCAGGGCAGACTCGGCCTCCTTGACGACTTTTTCATTGGCGGACCGAGCTTGGTCGGCGGCCTTTCGATCTTCGGTGCGTTGCGTGAGAATTTTCGCGATCTCGTCGCCTTTCTCCCGGGCTCGAACGACCGTCTTGCGTCGTCCTTCGATGGCGATACGACATTCCTTAGCCTGTCCCTCGAGCCCGATGAGTCGGTCGTATGTTTCGAGCAAACGAAGCTGATCCTGGTGACGTTCCAGGGTGATCCGGCTTTCGGCCATCTTCTTGCGAGCCGCTAGTACGACCTTCTCTTTTTCCCGAACCGCCTCGCGAAGCGGCATCACCTTGGCTCGCGCCGACTCGACGACCTTGACCGAAGCGGACTCGGCTTCGATGGCCTTCTCCAGGGCGGCGGCGTTGTCGGTGCTCGTCTTCTGCAACGCGGCCAGTTCCGTGGACATCGCCTTCGATCGATCCGCGAATTTCTGGGCGGCGGCGACCAGGTCTTTCTCGTTCGGAAGCTTCTCGACGACCTTCTGGGTCCTTTCGACGGCCTCGGCGAGTGACTTCGCGGTCTCCTCGCCGGCTTTAATCTTGGCAAGGACGTCATCGACGGCCTTCTGAGCCTCGGCTTTCTTCTTGGACAACTCGGTGTGTTTGGCCAGGGCCTGGGTCTGTTCGTCCGCGGCGGGGACCAGGTTGGATTCGGCCGAATACCAGGCACTGACCGCCTGATCGTATTCCTCTTGACTCGATACAGCGTCTGCGGAGAGCTCATCAGATTGGGACTTCAGCTCGGCGAGTTTCGACGCGATCACTCCTGCGGATGAGGCAAGCTCCGCCGGCAAATCGATGGTCCGTTGATAGGCCTGGCTCAGGGCCACCTCGCGGAGAAACGCCCTGGTATCGAAGTTCAATGCCACCAGCTCACTGGCCAGGAGTTTCAGCAGTTCGGGGTGACTTGGAGGATTGGCCGGGTGCTTCAGATCGAGGGGATGCACGAGGCCTCTCCCCATCATCATTGCCCACAACCGATTGGCGATATTTTCGTTGAACAACACATTCGAGCCGTCGGTGAGGGCCGAGGCCAGCCGGGCCCTTCGCCTGAACTTGGGCACGGGGAAGATGGCATCGGCGGCCTTCTCCTGATATTCCTCACCGGGAGGAAAAATCGGCTCGACCATCTCCGTCTCGCCCGGGATTCTCGGGCCTGTCAGGTGCTTGTCGTTCTTGATGAAGACGGAGTCGAACGCGAGATCGTCGCCCGCCTTCTCCGCGTAATAAGACGTCTCCTTATCCGCTTCCTTGCGAGAGACCTCATAGGCTGGGCTGAAAAATGCGAGGAGTCCGTGGTAATCGGACTGTCGATAATCTTCGATCAAGGGATGATCGTGACATTGGGCGCACTGCAGGTCGCGACCGAGGAAGATCCGTGCAACATCTCGTGTAATCAGGTTCGGCTCCGCCCCGCGATCGAGATAGAACCGAACCGCGGGGCGACGGCTGGCCTCGGTTCCATCAGCACTCAGGAGTTCCCTGAAGATCAGGTTGAGGGGCCGATTTTCTCGGCAGGCTGCGAGCAAGTATTCTTGCCATTCCTCGGCGGCCACCTTCTGGCTCGGCCGGCGTTCCATCAACATCACGTCGAGGATCGTCGCCATCTGTCGGTCGTGGAGGGGGCTTGCCAGCAGCCTGTCGATGGCCCTCGGTCGCTTGGCGACGTCGGTCTCGGTCAGAAACGAGGCCAGTTCCTCGGAGCTCGGTGGCATCCCCGTCAAGTCGATCGAAACTCGTCTCAAGAACTCCGCGTCACCTGCGAGTGCGATCGGCGGGCCGACGCGTCCCGAGTCGATCAACCGATCGATCTGGTCGTGCATCGGGACGGGGAGGCCATCCACCGACAGCGCCGGGGCGGTCAGCATCCCGAGCAAAGCAGCCACCCGAAGGCAAAACCATGGATGGTGAAGTTTCATCGGAGAGGGCCTCGCACGATATCCGTGCCGGTTGGGAGAGTTTTGCATAGGTCGGGCGAGATCGGCGAGCTTACCAGATATTCAAACTTTGCAAAACATTATTCTCGCGAGAGTCTCACCTCTGGGGTAGGCATCTCTAACGTAGTTGAGAATTAACGTACGACAGGGACCTTCGATGAGGGCCGAGAGGAGGGAACCGGAAGGCTAGTCGATCCGTCGGAACGCCAGTAAGCTGATCCTGACCTGGAGCTTCGCGAGGGGGCATCGCAACGTCATGAGCATCTTCGACCGATTCAAACTGACGGGGAAGCGTCTCTTCATCACCGGCGGGAGTCGCGGCCTGGGGCGGGAGATGGCGGTCGCGATCGCCGATGCCGGCGCCGACGTCATCCTCGTTGGCCGCGACTCGGCCAGTTTAGAGAGGACGGCCGGCGACATCCACGCCCTGGGCCGGCAGTGCTGGACCCTCGAGGCGGACATGGGCCAGCCCTTGGAATGCGAACAGGCGTGCCGGACGGCCCTGGATCGTCACGGCCCGATCGACATCCTGATCAACAACGTGGGCGGCCGGCGCGAGAACATCCCAACGGAAGCGATGTCGCTCGACAGATGGCGCGAGTTGATCGACCTGAACCTCACCAGTTGCATGCAGTGTACGAAATGGCTCGGCGGGGCGATGATTGAGCACGGCCGGGGCGGACGAATCATCAACATCGCGTCGATCAACGCACTCGTGGCGGGGCGGGGCGTCGCGGGCCGACACTACGAGACGGCGAAGGCGGCGGTGCTCCAATTCACCCGCGCGGTCGCCGCCGACTGGGCGGAGCATAAGATCACGGTGAACGCCATCCTGCCGGGCGGCTTCATGACGGAGCCGAACCGGCGTTGGTCCGAGACCAATCCGGAGGTAATCGAGCGATTCCGCGACAACATCCCGCTGGGCGACTTCGGCCAGCCCGAGGATCTTGGGCCGCTCGCGGTGTACCTTGCCAGCGACGCCTCACGATACATGACCGGGGCGTCCCTGGTGATCGACGGCGGGTACACATTGTGGTAAGTGATTGGACCGTCACTCACCTGTCACGCATCGGCCAAGAATACCGACGCTGACGATGAAATCGCCAGGATCGACGCCGGTAGGTATCCGGAGCAAACCTGTGGCGAGCCCGTGGATTGCCCGCTCGATAACGTGCATGGCCGGCCGAGCGTCGCCCGACTGGGTGATCGTGAGCAACTTCTTGTACTTCTTGCCCAGATAGCGGAATCCAGACATGGGCAGGTCGCCCTTCTTGCCGTGATTCGCCATGGAGACTTCCACGCGGCTTGCCGGTCCGCCGATGTCGCCCGGGAATGGATGTCATCTCGGATGTCGGCCATACGACGCCGGAGGGATGCCGGTCGAGCCACCAATGAGGCTCCGGCGCGGAATTGCAACGAAAAAAAGGCTCGCGGCAATTGCCGCAAGCCCTTTTGTTAACTAGTGCCGGAGACAGGACTTGAACCTGCACGGCCTTGTAAGGCCACTAGCCCCTCAAGCTAGCGCGTCTGCCAATTCCGCCACTCCGGCAACTCTTCGGGAACGTGCTTGGGGGCAGGTCTAAATCTTACCAGGACGGACCTCGAAGTCAAGTATCCGGCCCCGACCGATTGGCCATTGGGTCTCGGAATCGGGGTCGATCGCCGGAGTTAGGGGGCCGGTACGAAGTGGGGCCACTCTCGGGCAGGGGCGAGATTCCTTGAGAGGGCGACCGTCCAGGACCAGGGCGTGGACGAGGTTCCGATCAGGGTCAGGGGTCGCGGATAGACCAACGACGCGGCCTGGGGGAGTCCCAGGACCCTTTCAACCCCGAAGTAGGATGGCCCGTCTCGCCAGGTTGTCGGGGGATCGATCAGCGAGATCGAGGATACCTCGGGCTCGAATACCGAGGCCCAGAGGGCCAGCGAGGTCGATGGGCCGGCGGCGGTGATTTCCAAGGTTGATCCGGCTAGCTCGGGGGTATCTCGGAGCACGGCGATCGCCCTCCGGACGTCCCAGACCCTCATCCCGTCGAGGGTCTGACCCAGCAGGGCGAATCTCCGGCGGATCTGCACGTCCTTCGAGGCCGGCCAGGAGGTCGGCCCGATCCCTCTCGGGGCCACGAAGATCACGGGGCCTTCGGCCTCGGTCAGGAGCTTGCTCCAGGGGTTGTTTCCGGGTTCCGTCGCGAGGGCCTGACCGGTTTCGGTCTCGACCAGGAATTTGCCGAGACCCTTTTCCCAGGAGGCCTGGTCGAGCACGACCAGGGTCGAGGGCTTTGATCTTCCCGCCTCGGCCTCGGGGATCAGGCACCAGGCCCGGAGCCGGATCCCGGCCTGCGTGTTGAAGTCGAGGGCGAGCACCGAACGACCGGGGATCGTCGACCGGAATGCCTCGGCGCGATCGAGCGGGACCTCCTCACCGGGAGCCGGCCAGGCGTTGAAGACCTTGGCCTGGAGTTCGGCCATCCAGTTCGACTTCAGGCTCTCCCAGGCCTCGGGCGACTTCGGGACCGTCGGCGGGGCAGACTGGTTGACGAACGACTCGTGGATCACGCCGTTCCGGGCATAAGGAGGGACCTCGCCGGGGCGGAGGACCTTCAAGTCCTCGATCGGCACCTTGCGGTCGGGTTCTTCGATCGACCCAGTCCCGACGTCCTTGTGCTTGAGCCATTTTTCGAAGAAGGCGAAGGTCGGGTGGCGGATTTCCTCGGTGTCGGCGTGCGGGCCCTCGCCGATAACCAGCCCGAGCCGGTCGGCCGCGCCGTACCAGCCGTAGACCTTCTCGGCCTGCGCATAGACCCTGCGCACGCCACCTTCGGGGAAGATCGGGTCCCGATCCGTGTTCACGACCAGCATCGGAACGGGGGCAATCAGGGCGGCCAGGGTCGGGAAGTCCCATCGGTACGTGTTGCAATAATACATGCAGTCGCAGTGGCCTTCGACGACCCCCGCGACGACGTGATCTTGAAGGTCGGTGATGCCGGCCACCGGGGCGACCGCGGCGATCCGATCGTCGAGGGCCCCGACCCACCAGGAGGTCGCACCGCCCCCCGATCGGCCCGTCACCCCGATCCGGGTCGGGTCGACCTCGGGTCGGGAGATCAGGTAGTCGACCCCTCGGAGGGCGTTCCAGGCCTCGATCCCGGCCGGGGTATAGCCTCGCGATTCCCACCACCACATCGCCTCGCGGGCGGTCCCATGATGGAGGCCGGGCACCTCGCCGAGTTGGAGCGTGTCGACGATCAGGCAGACGTAACCGTTGGCGGCGAACCAGGCGGGATGATGCTGATAGTGGGCCTTGCAGCCCAGGATCACCCCGTCCTTCTCGACCTTCGCATGCCCGCAGACGTAGAGGATGGCCGGCAGCCGCCCTTCCACCTTCTTCGGGCGATAGAGGTTGCCCGTGACGTAGAGCCCGGGGCTCGACTGGTAGTGCAGCCGCTCGATGACGAAGTCGGGCCGCTCGATCGTCCCGGTGATCTGGACGTGGAGATCGCCGCGATCGGGCATCGGATCGAGCCCGAGCATCTCCCGGATCTGCCGACGAAGCTCGGGGCGGGCCGCCTTCCAGGTCTCGGCCGAGTTGGCCCCCGCCAGCGGCTTCGCCTCGATCTTCGCGACCTCGGAGCGGAAATACTCGGCCAACGGGGGGTCATCGGCCCCGAAGCCGGGAGCGATCCAGCTCGCGACCAGGAGGATGACCAACGGCCCAGGCCAGCTTGTTCGACAGAATCGCATCGGCCGACTCCTCGCAGTGGTGATCGAGCGTCCCCAGATTGGCCCGCCAAGGCCCACCATAGGCCGAAGGAACCTGCCCCGCAAGGCTCGGGGGGATGGACCGGCGCTGGGATCTCACAGAACCGACCAACTGATCGGAAGGGAAACCGAGTCGTCCCGGGATCAGCGACGCCGAGTCGAACGAGCCCGGATCCTCCCGTCATATGGATCCGGGTAATGCCGACCTCCGATCTCTTACGATTCGGGACCATTTCCTGAATCGAACGCGATCGTTGATCAGACCCGTCGCGATTGGGGTCATCGGGCGTGGCTGACGGCCACTTGCCTCGGGGCGTCGGTCATGCGACCTTCGGTCGATTCAGATCGGCCCGAGATGCCGTCGGGGCGCCAGAAACTCAGGGTTGCGGTGGTCCCGGTACGCCCCGGCGTCTGCTCTCGGATGCCGTCTGCGAAGTTTCATCGATGAAGGGCAGCAACATGGGACTCTTTGGGATATTGCTGGCGTTGGCCCTGATGATGTGGCTCGCTTATCGGGGGTGGAGCGTGCTGCTCGTGGCCCCGGCGGCGGCGATCCTGGCCGCGGCGATGTCGGGCGAGCCGCTCCTCGCCCACTGGACGCAAACCTTCATGGGGAGTGCGTCTCGCTTCGTTGCGCAATGGTTCCCCTTGTTCCTGCTGGGCGGGCTATTCGGCAAGCTCATGGATGACAGCGGTTCGATCAACTCGATCGCGCGTTTCCTGACCGAGCGGTTGGGAACGCAACGCGCGATGCTTTCGGTCGTGCTCGCCTCGGCCGTGGTCACTTATGGTGGTGTCAGCGTCTTCGTTGCTTTCTTCGTGCTGGTGCCCATGGCGCAGAAGATGTTCCGGGCCGCGGATATCCCGCGTCGGTTGATGCCGGCCACCATCTGCCTCGGGGCGTTTACCTTCACCATGTCGGCGCTCCCGGGGTCGCCGTCGATCAATAACTCGATCCCGATGCCTTACTTCGGCACGACGCCGTTCGCGGCACCCGGTCTGGGCATCATCGCTTCGCTCATCACCCTGGCATTCGGCATGTGGTGGCTCGGCCGTGCCGAAGTGGCCGCTCGCCGGGCCGGCGAAGGTTACGGCGGCTCCCCGGACCCTGCACCCGTCGTGAACGAGGAGATTCGCGAGCATGCGACGGCCACGGGCGATTTCGACCCGGCCGAGATCCGCCATGGTCAACGCGGTGACGGCGAGCCTTCTTTCGCCCTTGCCATCCTGCCGCTCGCCCTGGTGATCGTGATGAACTTCCTGATGTCTCTGGTCGTGCTCCCACGCCTCGATTTTTCGTACCTGTCCGAGGCGAGATGGGGCGGGACCACGATCGGCGCCCTGTCCGGGGTCTGGTCGGTGGCCGTGGCTCTCGCGGCCGGGGCCCTGGCCGTGGTCATCGTCAATTACCGTCGCCTTCCCGCCCTGCGGCGGAGCATGGACGCCGGCGCCAATTCCTCGGTCCTGCCGGTCCTGACCGTGGGCAGCCTCGTCGGCTTTGGCGCGGTGGTGGCGGCGATGCCCGCGTTCGCGGCGGTTCGCGATGCGGTGCTGTCGATCCAGGGGGGGCCGCTGGTCTCGCTCACCGTCGCCATGAACGTGCTCGCCGGGCTGACCGGCTCGGCCTCCGGGGGGATGGCGATCGCGCTCGACACGCTCGGCGAGACTTACATGCGACTCGCCCTGGAGCAGGGCATTGATCCCGCGTTGATGCATCGCGTCGCCACGATCAGTTCCGGGACGCTCGACTCGCTCCCCCACAATGGCACGGTCTTGACGGTGCTCCAGGTCAGCGGACTGACTCACCGGGAAAGCTATTTGGACATGGTCATGACGGTGATCGTCGGCGTGGTCATCTCCTTCGTCGCGGTGATCATCCTGGGCTCGGTGTTCGGGTCGTTCTGAGGTGGGATTTCTTGATGTGCGTTCCCGGGTCGGCCCCCCCGGAAACCCGGGGGTGGCCCGATGGCATTCCGCACGGCCCGGGCTGTCGCCGGGCCGGCTTCCCTGATTCAATGGCGGGGAATTCCCCTCCACCATTCCCGGATCGACACTCATGAATCAGGACTCGACGAGCCCGGCCCGATCGCCTTCGTACAAGTGGTGGGTCGTGTTCATGCTCTGGTTCGTCTGCCTGTTCAACTACGCCGATCGGCAGGCGATCTCGGCGGTCTTCCCGGTCCTGGAGGCGGAATTCGGCTTCAGCAAGTTCGAGCTGGGCCTGATCGGCTCGGCGTTCATGTGGGTCTATGCGCTGGGGGGGCCGTTCGCGGGCTATGTGGGCGACCGGGTCCGGCGGAAGGACCTGATCCTGGGCGGTTGCCTGTTCTGGAGCGTGGTGACGATGATGACCGGCTGGTGCGGCCGGCTCTGGCAGTTCGTCACGGTCCGGGCGCTGGAAGGATTCGGGGAGACGTTCTACTTCCCGGCCTCGATGTCGCTGATGAGCGACTATCACGGCCCCGAGTCCCGGTCGAGGGCCCTGGCGTTCCACCAGTCGAGCGTCTATGCCGGGACGATCGCCGGGAGTTGGCTGGGGGCCTGGATCGCCGAGCACTACGGCTGGCGGCTCGGGTTCTACGCGTTCGGAGGAGGCGGGATCATCCTGGCCCTGATCCTGTTCACCTTCCTCCGCGAGCCGAGGCGGGGGGAGTCGGAAGGGCTGGTCGAAGGCCCGCCAGAGCCGCCGATGTCCTGGAGAGAGGTGGCCCAGGCGCTCCTTCGTTCGCCGACGGCCCCGCTCCTGATGGCGGCGTTCCTGGCGGCGAACTTCGTGGCCACGATCTTCCTGACCTGGACCCCGACGTTCCTGGTCGAGAAGTTCGGCTACAAGCTGGCGGCCGCGGGCCTCTCGGGCAGCGTGTTCATCCAGCTCGCTAGCGCGGTGGGTTCCCCGCTGGGGGGGATCTTCGCCGACCGGCTGGGAAGTCGTTGGACCGGCGGGAGGATCGTGATCCAGGCACTCGGGCTGCTCTCGGGAGCCCTCTGCGTCTTCCTGGTGGGGACGGCCGCCGATGTCCCGTCCCTGATCGGGTCGATGGTCCTGTTCGGGCTCTGCAAGGGATTTTACGACTCGAACATCTTCGCCTCGCTCTACGACACGGTGGAGCCCCGGGCCCGCGCGACGGCCGCCGGCCTGATGAACACGGTCGGCTGGGGCGGCGGCGCGCTCGGGCCGGTCTTCGTCGGCTGGGTCGCCACCAACGGCCGACACCCCACCGAGGTCGAGAACATGAGCGAGGCCATCGCCTCGTGCGGGCTGGCCTACCTCGCCGGGGCGGTCTTGCTGATCCTGGCGGTCGCCTCGCTCCGTCGAGATCGTGGCCGGAGCAAGGGAGTCTGAGATTTCCGAGGGCTCGACGATCCGGCGACGCCTGGGAGGCGGGTCCCGTTCGGTGTCGAAAACCAAAGCCAGGGCGACCGCAGGAATCCGGCGCGGAGGCAAATCGCTCATCCCGCAACTCCTATTTTTAAACCGCCCGAAGGAGTTGATCTTGAACCTCGGCGTGATCCTCTGGTCCAATTTTGATTGACGCCAACGCGATTGGATCGAGTTCTTACCTTTCGGGTTAGCTGGATGCTCCATAAGACGCAATCATCCAACGACCTCGCCGAGGCTGCTCGCCATAAAACAACCGAGGCTAAATCTCACCAGGTTCGCGGCCTTTCTCGCATACCCACCCTGGATTCGGTCCGCGCGATCGCTTGCCTGCTCGTACTGATCGTCCACCTGAATGCCGTCCGAGGGCTTCATGGCCTCCCGCAGATCGTCGGCACGGCGGGTGTTGGTATCTTCTTCGCGCTTTCGGGCTTCCTGATCACGCGGATCCTCCTTCAGGCCGAACCGTCCTGGAAGTCGTTCCACGCCTTCTATAACCGGCGAGTCGTCCGGGTCTTCCCGATCTATTATCTGCTCCTGTTCTGCTTATTGATGATACGTCCGGCCGTGGAACTTGGCTGGGCGGCCAGCTTCTCCTTCAATCTTCTGTATGTGATAGGAGTTACGCGGCAGTGATCGGGCGTCCATATTGCGCCAATCGGTTCGGACGTCCATGATGGATCGCATGTACGCCCCGAACCCCAAGTGTCACGACACCGACTACATCGATTTCCTCATCGCCTCCCCGAAGGCGTTCTGCTGCACGGAGGCCGCCGCTGTGCAACCCGAGTCGCCCGACGCTCCGGCCCACGATGCCTTCACCCGTCTGCTCCATCGGATCGAACCCGACCCGTCCACGCTCTGGGAAGAGGCCCGGCCCATGGTCCGCAAGGAGGGCGGGATGCTGGTCCTCGATGACTCGACCCTCGACAAGTTCCACGCCGAGAAGATCGAGCTGGTCAGCCGGCACTGGTCGGGCAAGCATAAGCGGGTCGTCCGTGGCATCAACCTGATCACCACGGCCTGGACCGATGGCGATACCGTCGTGCCCTGCGACTACCGGGTCTACGACAAGGCCAAGGACGGCCTGACCAAGAACGACCACTTCCTGGCGATGCTCCGCCAGGCCAAGGCCCGCGGCTTCGAGCCGCAGTGCGTGGCGTTCGATAGCTGGTATTCGAGCCTGGGGAACCTCAAGGCGGTCCGGGCCTGCGGCTGGACGTTCCTGACCCAGCTGAAGGTCAACCGCAAGGTGGACCTCGACCGCCAGGGCTACCGTGCCGTCGCAGGACTGGCGATCGCCCCCGAGGGGACCATCGTTCATCTGGAGGGGTTCGGGTCGATCCGCGTCTTCAAGGTGGTCTCCCAAGGCGGAGACGTTGAATACTGGGCGACCAACGACCTGGCGATGGGCGAATTGACCCGGCTGGCCCACGCCGAGCGATGCTGGGCGATCGAGAACTATCACCGGGGCCTGAAGCAGTGCTGCGGGGTGGAGCGTGCCCAGGTCCGGGCGGCGCGGGCGCAGCGGAATCACATCGGGCTGTCGATCCGGGCGTTCCTGCGGCTGGAGCACCATTTCTACACCACGGGGGTCAGTTGGTACGAGGCGAAGGCCCGGATCATCCGAGGAGCGGTGCGTGCATATATCGCCAATCCGATGTACAACCTGACATGACCGCGTAACTCCTATGTGACCAACTTGCGTGAATATTTCTTCGTCGATGCCGGAAAATCTCCCATCCCTCCGATAGCCCACCTGTGGAGCCTCTGCGTCGAGGAGCAATTTTACTGGATCTGGCCGGCGATCGTCTGGCTGGTGCCGCGCCGATATCTTTCTTGGCTGTTCGGTCTGATCATCGTCTCAACCCCTCCGGTGACCTACTACATCATCCAGCAACTGAAGCTTCGCAACTTCTTCGAGGCCAACGTGGTGGAGGGCCTGATCTGGCGGATGACCCCGACCAATCTTGTGGCCTTGTGCCTGGGAGCCCTTGCCGCGATCCACGAAGGTCGGCTGGGAGACCGGGTGAGAGCAATGAACCTGTTGGGCCTGAGGGTCACCGTGCTGCCGTTCGTCGCCGCGATCCTGACGATCGGCGGGGCGATCCTTTGGAATGCCCTCCCGTATCTCCCCCTGAGCGAGGAAGTCCGTCTTTCCCTCCAACCGACGACCCTCCACCTCCTCTGCGGGGGGCTATTCGGCCTGGGTATGTGGTTTGGCCCGCTAGCCCGCATCCCATTGCTCCCGTGGATCGGTCGAATTAGTTATGGCCTCTATCTTTACCACCTCCCGATCTATGCCGCGTTCGGCCTGGCCGCGTCGGGCGCCCATGTGTCTTACCGTCGGGGTCTGGCGGCGTTCGTCCTGACTTTCGTGGTGGCTCGGCTCTCGTTCGTCCTGATCGAGGACCCCCTGTTGCGGCTCGTCCACCGCGGCTGGGGGAGGGCGACGTTTCGATTCGGGCGGTTCGCCATGTCGCCGGGGACCCTCCTCACGTTCGGTCTGGCCGGGGTGTTCGCCCTCCAGGCGATCCGTTGGTTCGATGAGAATCGAATCGTCCCGCCATCGCTCCGTCGCGAGATCGTCCAGGTCCCCGGGGCCGAAAGGGCCTGGAAGTGGATGGGTGCCCTGCATGTCACGGACAAGACCGGCTATCGGCGAACAACACCATTGCCGGCCAAGAAACCCGGAGTCCCTCGAATCGCCGTCATCGGCGATTCGTTCGTATTCGGCGTGGGGGTGGATGCCGAGAAGACCGTCGCCCCGATGCTCGAAAAGGCGCTGGCCGAGCGGGGGCACCCCGCAGAGGTGCTCAACCTCGGCATCTCCGGCTTCCAGGCGAAGCACGTCTTGAATCATCTCCGCGAGGAGATCTTCGAGCTGAATCCGGACATCGTCGTGTATGGCATCAGCTATATGGTGCATCCGGCTTGTCCGCTGTCACTGGCCTCGCGGAGGAGATGATTGCCCCGCAATGGTTTGGGTCGTGCGGCTGGTGTAGCCCGACTTGCCGGATGCACCATATATGGTGCATCCGGCAAGTTACCTGACGCCGGGGGCCGCCGCTATCCCCGGCACTCGCTTGGGCCGGTGCCGCCTCCTCCTGCCCCAGATGAACGGGTGCCGGTGCCCGTTCCAGTAACCGGTCGCCGCCTCCACCGCTTGGCGGACTTCCTCCCAGGTCACGAACCGCCGGCCCTTCAGGGCCAGAGACTTCAGCACCTTCCACCACGGCTCGATCAGGTTGAGGTACGCCGCGTAGGTCGGCTGGAAGACGAACTCCCAGCGTTCGTGCCACAGGGCGAAGAGCAGCACGTCGGTGGTCCGGTGCGTCACCAGGTTGTCCAGCACCGCGTAGATCCGGCTCACCTCGGCCGGGATCCACGCCTCGACCTGCTCCAGGAAGTCGACCCAGTCGGCCGAGCGGCGGTGCTCGTAGCAGGCGGTGAACGCCTCGCCGGTCGCGGGGCGGAAGGCCCCGAAGACGTAGCCGCCCCGCTGGCGGGTCCCGGTCTCGATCTCCTGCCGGGCCCGCCCGGCGGGCCGGTGGCTGCCGTCGGGCTCGACGCCCGGGGCGGCGTGGATCGGCTCTCGCCCGGCGAAGGTCTTGGGCACGGTGGGTCCCATCTCGTCCAGGCAGAGGACGACCGACCCGTCGGGAGGGGCGATGGAGAGCCGCTCGATCGCCCCCTTTTTGCGGCGAAGTCGGGGTCCACCCGCTCGCCGAACCACGTCTCGTGCTTCCTCCAGCGGAGGCCCTCGGAGGTGAGGATCTCGTCGATCCGGCTCCGCTTGATCGGGATCGCCTTGTGCTCGTTGAGGTAGGCCTGGAGCCGGTCCAGGGTCCAGCAGGCGAAGGGCAGGCCCAGCGTGGTGGGGTCGGTCATCGAGGCGGCGATGACCTCGGCGACCTGCTCGGGCGGGTAGGTGGCCGGCCGGCCGGAGCGGGGCTGGTCCGGCAGGGCGGCGTTCCCCTGGGCGTTGAACCGCTTGATCCAGGTGTAGACGGTAGGGCGCGAGATGCTGAGTTCGCGGGCGATGGCCGAGGGCCCTCGGCCCTGGGCGGCGGCCAGGATGATGCGGGCCCGCTCGACCAGGCGGGCCTCGGCGGTGCGGGAGCCGGCGAGCTGTTCGAGTTCTTGACGCTCGGTGTCGGTCAACTCGCGGAGCTGGAATTTCGGCTGCATGGATGTCCCCTCCGGCGGTCTCCTAGTATTCTAGGGGGGGCCGGCAAGGGACTTGCCGGATGCACCATATACCGATTACATGTACAATGGCCGACCCTCGCCGAAAAGCCCTCCTCCCGAATTTCGGACGGACCCGGAATACGGGCGTCAATTCCGGCTGGTGTTGAGGGACATGAAGGATGAATGCGCCCGGCGGGGCATCCCTCTCCTGCTGTTCTCGTTCGTGCCGGACCCGGCCGAGCGAGAGAGCGCGGAGTTGGCTCGCTTCACCGAATCGCAGGTCAAGGCCGAGGGGATCCCTTACCTCTCGATCGATTCGTACCTGGCCGAGAATCGAGGCCGGAATTACTACGTGAGCTTCTGGGAGAAACACCCCGACGCCAAATGTCACGCGATCTTCGCGGGGATGATCGCCGACCACCTGGGCGAGGCAGTGCCAGCGCACACTAACATATTGATGCTTTGACGACTTGCATGAGGAAGTCGTTGCTCCATCCGCAGCTTCGTCGCTTCATGGCGACGCTTTGGCGGCCGGGGTGCTGTCTCAGGAGCGAGAGGCTGAATCGGTTCAGCCAGGCCATGTTCTCGCGCAAGAGCTTCTCGCGGAGGCGCGACTCGTCCTCGCGATAGGTCACGTCGAGGGTCCAGTGGCAGCCATTCTCCACGCCCCAGTGCGATCGCGCCGCGTGGGCGAACGCCCTGGCGTCCGGTTCCACCGCAAGGCTGCTGAGGAAGTATCGGACCTCGTCGGCGGACTTGCCGTCGCGGACGCTCTCGGAGATCACCACCCCGATCGACTTCAGCCCCCGCCACGCCTGGAACCCCGGCAGGCTCTTCGGCGCTTCCAGCTGGATGCACGTCCGCGACTCGTGGCGGCCGTGGCTGGTCTTCTCGGCCTGGCAGCGGCCGAACGTCTCGCCCGCGAAATCGTCATCCCAACGCCCAAGGACGTGATCGACGACCGCCTGGTGGAGCGTCCCCTGATTCCCTTTCAGGGCCAGGAGATAATCCCCCTTGGCGGCGACGATCGCCCCGGCGATCTCCCTCTGACAGCCCATGGCGTCGATCGTCACCACCGCCCCGGCGACGTCAACCAGCCTCAGCAACTCGGGGATCGCCGTGATCTCGTTGGACTTCTCGTCGCAGGCGACCTGGCCCAGCGACAGCCCGTACTCGCTGGCCCAGACGCTCACCGAATGCAACGCCCCCAGCCCCTTCTTGCGGTCGTGGCTGCGACGCAGCGTCTTGCCGTCGACCGCCAGCGTCGGCCGCTCGACGCCGGTCTCGGCCCCGGCCTCGTCGCGCAACGTCCGCACCCAGGCGGCGAAGCACGCCTGGAACGCCTCGGGCCGGACCGCCATCAGCACACGACTGAATGAGTCCTTCCTCGGGACCCCGTTGGGCAGCGGCAGGACCGACGCGAGCCACTCCTCCTTGAGGGCCGCCCACCGCGCGATCGCCGTCGACCCCGACGCCCCGGCCAGCCCCGCGATCAAGGCGATCACCACCACCGAGGCCAAGGGATGCTTCCGGTTGATCTCGGAACGTGGGTCCTCCAACTCCCGGAAATGCACCAGCACCTCGTCCAGCCCGAACCGTCGCGAATCCGCCATCGACCACCCCCATGCTCCACCCCAAGAAGCCGCATGGAAGATGGTCTACCCGAACCCAAGCCCCGGCGCAAGCCGTCAAACTCCTCCAAATCTACCCATAAGTGCGCGCCGGCCCTGCTGGGCGAGGCCGTCGACCGGGCGACCGGGCGATGAGGCGATCCCTCGTCGGATGCTTCGGGTCGAGGGGGCCCGGCCCGGGCGGTCCTTCGATGGGAGCGATTGCGTCCCGGAGGGTGAGCCTCCGGGACGCAATCGCCCGGCCCGAGCGCCCTGGGAGCGCTCGGGGGGATTCGGTACACTCGCAAGGAACACCCTCGCGAGGCACCAATTCATGCAGATTCAACGATCGATCTCGACGTCGCCCCACTCGCCGGATGACGGCCCCACCGTCCGGCCTCGGGCCGCCCTCTCCCGGGGATCGGAGGATCGCCCCGGATGCCGGTGGCACGCCGGGATCGGCCCGTTGCTCGGCCTGGCGATTCTCTGCGCGGGCTGGGGCCAATCGTCCGAGAGCCGGGCCGAGGAGCCACGCCGACCGGCCGACCCCGGCCAGTCGCGCGAGCGGACCAGCTTCCAGACTCACGCGAACTGGGACCCCCGGCTCCAGATCCGGTCGGACGTGGCGATCTGCTACGGGATCGACGCGAGCCTGCCGGATCGAATCGCCCGGTGGAAAGCCCAGGGATACATCCCGCACCTGATGACCGGAGTCTCGTGGGGGCAGTACCAGGATTATCTCTACGGGCGGTTCGACGGGGTCAACCACGTCGACGAGGCCCAGACCGATCGCCGGGGGCGAGTGATCTCCCACGGGGGCGACGTCTATTACATGTCGCCGGGCGAGAACTACGGCAAGTTCCTCGCGCAGGGGGTCAAGCGGGCGATGGACGCCGGGGCCGAGGCGATCCACCTGGAGGAGCCCGAGTTCTGGGTCCGGGGCGGGTACGGGGCCGGTTTCAAGCGGGAATGGAAGGCCTATTACGGCGAGGACTGGGTCCCTCCGCACTCGTCCCCCGAGGCCCAGTACCGGTCGTCCCGGCTCAAGTATCACCTCTATCAACGCGCGCTCAAGCAGGTCTTCGACTTCGTGAAGACCGAGAACGCCCGGACCGGCCGCCACGTCAAGTGCTACGTGCCGACCCATAGCCTGATCAATTACTCCCACTGGAAGATCGTGAGTCCCGAGTCGAGCCTGCTGGAGGTGGGGGCCGACGGGTTCATCGCGCAGGTCTGGACCGGGACGGCGCGGACGCCTAACGTCTATCAGGGCCGGTCGCGCGAGCGGACCTTCGAGACGGCGTTCCTCGAATACGGCTCGATGATGGAGGTGGTCCGGGCCAGCGGGGGCACGGTCTGGTTCCTGAATGACCCGATCGAGGACGACCCCGACCACTCGTGGGACGACTACCGGACCAACTGGGAGAGCACCCTGACCGCCTCGCTCCTCTGGCCGCAGGTCTGGCGTTACGAGGTCATGCCCTGGCCCGAGCGGATCTATCGGAGGAGCTATCCGACCGTCGACAAGACCCGGAGGAAGCCCGGCGAGCCGGTCGTGAAGGAGCCGATCCCCCCGAGCTACGCCACCGAGCTTCAGACGGTCATCACGACCCTCAACGATATGTATCAGGCCGACGTCTCCTGGGAGTCCGGGACCCGGGGCGTGGGCGTGGTCGTCTCCGACTCGATGATGTTCCAGCGGGGCGATCCGAGCCCGTCCGACGAGAACCTGGGCTCGTTCTACGGGCTGGCGATGCCCCTGGTCAAGCATGGCCTGCCCGTCGAGCCGGTCCAACTGGAGAACGCCCCGATCGCCGGCTCGCTGGCCCCTCACAAGGTCCTGCTGATGACCTACGAGGGGATGAAGCCGATGAAGCCCGAGGTCCACGACGCGCTGGCCGATTGGGTCAAGCAAGGTGGGTCCCTGGTTTTCCTCGGCGACGACTCCGACCCGTATAACAGGGTCCAAGCCTGGTGGAACGAACGGGGCCTGACCTACCAATCGCCGCGTCAGCACCTCTTCGAGAAGCTCGGCCTCCCCGGGGACGCGACCCCGGGCGAGCACAAGGTCGGCCTCGGCCGCCTCTTCTACGATCAGGCCCGACCGGCCGCCCTGACGTATCGAAAGGACGGGGCCGACCACGTCCGAGGGCTGGCCCGGAAGGCCTGCGAGGCGGCCGGGCTCCCGTACCGGGAGACGAATCACCTGGTCCTCCGCCGAGGCCCCTACGTCGTCGCGGCGGGCCTCGACGAGTCGATCGAGGCGGACCCACTCGTGCTCCACGGCCGGTTCCTCGACCTGTTCGATGCGAGTCTCCCCGTGGTGGAATCGGCGAGCCTGACGCCCGGGAGCCGCCGGCTCCTCCTCGACCTGGAACGGAAGCGTCCCGAAGGGCCGTCGGTCCTGGCTTCGGCGTGCAAGATCCTCGGCGCGGAGTCGCTGCCCGATGGTACCTTCCGATTCCACGCCGAGGGACCGGAGGGGGTGCAGGCCGTCGTCCGGATCGCCTTGCCCGACGAGCCGATGAGGGTTGAGATCGACGATCAACCGCTGGCCCCGGAAGCTCGAGAATGGCACGCCCCCTCGAAGACCCTCCTGATTCGGTTCCCGAACGCAAGCCAGGGCCATCGGGTGGTCGTCCGCTGAGAATGCCGGTCGTCGGATGAGTCGACAAGATCGAGAAGGATGGCTCCGGGCCGAAGTCCTGGGGCCTCCTCCCGGATTCGGTCAGGCAGGGTCGTTTCTCGAAAGGCTTTGTGTTTCCGGGGTAAGGTTCGCGACCCCGGCGAACCGGCCGGTCCAGGTGGGTTCGTTTCGACGAAGCAGGTGGGTTCGTTCCGGCGCCGGATGGTGGGTTCGTTCGGGAGTTCGTTCGGGCCCGGGATGATGGGTTCGTTCCGGCGCCGGATGGTGGGTTCGTTCGGGCCCGGGATGATGGGTTCGTTCGGGCCCGGCTCTCCTCGCTCTCCTTCCATGGCCCGGCCAGATGGGTTTGTTTTTCTGTCGTCTGGAACATCGTGATGCTTCCTCGGCGAACCCTCTCTACAAGCGAACGTGTCGAGACCTCATCGATCCGGGTTGGCGTTCTTCCTTGACAGGATCGTGGGATTTCGCCGGAGCTCAGCACACTTCTCGGGTCATCGTTTCGAAATTGGACGCATCGGGGTCGGCCCCGGCGGTCCGGTCGCCCGGCAGTCGACAGACCAACCCGTCCGGGCGGTCTGGACCTTGTGAATGCTTTCTTGTTTTTTAAAGAAAATTTGCTTGTGCTGGCCTGGCGTTTCGATTCATTTATGGGCAATGATCCGGCGGCAACGTGCCGTATGGATGGATAGGTGATGATCGGGGAGGTCCCGACATCCATCTCCCCGTTGATCCTTGAAGTCGAGCCCCGGACTTCGGGCCGGGTTTCACCCTGACGGATCCTGCCGAATCACTCCCGGCCCTCTCCATGGGCTGTTCGGCATCGAACGCGACTCGACCGCCGAGGGTCCTCCCCGCGGTGTGTCCCCATCCCGAACCATCCCGGATGATCGACCGTTTCCCGATCGGAGCCCTCCCATGCGCCGAACGATTCGAGCGCGGATGCTCGCTTACTTCGTCCTGATGCCCGCCTCTACCTTCTCAATCCTGTCCGGTTGCGGGGGGGAGACGGACGAGCTTCCCCGCCAGGCGCTCTCAGGGACCGTGAAGTTCAAGGGCGAACCGCTGAAGTCGGGGATGATCCAGTTCCAGCCCTCGTCCCCGGGCTCGGTCACGGCCGGCGGGGCCGGGATCGTCGACGGCGAATACTCGATCTCGAAGGCCGAGGGACTCGTCCCCGGGGCCTACAAGGTCTCGATCACGAGCGCCCCCGCCGTTGCCGGCGGGGCCGTGGGGGGCATGCCCGATGACCCCGCCCCTCCTCCCAAGGAGCCGATCCCGAAGAAGTACAACTCGGCCTCCACCCTCAATGCCGAGGTCAAGGCCGAAGGCCCCAACACGTTCGACTTCGAGCTTCAGGCCAAGTAATCGCGCCCCCTCCGCGCGACGGCGACGTTGCCGCGGGGCTCTCCCCGCGGCATCGACGCCGACCTTGATGGGCCATCCGGCCCGGTCCCGGGGATCGCCGCCGCCCTCATCTCCATCTCCCCTACTCCGAGGAAAGGAAGGATCTGCGATGTCTCGCCATCGACGGGCTTTCACCTTGATCGAGCTGCTGGTCGTCATCGCCATCATCGCCGTTTTGATCGCGCTGTTGCTGCCCGCGGTCCAGGCCGCCCGCGAGGCCGCCCGACGCATCCAGTGCGTGAACAACCTGAAGCAGATCGGGATCGCGATGCACAACTACCACGACACGGTGGGCACCTTCCCGCCCGGCCACCGATCGTCGGTCGTGGGGACCTGGCAGATGTTCGTCCTGCCGTATCTCGAAGGGACCCCCACATATAACGCTTACAACCAGGCGGGCCGCTACCTGCTGGCCAACGGCACCAAGAACCCGGACGGGTCGCTCCGCTACGGCGGGGTCTGTAACACGACGGTGACCACGACCCGGTTCAACTCGCTGACCTGCCCGAGCGATACCACCACGTCCGTCGCCGGCTCCAACATCACCGAGCACAACTATGTGGTCAACTTCGGCAACGCGGGGTTCTTCCAGGAACTCCAGACCAGCAGCAACGGGATGACCTACGCGACCCCCTACAACCTGAACGGGGCCTGGCTGGGAGCCCCGTTCTCCGACAGCGATCCCTCGAACTATCCCTCACGCCAGCGAACCTATGGGATCGCCAGCATCACCGACGGGACCAGCAATACCCTGATGGCGTCCGAGGTCATCCAGAGCAAGGACACCTCCTACCGGGGGTTCACCTGGTGGGGTGACGCTGCCTGCTTCGAAACCTGGCTGGCCCCCAATAGCCCGCTCCCCGACGTGACCCAGGGCTACTGCGTGACCCTCTTCCCACTGGTCATCGCCCCCAATCCTCCCTGCACCAACGCCACCGGGACCCAGGGGCCGACCTACGGGGCCCGGAGCCGTCATCCCGGCGGGGTGAACACCACATTCTGCGACGGAAGCGTCAAGTTCATCAAGAACACGATCAATATCAACATCTGGCGTGCCCTCAGCACGAGCATGGGTAACGAAGTCATCAGCGCAGACGCCTTCTGAGCGTAAGGGCCGGGATCGCGAACCTTCGCGATCCCGGCCCGTGATCGGGTCGTAGGAGACCTCAAGTCATTTCGGCGGCTGATTCCCCCGGAGGTACGCGAAGAGGTCGCGGATCTCCGGGTCGGTCATTTCCTTGAGCATCCCCTCGGGCATGATCGAGGTCCGCGAGGCGACCATCTCCTCGATTTCTTCGCGACGAATCGAGTTGTCTCGGCCTTGCGAGTCCCGAAGGACCACGACGTTCGGATCCTGGTCGACGAGGACCCCTTCCAGCGTCCGGCCGTCCAGGGCCGCCACCGCAAAGCTGGCGTAACCTTCGCGGATCTCGGCGGTCGGGTTCACGATGCTCAGGAGCATCGTGTCGAGGTCGTCCCGCTTGTAGGTGGTCAGGTCCGGCCCGACCTTCCCCCCCACGCCGAACAGCATGTGGCACCCCGCGCACTTCTTCGCGAAGATCGGCTCCCCCTTCCTCGGGTCGCCGGGATCGGCCCGGACCGCGACGGCCAAACGCTCGATCTCGGCCTGGAGCGCGGCCGAGGAGGTCGGGCGGACGTCACCCCAGTGCTTTCGAACCATCGCGGCCAGGGCCTCATCCCTCCGGGCTCGGAGCCTCCGGATCACCTCGGGCGGGACGGTCTGAGGGTCGAGCGTCCCGGCCTCGACCGCCTTCACCAGTCCCAGGGCCGACCTGTCCCGGCTGGCCAGCAGGGCGAAGGCTTCGAGCCTCAAGTCCTCGGTCATCGACCCCAGCGAGGCCAGGATGGCCGGGGCGATCGAGGGGTCGTCGTACCGAGCCAGGGCGGCCAGTGCCCCGGACTGGAGGGCGGGGTCGGCCGAGCGGGTCGCCAGCTTCAGCAGGGCCGGCAAGGCCCGAGGTGTCATGACCTCGCCGAAGACCTGCACGTAGCGCAGCTTCTTGCCGGGGTCGGCCTTCTGGTCCTGCAGGGTCTGGAGGGCCTCATCGATCGCGGAAGGCGTCCCCCGCCGGAGCCCCAGGAGGACCGAGCCGGCCTGAGATCGGGCCATCGCCTCGGCCAGTTCGTCGGGCATCGACGGGAGCGACCGGCCCGCCAGCGCGGCCTCGAACCCGTCCATCAGTCGTTTCACGTCGCCCGAACCGGGGGCGAGCTTCAGGAGTTCGGCACACGTCAGCAAGTCCTTGCGCGACCCGCTCGACGCGTACCGCCGCATGATCCGCTCGGCGATCGTGCCTTCGACGATCGCCCGAGACCAGATCGAGGGGTCGCGGAACATCGCCACCACGGCCTCGCGGTCGGATTCGGCCTTGGACTCGATCGCCCACCAGATCAGGAGCGGGAGGTGGGGATCGTCGGCGTCCTCGTCGTGATCGATCAGGTTCCGGACGATGGGCAAGCACTGGTCGGCCGGGAGCCGTTTGGCCGAGCAGGCAAGCTGGCTCCGGGCCTCCACGTTCGGCTCGGCCTTGGCCATCAAGGCCAGCTTCGAGGCGATCTCGGGCGAGACGTGGCCGGGGTCGGCCAGGAGCCGGACGGTCCAGAGTCGGACGTAGGGGTCGGCGTGGTCGAGCATCGCCATCGAGGCCGCATGGTCGAGCCCGCCGACGAGATTCAAGGCCCAGAGTGACTCCAGGGCGGCCTGGCCCGACTCCTCGCGGGCCATCCGGGCCAGCGTCGGCGCGACCGATTCATCCTTGCGATCGCCGATCAGTCGGAGCGCGGTCCGGCGGGTCCAGCGGTTCGGGTCGCGGAGCTTCTCGACCAGCTCGGCGGTCGAGAGCTTCGAGAGGTCGAACGGGGCGATGGGCTTCGCATCCTTCGCCCGAAGCCGATAGACCCGGCCATTGGTCCGGTCGATCCGCCCTTCCTGGTTCCGGATGTGGCTGGTCTGGCCGTCGTACCAGTCGGCCACGTAGAGCGCCCCATCGGGGCCGGGTTCGATGTCGACCGGCCGGAACCAGGGGTCGGAGGTCGTCACCGGCTGGTTGACGTCGACCGTCCGGAAGGTCGAGCCTTCGGGGATCACCTCGCTCATCACCACGTAATTGAGCAAGGGCGCGACCCCGAACAACTTCCCCCGGTATTTCTCGGGGAGCGAGCCCCCTTCGTCGATGGCGAAGGTGTGGGTGAACCGGGGGACGGTGGGGTGCTTCATCGCCGGGAAGTAGCCGAACGCGTAAGGATTCGAGAGCGGCCCGTGCTTGTCGAACCCCTTGCGCGAGTAGCTCCCCTGGACGTAGTGGAAGCCCCGGGTGTCGCCGCCGTTGTGACCCGAGAAGATCCGCCCCTTGGCGTCGATCTCGACACCGAAGGCGTTGCCTCCCCCCTCGGCGAAGATCTCGTATCGATGGGTCTCGGGATGATACCGCCAGATGAGCTGGCCCATCGAGTGGACCGCCGGCTCGGCCGATCCCGGCCGCTTCACCTTGCCCGAGACCGTGCTCCCCTGCGCGGCGTAGAGCCAGCCATCGGGGCCCCATCGGAGGCTGTTCACGACCGAATGCGTATCTTCCAGGCCGAACCCTTCCAGGAGGACCTCGGGGTCGCCGTCGGGGACGTCGTCGTTATCCTTGTCGGGGTAATAGAGGAGATAAGGAGGGTTCAGGACGAACACGCCCCCTCGACCCCGTGCGAACGCGGTGGCAATGTTCAGGCCGTCGACGAAGATCTTGTGCTTCTCGAACTTGCCGTCGCCGTCGGCATCCTCGTGGATCGAGATGCGGTCGCGCCCCCGGACGTGGTTGGGTGGAGCGGGCGGGACCTTGTCGAAGACGACCCGCCAGACCCCGTCGCGGCTGAGGACCTTCAGGCCCGCCACCTCGGGATATTGCCGATACTCGACCACCCAAAGTCGCCCACGTTCGTCGAAGCCGACCGAGACCGGCTGTGCGATCTCGGGCTCGGAGAGCAGGAGGTCGATCGCCAGGTCGTCGGGGACCTTGAACTTCGAGGCCGACTCCGCCGGAGCCAGAGGCCCGGTCTCGGCAGGGAGTTCCCCCTTGGATCGGTCCTGCGCCTCGACCCCGGCCGCGAGCAGGAGCGCGATCGCGAGCCCCGGGCCTGACCATCGGACTCGCCGGAACGGCCTGGAATGCATCGCTCCCCCCTCCTCCAACAAAGTTCCATCAGGGCGTCGGCTGCATCGTAGTGCACTCGAAAGCCCGGAGCAACCACCGACGCGATCGCCCTCGTTGACAACCGGGCCGATCGTCCGATAAAAGGGCGAGGGGCACCCCGAAGCAATTCAGAGGAATCCTGGCCATGCGAATCCCGACCCTAGCCGTCCTTTCGCTGATGATCCTCCCGGCGCTCGCCGACGAGCCCCGATCGAAGACCTGGACCTTCGACTCGGATTCGACCGGCACCGTGGCCCGGGGCTTCACCGTGGACTCGGGCGAGTGGAAGGTGACCCCGTCCGAGGGCGGAAACGCCTTCGCCCAGCGGGCCGAGAGCCCGGACGATGAGTTCAACGTCGTCCTGGCCGACTCCCCGACCGCCCGCGATGTGGACCTCTCCGTCCGCCTGAGCGCGTTCGCCGGTCTCGATGATCGAGGGGGGGGCGTGGTCTGGCGGGCCAAGGACGCGAAGAACTATTACGTGGCCCGCTACAACCACCTCGAGGACAACTTCCGGGTCTACAAGGTGGTCGACGGCAAGCGCTCGCCCGAATTGCAGAACGCCGACATCAAGCACCACGACGGCTGGACGAAACTTCGGGTGACGATGAAGGGGGACCGGATCGAGTGCTACCTCGACGGCAAGAAGTACCTGGAAGTCCGGGACGACACCTTCCCCGGCGCCGGCAAGGTCGGCCTTTGGTCCAAGGCCGACGCCCGAACCCTCTTCGATGATCTGACCCTGACGGGGCTCTGAGGGAGAGCCCGCCTGACACGATCAATTCCACGAGCTTCCCGATGGCGTCGACATTGGACTTCCACACCGGTTGGGAAGTCCAGTGTTCGATCGGGAGCACGACTCCGTCAAGTTCAGCGAGATGTGTGAACGGATATAATTGATGTCGGAGGCGATTCTATTTCAATACCAACCAATACAACAACGCATTATTAAATGTTCATTCTTGAATAAAAAGAAAGCGGCCCAGTCACGGGCGATGGTCAATCCCGGATTGTAGGCCGGCAATAGGTGGTGACCCGACGGATGGCCGCCTCGAGCTTGGCCCAGGTCACGGGCTTGGTCAGGTGCTCGGTGAATCCCGCCGCGAGGCTGGCCTGGGCGTCGTCTTCCGACCCGTAACCGCTGAAGGCGATGGACGGGATCCCTCTCCAACGAGACTGCCGGATCAGTTCCAGGCCGGAGCCGTCGGGCAGCTCGATATCGCTGAGGATCAGGTCGAAATCCCGGCTCGACGCGGCCTGGAGCGCTTCGGTCAAGCGTTGGGCCGTGGTCAGTTCGTGGCCTCGTGACTCGAGGACGATCCTCAGGTAGTTCAGCGTATCCTTGTTGTCCTCGACCAGGAGGATTCGAAGCGTCCTGGCGATCGGCAGGACCGGAGGCTCGGCCGATCCGGTCGGAACCCTGGCGGCTGGCGTGGGCCGAGCGATCGTGCGGAGCTCCAGGACGAAGGTGCTTCCTTGCCCCAGGCCCGGGCTTTCGGCGGTCAGTCGGCCTCCGTGGGCCTCGGCCAGCGACCGACCGATGGCCAGCCCGAGCCCGAGACCGGTCCGCTGCCTGGAAACAACCTCGCCTTGCTCGAAGGCCTCGAAGATCCTCTCGAGCGACGCGGCCCCGATCCCCGCTCCGGTGTCGGTCACCTCGATCGCCAGGCTTGGCCGGGAGTCGGGATCGGGCGGGGCGAGGTTCCGTGACCTGATGGCGATCGATCCGCCCTCGGGTGTGAATTTCACCGCGTTCTTGAGCAGATTCCAGAGGATCTGCTGGAGTCGTGACGGATCGGCCTCGACGTGGTGATCGAGGGCAGTCAATTCCGTCGTCAGCGCGATCCGCCCGTCCTCGATATCGCCGAGGCAGATTTCTATGGCCTGTCGGGTGACCTCGTGAGCATCCAAGGGGACCGGATCGAGCCGGAAAGTCCCTCGACCGATCCGGGTGACGTCCAGCAGGTCGTCGATCAGGCGAGCTTCCAGCTCGATGTTCCGGAGGATCATGGCCAGTGTCGGCCGGAGTTCCGGGACCTGGTCGTCGTCGAGCATGGCCGAGACCGCGGCCAGGACAGGCGTCAGGGGAGTCCTGAGTTCGTGGCTGAGGATGGCCAGGAACTTGTCCTTGGCCCGGATGCTCGCCTCGGCCACGGCCCTGGCCGCCTCGGCGCCGACCCGACGGACTCGCTCCTGTTCGGCGAGCTTCCGCTCGGTGATCTCGCGGAGGACCAGGACCCATCCGGCCATACGACCCTCGGGGACGAGCCTGGAGATCCGGAGGTCGAAGACCTTCACGACGGCCGGGTCGGGGCCTTCGATCTCGACCGACCGCTCGGCCAGGTGTTCCGTCTGCTCCGCCAGGCCCGGCCAGGGGCGGAAGACCGTCCTGGCCCGCTCGGCGAAGTACTCCTTGTCGGGGAGATCGAGCAAGTCACGAGCCGCCCGGTTCAGGTCTCCGATCAGGCCGGTCGGGTCGAGCACGATGACCGGGTCGAGCATCCCCTGGATCACGACGTCTCGCGCCACCGGGACCAGATCCAGGAGCCGGAACCGAAGCAAGGCCGGGACGAGCAGCAGTCCGGACACGCTGAAGATCATCGAAGTCAAGTCGAGACGCGGGAAGGGGCTGACCCCCGCCAGGTCGGCCGCGTTGGCGACCCACGGCAGCGAGATGCCGAGCAGGAGCAGGGTCGCCTGGCCTCGGTAAAGCCCGGCGGATCGGCTGGCGACGCGGATGAGCAGGAACGTCACCACGACCAGCCAGAAATAAAGGTAGGCCGCGTGCGCCCAGAACCAGGGCCCTCGCACCTCAAGCCCGGTGACCGCCCCGTGATATTCAATCAGTCGGATCGAGCGATAATAGAGATGATGCCAGGGGTTGGTCCACGCGATGACGAGCGTCGCAAGCGGGAAGACTAGCAAGTAAAAGACGTTGCGTCGACTAATGAGGTGGTCGAGCTGCGCGAATCGGAGCATGAAGATCAGGAGACCCGGGATCGTGATCGTGACCCCGATATTCATCAGGTCCAGGCAGAGGATCTTCGTCGGGAGGTCCGAGAAGCTCAGTTCCAACCCCGACCCTAGCGACCAGGCCGTCTGGCCGAGCATCATCCAGGCGAACGCCGTCGACGTGGGGACTCGTCCTCGACGCCATGCGAAGATGGACAGGAGGGCCGAAACCCCCGAGGCGACGAAGAAGTAGCGTGCGTCGGGATGGTGCTGCCAGCTGAGCATGGACACCGTCCGCTCGACTGAGTAAGCCGGATCGACCTGGAAACTCCTACTATACAGCGAACTTCCGGAAAAACTATGCCGATGGCGATTCCCATGGAGGGCCATCCCCCATAGCCGGCCCGACCCGCCATCATCCTGGGCCTCGGAGCGACATAGAAACAGACGAAATCACTTTATTTCAGTTGATATCCAAACAACAAACCAGTCAAAGAAGTCGGACCCAGAAATCCGAATAACTCAGGAATATTTGAAAACACGACTACCTCTCGCGCTTTCTTGCCCTCTCCGCGATGCTCTCCAGCCCGACGAGAGCGGCTCGATCGCCGGCCCGACGGGCGAGGTCGCAGATCAGTTCGATTGCTCGAAATTCCGGATCGGTCACGTAGAGACAGGACGGGTGCCCCAGGAAATCGTAGACCGCCCGATGCTCGATCGCCCACTCGACCCCCAGCCGGACGGCCTTGAGAAACCATTCGAGCTGCCAGCGGCCGGTCCGGAAGGCCCCGATGTCGCTGATCGGGCTCATCGGGATCTCGACCAGTCCATCGGGATAGACGAAGGGTTGGGCCTGGGCCTGGGCCCGGAGGATGCTGTCGAAGACCGCAGGCTCGGGCTCCTCCAGGGGACGGGGAGCCTCGTGCGGCGGGTAGAGGCTGCTGACCCAACCGAAGCCCTGCTCGCGCAACATCGCCCGGACATCAGGCCGGTCGCGCAGTCCGTCGTGGAATCCGCCGGGAGTCCGAAAGCCGGCCGGCTCGCAATTCAGACGCGATTTCATCGCCGACGTGGCCAGCCGAACATTATCGCGAATCACCTCGGCCGGGGTCCGGCCCTCGATGAGCCAGGGAGCCCGCCGGAAGCGGAACTGGATGTCTTCCGCCCGAGTGGCCAGCACATTGGCATGGTCGTACGTGTGATTACCGACGGGGTGGCCCGCCCTGACGATCCCCTCCAACCAGCTCACGTCCTCCTGTTCGAGGACGCGGCCGACCGCGAAGCAGTGCAGGACCCCGCCCGCCGCCTTCACCCGTCGACAGGCCTCGACGGCGTACGACTTCGCCCTGTCGTCGAGGTTGCCTTTTTCGAAATCCCAGTGCGTGTCGGATCGGTCGGGGAAGTTCCGGCTCATCTCCAGGTCGAGAGTGATCGCGATGAGCGCCTGGTCTCCCTCCCCCGCCTTCGCCCGGGGGGCGATGCTCACCCCGGCGACACCGGCCGCCGTGGCCGCGAGGAATTCTCGACGGGTCGAGTGATCGGTCCGGTCCATCTGTGCCTCCGGCGTCATCGGCTCGGGGATATCTTCGGGGTATATCGGACCCAGGAAACCTGCGTGATCAGCTGGTCGAGGGCGGCGAACGAGATGGCGGCGTTCGTGGCGAATCGCGGCGAGTCGTTGCTCGGGAACGTCGCCAGGCTGGCGTCGCCGACGAGAAAGACGTTGAAATCCTTCGAGAGGTTTTCGTAACCGGCCGTCGTGCGCCGGTAGCACATGTCGGCGGCATAGCCGGTCAGGAGGACGTGGCGGATCCCGGCCTTTCGGAGGAATTCGCGGAGTGCGGGATAGCCCTCCTCATCGAAGATCACCACGTCGTCGGGGTCGGCATCGATATCCCTGGTGATCGGGATCGGGACCGCCCAGAAATCGGGCCCGTTGTAACGCGGGCCGGCGTCCAGCCCGGGGAACTGGCGAAAGTAGTCGACGACCGGCCGGTCGGGCGAGAGGGTCAGTTGCTCGGGCAGGGGGCTGCCTCGGTAAGAGAGGCTCGCCAGCTTCGCCGCGAGTTCCCGCTTGCCCTGCTCCCGTTCTTCCTCGGTCGGATTGCGATCGAACGAGCGATAAGCCTGCTTGCGGATCGAGTCCCCGGGCCCGGGCAGGCTGTACATGACAAAGCCCACCTTGCCTCGGAGCGACTTGAGGAAGGGGTTGATGACCTCGCGCGTATGACGAGCGGCCAGGTGGTTCTTGGTCGGCGTGCAGAAGTCGCAAACCCCGCTGGGCTCGGGCGTCTTCCAGCCCTGGCCGTCGTCGATCCCCCAGGGATGGACCATGATCAGGGCCGTCTCGGCGGCCCGGAGGCGGTTGGGCATCTCGATGATGCCTCGGGCGTTGTAGGAGAAACGCCAGGCCCGGACTTCCAGGTCGGCATTATCGTCGTCGACCAGCCTCGGCGCCTCGAAGCGGGCCACCTCGCGGACGGGCTCGACGAACTCGGGATGATCGGCCAGGAGCGGCTTCGGGTCGCGGATGGGGGTGAGGCGATTCTCGTAGACCCTCGGCTTCGACACCTGGGCCTCGGCCCCCGGGACGAAGGCCAGTGCAGCAAACGCGACGCCATACCAATCCGGCTTCCTCATGTGACATCTCCTCGATTCCAGGGACGGAGGTTCGGGCCGCTCAGTCCCCCGGCTTGCCCTGGAGGTAGCGGAAGAGGTCGCGGATCTCCTGCGAGTCGAGCGGCTTGAGCAAGTCTTCCGGCATGATCGACGTCGGCAGTTCTCGGACTTCCTCGATGTCGTCCAGCGGCAGCCTCGTCCGCTTGCCCTGGGCGTCGACCAGCGTCAGGCTGGCATCATCGCGGGCGGCGAGGACCCCCGAGACGACTCGACCATCCCTCAGGGCCGCGGCGTACTGGAGATATGTGGCCCGGATCACCGCGCCGGGGTCCACGATGTTCGCCAGCAGAGCCGTGGTATCCTCGCGTGCGACGCCGGTCAGGTCCGGGCCGACCTCGCCCCCTTTCCCGAACAGCTTGTGGCAGGCCGCGCATCGCCGGCCGAACGAGGCCTCTCCTCGGGCCCGATCGCCGAGCCCGTCGCGCAGGTCATTGCTCAGGCGGCGCATCTCGGCCAGTTTCTCCTCCGGTGTGCCGGCCCGGACGGCCCCCCAGTGCTTGCGGACCAGGGCATCGAGCCCGGGGTCGCCGTGCAGCGCCACGCGGCGGAGTTGCTCAACCGGGATATCCTCCGCCGCGATCTCCCCCCGGTCCACACGATCGAGCAAGGAGCGGGCGGACCCCGGCCGAGACAACAGGACCTCGCGGATTTTGGTTCGCAGGGCCTCCGTCCGGTTCGGGTAGCACTCCAGGAGCCTCGCCGCGGAGCGGTCGTCGCCGTGTCGGGCCAACACCTCGAGCGCCTCGATCTGGACGTCGGGAGGGTTGTTTCCCTCCAGGATTGCGAGGGCCACCGGCGCGGCCCGGGAATCCCCCAGATCGGCCAGCAGGCCCAGCAGTTCGCGACGTCGCGCCGGAGGGGTAGCCGGGGTGGCAGCACCTTCGAGTACCGAGGCCCGAGCCCCGGCCACCTCGGCTCGGATCGCCAGGCGCAACCGGAGCAAGTCGGCCGGGTCGTCCCTCCAGGCGACCTCGATGGCGCGAGCCAGCGATTCCGCTATCGGCTCGAACCGTCGAGCGAGGGCCGGCTTCTCCTTCTCCGGGACCGCGACCGGGCCGAACAGCCCGGCCATCCCCATCCCTCCGGTCGAGACGGATCGCTCGGCCAGGCCCCGATCGAGCGCTGCCAGGGCCTCGGGCCGGAGTCCCTCCGGCACGCTTTGCAGGAGCCGTTCGGAGGCATCATACCCGGCCCGCGTCCCCTCCGCGGCATATCGCCGGACCAGCCGGAGGGCATTCTCCCGTCGGCCCGGATCGTCCCAAGCCTTGGGATGGGTGAAGAAGGAAAGGAGACGATCCGCGTCGGTCAGGGCGCGGGCCTCCAGGGCCCACCAGAGCATGAGCGGAAGGTACGGATCGTCGCGATCGAGGCCGCGAAGCAGCAGGGCTTCGACGATCGGCAAGCCCTCGGCCCCGGGAAGGCGGCGCGATGTGGCGGCGAGCTGACAGCGGACCACCACGCTCGGGTCGGACCTGGCCATCTCGGCGAAGCGGCCCGCGAGCCTCGGCGCGACCTCCGGTGCATCGCCCAGGAGCCGGATCGTCCAGGCCCGGACGTACTCCGAGGGATGTTGAAGCAGATCGGCCGCGAGCGAGTCGTCGAGACCTCCCCCGACGTACGAGCCCCAGAGCCCTTGCAAGGCGAGGCGAGGGTCGGCAACCTGGCGGGCCATCGCGGCGAGGGCGGGACGGGTGTCCGGATCGCGCCGGGTGGCCAGTTGGTCACGCGCCCGATCGGCGAGCCAGCCGTTCGGATGCCGGAGCAGTTCGACGAGCCCGGGGCCGCTCTCGCGGGCCAGGTCGAGACCTCGGGTCGGCTTCGAGCCCGGAGGGGCGATCCGGTAGATCCGCCCGTTGCTCCGATCCCAGTTCGCGTCGGGATCGGGGTGGGCGGTCCGTCGGTCGTGGAAGTCGCAGACATAGACCGCGCCATCGGGCCCCTGGGCCAGATCGGGGGCGCAGAACCAACTGTCCCGCGCGTCGAGCAGCCGACCCCCGTAGGTGGCCGAGAACGTCGAGCCTCGACTCGACAAACGCCACCACGACGCCGAATGTTGCAGGAAGTCGCAACAGAGGAACGCCCCTCGGAAGCGGTCGGGCAGGGAATCGCCCCGGTAAATGGTCCCGCCGGGACGAGGGCCGGCCACCTCTCCGTCGAACGTCAGGTGCTCGAAGAAGCCGTAGGTGTGCGGGTTATGGAGCGGCCCATGCTTGCCGAAGTTCTTCCGGTAGTAGGCCCCCTGCACGGCGTGATAGGCGAGATCATTGCCGTTGGAAGAGAAGAAGAGATTCCCATCGGCGTCGAAGGTCAGGCCGAACAGGTTCCCGCCCCCCTCGCAGAACAGTTCGAACCGCTTCGAGCGGGGTTCGAAGCGCCAGACGGCCTGCTGGAATTCGAGGCCACTGATCCGGTTACTGACGGTACTGCCGGTGACCCCGTAGAGCCACCCGTCCGGCCCCCAGGTGAGGTGGTTGACCAGCGACTGGGCGTCCTCCATGCCGAAGCCGGAAAGCAATACCTCCGGGTCGCCGTCGGGCGAGTCGTCACGGTCGCGGTCCGGGTAGAACAGGAGATAGGGCACCTGGAGGACGTAGACGCCGCCGTGGCCGAAGGCCAGCCCGGTGCACAGATTCAGGCCGGTCGCGAAATCCTTGAAGCGGTCGGCCCGGCCGTCTCCATCGGTATCCTCGCAGATGGTGATCCGGTCGTCGCCACGAGGCCCCTTCGGCGGCGGGTCGGGTACCCGGTCGTAAACGGTCCGGGAGTAGCGATCCACCTTGATCCGCTCGAGCCCGGCGGGGTTGGGATACTGGAGATACTGGATGCACCAGAGCCGACCCCGATCGTCGAATTTCGCCAGGATCGGCTGGCGGACGTCGGGCTCGGCCGCGTAGAGGCTCACGGACAGACCGTCGGCCATCGCCATCCGAGACGGGGCGGCGTCGGGGGCAAAGCCCTGCGGCCGGGCCTGAGCGGCGAGCCCGAGGATCAGGGCGAGTGGCAGAGCGAAAGTCGCCAGTGGACCGAGCCGGTTCCGAATGCGTGGGCCGTCGGGCATTGCGGATGTCCTCGCTTTCCGGGCGAATCTCGGACGCCTATCCGAAGAGTTCGAGCACCGGCTCGGCTTGATCGACGATCGGGACCGGACGGCCCTGGGGATCGACCAATCGCAGCTCCGGGTCGATCCCCAGGGCGTGGTAGATCGTGGCGGCGAGCCGCTCGGGCGAGACGGGGTGGTCGACCGGCTGGGCCGCGTCATTGTCCGAGCCGCCGAACATGGTGCCCCCCCGGATCCCGCCCCCCGCGAGGACGGCGGGGAACAGCGTGCTCCAGTGCCCGCGACCCCAGCGAGCGGTGGCCTGGGGCGTCCTCCCCATCTCGCCCACGGCGACCACCAGGGTCTCGGCCAGCAGGCCCCGCTCGTCCAGGTCCACCAGGAGCGCGGAGAGGGCCTGATCGAAGGTCGGCAGGAGTCGATCCTTCACGTCATCGCTATGAACGTGCGAGTCCCAACCATAGCCGTCGCAGGCGTCGTAGTGGACGGTCACGAACCGGACCCCGGCCTCGACCAACCGGCGAGCCACCAGGGTCGCCTGGCCGAAGAGGTGACGCCCGTAACGATCGCGAATCCGGGATGGCTCCTGGCGGATGTCCAGCGCGAGGCGAGTCGCCTCCGAGGTCGCCATCGCCAGGGCCCGGTGGTGGAAGCGGTCGAAGTCGGCGGCCGATCGGGCCTGGTCGACGTCTCGTCGGCCCTCGTCGAACTGCTCCAGGAGCGAAGCACGCCGGCGGATCCCTTCCAGCCGAGGGCCCGCGTCCACCGCGAGGCCCTCGATCGCGAAGGTCAGCTCCTCGTCTTTGCAGTCCCGGAAGTAGGGATTATCGGCGAGGTCTTTCTTGTCCACGGTGGTCGTCAGGGGATTGTAGCGACGGCCGAGCCATCCGGCATGCTCGCCCGGGCGAAGATACTGCCCGGCCTCCTGGAGCCGACCGAGCGAGTTGGGAAGGACGGCGTAGCTCGGCATCGGGCGAGTCATCCCCCCGGGCGACTGCTGGGCCAGGTACTCGACGACCGACCCCATCGCCGGCCAGTCCTGCGCGGTGGGATTGAAGCCGCCGCCGATCGGGACCTGCCACATCCGCCCGGTCTGCATGTAATGGGCCGCCCCGCTGTGGTCGTTGTAAGGGTGGGTCATGCTCCGGACGACGCAAAACTTGTCGGAGACCCCGGCGAGCCTCGGCAGGTGCTCGCCGATCCGGAGGCCGGGCGTCCTCGACGCGATCGGCCGGAACGGCCCACGGATCCGGTCGGGGGCCTCGGGCTTGAGGTCGAACGTCTCGAGCTGGCTCGGGCCGCCGAAAAGGTAGAGGAAGATCACCGAGCGGGCCTTCGAGGCGGGCCGAGGCCCTCCGCGAGCCTCGGCACCCAGCAGAGCGGGCAGGCTGAGCCCGAGCAGTCCGGTCCCAGCCGCCTCCAGGAGTGTCCGCCTGGTGATCCCGTCGCAGGCGGTCCGCCGCCGTCCGTCGATCCGAAGCATTCGACGCTCCTCCCTCAAAGTTCAAGGCCCTCTTGCCAGACGGGGCCTAGTCGCGGAGCAGGTGCTTCATGGCTTCGGTCAGGACGGCCTCGACGCCCGGGGCGACGAGCGAGGCCGCGGGGCTGGTCTCGTAACCGCCCTCGGGATAGGCGACCGCCGTGCCGATGTAGCCGGGCCCGTAATCACCGTACGCCGCCATGGCGACGAACAGATCGGGCCTCATCGCCTGGGCGGCGAGCTGGTACTCGACGAACAGCTCGCCCGGCATCAGGAGCACGCGGGCCTTCCCCAGGTGCAGGCAGTCGATATCGATCGTATCCCCCGACTTGCACCGGCGGAGCCACGCGAGGTCGTTCGCCGCCCCGGCCCGCTCGGTGACCTTCGCGGCCTCGTTCTGGAGGGTCGCGATCAGCTTGGCCTCGTCCAGGTGGGGGGCGGGCGGGAGCTTGACGGGGACCGACTCCCAGCCGAGATCCGAGGCCGAGATCGGGGCCTTGGTGGTCGCCTTCCAGGCCCGAGCCATCCCGTCGGCGACTCGATCGGCGAGGACCTGGCGATTCTCGTGAGAGCCGTCGTTCCACTTCCCCGCGCCGATGTTGCCGCCGGCCCCATCGAAGTGGATGTGGGGGACCCCGGTCTCCTCCTGCCTCCGGTCGCGGGCCATCCCGGGGAAGTCGGCGTTGGCCAGGCCGGTCCGGTAATAGCTCTGGGGATGGGTGGCGTAGTAGGTCAGGGCCACGACGGGCGTCTCGCCGTCCCAGAGGCTGATCATCTTGAGCATCGGGTCGATGGTCCCGACCGGCATCGCGCGGATCTTCGGGTCGGGGCAGGCGGTGTACCGGACATACTGGACCTTGCCGTCGGGTCCGAGAATCCGGCGATTCGAGGCCACCTTCTCGACCTCGGCCTGGCCCAATCCCAGGTGGGTGACCGGCCTCGCCTTCGAAAGGGCCTCGGCGACCGCGGTCGCGGCCCTGGCGATCACCTCGCGGGCGAAGGTCGAGTCGTAGACCTTGCGCTCGATCCCCTGCGCGGACAGCAGGCGGTCGGCCGAGAAGTCGCAGTGCGGGGCGTCGTGTTGATGGAGGGCGTGGACGCCGACCCGATCGGCGGTCGTCCCGGCCGCCTTCGCCAGGGCCTCGCGGAACTCGGCATGGGCGTCGTTGGCCACCCCGATCCAGTCGATCGCGCAGAGCACGATCGGCCGGCCTTCGCCGATCAGGACGATCCCCCGGCAACTGAGCGGGTGGACGACCCCCTTGGTCGGATCGTAGGCCATCGGGCTCCCGATCGGAGGGGTGGCGTCCACGGCGAAGGTCGCCACCTTCAGCGGCGTCTCCGCGCGTGACTCCGACTGCACGACCGCGAGGGACACCACGAGCAGGCCGAGATAGCGAAGCATGTTCGAACACCCCTTCGAGATCGAGTGGAAGAGCTTCCGGGGGATCACGACCCCGAGGATTCCCGGAGGTCGACGACCTCCTCGGCGAGCCCTTCGAATCGGTTGCCGGTCACGGCGATCGCTCGGGCCTCGGCGGCGATCCGGAGGCCCGTCCTCCGAGATGGCCCGCGAGTCTCTCGGATCAGGTTGTCGGCGATCCGGAGTTCTCGAGTCTTGCCCCGGACGTCGATGGCCACCCCGTCGTCGCCGCCGCTGTCGGTGACCCGGTTGGCCTCGACCCGGTTCCGGTTCGGCCAGAAGTCCTTGCCTCGCGACTCGTCCCGGAACAGGATGCCGACCTTGCCGCTGCCCTGGACGTCGTTGTCGCGGATCAGGTTGTCGGTGTCGTGGTGGCCGATCGAGATCCCGTAGTCGCGGTTTCCCACGATCCGGTTCTTCTCGGCCAGGCCGTACTTGACCCCCCAGCACCAGAAGAGGCCGATCGAGTTCCGCTCCAGTCGGTTGCCGCGGATCAAGGGGCGCTGCGACCCCGAACCCGGGTGGACGCCGAGGTCGGCGTTGTCGTGACAGTGGCAGTCTTCGACCACCACGTCGTGCGAGACCTGGAAGCTGATCCCGTCGCCGTGGTAATTGCGTGCCGTCACTCCTCGGAAAGTGTAGCGATTGCAGTCCTGGAGGAAGACGCAACCGGCGTAATTGCCGTCGAGCCGCTCGTTGTTCGCGCGATCGCCGTCGAGCGTCAGGTTCTCGACCAGGACATCGGCGGTCCGCTCGGACGTGAGCAGGGGGAACATGGCCGAGCAGGTCGGCTTGCCGGAGAGCCAGAGGTTCTCGCGGAGGCCGGAGTCGAGCTTGAAGCGGTTTCCCGATCGGGCGACGAGGGTCCGCTTGATCACGAGCGCCCCGCCATCGTGAGGGTTGGTGGCGCGAAAGACGACCCCATCACCGACCTGGAAACCTCGGGCATCCTCCAGGGTGATCTCGCGATCATACCAGTCGGAGTCATCGGCCAGGGCGACGGTCCTCGAAGGGATCTTGGTGATGATCGTGTCGGCCCCGTCGCCGACGAGCCGGACCCGCGAGGGCAAGACCACCGGATGCCGCAAGGTGTACGTGCCGGACAGCAGACGGACGGTCCCCCCTCCCAGGCTCGCGACGTGGCCGAGAGCCGCCTGGATCACCTTGTCATCGTGGCCGGCGAGATCGGCGTCGCGGCCTTCGGGCCCGACCGTGATCGTCAGCCGCTCGTCCCAGTTCGGCTCGAAGCGCTCGTCGCCATCGGTCGCGCGAGGATCGGTGACCGGAGGCCGAGGGTCGTCTCCCGCCGGAGCGAACCGCGAGGCCGCCCCCGCGCTCGCCGCCGCCGCGATCAGGAAGCCGCGACGCGTCAGCCCGACTCGCTCCATGTTCGACTCCAATCATCCGATGGCCTGGGCTTCGATGGAATCGAGACCCCTTGATCCGGGCGTCGACGTGCAATTATTGTTCAAACCATCCCCCGGCACAAGCCTGCGGCGGGGCCGTCAACATCGACCCCCCGGCCGATCGCGTGCGATGCTCGCGAGTCAGAAATGTTCTCGGGCGTAGTCGAGGCAGCGGCGGATGTTCTCGTCCTCGACCTTGAGCCGCTCGTCCGGGCCGAGCTGGCCGATACGGGGCAGGGGGTGCCCGGCGGGATGATTGCGGACGAACGAGAGGGATCGGGCCAGGTGCCGGCCCGCGAGGTCGGGGAAGGTCGCCCAGTAGCGATCGTCCAGGCAGGGGACGTCCAGCGGATCCCTCGTGATCATCTCCAGGTTGAGTGGGATCCCCGGTCGCGCCGAGCGCAGGGTCCGGACGATCCGGGGCAGGTCGAGCACCCCGGCACCGAGCGGGACCTCGGCAATTCGAAAGCCTCGGTCGTATTCCTCGACCCCCATGTCCTTGAGGTGGGTCGTGACGGCCCACGGGGCGAGCGCCTCGACGACCTCCATCGGATCTTCGAGGAGCGCCATGCTGTTGCCGGTGTCGACGCAGACCCCGACGTGATCGGACCCGAGCCGCTTCAGGAGGCCGATCAGCTCGTCGGCCCGCCAGTCCTTGTGGTTCTCGACGGCCAGGCGGACGCCATGCCGGACCACCACGGGCGTGGCCAGGGTCAGGGAGCGGGTCGATCGGTCGGCGAACTCGCGGAAGGCGGCGAGCGAATCGAAGTTCTCATAGCGCCGGCCCGAGAGCATGACCGTCCTCACGATCGTCGCGCCGGCCCGCCGGGCGGTCCGGATCTCGGCCTCGAAGCGCGGCACGTCGCCTTCGTCTCGGGGGAGCGATGCGATCCCCTCAAGGCCCATCGAGGCCTCCTCGGCGCGGGCTCGGAGTTTGTCGGCGTAGGCGTCGTCACGGGCACCGATGCCCACCTGGATCCCCCCGGCTCCCAGCGATCGGGCATGGTCGAGGAACCGGATCGGCTCGGCGAATCGATCCTCGGGCCGACGATCGCGGTCCCCGGCGGATCGCGCGGGGAACGAATGGATGACCAGGCCGAGCGGGACCGGGCCCGGCTCTCGGGCGAAGCCGACCCCGGGCCCGATGACGGTGGCCAGCCCGGCGGCCAGGATCTCGCGCCTCGTAGGTGTCATCGACTAACCTCCGATCAGGGCCCTTCGCTCGGCATCCCAGGGGCTTCGATACGGGCGTTCGAGCATCGCCTCGGCCTCGGGATCCCCGATGATCGACTCACGCTCCTGGTCCCATCGGATCTTCCGACCGAGTCGGAGCGAGATGTTGGCCAGGTGGCAGGCGGTGACGACCCGATGCTCGCTCTCCAGGTCCGAGATCGGGTCGCGTCGCGATCGGATGGCGTCGACGAAGTCTCGGGCGTGGCGACGGAACTGGTCATACTCGTCGCCGGTCCGGTCCTCGATCGCCTCGGTCCTCAGCTTGGTGGAGGCCCGGTCGCCGTTCCCGGGAGGCCCCCCGACCGGGTGGGCACCGCCGAATCGGGGGAGGACCGCCTCGGGGACGACCTCGGGGTCGGGCGTGATGGTGAAGCCCTTCCGCGAGATCATCAGGCTCCCCCGCGTCCCGCAGAACTCCAGACCGGTGGGCGGGGGAGCCCCCCGGCTCGCCTCCCGATGCGACCACGACGCGGTCCAGCCGTCGTATTCGAACAAGGCGTCCTGGGTGTCGGGGGTCTCGCCATTGTCCTTCAAGGCAAACCGCCCTCCGGTGCACGCGACCGCCTTCGGGGCCGTGGCGTCCAGGAACCAGTGGACGATGTCGATCGAGTGCTGACCGAGGTTGGTCATCTGCCCGCCCGAGTAATCCCAGTGCCACCGGAAATGATAGAGGGCCCGGTTGGGGTTGTACGGCCGCTTCGGCGCCGGGCCGAGCCACTGGTCGTGGTCGAACCCCGGAGGCGGGTCGCCATCGGCAGGCGAACCGAAACCGGGCATGACATTCCGATAGGACCACATCCGGGCCGAGACGACCGGGCCGATCTGGCCGCTCCGGATCAGCTCGCGAGCCTTCTGATAATGGGGCCCCGACCTCTGCTGGGTCCCGACCTGGACGACCCGGCCGTGCCGTCGGGCCACCTCGGCCATCCATCGACCCTCGCGGACGAACAGACTCAAGGGCTTCTCGACGTAGACGTCCTTGCCCGCCGCGCAGGCCATCATGGTCATGAGCGCGTGCCAGTGGTCGGGCGTCGAGACGACCACGGCGTCGACGTCCCGATCATCGAGCAACCGTCGGAAATCCCCGAAGGTCCGGGGCGAGCCGCCCATCGTCGCCGCGGCCTCCTCGAGCCGTCCCCGGTGGACCTCGGCCACGGCAACCGGGTCGACGTCGGGCATCGCCTTGAAGTCGAGGACGTGCCTCTTGCCGATCAGTCCGAACCCGATGAAGCCCAATCCGACCCGATCGTTGGCGCCCAGGACCCTCCGATAACTCGCCGCCGAGAGGGCCAGCGCGGCACCACCCTGGAGGAGAGCGCGGCGACTCGTCGAGACCCGTTCGATGGCCTTTTCGCTCATCGGGTCGAACCCCCATCGAATTGTGGGATCGGGATGGGAACCTCGCGAACCCTCAACCTACGCCGATCGCCGGGGGACCGCAATCAGGTCCTTTTCAAATATTTCTTGAATAATGAAGGGTCTGGGGGTTTCAATGGACCTCGAGCCCGACCGCGCCGAAAACGTCCGGAGGGTACGATCGCGATGCAGATGCTCTTGAGCGGATTTCGCCGAAGTGGGTGGTTCCGGCCCCTGGTCGCGGCGGCATCGATATCGATCGGGATGGGATCGACGGGCCGAGCGGCGGATCCGATCGACTCCGAAGGAGATCGACTCTTCGCCGAGAAGATCCGGCCGGTCCTCGAGGCCTCGTGCTTCGGCTGCCACTCGTCGAGCGCGGAGAAACTGAAGGGAGGGCTTCGGCTCGACTCTCGCGAGGCCCTGCTCCTCGGGGGCGACTCCGGCCCCGTCGTGGTCCCCGGCCGGCCCGGCGAGAGCCCGCTGATCCAATCCATCCGGCACGAGACCGACCTGGCCATGCCGCCCAAAAAGCCGAAGCTCGCCGACTCGGTGATCGGCGACTTCGAGCGCTGGGTCAACCTGGGCGTCCCATTCCCCGGTGGAGAAGGGTCGGGGGCGAGCTCGGAAGCCTCCCGCCGTCACTGGTCCTTCCAGCCCGTGACGAAGGTTGATCCGCCGGCCGTCCGGGACGCCGGATGGGTCCGGACTCCGGTCGACGGCTTCATTCTGGCGACGTTGGAGGCGAAGGGATGGAAGCCCGCCCCCGAGGCCGAGCGTCCCGAGTGGATCCGCCGGGTGACGTTCGACCTGACGGGCCTCCCGCCCTCGCCGGAAGAGATCGAGTCGTTCGTGCAGGATCCCGCGCCGGATGCTTTCGAGCGGGTGGTCGACCGGCTCCTGGCCGGCCCCCGATACGGCGAGCGATGGGGCCAGCACTGGCTCGACGTGGTCCGGTTCGCCGAGACGGAAGGATATGAGTACGACCGGACGATCCCGGACGCCTGGCGGTTCCGCGACTACGTGATCGACTCCCTGAACCGCGACAAGCCGTTCGACCGCTTCCTGATCGAGCAGATAGCCGGGGACGAGATCGCGCCGGACGATCCGGAATGCCAGGTCGCCTCGACCTTCCATCGCCTCGGCCCGGTCCGGAGGAACGCCGGAGACTCCGAGATCGCCCTCAGTCGGAACGAGGTCCTGACCGATCGGACCGACATCCTGGGGACCGCGATCCTCGGCCTCACGGTCGGCTGCGCCCGCTGCCACAACCACAAGCTCGAACCAATCTCGCAGAAGGACTACTACCAGCTCCAGGCCTACCTGGCGGCCACGCAGGAGAACGACATCTCGCTGGCCTCTAAGGAGGCTAAGGCAAAGTGGGACCAGGAAAGCGGCAAGATCAAGGAGGAATTGAAGCTCCTGAAGGCGAGGATTAAGGAGGCGACCGGCGACCGGAAGTTGGAGTTGGAAGCCGAGTTGGAAGCGCTCGAGGACCGCACGCCCCCGCCTCTGCCGACCATCCCGGGGACACGCAATGACTTCGAGAATCGGACGGCCATCCACGTCCTGAAGCGAGGCGTCTGGGAGAAGAAGGGGGAGCCCGTCGGCCCCCGACCGCCCGGCATCCTGGTGGCGGACGACCTGCCCGAACTCGAGCCCGACGTCCGCGACCCCCGGACCCGCCTGGCCCGCTGGCTCGTCGATCCCCGCCACCCGCTGACGCCCCGAGTCCTGGCCAACCGGCTCTGGCAGAACCACTTCGGCGCGGGCCTGGTGAAGACGGTCAACGACTTCGGGACCAAGGGGGATCGGCCGAGTCATCCCGAGTTGCTCGACTGGCTCGCGGCGACGCTGGTCGAGGGGGGCTGGCAGCTCAAGCCGATCCATCGACTCCTGGTACTGAGCAACACCTACCGGCAATCGGGCCGCTCGCCGATGGCCTCCGAGTACGCGGTCGCCGACCCGGAGAATCGGCTCCTCTGGCACGCCTCCCGGCGAAGGCTGACGGCCGAGGAGATCCGCGACACCATGCTCGCGGTCTCGGGACGACTGAATCCCAGGGCCGGCGGCCCGAGCGTGATGCTCCCGATCGACCAGACCCTGGTGAATCTGCTCTACAAGCCCTCGCAGTGGCAGGTCGCGGCGAGCCGGGACGAGCACGACCGGCGCTCGATCTATCTCTTCGCCAAGCGCAACCTCCGACTGCCGTTCTTCGAGACCTTCGACGCCCCGGCCTTGCTGAACAGTTGTGCCCGACGGGAGTCGAGCACCCACGCGCCCCAGGCCCTGGAATTGCTCAACGGCTCGCTCTCGAACGACCTCGCCGCGTCATTCGCCCGCCGGTTGGAGGCCGAGTCGGGCGGCGATCCCGACCGGCTGGTCGATCGGGCCTTCCGGCTGGCGATCGGCCGACCGCCGACGGACGAGGAACGCTCGATCTCGCTGGCCTTCCTCCGCGACCAGACCCGGGAAGAATTCGCCCTGGCCGTCTTCAACCTGAACGGGTTCCTCTATGTACCCTGACGCCCCGCCCCCCCACGCCCGGCCTACCCGGACGCGCCGCGAGTTCGTCCGCGATGCCTTCTGCGGCTTCGGCGGCCTGGCCCTCGCGTCGCTCCTCCAGGAGGAACAGGCCCGGGCCGGCTCGAACAACCCTCTCGCGCCCAGGGCCCCGCATCTCCCGGCTCGGGCGAAGTCGGTGATCTTCCTGTTCATGGCCGGTGGCCCGTCGCATCTGGAGACGTTCGACCCCAAGCCTCTCCTGAACACGCTCGATGGCCAGCCCAGGCCCGCGGAGTTCGGCGAGGTCCGTTACCAGTTCGTCCGGCGCGATGCCCGGCTGCTCGGATCGAAGCGGACCTTTCGGAAGTACGGCGAGAGCGGGATCGAGGTCTCCGACCTCTTCCCGAAGACCGCCGAATGCATCGACGACATGGCCGTGGTCCGGTCGTGCCACGGCGACATGGTCGTCCATTCGGCCGCGCAGTACGAGCTTTTCACCGGCCGGGTCACCCCCGGCTTCCCGAGCCTCGGGTCGTGGGTCCTCTACGGGTTGGGGTCGGAGAGCCAATCGCTCCCCTCCTACGTGGTGATGCCCGACCCGAAGGGGGCTCTGGAGGCCGGGCAGCCGATGTACGCCAACGGCTTCCTGCCCGCCATCTATCAGCCGACGATGTTCCGGCCCGGCGACCGACCGGTCCTGAACCTCGACCTCCCGCCCGGCATCCCGGCCGCCAGGCGGCGGCGGACCCTGGAACTGGTCCGCGACCTGAACCGCGCGACGCTCGACCCGGCCGACGAGGAGTTCTCCGCCAGGATCAACGCCTACGATTTAGCGTTCCGGATGCAGTCCGAGGCCCCCGACATCCTCGACATCTCCAAGGAACCCCGGGAGACGCTCGACCTCTACGGGGTCGGGCGCGAGCCCACGCACGACTACGGACGGCGCTGCCTGCTGGCCCGGAAGCTGGTGGAGAATGGGGTCCGATTCGTCTGCGTCGTCTCCGGCGGGGGGCCGGGCAACCTCCAGTGGGACGCCCACGGCGACATCGAGGAGAACCACAACCGCAAGGCCGCCGAGACCGACCAGCCGGTGGCCGCCCTGCTCAAGGACCTGAAACGTCGAGGATTGCTCGACAGCACGCTGGTGGTCTGGGGCGGCGAGTTCGGCCGCTCGCCCGAGGCCGAGTCGGGCCGGGGGCGCGACCACCACAACCTCGGCTTCTCGATGTGGCTGGCCGGCGGCGGGATCAAGGGCGGACAAGTGGTCGGGGCCACCGACGCCATCGGGCTCAAGGCCATCGAGAAGCCCTACCACCTCCGCGACGTCCACACCACGATCCTGAACCAACTCGGCCTCGACCAGCACCGGCTGACCTACCCCCACCTGGGACGCGACGAGAGGGTCACGTTCGTCGAAGGTCAGATCATCCGCGAGATCGTCTGATCCGGGACCGCCGCCGAAGCCCGGAAGTTGAGGGGTCGGTAGCCAAGAATTCTCGGTCTTGCGTCTGAGCCACTCCCCACCCCGGCCCATTTCAGGGGGGGGAGCCCTCGGGGGCCGGGCGGATCTCTCGATCTCGGAGCATCGCCGATCGACGGGAGAGGAACGACGCGATCCAGCGTTCTATCCCCTTTCCCGTCTTCGCCGAGACCTCGAACACCTCCATCCCCGGCCGCACCGATTGGATACTCCGATGGGCGGCGACCGAATCGAAGTCGACGGCCGCCGCGAGGTCGGTCTTGGTGATCAGGGCGACGTCGGCCGTGTGGAAGATCGTCGGATACTTCAGGGGCTTGTCCTCCCCTTCGGTCACCGAGAAGAGGACCAGCCGCTGGTCCTCGCCGAGATCGAAGGTCGATGGGCAGACGAGATTGCCGACATTTTCCAGGAAAAGAATGTCGATCTCGCTGAGAACCCAGGGTTCGAGGGCGGCCTCGACCATCGACGCCTCGAGGTGGCAGACCGTGCCCGTGGTAATCTGCCGGACGGGGACCAGGCTGCGGGCCAGCCGCCGGGCGTCGTTGTCGGTGGCCAGGTCGCCGACCAGGGCCGCGACCCGATGGGTCTCGCGCAGCCGCCTGAGCAGCTCCTCCAGGAAGGCCGTCTTGCCCGAGCCGGGGCTGGACACAAGGCTGACGACGTAAGTGCCCGCCTTGTGGAAGCGTTCCCGCAAACGTCGAGCCGCCAGATCATTCTGCTTCATCACACGCTGACGGACCTCGACCAGGCGCGGATGCCCACTCATGGCGTGACCTCCAGGGCGACCACCTCCAACTCGTGACCTCGGATGACTTCGGGAGTGCCCGTCCCGCACTCGGAGCAAACCCGCTCGAAGGCCGAGACGGGGGCCCGCTCGGCGTCGCATGTCGGGCAGAAGACGACCACCGGGACCTCTTCCACGATTAACCGTGCCCCTTCCAACGCCGTGCCCTCGCTGGCCAGGTCGTAGGCCGACAGCAACGCCTCGCCGATCACGCCGGAGAGCGGCCCGAGTCGGAGGTGAACGGCGATCACCCGGCACCCCCGGCGCGTGGCCTCTTCCTCGACGAGATCCAGCAGGCTCAGGGCGATCGACAACTCGTGCATGATCTCACATTCGCCGGATCTTGAGATAGCTTTTCATGTCGAATCCCAGATAGGCCCAGGTCAGGAATCCCGGGCCGACCACCAACGCCCCGTGATTCGCAGGTTCGTCGGACTCAACAGATCCTCGGCAATTGTTCGCCGGAGAGGAGCGTCACCACCCGCTCTCCGCCCACTCGAGATTTCAGGATCACCATCCCCGGATGTTCGGAAACGACCGTACCCACGATCGACGCATTCCGTCCGAGCGGGTGCTCCCGCATCGCCTGGAGGGCTCGATCCGAGTCCTCCGGCGGGACGACGGCGATCAATTTCCCTTCGTTGGCGACGTAGAGCGGATCGAGGCCGAGCATCTCGCAAGCCCCCCGGACCTCCAACCGGAGGGGGACCGCCGCCTCGTCCAGCGTCACCCCGACCCCCGAGGCGCTCGCCAGCTCATTCAGGGCACTGGCCAGGCCGCCTCTCGTCGGATCGCGCATGCATCGCGTTTCCGGGCAGGCATCCAGGATCACCCGGGCCAGCCCATGAAGCGGGGCGGTGTCGCTTTCCAGGACGGTCTCGAACTCCAGCCCCTCTCGGACCGACATGATCGCGATCCCGTGATCGCCGACCGTCCCCGAGAGCAGGATCCGATCCCCGGGCCGCGCGGAATGGATCGAGAGCGGACGCCCTTCGGGCATCAGGCCGATGCCGGCGGTGGTGATGAAGACTCCGTCCCCCTTGCCCCGATCCACGACCTTGGTATCGCCGGTGACCAGCGAGACGCCGGCCTCCTCGCAGGCCGCGCGCATCGAGGCGACGATCCGCCTCAGGTCGACCAGCGGTAGCCCCTCCTCCAGGATGAAGGCCGCCGAGAGGTAGAGCGGCCGGGCCCCCGAGACCGCCAGGTCGTTCACGGTCCCGTGGACCGCCAGCCGACCGATGTCGCCGCCGGGGAAGAACAGGGGACGGACCACGAACGAGTCGGTCGTGAAGGCCAGCCTCGGCCCGGCTCGGCCGTTGCCGGAATCGAGCCGCAAGCTCGCCGAGTCCTCTAGCTTTCCGAGCGTCTCGCCGCCGAATCCGGGCAAGAATACCCGAGCGATCAGGTCGGCCGAGAGCTGCCCCCCGCTCCCGTGACCGAGCAGGATGTGATCGTATCGCGATCTGGGCAACGGGCAGTTCCCGAGCGGGAAGCCGTCCGATTCCCCTTCGTTCGACGACCGAGGGCCGAGATCACTCATCGGGCACCTCCGACCGACTCGACGATCGGGCCAGGCTCCCGGATGCCGATTCCTTCGAGGTGTCGTCCATAGGCGTGATAGGCCGCGCAGGCCCCTTCGGACGAGACCATCGTCGCCCCGAGCGGGGTGGCGGGGGAGCACTCCTTGCCGAAGGCGGGGCAGTCGTGCGGCTTCTTGACCCCCCGGAGAATCTGACCGCTGATGCAGACCGACGATTCGGACGTCTCGATATGGCCAACCTCGAAGATTCGCTCGGCGTCGTGGTCGCGGTATTCGTCGCGAAGCCGAAGACCGCTCGCGGGGATCGGTCCGATCCCTCGCCACTTGCGGTCGCAGACCTCGAAGACGTCCTCGATCAGGCGGCGAGAGGCCGGGTTTCCATCGACCCGGACGGCTCGCGCGTACTGGTTCTCGACCTCGGCCCGCCCTTCCTCCAGTTGCCGGACCGTCCGGAAGACCCCTTCCAGGAGGTCCAGCGGTTCGAATCCGGTGATCACGATCGGGACCCGGAACTCGCGCGCGATCGGCTCGTATTCCGAGGTCCCCATCACCGCGCAGACGTGCCCCGGCCCGAGGAACCCCCGGACCCGGTTGCCGGGGGCCTGGAGGATGGCCATCATGGCGGGGGGCACCAGGACGTGAGAGACCAGGGCGCTGAAGTTCGCCAGCCGCCGCTTCCGGGCCATCCAGATGGCCATCGCGTTGGGTGGGGCCGTGGTCTCGAAGCCGATGGCGAAGAACACGACCTGCCGGGCGGGATTCGCCGCCGCCAGCTTCACGGCGTCGAGCGGCGAATAGACCACCCGGACGTCGGCGCCGAGCGACTTCAGTTCGAGCAGGTCGCCGCGCGAGCCCGGCACGCGCAGCATGTCCCCGAACGAGCAGAAGATCACCCCGGGCCGCGAGGCGATCGCATAGGCGCGATCGATCGTCTCCAGCGAGGTCACGCAGACCGGACAACCCGGGCCGTGGACCAGCTCGACCTCGGGGGGCAGGAGCCGGTCGATCCCGTATTTGACGATCGTGTGCGTCTGGCCGCCGCAGACTTCCATGAGAGTCCAGGGCCGGGTCACGACCCGGGCGATCGCCCGAACCAACGTCTGCGCCGCCTCGCCGTCGCGATATTCGTCGAGGTATTTCACGGCGGGGGCTCCCCCAGCTCGTCGAGCTGATTCATCCGTTCGAGGAAGGCGAAGACCTGCCGGGCCTCTTCCTCGTCGATCCGCGAGAGGGCGAAGCCGACGTGGACGAGCACGTAATCGTCCGGACGAACCTCGGGGACATGCTCCAGGCAGACCCGCCGGGAGATCCCGCCGAAGTCGACCTTCCCCATGAGGATGTCGTCCTCCTGATAGGTCTCGACCACCTTGCCGGGGATGCCCAGGCACATCTTCGGAATCCTCCAGGGCGGGTTCAGTCGGACATCGAGGCGGAGATCGCCAGCTGGCCCAGGCTCAGGCCACCGTCCCCCGGCGGGACCCGCCGATGCCGGTAGACCCGGAATCCGTCGCGACCCAGCCGGGCCACGGACTCGTCCAAGAGTAACGCATTCAGGAAGACTCCGCCGGAAAGGGCGACCGCGTCGAGGCCCGATCGCCGGCGGAGCCGCTCGCAGACCTCGGCGATCACATCGACCAGGGTCGTCTGGAAGCGACGGGCCACCCGCGCCGGACTTTCCCCCCGCCTCACGTCGTCGGCCACCGCACGAATCAGAGGTCGCGTGTCCACGATCAGCGGAACGTCGGGCCCCGATCCTCGCTCGATCCCGACTTCGAAAGGATAACGACCATCGGGCGGCTCACCCATCGCCAGCCATTCCAACTCCATGGCGGCCTGCCCTTCGTAGCTGACCCGATCCCGGATTCCCGCCAGTGCGGCCACGGCGTCGAAGAGACGCCCGACGCTGGAGGTCGGCGGCGAGTTCAACCTGGCCTCCATCATTTTCGCGATCATCTTGATTTCCGCGTGCGAAGTCCGTGCTTGCGTCAACTCAGGGGGCGAGCCGGAATCCAGGAGATGAGAGGTCGCCATCCGCCAGGGCTCGCGGATGGCCCGGTCTCCGCCGGGCATCTTGACGTATCGAAAGTGTCCCGCTCGCCGGAACGTCCGGAAATCTCCGACCAGGAATTCGCCGCCCCAGACCGCGCCATCGGTGCCGAAGCCCGTTCCATCGAAGATGACGCCTATGGCCGGATCGTCCACCCCGTTATCCGCGAGGCAACTCGCCAGGTGGGCATGATGATGCTGGACCTCGTGCCGAGCGATGCCCATCGTGTCGGCTCGATCCCTCGCGTACCGGGTGGTCGCATAGTCGGGATGCAAATCATGCACGATCCGCTCGGGTCGGATCGCGAAAAGTCGCTCGTAGTGCTCGATGGCCTCGATGTACGCCCGATAAGCCCGATAATGGTCGAGGTCGCCCAGGTGATGGGACGGGAAGGCGTGGCCCCCCCGACCCAGGGCGAAGGCGGCCTTCAATTGCCCCCCGACGGCGAGCGTGGGACGTGGACAGGGCCGAGGAAGGGGGATGGGCCGGGGGGCGTCTCCCCGGGCGCGCCGGATCGGCAGCTCGGCCCCGGCCACCCATCGGGTCACCGAATCGTCGGACCGGAGGTGGATGGCCCGGTCGTGGGTCAGGTAGACGTCCGCGATGCTCGCCAAGCGTTCCCGGGCATCGTCGTCCTCATGGGCGATCGGCTCGTCCGAGCGGTTCCCGCTGGTCATTACCAGGGGCAGGCCGTCCAGTTCTTGGAGGAGCAGGTGGTGCATGGGGGTGTAAGGCAACATCACGCCGAGGTACGGATTGCCGGGGGCCACCTCGTCGGCAAGGCGCCGAGCCGGGCGGGAGCGAAGCAGGACGATCGGCCGGCGCGACGATTCGAGCAAGCCTCGCTCATCCGCGCCCACCTCGCAGAGATCGGAGGCCGACCCGAGATCCCGGACCATGACGGCCAGCGGCTTCTCATCGCGATGCTTGCGCCGACGAAGCTCCGCGACCGCCCTGCCATCGACCGCGGAGCAGGCGAGATGATACCCTCCCAGGCTCTTGATGGCGACGATCCCCCCGCGCTTCAGGATCGCGACGGCGTGGGCCAGCGGTTCCGGACCGTCGAGCGTCCGACCCTCCCGGTCGACGGCCCGCAGGCTCGGGCCGCAAGCGGGGCATGCGATCGGCTGGGCGTGATAGCGACGGTCCCGCGGATCCTCGAACTCCGACCGGCAGTCTCGACACATGGCGAAGGCCGCCATAGTCGTCCGCTCGCGATCATAGGGAGCCCCCCGGATGATCGTCAGCCGGGGACCGCAATTGGTGCAGTTCAGGAACGGATAGCGATATCGACGGTCCCTCGGCTCCCACAGCTCCCGGAGGCAGTCGTCGCAGGTGGCGATATCCGGCGCGATGAAGATCGACCCGGCGACTTCGATCTCGCTGGGCTCGATCCAGAAATCGGGCTCCCCGAGCGACGGCACGGGCCTCCACTTCACCTCGTCGATCCGGGCCAGGGGCGGGGGCCGGATCGCCAGATCGGCGAGGAACCGATCCAGCGCCGCGGGGTCTCCCTCCACCTCGATCCAGACGTTGCCGGCCCGATTCCTCACGGAGCCGCGGAGGCCGAGCCGCCTGGCCAGGTCGAACACGAAGGGACGGAAGCCCACCCCCTGCACGATCCCGCTGACCTCGATCCCCCGACGATCCATGGGGTGCGCCCCCCGGAGATGCACCCGGCATCCTGACGCCCGTTGCCGAGACTTCGGGAAGATCCCGAAAGTAGATCTAACGCCCACTGATATCCTCAAGATGGTCTAGTTCCATGTCAATGGGCTACGCCCGAGCACTCCCAACTCACACCGGCCGGGGGGTGGGCAATTCATCGCCCCGGCAAGCGAGCCCTTCCAGGTCTCGTGCAAGTCCGGACGAGCGTTGCACGCGGGGCGTCGCTCGGTTCCAATGGGGTCTGGAGAGGCCCGAACGAGCGAAGGCCGAGGGACGACGACCCTGGATGGCGGCCCGACCCGATGGGGGGCGATCATCCCCCACCCGATTTCGAATCGTTCCTCTCTCGGAGAGAGCCCCGAAGGCGGGACCGTTTGCAGTCAAGGGAAACTCGATGAACCTCCAGCTCGCACTCACCTGTTCGGCGATCGGCCTGATGGGCCTGGGAGCCTCGGCCTTCGCGGCAGGCCCCGAGGACTCGGGAATCGCCGACTTCGAGCGGAACGTCCGGCCGATCCTGGTGAACCGTTGCTACGAGTGCCACTCCGCCGCATCGAAGAAGAGCAAGGGCGGCCTGCTGCTCGACACGCGCGAAGGGGTCAGGGAAGGGGGGATCAGCGGGCCTGCCATCGTGCCGGGAAAGCCCGAGGAAAGCCCGATGATCCGGGCCCTGGCGCACACCGACCCCGACCTGAAGATGCCTCCCAGGGGTAAGCTGCCGGATCACGAGATCGCGGCCCTCTCCGAATGGGTCCGAAAGGGAGCGTCCGACCCCCGGACGGGTCCGGAGGTGACTGGCCCGGCGGATGGCAAGGATCACTGGGCCTTCCGCTCCGTGACGCGACCCGAGAGGCCCGAGGTCAAGGACGCGAGCTGGCCCCGGACCCCGGTCGATCGATTCATCCTCGCAGCAATCGAGGCGAAGGGGATGACCCCGGCCGCACCGGCGAGCCGGCGCACGCTGATCCGTCGGGCGACCTTCGACCTGATCGGCCTGCCCCCGACCCCGGACGAGGTCGGGGAGTTCGTCGAGGATCGATCGCCCGACGCCTGGGAAAAAGTGGTCGATCGGCTGCTCGCCTCGCCGCTCTACGGAGAGCGTTGGGGGCGTCACTGGCTCGACGTGGTCCGCTATGCCGACACGGCCGGGGAGACCGCCGACTATCCGGTCCCCGAGGCCTATCGGTATCGGAACTACGTGATCCGATCATTCAACGAAGACAAGCCTTACGACCGGTTCATCGTCGAGCAGATCGCAGGGGACATCCTGGCCCGCGAGGCCGCCGATCGCGGGGGGGCGACCGAGGCGAACTATGCCGAACTGGTCACGGCGACCGGATTCCTGGCCATCTCGCGACGCTTCGGCTTCGACACCGAACGCTACGAGCACCTGACGATCCAGGACTCGATCGACGGCGTCGGCCAGTCGGTCCTGGGCCTCTCGATCGGCTGCGCCCGCTGCCACGACCACAAGTTCGACCCGATCTCGGCACGCGATTATTACGCCCTCTACGGGATCTTCGCGAGCACCCGCTACGCATTCCCGGGCTCCGAGCGGCTCCCGCAGGTCCGGGCGATGGTCCCCCTGGCCAGCCCCGAGGTCGCCGGCCCCCTCTGGAAGGAGTGGGAGGCCGAGATCGACCGGATCCAGGCCCGCCTCAAGTCATCATCGACGGTCATCCTTCGGCCCCTGAGCGGCCTGGATGGAGACTTCGAACTCCAGGCCGCGCCTTCGGGAGGCAGCCTCGGCCTGCCGTCCAACCCCTGGATCTCCGAGGGGGGAGCCCTGATCGACGGCGGGGCCCAGAGTCCCTTCGCGAACGTCTACCCGAAGGGGAACATCGGCGTCTCATTCTCGGGCGACGGGGAGACACTCAGCTTCCGGCGAGGGCTGGTCCCGGCCGATTCGGCCGACGCCGGCGGGACTCTCCATTTCGGGCTCGACTTCCGCTTCCCCGGCGCACCGGCCGACCGGACCGGCTCGTATCGGATTCGCCTGGGGGATGAGTCCGGCGGGTTCGAGATGTCCCTCGCCCCCGACTCGATCCGCGTCAAGGATGGGGATTCCTTCAAAATCGCCCGCACGCTGGACGCCCCCGCAAATGCCTGGAACCAGGTCCAGGTCAGCATCGACCTCCGGGCGAAGACCTTCTCGGGGACGGTCGGGACCCCGGGGGACCTCGCCAGGTTCGAGGGAAAGATGACCGGCTGGGATGGGGCGATCCGGTCGATCGTCATCGATGGATCGGGACACCGGGACGGCCTAAGGCCCCCGCTCCAGGTGGACAACCTGGCCGTCTCCGAAAGCCCACTGCCGGCGATGCCGCCTCCCGAAGGGCCAGCGATCGTCGCCACCGAACCGGCAAAGCCCGAGGAAGCGGACAGCCTGGAAGCCCGGCTGGCGGAACTCCTGGAACGCGGACCTTTCCCCCAGGCCTATGCCGTCTGGGAAGGGAGCCCCAAGGATGTCCCGATCCAGAAGCGAGGAGAGCCGGAACGGCCGGGCGAGCTCGCCCCTCGGGGATTCCTCCCGATCCTGGGGGGCTCGAAATTGCCCGACGGGACCGAAGGCAGTGGCCGGCTGGAGCTGGCGCGATGGCTCACGGCCCCCGAAAATCCGCTGACTTCCCGGGTGATCGTCAACCGGATCTGGCAGCATCATTTCGGGCGGGGCCTGGTCGCCACGGAGAACGATTTCGGGACTCGCGGGCGACGGCCAACCCACCCGGAACTGCTCGACTACCTCGCCTCGATCTTCAACGCCCCGGCCGACCAGCCGGAAGGGCTGGGCTGGTCCATCAAGCGGATGCATCGCCTGATCTTGCTCTCGAACGCCTACCAGACCAGCGGGGCCGGCGACCCCTCGGGAATGGACCTCGACCCGGCCAACGAATGGCTCACGCGATTCCCCCGGCAGAGGCTGGAAGCCGAGGTGTTGAGGGATTCGATCCTGGCCCTGAGCGGGGGTCTCGACCTCTCGGTGCCACCCGGCGAAGGGGGCCAGCCGCCGTTCCCGCCCCTCCGCCAAACGAAGTTCTCGCAGCACGCCCCCTTCCTCGCGGACTATGACACGAAGCGACGAAGCATCTACCTGATGACGGCCCGGATCCGCCGGCACCCGTTCCTGGCCCTGTTCGATGGGCCGGACACCAACGCCAGCACGGCCCGCCGGAACGAGACCACCGTGCCCACCCAGGCGCTCTTCTTGATGAACGACCCGTTCGTCCATGAACAATCCGCCGGATTCGGGAGGCGGCTGATCGCGGCGGCCTCCGACGATCCTCGGCGGATCGCGCTGGGCTTCGAGATGGCCCTGGCCCGCGAGCCGAGCGAGCCCGAGCTGGCCGAGTCGATGGAATTCCTCCGGCGCTACCGGCGGAACATCGAGGCCGCGGGCCTGCCCGAAGATCAGCGCGAATCCCTGGCCTGGTCGGGTTTCGCCCGGACCCTCTTCGCCCGCAACGAATTCTTCTTCGTCGACTGAGATCCCGGCCGATCCCGAGGCAATCCGATGCACCGACCGACCCCCGCCGATCTCCGAACCTCGCCGATCGGCCGCCGGGATTTCCTGAGGGCGGGCGGCGGGTTCGGCACCCTCGCCCTCGCCGGGCTCCTGGCCGACGAGGCCCGGGCGCAAGGCACCCCCTCCTCGACCCAGGCCGATCCCCTGGCCCCGAAGCCCCCCCACTTCCCGGCCCGCGCCAAGCGAGTGATCTTCCTGTTCATGACCGGCGGCGTCTCCCACGTCGAGTCGTTCGACCCCAAGCCGAAGCTCGAAGCGGACCACGGCAAGACGGTCACGATCGACAACTGGCAAGGTCGGCCGGGGAACTACAACTTCACCCTCAAGCGGCCCATCTTCCCCTCGCAACGGGGCGGGAAGTGCGGGACCGAGGTCAGCGACCTCTTCCCGCACATCCGGGGGGTGGTCGACGACCTCTGCGTCATCCGATCCATGACGACGGATCACACGAATCATTACGAGAGCACGCTGGGCATGCACACCGGCTCGTTCAACTTCGCCCGGCCGAGCGTCGGGGCGTGGGCGAGCTATGGCCTGGGGACGGAGAACCGGAACCTCCCCTCGTTCGTGGTCGTGGCCCCTTCGAGCCCATACGCCGGCGCCCAGACCTGGGGCTCCGACTTCCTCCCGGGATGCCACCAGGGGACCCACATCACGCCCGGCCGGACGCCCATCGCGGACCTGGCCCGCTTGAGCCCCACCGCCGAACTCCAGCGGCTCGAGCTGGAATTGATCGCGAACGCCAACCAGCGACACCTGGCCGATCGGTCGGCCGACGCCGCGCTCGAGGCCCGGATCCGCTCGTTCGAGACCGCCTTCGGGATGCAGTCGGCCGCGCCCGAGGTCTTCGACCTCTCGGGAGAGACCGATGAGACCCTGGCGTTGTACGGCCTCCAGCGCGGGCAGACCACCGGCTTCGGCTGGCAATGCCTGGTCGCCCGGAGGTTCGCCGAGCGTGGGGTCCGCTTCATCGAGCTGATCGACACCGGCTCGTCGGGCAATGCCGCGATCCACTTCAACTGGGACGCCCACGGCGACATGGAGACCCATGCCCCGCTGGCCAAGAATGTCGACCAGGCCATCGCCGCGCTCGTCGCCGACCTGAAGCGGACCGGGATGCTCGACGACACCCTCGTCGTCTGGACCACCGAGTTCGGCCGGACCCCCTACCACAGCGACCCCAACGCCAAGGGGCGCGAGCACCATCACCAGGTCTTCTCCTCGTGGATGGCCGGTGGCGGGATCAAAGGCGGGATCGTCCATGGGTCCTCGGACGAGTATGGGATCGCCGTGGCCGAGGACAAGGTCCACGTCCACGACTTCCACGCCACCATCCTCCACCAGCTCGGGATCGACCACGAACGACTGACCTACCGCCACGCGGGCCGCGATTACCGGCTCACCGACGTCTCCGGACGTGTTGTCAAAGAGATCCTCGCCTGATCTCCTCCCTGGATCGCTCTCTGAACCGAAGACCGCTTGAGGCTCCCTCATGTCCCGATCGTCCGCCCTGTTCGCCGGATTCCTGATCGTCTCGCTCGTCCCCTCGATCGCCCGCCCGCAGGCAAGCCCCCCGCCCGACGAGCCGGCGGCGATCAACGCCGAGCCCCGATGGTTCAAGGGGAACCTCCACACCCACTCGCTCTGGAGCGACGGCAACGACTACCCCGAGATGATCGTCGACTTCTACGCCCGGCGCGGCTATCAGTTCCTCGCCCTGTCCGATCACAACATCCTGGCCCAGGGCCAGAGGTGGATGTCGGTGGCCCAGGCCAACAAGCGGGCCGGGCAGGACGGTTTCGACCGCTACCTGAAGCGGTTCGGCGACGACTGGGTCGAGACCCGCGCGGTGAACGGCGACCGGCAGGTCCGGCTCAAGCCTCTGGGCGAATACCGGACCCTCTTCGAACGGCCGGATCGGTTCCTCCTGATCCAGGGGGAGGAGATCACCGATCGGTTCGAGTCGAAGCCGATCCACATGAACGCCAGCAACGTCCAGGAACTGATCAAGCCCCAGGGGGGCAAGAGCGTGCCCGAGGTGATGGCCAACAACCTGGCCGCGGTCGAAGAGCAGGCCCGGCGGCTCGGCCGCCCGATCCTGGGACACCTGAATCACCCCAACTTCGGCTACGCGATCACCGCCGAGGAGCTGGCGATGGTCACGAAGGAGCGGTTCTTCGAGGTCTACAACGGCCATCCCGACGTCCACCACCAGGGCGACGAGACGCACGCCGGGATCGAGCGGATGTGGGACATCATCAACACGATCCGGGTCGGCGAGATGAAGGAACCCCCGGTCGCCGGCCTGGCCACCGACGACTCGCACAACTACTTCGGCCAGGGCGGATCGTCGCCGGGCAAGGGCTGGGTGATGGTCCGAGCCCGGTTCCTGACGCCCGAGTCGATCATCCTGGCCATGCAGTCGGGCGACTTCTACGCCTCCAGCGGGGTCACGCTCCAGGACGTCCGCTACGCCCCCGAGTCGAAGACGCTGGAAGTCCAGGTCAAGCCCGAGGGCGACGCCCGCTACACCATCCAGTTCGTCGGCACCCTGAAGGGCTACGACCCGACCCGGAAGCCCGTCGTCGACCGGGAAGGCAAGACCCTGCCGGTCACGCAGAGGTACTCCGACGACGTGGGCAAGGTCCTGGAGACGGTCGAAGGGACCTCGGCCACCTACCGGCTGACCGGGGAAGAGCTCTACGTCCGGGCGGTCGTCACCTCCGACCAGGCCCCCGCCAACCCCACGTTCCCCGAACAGAAGGCCCAGGCCTGGACGCAGCCGGTCGGCTGGGAGAAGTGAGGATGGTCGGGGCCGATTCGAGGCTCCGAGCAAATCCGATCAACCCGCGGTTCCCGAACGTCGCGCAATCATCACAGGCCATGTCGTCGGCGATGATCAGGACGACGTTGGGACGCCTGGGACCTTCGATTGCCTGGGCCGGGATCAGGGCCATCGCGAGCAATGTCGCCAGGGTGGTCATGGTCATGATGGGCCTGGCCTCAAGTCGATGGGCAATTCGCAGGCTTCGTAAACGGCGAGAAGGGGCGTTTGAGCACGGATCAGGGCTTCATCCTCTTGAACGTAACCAGGGCGTTGTCGTTCCCACAATATTCCCACCCATCCCGGCCCAGTTCGTTATATCTCTCCTCTACGGCCACCCGGATCTTCGAGGGCTCCTTCATCGCCTGCTGGATGTTGATCAACTCGGTGAGCAAGAGGACACGATATTCCCAAATCGAGGCGGACTTGGCCGGTTGAACCTGGGCATCAGGCCCGCGGGCGAGCGAGAACCCGGCGACGATGGAAAGAACGAGCAACACCGGGATTAAAAATCGACGCATGCCAAGTACTCCATAGAAAGGAGCTGGATCGGTCAAAGCCCCCGAAGGCGCAGCTCATGGGTTCGCCGCTTCAATAATGATCGTTTATGTCTATATTCATTCATCAAAATCGAACTCGCCGGTCGAGTGCAGGTCGTCTTCCATGATGCACCCGCAAAGTCCCGTTCGGTGGATGCTCACGGCGTAGGACCATCGCCCGTCCTTGCCATAGGCCATGCCCGAGACGGTCCCGAGTTCGCCATGGATCTCGGCGAGGTCGGGGTTGCTCGCCGCGACGATGACCTTCTCATGGAAGTCGAACTTGTTCGTATCCTCGCCCGTCTCCGGAGAAACGCCGCGACGGAACGCGGACAGCGACATCCACCTTACCAGCGGCGAGAAGCAGCGGCATTCGGCGGACGGGTTCCAGATCGCCCAGGGCTCATCCGGCGAGCCTTGTCGCTCCCATCCGGTGGCGAGTTCGACCAGCATCCCTTCGTAGGCCTCGCTCGAATCGCCGACCGGGCGAAGTTCGATGCCGATTTCGTAATACTCGGGAATCTTCCAGTATGGCTCGACCGGCCGGGAACGGACTTGGCCGAATCGTCCCGCCTTCGACGCGACCACGCCCGCGAGGGTCTCGGCCACACTCGGGTCTTCGGTGGCCGCGAATAGCCGGAGGATGATCTGCCAGTGATCGGGCATGACCTCGTGTCTCGTTGGTGGCATGATCGGCAGGCCGACTCTCGGGCGAGAGGCCCGATTTTATCAGCGGGCGAACCCGTAATAGCAGGCGAGGGCAACGAGCAGACCGATCGAAATGACAACGGCCACGACCCACCTCCGAGTCGCGCGCATGGACGTCCAGCTCGACTCGTCGAGGTAGTATCGACCCTCCGACGCTTCGCGGATGACCTCGTGTCGACGGAGCCGACGCATGGCAAGCCCGTCCGTGCCGGAGAGGTCCGCGAGGGATTTGGCCGCTCCAGGATCGGTGGCACCGGCGGAGCGCAGCGTCTCCACGAGCCGATTCTCCCGCATCAGCAGTATGGCGGCGATACTCATTCAATCCACTCCGCAAGTGTCGGCGAACGACCCGCTCCGATTTCGGCTCCACGCATTCCAGGATCGATTCGGCACGAGGCCTCGTGATATTGTCAGCTTCCGCGCGATTCCGTCGCGTTAGCCACGTTTCCCAATGTCGAACCCTCGATATCCGTCACTCCGGCAAGGCGAACGCCACGAAGGCATCGCCCGCCTTGGTCCGGAGCTTGCCGGCCCCTCCCGCCGCGATCACGACGTATTGACGGCCTTTCACCTGATAGGTGGACGGGGTCGCGTAGCCTCCCGCGGGGAGGGCGTGCTCCCAGAGCATCTTGCCGGTCGCCTTGTCGAAGGCGTGGAACCGCTCGTCCTTGGACCCGGCGATGAAGACGAGTCCTCCCGCAGTCACGATCGTGCCTCCGAAGGTCTCGGTCCCGGTCCTCGGGATGCCCCGGGCGGTCAGCTCGGGATGCTCGCCCAGGGGGACCTGCCAGGCGATCTCCCCCTTATTGAGGTCGATCGCGCTCAGGACTCCCCAGGGAGGCTTGATGGCGGGGTAACCCTCATGGTCGAGGAACTGGTGGTACCCGGTGTGACGATACGGGCCATTCTTCGCCACGTCCTTCACTTCCGAATCGGCCATCGTGAGGATGTTCGGCACGTTGTTCGAGTTCACGAACAGCAGGCCAGAGGTCGGATCAAACGACGCTCCCGACCAGTTCGCGCCCCCGTGATAGCCGGGGATCACGACCGTCCCCACCGTGCTGGGCGGGTTGAAGGCCGGGCCGCCCCGGATCTTCTTGAGTTGTTCCAGGACCGAGGCCCGGTTGGCCTCGCCGATGTCGGTCACGTTCGACTCGTCGAAGTTCTGGACGGCGAACGGCGGCGGCTTGACCGGGACCGGCTGGGTGGTCGCGGCCCGCTCTCCGGTGATGTCGGAGGCCGGGACGGGCAGGTCCTTGACCTCGAACAGGGGCTTGCCGGTGACCCGGTCGAACAGGAAGACGTAGCCGGTCTTCGTCACCTGGGCCACGGCGTCGATCGACTGGCCGTCGTGGGTCACGGTGACGAGATTGGGATAGACGGGCAAGTCATGATCCCAGATGTCGTGTCGGAGAGTCTGGAAGTGCCAGGCCCGCTTCCCGGTCCTCGCGTCGAGGGCGATCGTGCAGTTGGCGAACAGGTTATCGCCGGGCCGATCCCCCCCGAAGAAGTCGAACGCGGCCGAACCGAGACCTGCGAAGACCATTCCCCGTTCCACGTCCACGCTCAAGCCGCCCCAGGCGTTCGCGGCCCCTCGATCCTTCCAGGACTCCCCCTCCCAGGTCTCGTGCCCGAACTCGCCCGGCCGGGGGACCGTGTGGAACCGCCAGAGTTGAGCCCCGGTCCGGACGTCGAACGCCCGGATATCCCCCGGCGCGGTGATTCCCGGCCCCTCGCCGCAGGAGACCCCGACGATGATCGTGTCCTTCCAGATCGCCGGGGCCGAGGTGGGACCATAGGAGAGCTTGGCGAACTTCGGATCAAGCTCCGTCCGGAGATTGCGGATTCCCCCCTCGCCAAACTCGGGGTCCAGCTTGCCCGTCGCGGCATCGAGCGAGAACAGGCGGCCGTCGGAGGTCCCGTGGATGACTCGACGCTCGCCGCCGGGCTTCCCGTCCGACCAGTAGGCACACCCCCGGTTGACCCCGCCCGACGCGGGCGAGTGCTCGAACGGGTGATCCTTCAGGGGGTCGAACTGCCAGAGTTCCTTGCCGGTCGCGGCGTCCAGGGCGACGACCCGGAGATATCCCGTGGTCAGGTACATCACCCCATCGACGACGATCGGCGTGCATTCGATCGTCTTGCCCGCCCGACCTTCCAGCTCCCCGGTGTGATACGTCCAGGCCGGTTTGAGCCGGGCGACGTTCTCGCGATTGATCTGATCGAGGGGGGAATAGCGCGTGCAACCGGGACCATTACCGACGCCCGGCCAGTCGCCCGAAGGGGCGGTCTGACCCTCCGCGAGGCCGACCAGCGCGAGCAGGAACGAGAGGCGGATCAAGCTGGATCGCATCGGGAAGCCCTCAAGTCATCCGAATTTGGCGAGCCTCCAGCATACTCGCGCCCGGGCTCGGCGAAAGGGGCTGGTCGCCCGACGAAACCGGCAGAGTGTACCTATGGAATCTCGGGCTCGAGCCTGAGTCGCTTCCTGGGTGCCATGCTCTCGCGGAGCGTGAGCATGGGGGTGGCCTGGACGTCCTCTCATGCTCACGCTCCGCGAGAGCATGGCACCCGGCCCGGTGACCCCAAGAATCTACGGGCACACCCAACCGGCACCGCGTCCCTATCCGTCAGTAGACGAAGGGCAAGAGTCGCCAGGTCCGCTCCCGATACGCCCGGTAATCCTCGCCGAACTCCGACAGGAGCAACGACTCCTCGGCCCCAATCATCGGGATCAGGAACGGGATCAGGAGGGCGACCAGGACCAGCCCCAGCCCGCTCCGGAACAGGAGGACCCAGCCAACCCCGCCGACCATCGCCCCGGAATAACTCGGATGTCGGATGAACCGATACAAGCCCGTCGTCAGCAGCTTGTGACCCGGCTGGGTCGCCAGGGGCCAGGTGAAGCGATCGCCCAGCAGGAACATGGGACCGACCCGCATCACACCCCCGACGATCAAGAGCGCCAGGCCCAGATAACGGATGGTGTCCCCGCCGATCGTCGCCAGGTCTCGACGGTCGGAATAGGCGGGCCAGCAGGCCATCAAAAGACTGATCAGGGCCAGGGGGACCAGTCGCCATCGACCGTGAGCATCGGGCCGAGAGCAACCGCCCAGGTGGATGCCCGAGAAGAGCGAGGCCGCCGCCGCCAGGCCGATCACCAGCAGGCCCCCGGCCCGGGCCGGGTGTCCGATCAACCCGCCCAGACCTCCCCAACCCCAGGCCGCCAGCCCGAAAAACAGGACGATCGAGAGAAGTGTCACCGATATCAAGCTCGGACTCGGCCGACGGATCGACAATCCCCTACCTCCGGTACTCTGGGGCGATACTCGATCCAGACTACCACGGCAGGGCCCCGGATGCAGCCGAGTCGCGCCGCCATCGGTTCGACAGGTTGGGGCGTTGTCCTACTCGGCGAGAGTGGCATGCTCTCGAGCAGCGTGAGCGGGTCACCCCAACCCCGATCATCGGCCAACTTGGGAGGCTCCGAGACCGGGCTTACGGCCAGTCTTCATCCGTACGCGATTCGGGCGAAAACCTCTGGAGCGATCACCAGTTATTGGCCCACCCCCATCGGACGATCGCGATGACGTCCTGGTCCTGGATGTCGTTCCCGAGGGCGATCCGGTGGATCGCGTCGGGGACCAGGCTTCGACCGGTGGAATCGGAACTCCCTTCGGCCTGGAACCCCTGGATGTTCCCGGCCACGATGAGGGCCCGCTCGTAGACCAATCGCTGCACCTCTTCCGACACCGATGGCAGGCTGGCCTCCATCATTTCGAGGGTTTGCTCGGGTCGGTCCCCCACGAGTAACCGGACCGCTTCCTGCCTCTGGTAGGTCCTGAAGGCCACGTAGCCCATGATCGCGACGCCAACCAGGACCACCGCGACGGTGATCCCAACCACCCTCTGCTTATCCTCTCGGCACATTTCAGGACCTCGTCTTCTTTCGGTGCGGCACCATCGCACGCTTAAAGAACTTTCATACTTCATCTTCGACTGTAGCTCACCTCTACGGGCTCGCGGGCAAGCGGTGACTCGCCGGCCCGAATCTCGCGCGAATTCTCGATCGGCCGACCCCGATGGTAGGGACCGGAGTCTCGGCGGCAGGGAATTGGTCGGACTCGCGGGAGTGCGTACAATGCCGAGCGATCCGACCCTCACCGATGATTGACCCGAGATCTCGCCCCATGAACGCTTCACCGCTCGTGCTCGGCCTCGACGTGGGGACTCAGAGCCTTCGCGCCTCCCTGGTCGATCTGGAAGGTCGGACGATCGCCACCGGGTCCGAGCCGATCGCCACGTCCTATCCCCGGCCGGGCTGGGCCGAGCAGGACCCCCACGCCTGGTGGAAAGCGGCCGGGCTCGCCGTCAAGGCGGCCTTGATCCGGGGGGATGTCGCCCCTTCACGGGTGGTCGGGATCGGCCTGAGCTGCACCGCCTGCACCGTGGTCGCGTGCGATCGGGACGCCGAGCCGCTCCGCCCCGCCTTGCTCTGGATGGACCAGCGGGCCGCGGCCGAGGCCGCCGACCTCTCGAAGACCGGCGACCCGAACCTCCGGTATGTCTCGGGCAAGCTCTCGCCCGAGTGGATGTTGCCCAAGGCCCTCTGGCTCAAGCGGCACGAGCCGGAGACCTACGCCAGGGCCGACCGGATCGTCGAGTGCACCAACTGGTTCATGCGCAAGCTGACCGGCGAGTGGACGCTCTCGCTGAACCACGTCGCGGTGAAGTGGAACTACGCCCGGCCCGAAGGGGGCTGGCCGTTGAAGATGATGGCCGCGACCGGGCTCGACGACCTCCGATCCAAATGGCCCGATCGGATCGAGCCGCTGGGGCAGGGGGGGGCGACCCTGGCCCCCGAGGCGGCCCGCGACCTCGGGCTGGAGCCCGGCACGCCGGTCGCCCAGGGGGGCATCGACGCCTACCTGGGGATGCTCGGGATGGGGGCGACCGGTCCCGGGGACGTCTCGATCACGGTCGGTTCCAGCACCTGCCACCTGGCGCAGTCGAAGGCCGGGGTCTTCGGCTCGGGCGCGGCGGGCTGCTATCCCGACGCGACCGTGGAGGGGCTCTACACCCTGGAGGCCGGTCAGACCGCCACCGGGTCGATCCTCGACTGGTATCGCCGCCACTTCGCCGGGAACGAGCAGGAGCAGGCCGACGCCCGAGGGGTCTCGGTCTTCGAAGTCCTGGACGCTCTGGCCGTCGCCGTGCCTGCCGGGGCGGAGGGGCTGATCGTCCGCGACGACTGGCAAGGGAACCGATCCCCGTACAAGAACCCGGCGGCCCGGGGGGCGATCGTCGGGCTGACCCTGGCCCACGGGCCGGGCCACATCATCCGGGCCCTCTACGAGGCGACCGCCTGCGGGACCCGGCATATTCTGGAGGACGCCTCGGCCCACGGGCTCGACGTCCGACGGGTCTTCGTCGGCGGAGGAGGGGCCCGCTCGCCGCTCTGGCTCCGGATCCACGCCGACATCCTGCAACGCCCGATCCACCTCGCTCGGGACCCCGAGACCTGTGCCCTGGGGGCCGCGATGGCCGGGGCCGTGGGCGCGAGGATCTTCCCCGATTTCGACGCCGCCGCCCGGGCCATGGTCGGCATCGACCGGGTCATCGAGCCCGATCCGACCCAGGCACGCCTCTACGATGACCTCTTTTCCCGCTACGTCGGCCTGTATCAGCTCCTGAACCCAGGATGATCGCAAGCCCCCGGATCGCAGGGCGAGCCCTGCCCGACTTCCTCGAATTCAAAGGGATTCCATGCCAGATTTCATCACGCGACGATCGTTCACCGGGCTGGGTGCGGGCCTGGTCCTGGGCTCGACGGCACGGCCTTCCCGCGCCGACGATGCGCCCGGGCCGACCGAGGCGGCCTTCGAGCGAGACTATCCCGCGCCGGAATTCAAGCCCTCCTGGAAGAAGCCCCAGATCTGCCGACTGATGGTCCAGGACTTCGTCATCTTCGCGCATTCCGAGCTGGAGATGACCCGGAAGCTGCTCGATCGGGAACCGGCGTTGCTCAACGCGACGATCGACTGGGGGGGCGGGGACTGGGAGTCGGGCCTGGGTGGGGCCTCGCACATGGGCCGGCGCGACATCGTCGAGTTGCTCCTGGGGCGTGGGGCGAGGATCGACCTGTTTTGCGCCGCGATGATGGGGCAGCTCGACGCGATCAAGTCGTTCCTGACCCTCCAGCCCGAGCTGATCGATGCCCGAGGGCCGCACGGGTTCACGCTCCATTTTCATGCCCAGGTGGGGGGTGAGCCGTCGTCGAACGTCCTGGAGTACCTCCAATCGATCAAGAAGATCGAGCTGAAGCCGAATCCGTTCCTGAAGAAGCCGGCCGCGCCGGCCCGTGGGGGCTGAGCCGGGAATCCGGGTCGTCGGGTAAGCCCGGATGGCCGACCGATGTTCTAAGTTAGATAATATGGATGACCGGCATCGCGCGTTTGCGGGGTTGGGCTGCCCATGGGAATCCCTCGAACGTCGGGCCGATTTCGAGAAATCATCCGAAATGAGCGATCGTCGTCCCCTCGAAGCTGATGGGAACCGGAGGCTCGTCCTGCCCAGGCTCTGTGCAGCGACCTCGGCGGCGATCGGGGTGATTGTCCTGGTTGGCTGGGCGCTGGATCTCGAGGTCCTCAAGAGCGTCGCGCCGGGCCTGGTCACGATGAAGCCGAACGCGGCGCTGGCGTTCCTCCTGGGGGGCCTGGCCCTGGGGTGGATCCGGGAGGACCGGCGTCGGAATCGGGTCGCGATCGGGTTGGCGGCCTCGGTCGCGGCGATCGGCTGGTTCACGCTCCTGGAGCATGCCTGCCGCGTCGATCTCGGGTTCGACCAGCTCCTGGCCCGGGATTCTCCCGGGGCGGTGGCGATGATGGCCCCCGGCCGGATGCACCCGGCGACGGCGCTGGATCTGACCCTGCTGGGGATCGCGATGATCCTTATGGCCCTCGACTGCGGTCATCGCATGGCCCACTGGTTGTCGCTCGCGGCGAGCCTGATCGCGGGCTCGTCGCTGGTTGGCTACTGCTATGGGGTCCGATTCTTCCTGGGGATGGCATCGCTGAACCAGATGGCGGTCCATACCGCCTCAGGGATGCTGATCCTTTCCCTGGGCATCTTGACGATCCGGCCGGCTAGCGGACTGATGAAAGCCATCACCGGCGATACCCCGGGCGGCCAGATGGCGCGTCGGCTCTTGCCGATCGCCTTCGGGGTGCCGATCGTCCTGGACGGGATGGCCCTCCTGGCCGAATGGGCGGGGGTCTTCGACGCCAGATATGCGACGGCGACGAGGGTGATCGTCACGATCTCGGTCCTCGTCGGTTGCATCGGCTGGAATGCGCACGCACTCCAGAGACTCGACGAACAGCGCCGGAGATCGGACCAGTCGCTCCGGATCCTGACCGACGCCATCCCCCAGATCGTCTGGACCGCCAACCCCGACGGCATGATCGACTACTTCAACCGCCAAGGGCTGGCGTATACCGGCCTGGACCTCGAGGAGGTCGCCCGTGGCGGGTTGGATTCGGTCATCCACCCCGACGACCGCCCCAGCCGCGTCGAGGCCTGGAAACGGGCCATCCGCTCCGGCCGGGGTTTTCAGCTCGAGAGCCGGATCCGGCGGACCAGCGACCGGTCCTATCGCTGGCATCTGGGGCAGGCCGAGCCGATGCGAGACGATTCGGGCCGGATCATCCGATGGTTCGGCACCTGCACCGATATCCACGATCAGAAGATACTCGGCGAGCGGCGCTACCGGTCGCTGGTGGAAGCGACCACGGCGATCGTCTGGAATACGCCCGCCTCGGGCGAGTTCGAGTCGGAACAGCAAGGCTGGAGCGACTTCACCGGACAGAGTTTCGATGAGCTGAGGGGCTGGGGCTGGCTCGATGCGATCCATCCCGAAGACCGGGCCGAGACCGTCCGAGTCTGGTCGAAGACCGTCGCGAATCGGTCCACCTACCGGGTCGAGCATCGGATCCGTCGGGCCGACGGCGAGTACCGGCACATGATGGTCCGCGCCATCCCGATCCTCTCCGAGGACGGGACGATCCACGAATGGATCGGCGTCCATACCGACATCGACCTCCAGAAGCGGGCCGAGGCGGCCCTCCGAGAGGCCAAGGAGGCCGCCGAGGCCGCCACCCGGGCCAAGGGGGAGTTCCTGGCCAACATGAGCCACGAGATCCGGACGCCCATGAACGGCATCCTCGGCATGACCGAACTGACCCTGGGCACCGAACTCTCGGACCGCCAGCGCGAGTACCTCGGGCTGGTCAAGTCCTCCGCCGATGCGCTGCTGACGGTGATCGACGACATCCTGGACTTCTCCAAGATCGAGGCCGGCAAGCTCACGCTCGACCCGGTCCCCTTCAAGATCCGCGATGCGGTGACCGACACCCTCCGATCGCTCGCCCTGAGGGCCCACGGCAAGGGGCTGGAACTCGCCTGCCGGGTCGCCCCGGATGTGCCGGACTCGGTCATCGGCGACCAGGGACGGATCCGGCAGGTGCTGGTGAACCTGGTGGGCAACGCCATCAAGTTCACCGAGGCCGGAGAGGTCTGCGTCTCGGTCGAGGCCGGGCCGGATGGCGCACTCCACTTCGCCGTGGCCGACACCGGGATCGGCATTCCCGAGGCGAAACGGGCCGCCATCTTCGCGCCGTTCGAACAGGCCGACGGTTCGACCACGAGGAAATACGGCGGGACCGGACTGGGCCTGACCATCTCCAGCCGCCTGGTCTCGTTGATGGGCGGCCGGATCTGGGTCGAGGATCATCCCGAACGAGGCAGCATCTTCAAGTTCACGGCCCACCTGGAGCCGGACCCCGAGGAAAGGACCGCCGCGGTGTCCAGGGTGTCAGGCCGGCTCGAAGGCCTGCCGATCCTGATCGTCGACGACAACCGGACCAACCGCCTGATCCTGGAAGAACTCCTGACCCAATGGGGATGTCGCCCCCGATCGACCAGCGGAGGGGCCGAGGCCCTGACGATCCTGGCCGAGGCGGCCGGTCAGGGCGACCCCTTCCGGCTGGTCCTGCTCGACCGGATGATGCCCGGGATGGACGGGACCGAACTGGCCCGCAGGATCCTCGGCGAACTCGGCCCGGATGGCCCCAGGATGCTGATGCTGACCTCCGGCGGCTCCGATGAGTCGGGCCGCTTCCGCGAGCTGGGCATCGGCGGCTGGCTGAGCAAGCCGGTCCGCCACTCCGACCTTTACGACGCCGTCATGGACGTCCTCGGGCCGGATGATGGCTTCTTGCCGGTCGAGGCGACGCAGCCCATGGAAGCCGACCTGAAGCCGATGAGGCGATACCTCCGGATCCTCCTGGCCGAAGACCACCCCGTCAACCAGAAGGTGGCCGGTCGGATGCTGGAAAGCCTGGGTCACGAGGTCACGATCGTCGGCAATGGACGGGAGGCCGTCGAGTCGGCGGACTCGGCCCAATTCGACCTGATCCTGATGGACGTGCAGATGCCCGAGATGGACGGGTTCGAGGCCACCGCCGCCATCCGGCTCCGCGAAGGTCGCGGACGACGCACCCCGATCATCGCCCTGACGGCGCACGCGATGGCGGGCGATCGCGAGCGATGCCTGGGCTCCGGCTTCGACGACTACCTCTCCAAGCCGATCCAGGCCGCCACCCTCCAATCCGCCCTGGAACGGATCGATTGGCCCGAGGCGGACCCCCCGCCCCGGGGACCGGGCGAGGACGCCGGAAGACCACCCAGCTTCGACCGACGAGCCGCGCTGGAGAATCTCGGGGGCGACTCGGAGTTGCTCGACGAGGTCGTCGGCCTCTTCCTCGACGACTGCCCTCGGCTCCTGGGAGCGATCCATGAGGCCCTCGGATCCGGCGACTCGGCCACCCTGGAACGCCTGACCCATACGGTCTCCGGCGTGGCCAGCAACTTCGCCGCCAAATCCATCGCAGAACCGGCCCTGAAGCTCCAGGTGATGAGCAAGTCCGGCAATCTGGCCGGGGCCGGCGTAATCGAAGGCGAACTCGCCCGGGCCGTCGAGCGGTTCCGTGAGGAGGTCGGGGCTTCAAGGGCCCACTCCCCCGCATGACGATGAGTCGATCAGGCTGCTTTCGAGTCCTCGATTCCTGGAAAAAGTCGGAACCAGGGCACCTTCCGGTAACATTGACCCGTGATGGACGGGCTCAATCACCGGCGAGGGGCGATAGACGTGGGCATCGGACGAAACGGCGCCGTGGCTCGGCAGCTCGCCACGCTCTTCAATGTGGGCGTGACCGGGACCTTGACCGACGGCCAGTTGCTGGAGCGGTTCGCGAACCGACGAGGAAAGGCGGCCGAGCTGGCGTTCGCCGTCCTGGTCGAGCGGCACGGGCCGCTGGTCCTCCGGGTTTGTCGGTCTTCTCGGCGGGCAGGCATCACAACCTCTCGGCCGGCTGGTCCCCCAACGGCAAGCGGATTGCCTTGGTGAAGTTCGACGTGCCGGCGAATGGCGTGGCCACGAAAGGCCAGCTCATTATTCTCGAAGCCGACGGCGAGGGCCGGGTCGAGTTCCCCCTGGAAGACCTCAAGTCGGCCGACATGCCCGACTGGCGATGAGGCCGAGCCCTTTCGGCTCGACGACATCAGGGCCGGGGCTTCGATCCCCCGGCCTTTCCCGTCGACGGGCCGGATCTCAGTACGAGACAACCTCGAACCGCACCTTCAACTTCGAGCCGTCGGACTTGCTCACCTCGCCGGCCCAGATTTCCGGCCTCTTGCCGACCCTGGTCAGCTGGTAAATCCCATTCAACTTCGGGTGGTCTTCGAGGACCATCTGACTGTTCAGCGGGCCATCCGGCTTGATGTAGCCGATCTTCTTGATCCCGTGGAAGACCTCGTAATTGTAGACGCGAAACCGGCCGTTGATGGCCGTACCGTCCTTCAAATCCTTCCGCGACTGGATGGCGGTGAATTTCCAGATCGTGCCGACCACCTTATCTCTGGCCTTGGCCTTGGGCCGCTGCCCGAGGGCCGAGGTGGTCACCAGGCCGATTGCAAGGATCACCAACAAGCCAACTCGACCTCGATGGGTCATGAGGAATTCCCTTGGGAGGTAGGGGAACGCGACAATTCGGCGGGCCCGCATCGGCCTCGGTTCGTCGACACGTCTCCAAGCATCACCGATCCCAACCCGTCACACAAGTCGAGGTTCCGCGAAGTCAACCCTGGGGCCGTCCTCTGGAAACCTCGGCCCCGATCGGCTCCAATCGAGATCATGATGCCCCGAGGTCGGGACCGGGAGCCGGGGAGTCGGTCGCGACCATCCACCGACCGGCCCGGGGCGCCCGGGAGACTCGCATGCGCATCGCTTCCTGCCTCGTGGTCGTCATCGGACTCGCCAGCAGCCTCCGGGCCGACGACATCTCCGCGTTCGACCGCTCGTTCCTCGACGCCACGCTCCGGGTCGACTACCTCCAGGGGGGCGACGCCGCCCACGAATTCATCACGCTGGACCGACTCCAACGCCAGGGGACCTGGGCGGGGAGCCGGACTCACCGGATCGACCCCTTCGAGGTCGGCCGGACGCTCGTGGAGATCCGCGACCCGGGGACCGGCGACCTCCTGTTCTCCCGACGGCTCGACTCCTACTTCGGCGAGTACCGGACCACCGCGCAGGCCGCCCGAGGGGTGAAGCGGACCTACCACGCGAGCGCCCTGGTCCCGTTCCCCAGGGGCAAGGTCCAGCTACTCATCAAGGTTCGCCAGAAGGATCGGTCCGACAAGACCTTGCTCGAAACCGAGGTTGATCCCGAGGCCGTATCCCGCGAACCGCTCCGCGACGGGGTGACGGTCATCGACACGCACATCGCGGGCGACAACCATTCCAAAGTCGACGTCGCAATCGTCGCCGAAGGGTACACCAAGGCCGATGAGGCGAAGCTCCGCGACGACCTGAAGCGGTTCACCGGGGTCCTCCTGGCCCAGGAGCCGTTCGCCTCGAAGCAGGACCATTTCAACGTCCGGGGGGCCTGGCTCCCCTCGCAGGACCAGGGATGCGACGAGCCCGGCCGGGGGAACTGGAAGGCCACCGCCGTCGGCGCCAGCTTCGACTCCCTGGGCTCGGAGCGTTACCTGCTGACCGAGGACAACCGCGCCCTCCAGGAGGTCGCCGCCCACGCCCCCTGGGATGTCCTGTATATCATGGTGAACACCCCCCGATACGGGGGAGGCGGGATCTACAACCTGTACTGCACCTTCACCGCCGACAATCAGTGGAGCCCTTATGTGTTCCTCCACGAGTTCGGCCATACGTTCGCGGCGCTGGCCGACGAGTATTACACGTCGTCGGTGGCCTACACCGACTTCTTCCCCCGAGGGATCGAGCCGATCGAGCCCAACGTCACGGCGCTCCTGGACCCCTCGAAGCTGAAGTGGAAGGACCTTGTCGCCGCCGACACCCCGCTGCCGACCCCCTGGGCCAAGAAGACCTTCGACGAGGCCGACAACGCCTACCAGAAGCTCCGGGAGGCCCTGAGCGAGAAGATCGCCGCCGCCAGCAGGGCCGATGCCCCCGAGAAGGAGATCGAGGCCATCAAGGAAGAGGCCGAGAAGCTCTCGCGCGAGCATTCCGACAAGGCCGACGCCCTCCTGGAGAAGGACGATTTCGCCGGCAAGGTGGGGGCCTTCGAGGGGGCCGGCTACACCTCGACCGGGCTCTACCGACCCGCGATCGACTGCATCATGTTCTCCAAGGGGACCAAGCCCTTCTGCCCCGTCTGCGCCCGCGCGATCGTGAAGGTGATCCACTATTACGACGAGTGACGATCAACCCGCCAACGAGGCCCAGATGGGAAAGGCCAGGATCACGATTCGTCGGCTGATGATCGTGGTGGCCGTCATCGCGATCGTCCTGGGCCTGGCCGTGCAGATCCCTCGACTCAAGCGTCGATGGGACTACTGCCAGGAACGGGCGATGATCCACGGTTCACTCGAGCTGTCGAATCAGATCTCCGCTCGCGGGGAATCGGAACGGTTGATCCGAACCGACTTCATCGTGAAGACCCTGGAAGCCATGGGGCCGGAGCCCCGCGACCTCGATTCGATCATCGAAGCCACCGGCGATCCGGAGCGGACGATGTTTCTCCTGGGGAGGCCGAACCATCGTCAATTCATCTATGGCTACGAGGCCGATACCGGAGCACGCGACTATTCGGAGGACATGCCAATCTCGCCGCCGGCCGCGGCTCAATTCATCACGAAGATGATGTTGCCAAGTCGGCGGAACTCCCGCGCCAATCGGATCACCTGGGCCGAGTATCACCGGCTTCACAAGGAAGAATACCTGGAGGCCGCCTGGAGGCCCTGGTTGCCGATCCCGCCCGAGTCGCCCTACTGAGCCGGGCCGATCACTCGAGGAGTCCCAGGAGTTCGGACGGGTGATCGATGATCGCGTCGGCCCCGGTGGCCCTTAGCTCCTCGACCGGGCGGAAGCCCCAGGAGACGCCCACGGCGAACATCCCGGCGGCCTTGGCCGTCTTCATATCCACGCCTGAGTCGCCGACGTAGACGAACGCGGCGGGGTCGATCTCCAGGCGATCGGCGATCTCCAGGGCCCCGGCCGGGTCGGGCTTCCGGGGGACGTGGTCGCGCTGGCCCAGGACGACCCGGAACGGCCAGCGGGCCAGGTAGTGATTGCCGTAGAGCTGGGTGAAGTCGTCGGGCTTGTTCGAGAGGACCGACAGGACCAGGTCGCGCCCGACCAGCGCGTCGAGGAGTTCGGTGATCCCCTCGTAAGGGCGGGTCTGATCGTGCCAGACCCGGGAATAGGCGTCGTGGAAGGCGGCGACGCAGCGGCCGACCAGGGCATCGTCCGTCCGGTCGGGGGGCAAGGCCCGCCGGAACAGCATGGCCACGCCGTCGCCGATGAACCGCCGGAAATCGGCGGACGGGTGGGTGGGCATCCCCTCGCGGTCGAGGGCCTGGTTGGCGGCGGTCGCGATATCGGCCAGGGTATCCAGGAGCGTCCCGTCGAGGTCGAACATCACGGCGCGGAAGGTCATCGAGGGGCCTCGGAGGGGCAGGGGGGTCGGTCGGGGCGGAGTTCCCCAGTATAATAATCTCGCCTCTCGAACGCCCCGATTCGCTTTTTCGAAGGAGCCCGACCGGATGACCACGCTCGAGCAGACCATCGCCGAACAGGCCGCCCGAGCCGGGGGCGAGGTCGCGGCTCGCTACTTCCGCGACGGGGTCCAGATGCGGAGCAAGTCGGCCTCGAACCTCGTTTCCGACGCCGATATCGAGGCCGAGCACGCCATCGCCGGGGTCATCAAGGCAGCGTTCCCCGATCATGCCATCCTGGGCGAGGAAGCCTACCAGGGGGATGCCGCCGCCGAGCATCTCTGGGTCGTCGACCCGATCGACGGGACCAACAACTTCGCGCACCAGATCCCGCACTTCGGCGTCTCGGTCGCCTACTACCGAGGGGGAGTGGCGCAGTGCGGAGTGATCCTCAACCCAATCCGCGACGAATGGCACGTCGCCGCCCGAGGGCAGGGGGCCTTCCATGACGGCCGGAAGGTCGAGGTCGGGACCCAGGCCCGGATCGACGAGGTCCTGGTCGGCGTCGGGTTCTACTACGATCGAGGGGCGATGATGGAGGCCACCCTGGAGGCCGTCCGCGACCTCAAGCGGGCGATGATCCACGGGATTCGCCGGTTCGGGACCGCGTCGCTCGACCTCTGCAACGTCGGGCTGGGCCGGTTCGGGGCCTACTTCGAGTTCGAGCTTTCCCCCTGGGACTTCGCCGCCGGTCGCCTGTTCGTCGAGGAGGCCGGGGGCCTGGTCACCGACGCCCGAGGCGGCTCGCTCCCGCTGGGCAAGTCCAGCATCCTGGCCACCAATGGGCTGCTCCACCCGGCGATGATCGAGATCCTCAAGGCACACCACCCCGGCGGGCCGGATTGATCCCGCGGGCCGCCGGGCTCCCGGGTCGGGGTTCCATCCGCGAGCGAAGCGGCTTGCAATCGAATTTCAAAAAAATATGGATTTTTACTAACATAATATTCACATTAACTTTATCGATATTTCAAAGCGAGTCTCTATACTTCCCGTCCGCGATCGAGTTGTCATGTGCAAGGTCATCGGCGGGGGGGCGGCCCCCGGCACGATGGGGATCTGATTCGATCATGAGCAAGCATCCCTCGGCTGGCCGGATTCGAAGGCACTGGGCCGCGGCCTTCCTCGCCACGGCGGTCGTCGGCTGCGGCGAATCCCGGCCTGACGTCGGAGTCGCGACGTACCCGGTGCAGGGCAAGGTCGTCCTGGCCGACGGCAAGCCCCTGACATCGGGCATAGTGGTCTTCGTCTCCGGCGACGAGAAGACGCCACCGGTCTCGGGGATGGTCACCACGGACGGGACCTTCTCTGTGATGACCGCCGGCGTCGCCCCCGGCGCGCCAGCCGGAGAGTACATGGTCCGAGTGGAGGTCGACCCCGACACGCCGGCGGAGGGATCGTCGTCCAGGAAGCGGTCCGGCCCGCCTTTCCCCGGCAAGTATCGAAAAGAGACCACCTCGGGCCTGACCGCCAGGGTCAAGGCCGAGCCCGCCAACGAGCTTCCCCCCTTCATCCTCAAGTGAGCCGGCCCGGCGGCCTGGGCTCCCGGCCTTCGTGCGGGACGGCCCAGCCCCCAGGCCCCCTTGGCTCCGGGAGTTCCCCCTCGATGAATCGCCTTCGTTCGGTACACGCCCGCCGCTCGGCCTTCACGCTGATCGAGCTGCTGGTCGTCATCGCCATCATCGCCGTCCTGATCTCCCTGCTGTTGCCGGCGGTGCAGGCCGCCCGCGAGGCGGCCCGCCGGGCCCAGTGCACCAACAACCTGAAGCAGATAGGGCTGTCGTTGCACAATTACGAGAGCACCAACGGCTCATTCCCGCCGGCCGGGCAGGGCACCGACTTCACCGCCACGCCGCCCCGGACGATCTTCGACGAGCCGGGCGTCTTCGTCCGCCTCCTGCCCTTCCTCGAGGGCACCAACGTCACCAACGCCTACAACTTCAGCCTGCCCTACACCCACACCTCGGGCGCCAACAAGACCGCCACCGGCACGGTGATCAACACCTACCTCTGCCCCTCGTCGGTCCGCGACAACACAGGCGGCCGCGACGCGCAGGACCCGGCCGAGTCGGGGCTCTCGGCCGGCCTCCAATTCGGCTACGGCGTCCAGGACTACGGCGCGCCCTGCTACACCGACATCAGCGCCACCGGCGTCGTCGGCGGGCTGGGCTTCACCGCCATCACCCCCTACCGCAACAATAGCGACCGCGCCGACGGCTTGCTCAAGGTCAGCCAGACCCGCATCAGCGAGGTGACCGACGGCACCAGCAACACCATGATGATCGCCGAGGACGCCGGCCGCGATGCCCGCTACATCGCCAACACGATGTACGCCAACGGCACCGCCTCGCCGCTGCACTCCCCGTTCGCCGCCGTCCGCGACCAGTACTTCGACGCCGGCCTGCCCCGCCGATTCTGGCGCTGGGCCGAGGCCGATGGCGCCTTCGGCGTTTCCGGCCAGATCAACAACAACAAGACCCGGCTCGGCCTGGCCCGTTACAGCACCTCCTACCCGACCGCCGGGCCCGACCCCACCGACGGCATCAACAAGGTCAACAACAACGCCGCCAACAATGATGAGATCTTCAGCTTCCACCCCGGCGGGGCCAACATCCTCTTCGGCGACGGCAGCGTGAAGTTCCTCAAGGAGACTACCTCGGTCCTGGTCCTCCGCCAGCTCGTGACACCCAAGGGGGGCGAAGTCGTCTCGGCCGACTCATACTGAGCGGACGACGTACGGCACGTTGCAGGGAGGTCACGGCGGCGGCCCGGGGTTCGAACCCGGGCCGCCGCCATTTCGGAGGCGTGCGGGGCAGTGCTTCCGCCCGACCTCAAGGCCCGGCACGCGGGCGACAATCGGGGGCGGGCGAGGCCCGGACCCTCGGCTCACCGCCCGGGTTCCGGCCGCCGAACCGATGGGCCCGGGCAGCCCCGATTGGGGGAGGCACCCGGCATGAGCTCGATCATCTCTTGCCGGTCTTGGCACCCTTCCGGCTATAGGTCGGCCCGCGGACCTGGTCGGTCTCGCCCAGGAGGTCGAAGTCGAAGACGTTCTCGGCCGCGGTGACGTTACAGAAACGAGTGGTCAGGCCGATCTCGGGGTTGGCCTTGAGCATCGCTCCGGAGAACCTCACGACGTTCTCGCCGGTGTAGGTCACCGCCGAATAGGTCCCATCCGGGCCGATCTCGGCGGTGAACGAGCCGACCTGTCGCAGGGCGTTGCTGGGGTCGAACTTGATCTGGCCCCCCGAGACGGGCTTGCCCTTCACCTTCACGATCCCCGAGACCTTGACCTGCGACTGCGAGGTATCCATCGGGGGCGTGCCGTCGCCGCAGCCGGCGGCCAGCAGGATGATCCCGATCGCGATCCGTCGATGCATCATGGAGACTCGAATCATCCCGGGTCGGAGGAAAACCGGCGTGTCGCGTCCCGGAGTCGCGACACGCCGGGGAGAACCGTCGAGCCTCGGATCAGTAGGAGTCCGCAGAGAGCACCTCGCCGCCGGCCCGCGAGCCGAGGGCCCACCAGACGGTCCGGTTGACGGTCGACTTGATGGCCCGGACGGTCCCGTCGAGGAACAGGACGTTGACGACCCCCGGGTGATGGCTGCTGGCCCCCCAGGACATCTCGACGCCCGAGCGGCAGCTCCAGGTGTTCGGCGGCATGACGTGGGCATAGCGCGAGGCCGCCGCCAGGCCGGACGACCAGCTCCCGCCGGAGAGTTCCTCGCCGATATCCTGGGCCTGATCGCCCCCGCTGGCGTTGGGCGTGGGGGGCTTCGCCATGCATGCCGTGTAGTGGGTCAGCGGCGTGGTCTCGGTCCCCCGGGGGACCAATCCGATGATCGAGAGCGAGGCACTCGGCTTGCCCCCGTCGAACTGCGTGGAGGTCTGGTAATTGCCGATCCCCTTGACACGCTCGCTGAAGGCGGCGGTGTTGCTGGTGCCGTCGGTCACGCTGGCCACGCCGACATGGGTGCCGCTCTGGCCGTTGTCGGTCCCCGTGAAGATGAACGGCCCGGACATCGGCCCGCCCGACCCGCTGCTGCCGGTCCCGTCCCCCCCGTAGAACGAGTTCGGGGCCGACCCGGTGTTCGACATGTAATTATTGGGGCCCCAGGCGCTGGTCAAGCGGCTCACATCCGACGGGCAGAGGAACGGCGAGATCTTGGTGTACTCGGCCGTCGAATTGACCAGGCCGTCGTGCGGCAGGGCGTTGCCTCCCGGGTAGCTGCCCACGGGCCGGGTGCTGGCGAAGTTCATGCTGTTGTAGACTGGAGCCTGCTCGATGTAGGGCAGGAGCATCGACTGGGCCGACCACTCGGTCCACCAGGGGCCGTTGCCATACGGATAGGCGTTGGTGGTGCTTTCGTAGTTGGCCACGGCCAGGCCGATCTGCTTCAGGTTGTTGGTGCACTGGGCACGCCGGGCGGCCTCGCGGGCCGCCTGCACGGCCGGCAAGAGCAAGGCGATCAGGACCGCGATGATGGCGATGACGACCAATAATTCGATCAGCGTGAACCCGGCTCGACCACGGTGACGATCCATCGAGAGGGACCTCCGAAAGAGGATGCGGCGGGTCGTCGAAGACCGGCCAGGAAAAGTAGGGCCTCGACCGCCAGCGGGGCCCGACGGCCGGCATCGAGGGGATCCGTGATGATGCCCGGCCCGCTCGGGTATGGGAGACGAGATGATGGATTGGACGATATCAAGCGATCAATCCGGGACATCCCTCGAGGGATCGGTGGGTTTTCCCGGAACTTGACGGAGTCGGCCGGGGGACCGCCCGTGGCCTGGAGACGTGGCCGAGCGGCGGACGCATCGCGACCCGGGGACAGGACAGGGATGGCGGTCGCTAGGCCGACTTCCGTATTGAATCAGCCGGTCACATCGATTCGTCACGATTTTTTCCCAGAATTCGACCGGGCCGAGGTTCGATCTTCCGACTCGACCCGGCTCGAAGGCCGGATACACCCACTCAACCGAAGTCCGGGCCGGGTCTCATCGCGGGGTCTCGGCATCTCCCAGGTTCGCCACCAGGGTCGGGAAGATCGGCGGCCGGACCGATCCACGCGACCATCCGTGGAGGAATGCGACAGCCCCCCCGCAGATCCGGCCCTGGCAGGGGCCCATCCCGCATCGGGTCTGGAGCTTGGCGTCGACCCACGAGGTCCGGCCGACCAGGGCCCCGGCGGTCACGTCCTCGCATCGGCAGACGATCGTGTCGGGGCGGGCCAGGTCCCGCAGCTCGTTGCGGGGGGCGAAGGCCCGCTCCAGCGACCGGGCGAACCTCCGGGCCTTGTCGCGATCCCGGAAAAAATAACTGGCTCCCTCGGTCTTGCCGACGGCGGCCAGCCCGGCGATTCTCCCTTCGAGCCAGGCCGAATCCAGCCCGCCGATCCCGGCCGCCTCCCCCGCGCAGTAGACCCCAGGCACGGTCGTCTGCTGCCAACGGTCGACGGTCGTGCCGCCCGGCCCGATCTCGCAGCCCAGGAGCCCGGGGAGTTCCAGGTTCGGGACCAGCCCGAAGCCGCAGGCCAGGTAATCACAGGACTCGGTCCGGGTCTTCCGCCCATCCGTCAGCGAGACCTCGCGGACCCGGTCATCGCCCCTCGCCTCGACCGGCCACCAGCCCGCCCGGAATGGGACGCCCCCCAGCCCAAGCCGGAGGCCGATCGCCTGCTGGAGCTTGTCCGGCTCGGACCAGAGACCGAGGCCAAACCGGACGAGCTTGCCGATCGGGGCCTGTTCGGCGATCGACCGGACGATCGCCCCCTTCTTCTTCAACGAAGCGGCCACCGCCAGGAGGAGCGGCCCCGAACCGGCCACGACCACCGACTTCCCCGCGATCGGCAGACCCGACTTGACCATCGCCTGGAGGCCTCCCGCCCCCATCACGTTGGGCAAGGTCCAGCCGGGAAAAGGCAGGAACAGCTCGCGGGCCCCCGTCGCCAGGATCAACGACCGATAGGCCAGCTCGACCGGCCGCCTCCCGGACTCGGCCCAGAGGACGCCCGGCTCGACCAGCCCCACGACCCTCGTGCCGGCTCGGTGTTCAATCTTGCCGTCATCGAACATCTTGAAGAAGAGCGAGGCGATCGGGCTGGTCGGCCGGGCTCGCTCCCCTCGCCAGATCTGGCCGCCGAGGTCGGGGTTGTCGTCCACCAGGCCGACCCGACGCCCCTCGCCCGAGGCCGAGGTGGCCGCGGCCAGGCCCGCCGGCCCCGCGCCGACGACCAGGACATCGTAATCCCGACGGTCATCGAGGGGCATCGGTCCGGACCTCCATCCCGGTTCGGCAAGGCGTCTGGCAGCTGATCCGCTGGGGGATCCCGTCGATCGTCAGGCGACACTCGAAGCAGATCCCCATCCCGCAGAGCGGCCCCCGAGGACGACCCGTCACCGATTGCCGGAACGACGGGCCTCGAACGATGAGGACCGCCGAGGCCACCGAGGTCCCCGACGGGACCCGGACGGGCTGGTCGTCGATGGTCAGGGAAATTTCGTCGCCCATCAATGGTGCCCCATCCCCGCCGACGTCAGGAACCTCGACGGCAAGTAAGGCCCGGCCGGGATCGCCGGTTCTCGGCCGAGCAGGTGGTCGACGATGAGTTCGGCCGTCCCCATCGAGGTGGTGATCCCCAGCCCTTCGTGACCGGCGGCGATCAAGATCCGGGGGTCGTCGGGGTCCGGGCCGATGATCGGGAGCGAGTCGGGCGTGGCGGCCCGGAAGCCGGTCCAGGCCCGGATCGCCGAGAGCCGGGCCAGGCCGGGGAGGTAGAGCAAGGCCCGGTCGATCATCCTGCGGATCATCCGGGGCTCGACGGCGGGGTCCTCCACGTCGAACTGCCGGGACGAGCCGATCAGGAGCTGGCCGGTCGCGCGGGGCTGGACGTTGAAGGCGACCGAGGCGGGGTCCGATCCGTGAGCACTCTTGAGGTAACCCAGCTCCAGGATCTGATGGGTGACGAAGCCCGGATGCCGGTCGGTGATGACCAGGTGCCCCTTCCTCGGGCGGATCGCCAGGCCGGGCGTGAGCCGGGGGGCCTTCGCGCCGGCGGCGTTGACCACGAAGTCGGCCTCGACCCGCGAGCCGCCCGCCAGTCGGACCCAGCCCCCGCCGATCGCCTCGACCTCGGCATCGAGCCGGACCTCGGCCCCGAGCTTCGCCGCCTGCTCGATCAGATAGCTCGCGGCGCGGGGGGGATACACCACCGAGTCGCCGGGGACCCGGAGGCCGCCGGGCAGGCCGGATCGGAGGTTGGGCTCGGCCCGGGTCAGCTGCCCGGAATCGAGGGCCTCGGCCTCGACGCCCCGATCGGCGTAGAATTGGGCCTTGCGGCCGACCTCGGCCATCTCTTCGTCATCGGCCGCCACCCAGAGGGTTCCCGATCGGGTCGACTCGACCCCCGGAGGCTGTTCGAGCGCCAGCTCGTCCCAGAGCGTCTGCGAGTACCGGCAGAGGGCGAACTGGGCCTCGGAGTCGTCCATCGCGACGACGTGGCCCATCCCGGCGGCGGTGGCCCCCGAGCCGATCGGGCGGTTGTCCAGGACGATCACCCCGAACCCCTCCCGGGCGAGTGCCCGGGCGATCGAGGCCCCCACGATCCCCGCCCCCACGATCGCGACCCGTCCCTTCGAGCCGATCATCGGGGCGTCTCCGATTCACGCCCGAATCGCGGATCTTCCCCCCTCTCCCCCCGGGAGAGGGCCGGGGTGAGGGCTCGTGGCCATACCATCGGGAGTCGAAATGGGATCATCGAAAGTCGCCGGTCCTGCGAAGACCCCTCACCCCGGCCCTCTCCCGGAGGGAGAGGGAGGCAGAGGGGCCTCGGTCCGTCCAAGGTTCGCCCGATCATCCCCGGATCCCCATCCGGAACGGATCATCGGGGTTGAGGATCAAGGTCGACTCGGCCATCACGTAGGCCCTGCCCTGGATGTGGGGGATGGTCCACGCCCCTTCATACGTGACATATCCGTCGAAGACGCTGCCGATCAGGCTCTCCTGACGCCAGTTCTCGCGTTCTTTGAGCTTTCCGTCGGCGGCCAGGCAGGCGAGCTTGGCGCTGGTGCCGGTCCCGCAGGGGGAGCGATCGTACGCCTTGCCGGGGCAGAGGACGAAGTTCTTGCTGTGGGCGATCAGCGAGGGGCCGAACAGCTCGATGTGGTCGATCTCGGCGCCGTTCTCGCCGGTGATCCCCTGGCGTTCGAGCGCCTGGCGAATCTTCCAGCTGAAGTCGGTCAATCGCTCGACGTTGGCGAGGGCGATCATCTCGGCATGGTCGCCGACCAGGAAGAACCAGTTGCCCCCCCAGGCGATGTCCCCCCGGACCGGGCCGTACCCTTCGACGTCGACGACCACGTCCTTGGCGAATCGGTAACTCGGGACATTCCGGACGGTGACGACCTGGGTCGGGTGCAAGGTGGCCTCGACGACGCCGACGGGCGTCTCGATCCGATGGGTGCCCGGCCCGATCCGCCCCAAGTGGGCCAGGGTGACCAGCAGGCCGATCGTGCCATGCCCGCACATGTTGAGCATGCCCACGTTATTGAAGAAGATCACGCCCGCCGAGCACGAGGGGTCGACCGGCTCGCAGAGCAAGGCCCCGACCATCGTGTCGGACCCGCGCGGCTCGTTGCAGACGGCCGAGCGGAAGTCGTCGAAGTGGTCGCGGAAGACCTCCCGGCGCTGGGCCAGGCCGCCCCGGCCCAGGTCCGGGCCGCCCTCGACGACCACTCGGGTGGGCTCGCCCCCGGTGTGGGAGTCGATCACTCGGATGGTGGGATGATCGGTGGATACGGTGGACATGATGGGAATCCAGGCAAGGAATGGGCCGAGCCGGTGGTCATACCTCGACCCTCACCCCCGGCCCCTCTCCCGATGGGAGAGGGGAGACGCTTACACGTCCTCTCATGACATTTATGACTCCCTCTCCCTCCGGGAGAGGGTTGGGGTGAGGGTCGTCACCTTGCCACCGACTTTCGTTCTAGATCTCGATCTTCGGCCGGGTGGCGATGGCCTTGCGGATGATCCCCAGGACGTGCTCGCGTTCGGCCCCCTCGATCTTCAGGCGAGGGGCCCGGACGGTCTCGGTCCCGTAGCCGCACTCGGCGGCCGCCAGCTTGATATATTGGACCAGCTTGGGCAGCGTGTCGAGGTGGAGCAGGGGGGTGTACCAGCGATAGACCTCGCGGGCCTCGTCGAACCGACCGGCGACGGCCAGGTCCCAGAGCAGCCGGTTCTCGCGCGGGAAGGCGTTGACCAGGCCCGAGACCCAGCCGGAGATGCCCAGGATGAAGCTCTCCAGGACGAGGTCGTCGACGCCGCTGAAGAGGATGTAGCGGTCGCCGACCGCGTTCCTCAGGTCGGTGATCCGCCGGACGTCCTCGGACGATTCCTTGATGGCGACCAGCGTCGGCTCGTCGGCCAGCTCGACGAAGGCCTCGGGCTTGAGGTCGACGCCGTAGGAGACCGGGTTGTTGTAGACCATGATCGGCAATTCGGTCGCCTTGGCGACGGCCCGGAAGTGGGCGATGGTCTCGCGGGTGTCCGACTTGTAGACCATCCCCGGCAGGACCATCAGGCCGTCGACGCCCGCCTTGAGGGCATCGGCCGCGTACCGGCAGGCCAGCGCGGTGGTGTACTCGGCCACGCCGGTGAGGAGCGGGATCCGCCCCGCGACATGGTCGACCACGGCCTTGAGCAGCTCACGCTTCTCGACCGCCTCGATCGAGCAATTCTCGCCGACCGTCCCGAGCACGATCAGGCCGTCGATCCCGGCCTCGATCATCGCCTCGATGTGCTTGAGGGTCGCCGGGATGTCGAGCGACTCATCGCTCTTGAACTGGGTGGTTGCCGCCGGGAATACGCCCTGCCAGGTCACGCTCATCAATCAAGTTCCCTGATAAGTTCAAAAGTCCAGGTCGCGTCGAGATTCATGGGGAAGGGCCCGCCTGGCCGATCGCGGGCATCGGCCAGGAGGCCCTACAGTACGGGAAATCCGCGGGTAATTGCGAGGTCGATTCCGCCGAGGGCTCACCGGGGGTCCTTCGCGGCCTCGGGCGTCTCGTCCGGCCCCCAGGCGAAGGTCGGGGCGGCCTTGGGGTCGTAGCCCTGGAGGTGGCCGAGGTCTTTCCGGCGGTCGGGGCGGACATACTGGAAGTCGTTCCCGGGGAACGCCGCCTCGATCAGGGCGGCCAGGCCCGGGTCGTACTCCTTCAGCTCGTCGCGGGTGTCGACGTGGTTATGCACGTTGTCGTCGTGGCGATTGGTGCCGAACCAGGACTGCACGCCCTCGGCCCAGTATTCGTGGATGTTGGTCGCCGCGTAGGTCTTCTTCCAGAGGCCCTTCGCGAGCGCATCGTCGTAGGCGGCGCGGAGCTTCTTGTTGAAGTCGGGGTCGAGCTTGGCCAGCCCCTGGTCGTGGATGCAGTGGGCGAACTCGTGGATCAGGATATTTTCGGTATTGTATGGGTCGCCGGGATAATTGAGCAGGTTCTCCTCGCCGCAACTGGTCGTCTCGCCGCCGAGCCCTCGGGCGCGTCGGTTCCAGTACGAGGCGGGCTTGAGGTCGCGATGCTCGGGGATGTCGGTCGTCCGCTCGTCGAAGGCCATCACGGCCACTCGGACCTTGTCCTTGACCATCGCGTCGATCACGTCCCGACGCCCTTCGAGCATCCGGCCGACCAGGTAAGCGGCCTCCTTCAGGGCGTAATCCGAGACCTTCCCCGAGGCCAGGATCGGCAGGCCATCCACCTCGATGCATTTTTGATAGAACGGGTCGAGCGACCAGGATTTGGGCGGCTCGACGATGGCGAGCGGAAGGGCGTCGTCCGCCCAAAGCGGGAGGGATAGGAGGAGAACAACGGGCAGGATCGGTCGGAGAAGCGGGGTCATTCGTCGTAATCTTCCTCTGGTACGCCAGGGCGAGCCTAGCCGCGTCACGGGTCGCGGATCTTCCTGTTAGGGCAGGGCTCGCCCTGCCGCGTCACGGGTCTCTACGGGTGGATTCTGGTCGGATGAGAGTCTTGGACCCTCACCCGGCCTTCGGCCACCCTCTCCCGGAGGGAGAGGGAAAGCCGACTGACTAACCACTAGCCACTAACCACCGATCACTCCTCCCCTTCGATGGTCACCGCCATGACGATGGGGGCGGTGTCGTCGGGGCCTTTGAGTAGCTCGATCTTCGCGATGGGCTCTTTCCTCTGGGGGTTGACGGCGAGATAGCGGAGCTGCTGCCCCCTCAGGCGGAAGGCCAGCTTGGAGCCGGGGACGTCCACGGGCCGGATGTAGTCGGCGAAGTGGATCCCGTTGCGGAGCCGATGGTCCTCGGTCTCGCCGTCGGCGTAGTGGAGCCGGACGATCATCGAGGTCGTCTGGTCGGCGTCGGAGCCGGTGGCCCCCCAGCCGCTGATCCCGCTCAGGAAGTGGATCGCCTTGGCCGGGGCGTTGCACGGCAGGGTGACCGACCTGGGCATCTTGGGCGGGGTGGAACCGTTCGGCCCGTAGAGCATGATCGCGTTGGGGACGCGATCCCCCTGGGGGTCGACCAGGAGGAAGGGGATCCCCTCGAACACCTTGGGCGACCAGTCGCGGAAGACCAGCCGCTCGATGGGGGACTCGGGGTCGAAGAACATCCCCTTGGTGGTGACCACCGTGGCCGCGGACCTCAGGTCGATCGGCAGGTACTTGCCCCTCTTGGTGAGGAACGCCAGGAGGTCGGCCACCCCTTCGGGCCCGACGGTCTTCTCGAACCCCTCGGGCATCAGGGACTTCTTCGAGGCCGCGAACTCCTCGATCTCCTCGCGGAGGACCTGGTGGGGCTTCCCCTCGGCGTCGATCAGCTCGACGGCGGTCTTGGACTCGGAGGCCAGCAGGCCGTTGATGACCTGGCCCCCGGTGGTCGCCAGGTTATACTGGACGAAGTTCCCCTCGACCGACCGGCTCGGGTCGATGATGTGGATCAGCAGCTCCTCGCGGGGGTGCGTGCCCATCCCGGTGAGGTCCGGGCCAACCTTGCCCCCCTCGCCGCCATACATGTGGCACTTGGCGCACTGCTGGGCGAAGACCAGCTTCCCCTTGGCGGCGTCGCCCCCCTTGAGGACCAGCGGGCTCAGTTCGTCGATCACCTTCTGGCGATTGGCGTCGGGCAGGCCACCCCCCCTCGCGATCAGCATCTTGGCCCGGTCGGCGATGGCCTTGTCCTTGTGCGAGGCCAACGACTGGGTCTGGGCCAGCGAGAGCTGGGCGAGCGAGACGTCCCCCTTCTCGACGCCGTCGAGAAACGCGGCGGTCCACTCGGGGCGCGAGAGCAAGGCCCGGCTGGCCTCGACGCGGACCGTGGGAGTCATCGCGCCGAGCTGCTCGACGATCGCCCGACCGACCTCGGTCGAGTCGCTCCGACCGGCGGCCTCGACCAGCCCGCCGGCCAGGCCTTGCGGGGTCTTAGGGGTGATCAGGGCCAGCAACGCCTCGGCCATCTTGAGATCGCCCGGGCGGAACTCGATCAGGCGTTGCGCCGCGTCGACCCGCGCGGCCTCGGGCTGGGCCTCGTCGGAGGCGATCGCCAGGAAGTTGGCGGCGATCTCGGCGGTGTGGGCCTCGATCGCCTTCGAGCCCCAGCGCGAGGCCAGGCTCACCAGCTGGGCCCGGGCTCCGGTGGAGACCCGGCCCAGCAGATCGACGAGGGCCTGGTCGGTGGAGTCGTCCAGGGTCGGCTTCTTATCCTTGGGCCATCCGGCGGCCAGCCCGGCGATCACCGTGTCGGCCACGCCCTTGTCGGCCCCCTTCAGGGCGGTCAGGACGTCGGGCGAGGTCCCGGAGGTCGCCCCTCGGGAGTAGTGCTCGGCCACCCGACCGGCGATGGTCAAGATCGTCCGCGAGGCGGGCTGGTCGAACTTCCGGGCGGCCAGGGCCTTCAGGAACGGACCGGCGTGCTGGGCCGCGGCCGAGGTCGCCGCGTCGGGGAGCCAGCGGTCCCCGTCGACCTGGCCGGTGGCCAGGGCCTCGACGATCGAGTCGGCCGCCTCGGGCGACTCGGGGGCGTCGGCCAGGGCCAGGAGGGCGGCCAGGCGGACGAGGGGGTCGGGGTCGGAGACGAGCTTCGCGGCCTGGATCGCGCCGGGGGCCTTGGCGTCGGCCGGGAGGACCTGCAAGGCATTCCGCCGGACGCCGCTGGAAGGATGCCCCAGGGCGGCGACCACCGCCGATGAGGCGGCCGGGTCGGACCCGTCGAGCACCCCGAGGCCCTTCAAGGCCCAGAGGGCATGGATCGCGCCGGGGGTCAGGCCGATCCCATCGAGCTTGGTGTCCTTGGTCAGGGCGACGAGGGCCGGGACGAGGTCCTTCTGGCCGCGCTCGACGATCAGCCGCTGGGCGTGGAGCCTCCAGAAGAGGTTGTCATTCTTGAGGGCCTCGACCAATCCCTTGGGGTCGGCCGGGTCGAGGGTCAGGGTCGTGGTCTTCGAGGGAGAACCGACCGGGGAGACCCGGTAGATCCGGCCGTGGGTCTTGTCGCGGAGCGGGGTCTCGTAGGCGTTGCCCCGGCCGGTCTTGAACCCCCTGGGCGTGGGGTTGTGCTGGACGATGAAGTTGTACCAGTCGCTGACCCAGACCGCGCCGTCGGGCCCGACCTCGGCGGCGACGGGCGAGGTCCACTCGTCGTCGGAGGCCAGCAGGTTCCACTCGTTATGCGAGGCGAAGTCGCTCCCCTTCTTCTCCAGGGCGAAGGTGGCGACCAGGTGCCCGGTCGGCTCGGCGACGAACGCCGTGCTGTTCCAGTACGGCCTGGGATAGAGCCGGGCGGTGTAGAGCGCGTGCCCGGCCCCGGCGGTGAACCCGCCGAAGAAGTCGACCTGCCGGACCTTCTCGGTGATCGGGAACATCCGGTTGGTGTCGGCGATGTTGGCCAGCACGGCGGTGCTCTGACCCCGGACCTTCTCGTAGTAGCGCGAGGCGATCGGCAGGTAGACGCTCGGGCAGCCGTTGGCGGTCGAGCCGAAGATCAGGCCCTCCTCGCTGATCCCCACGCCCCAGGAGTTATTGTTGGTGTTCCGGAGGAATTCGAGCTTCGAGCCGTCGGGCTTGAACCGGTAGATCCCCTGGCGGAAGTCGTGCTGCTCGCCGCCGATGGTCCCCTGGAATCCGGAGTAGCCCACGATCCCGTAGATCCAGTTATCCAGGCCGTAGCGGAGGTTGCTCGGCCCGGCGTGGGTGTCGTTGGTCCCCCAGCCGGTGAAGAGGGTCTTGCGGACGTCGGCCTTGTCGTCGCCGTCGGTGTCCTGGAGGAACAGGGTGTCGGGGGCCTGGTGGAGGACCAGCCCGCCGTTGGCGAAGACGATGCTGGTGGGGATGCTGAGCTTGTCGGCGAAGACGGTGAACTTGTCGGCCCGGCCGTCGCCGTCGGTATCCTCGCAGATCTTGATCTGGTCGTGGCCGGCCCCCCGGCGCTGCATGTTATTGGGATAGTCGACCGTCTCGGCGACCCAGAGCCGCCCCTTGTGATCCCAGGCGATCGCGATCGGCTTGGCGATCTCGGGCTCGGCGGCGAAGAGGCGGGGTTCGAGGCCGTTGGGCAGGGCCAGGTGCTTGATCGACTCGGAGGGCTCGACCGGCAATTGCATCGTCTTGATCCCATCGCCCATAGTGCCCCAGGCCTTGCCGGGGAGATACTGGGGGATGTCGGCGGGGGCGGGCTCGGTCGGCAGCGGCTTGAGGTTGGCGGCGACCTTGGGCCGGCTGTCGAAGACCTCGCCCTTGTGCGCGGCCCATCGGATCCCGCGCTCGATCAGGTCGTGGAAGCCGGGGTTGCCGAAGGTCCGCTGGTCGTGGCCATAGGCGGTGTAGAAGACCCGCCCCTTGCCCTGGGTCCGGACCCAGGTCCAGGGCTCGTCGCGCCCGTTCTCGTCGCGGACCTGGAGGAGGTGCCGGCCTTCCTCGTTGTGCTTGGCGTGGACGTAGGTCTCGTCCCAGGTCCGGAAGTTCGCCAGGCCCTTCATGATCGGGTGATCGAGGTCGACGACCTTGGTGTCGAACTCGCCGGTCCCGTGGCTCTTGAACTGGGCCCCGACCAGGGCGACGTATTTGGGCGAGTTCAGGAAGCAGAACGACGCGCAATGGATCGGGGCGAACCCCCCGCCGTTCTCGACGTAATCCAGCAGCGCCTTCTCCTGATCGGGCTCGATCTTCTCGATGTTGGCGTAGATCATCAGGACGTCATACTTGGCGAGGGTCTCGGGGTTGAGGTCCGAGGTTGCCTCGGTATAGGTGACGTCGATCCCCCGGGTGGCCAGCAGCGGGATGATCTGCGCGGCGCGATCGGCGGGCCGGTGGTGCCCCTGGTCGCCCAGGAACAGGACTTTCAGCGGCTTCGGCGCCGGGTCGTCGGCCCGGCCGGGAGAGGCCGGTGCCAGCAGGCCGATCGCCAGCATCAAGGCTGGGGCGAGGATACGATTCCGGGTCGAGGAGGGCATGCCTTGCGGTCTCCGGGGGTTCGCGAAGAAGTGATGACAGGGCCCTCGCCGCGGGGCGGCGGGCGGAGCGGCGACCTTCCTTCGTGGGCGGTGGATGAACTCGATCGTCGCTGGGATGGCCGTTTTGTGCAAGTCTCCGGGGCCGGAAGAGACCGCAATCGAGGGAAGATGTCCCAGGACGATGGCACGAGGGTCGTTCAAAAATGATCTCCCTCACCCCCAACCCTCTCCCCGGGGGAGAGGGTGGCCGAAGGCCGGGCGAGGGTCCACTCCGATCCACCCGACGGTCCTGCAACGATCCCGGAAAACCAGCCGAATTTCAATGATCTAAGACCTAACACCTGACCAATCATGTCACCGGATGGTCGGCGCTGGCGACTCGGTGAAGACGGAGACGGCCAGGTCCTTGATCGTCAGTGTTTTGCGGACATCGCTCTGGGTGTTGGCCCCGAAGACCCCGACGTACAGGTCGGGCTCGCCGTCGAGGAAGGCCGGGTGGGAGATGGCCAGGGTGCTGGAACTGGCGCGGGTCAGGTTCTCGACCAGGAGCGAGTACCGGCCGGCGGCCCTCCGGAGCGTGAAGCGGAGATGATCGCCGGTCCGGGTCAGGCCGACCTCGTGGACGTCGCGGTCGATCCCATCCTCGTTATTGACCAGGAAGAGGGTATAGCTGCCGGCCTCGGGCTGGCGGAGGACCCCGCCCCGGATCGACCGGTCGTTCCTCGTCCCGGCGTAGAGCCCGAACTGGCCGACGACCTCCAGGCCCGGGATGTCGGGGAACTCGACGCTGACGGTGAAGTCCTCCCGCCCGGTGAATCCCAGGTCGCGGAGCCGGAAGCCCAGGTACTCGCCGACATCCAGGCCGACCGTCTTGTTGAGATCGCTCCGGGTCGTGGTCAGTTCCAGGGCCCGCCGATCGGGCCGGAGCCGGAGATTGGCGTCGCTGGTGGCCAGGGCCGATCCGGTCCCGGGCAGTCGGTGGGTCAGGCCGGTCCCGAGCCCCTGGCCGTCGAGCAGCGTCGCCTGGACCGGGGCGTCGAAGGCGAGCGCCCGGTCGAGTCGGCGGATTTCGGGGGGCGGCACGATCGCCCGGGGGAACCGACCGGCCTCCCCCTCGACATACCCCGGGGGCCGGAGGGCCACGGCCCGGCCGTCAATCCGGGCCGCCTGGTCCTGGACCAGGTGGACCGTCTGAGATCCCTCCGCTCGGGCCTCGGCGGTGAGCTTGCCCGAGAAGACCCGGACCGAGGTCGTGTCCGGGTCGTCGACCGAGAGGCCGAACTCGGTCCCGAGGTCAACGACCTTCCCCTGCGGGGAATAGACCGTGAACCCCTGGGCCGGGGGCGGGACGTGCGCCGTCATCGAGCCGGAGATCAGCCGGGCCATGTTGTCCGAGAGCAGCTCCAGCGACGCCGGACCCTTGAGGATCACCCGGGCCCCCCGATCGAACTCGATCTCGGCGAGCCCACGCTCCAGCTTGAGGACCTTGCCCGCCCTCATGTCACGCGTCGGCGATTCCTCGACGGTCGACCACCGGCAATCCTGGGCGTTGACCAGCCAGGCGATGTCATCCCCCCGGCGAGACCAGGCCCACTGCCCGAGCAGGAAGCCCGAGGCCGCGATCGCCGCCCCGGCCACCGCCAGCCAACGCCTTCGAAACCGCCCCTTGGGCAACCGCCCGAGACGGCTTGCGGCCCGCCCTTCGGCCATCCGGCTCAGGGCCGAGGAGGCGGCGCGTCGAGCCCGGGCCGAGAAGCCCAGCTCCGCGTGCAACTGCACATACTCCGCGAAATAGAGCCGGGCCGACTCGCTCGACCGGAGCCCGGCCTCCAGCTCGGCCAGGCCCGCCTCGTCGATGAGGTCCGAGCAATACTCGTCGATCAGGTCGCGGAGCCGGCCGGAAATCTCCGGGGCATCGGGGCGAGGATTCACGTCAGGCCCCCCGTCGCGATCGAGCGTCGGACGCACTCGAAGAGGGTCCGGCGGATCCGCTTGAGCGAGTTGTGGATGCTCTGCGCCGACCGGCCCCAGGACTGGGCGACCTCGGGCACGCGCGACTCCTCGCCATAGCACGCCTCGACCAGCTTCTGGTCCCCTTGCTTGAGCTTTCGAAGGCAACCGGCCAGGGCCTCGCGGCGTTCCTCCAGGCGGTCGCGCTCCAGGGTCTCCTGGGCGTCGATCAGCAGGAGGCTCAGGTCGTCGCTGAACGAGAGCCGCTGGCGGCTCCGGGCCCGGAGGAAGTTCGAGACCTCGAACCGCGCCACCCCGCAGGCCCAGGCCACGAAGCTCCGCGACGTGTCGAACTGGTCGAACTTGTTCCACAAGGCCAGGCTGGTCTGCTGGAACAGGTCGTCGGCGTCGTCGAAGTTGCGGACCAGCGAGTAGATATAGCCGAAGATCTGGACCTGGTGGGTCCGGATCCGCTCGGCGAAATCCGCGTCTCGTTGGGTATCGCCATCCATCGAGGGATTCGTCCGAAAAAGTCGGGAGACCGGCCCGAGGGCCGAGCGGTCCCGGGGGATGATCATCGGAATGGGAGCGGGATAGCGGGACTTCGCCCCGAGTCGAGGCCGCTCCCGCAATCGAGGCCACCCTCTACAGTGATATCATCCGTTCGGGGGGATTTGTCACCCGGATTCCCGGCGGAGCCCGAAGTTTGGGAGGATGATCGGCCCCCGCCCCCCATTCGATCGGCCCCCGGATCCTGCCGAAGGCGACGGTCGGTCCACGGGCCATACGTCCGGTAAAATGTGCGACCCCGATAAAAATTCGTTTAATTTTTCCTTGCTTAGATTATCTCGCGCGATTCTCATGTTTAGGCTCGGTAAGGAGCGCGATTCGGCAACCTGAAGATCGGACCCGCCTCAAGCTGCGTTCCACCCGCGATGCACCGGATTGCGCGAAGGAGCGAGCCGGGTCGGCGGGATATCCAGGGCCGCCGGATCGGCTAGATGAGCGATGGATGATCGTGCGTCGGCCCGGCGGATTTCCGTCGACCGGCCCGTCCTTTCCCCCCCCCCGTAAGGAGGCCGCGATCATGACCGTTTCCCTGGAAGATCGGACCGGCGAGTCGCCCTCGACGACCGTGGTCGGGCCGATATCGAACCATCTAATTGTGACCATCCACGGCATCCGGACCTATGGCGGCTGGCAGGATGACCTGGAACGCGAGCTGAGGGCCGTAGAGCCGAGCATCAAGGTCTTAAATTTCAAGTATAACTATTTCTCCTCGATCGCCTTCCTGCTGCCGTTCCTCCGCTGGATCGAGGCGAGGCGGTTCCGCAAGTTCTTCGTGAACGAGATCCGGCAGATGTCCCCGGACGCGCGGGTCGACCTGGTGGCCCACAGCTTCGGGACCTACCTGGCGGCGAGCGCCCTGAAGTCGGTCCCCCGGGGCCGGAAGGTCCACACGATCATCCTCGCCGGGAGCGTGCTCCGGCCTTCGTTCCCCTGGTATAAGTACCTGTCGGAGGGGAAAGTCGGGCGGGTGGTGAACGAATGCGGCTGGGACGACTCGGTCCTGGTCCTCTGCCAGTTCGCGGCGTTGATGCTGGGGATGGCCGGGCGGATCGGCTTCCAGGGGATGGTCGGCGAGAACTTCAAGAACCGCTACTACCGGGGCGGGCACGGGCTCTATTTCGGCAACCGGCCCGACGGCTCCGACTTCGTCAAGTCGCAGTGGCTGCCCCTGTTGACCGGGGACGATCCGATCGTCGACGTCGACGAGCGGCCGGAGCTGACCGCCCTGGGCGGGGCCCGGCTCTTCCTCCTGGACAACATGAGCTTCATCAAGGTCGCCGGCGCCTGCCTGATGGCACTCGCCCTGGTCTGGATCCCCATCGACTGGATCAGCAAGGCGAACTTCAAGGAGAAGGTCGAGCGGTTCGACCACATCGCCCGGCTCACCAACGCGGCGCAGATCCCCGGACGCGACCCCAGCCACGTCCGGGAACTGCTCCACGTGGACGTGAAGGCCCGCGACGGCGAGGACGCCTACGAGCGGTCCATCGACCAGCTGATCGGGGGAGACGAGACGCCCAACGGGGAGGATGGGCCGGACGGGGAAGAGAGCGAGCCGAGGTGGTGGGAGGCGATCCCCGGCCTCCGGGACCGGTCGCGGATCGCCTACGAGGCCAGGAGGCTCCACGCCCTGGCCAACCACGAGCTCGCCGCGGGCAAGCGGGGCCGGGTCGGAGACCTGGCCAAGGCGAAGGTCCGCTTCGAAGACGCGATCAAGAAATACGAGCCGGTGATCAACCGGGACACCTCCTACGGGAGTTTCGCCCTCTGCCTGATCGATTACGGCCGCCTCCTGATCGACATGGGCCTGCCGGCTCAGGCCGTCGACCAGTTCCGCAAGGTCCGCACCGCCGTCTTCCCGCTGGAGAAGGACGGGAGCCGCCCGACCATGCCGCCCTCGGTGGCCGTCGACTCGCTCTGCTTCGAGGCCGAGGCCCTGAAGCGGCAGGAGCTCTGGGAGGAGGCCGAGGCCCGGCTCCTGGAGGCCGAGCACCTCGCCCAGGAGAAGAAGGACGATGCGCTCCTCTCCTACGTCTGGTGCGACATCGGCTGGCTCAAGATGGAACGGCTCGACGTGGCCGAGGCCCAGGAATACTTCAAGAAGTCCAAGGCAACTTGCGAGTCCCTCGACGAGAAGGGCCAGTTCGTCTTCAAGACCCGCCTTTACTATGTCCGGCACGGCCTGGCCATGGCGGAGCGGCTCATGGACCGGACCGACGACGCCTACGATCACTACAATCAGATCGTCGCCGAGCTCAACCTGCTGCTCCGCGACGACCTACGGTTCGGGCCCAAGGAGCGGCGCGACCTCCGCGAGCGCCTCGTCAACAGCATGGAGCGTCGGGCCGACGTCCACTTCTTCTCCCGGAGGTCGCCCGCCCACTTCGCGAGAGGCCTGGCCAAGGCCGCGCCCGGGCAATATCAGACCATCATCAAGCGGGTCCTCCGGGATTATCAGCAGGCCATCGATTGCCTCTCGGACGACGACCAGACCACCCGGGTCTCGCTCCTCTGCAAGAAGGTCATCACGCGATTCCTCGCCGAGATGGCGACCTCGAAGCCGCACGTCTGCACGAATCGAACACCGCCGGAAGTGCCGAAAGACACGGGGGAGGAGATCGATCCGGGGAAGGAACTCAAGCCGATCGATATCGAGTTCGCCGAGGCCGACCACGTCTTCCGGTCCCTGAGCCCCGAGCTGCGAAAGGACCTCAAGATCCACCGAGAGATCGCCGCCTGCTGCGTGAAACTCCTCAACCCTTCGAAGGCCGACGGGGCCTCTCGGACCGACGACAGCGACGACTTCGCCAGCCGATCGTGCCAGTTCGACACCCAGGCCGTCGACGGCCTGCGGGCCCTGACCGCCGAGTACGCCGAGAAGTGCAAGAAGCTCAAGCGTGAGAACGTCGAGATGCTGCTGGTTGCCCTGGAAATCCTCTTCGAGCCCGGGGTCGAGGAGAATCCCGCCAGGACCGCCCTCGACGCCTCGCTGATGCTGGGCGTCCTCGGGACCACGACCGAGCTCGTCTCCCACAAGGAACTCCAGCCCTACGTCGCCCGGTTCAATCGGATCGCCGACCAGCGCCTCGTCGCGCCCGCGAAGCTTGCCGATCGGGACGGCTCCCGGTCGACCGGAGAACCCATCCCCCCGCCCCCTCCTCCGGTGGCCGGGACGCAACCGCCGAACAATAGCCCGGTCCTCTTCTATCTCCGGCTCACCCCGAACAGGGCGCTGGTGATCACCGATGGGTCGAACATCGGACCGACCCTGCGCCCGATCCCGGCCGGGATCGGCGAGGCCACGGGGGTTGCCGAAGCTAACATCGCCGCGAGTCGACCGGAGTGAAGCCCGGCCGAGTTCGCCGACCAGAAGGGCGATCGCCCGATCGGGAAGCATCGCCACTTGGGGAGCCGACCGGGGACGGGGTAAGATAACCCCCGAGCCGGCCGAGCTTCTTCGATCGGCGATCTTCGATCCGAACGCGCCCGGGGCGAATCGATGGACCGTCGAGGCTTGAGGCTCCCGATGACCTGGCTGCTGGTCCCGGCGGGCCTGGGCTCGATGGTCCTGTTCCTGACCGGGCTCTTCCGCAACTCGACCTGCGAGACGTACGACGAGTACACCTACATCCGGATGGGCGTCTGCATCTACCAGCGAAACGACTTCGCCAGCCTGGCCAGCCCGATGTGCCCCCCCTTGCCGATCCTCCTGGAATACGGGCTACCCACGATCAAGAGGGAGCCCATCGCCGAGTCCGATGAGTGGGAAGCGGCCATGCCCGACCTGATCCGCCAGGCCCGGCTGATGACCTCGACCCTGATCGGCGTGCCGACGGTCCTCCTATGCTTCGGCTGGCTGACTCGTCGGAAGGGGTGGGTGGTCGGGCTGCTGGGGGGTGCCCTGGTCGGGCTCTCGCCGAGCGTCCTGGCGGCGGCCTCGATCGCGACCACCGACGCCTGTTTCGTCCTCTTTGCCCTGGTCGCGCTGGCGGTCCTGAATCGGTACCAGGCCCGGCCGTCGAAGGGCTCGTTCCTCGCGGTGGGGGCGGCCATCGGCGCGGCCCTGGCCTCGAAGCAGAGCGCGGTGTTCCTGTTCCCGATCGCCCTGATGGAGTTGCTGATCAAGACGCCGAGGCAACGTCCCCCCGGGAAGACCAAAACCGACTTCGCCCTGGCGACCTTGCTCCGGATCGGTTCGGGGATGGCGGCGCTGGTCGGGCTGGCCTTCCTGGTCGACTGGGCCTTCTACGGATTCCACCTGGCCCCGTTCGGCTCCTCCGGGACCCAGACGACCGTCCCGGTGATCCTCCCGATGATCGCCAACCTCCTTCCCAACGGCGAGGCGATCATGGAGGTCGTGAACCGGTCGGGCATGCCCCTGGCGATCGACACCTTCGTCGGCCAGATGAACCACGCGTCGGAGGGCCACTCGGCCTTCCTGATGGGCCGGCACTCGTTCCACGGCTGGTGGTATTTCTTCCCGGTGACGATCGCGATCAAGAGCACCCCCGCCGAACTCCTGATGTTCGCCCTGGCCTCCTTTTTGGCCACCCGTCGATCGACCTGGCGCGACCCGACCCGCCGGCTCTGGCTCGGGTCGATCGCGATCATGCTGGCGGCGGGGATCGCCAGCAAGCTGAACATCGGCCACCGCTACATGCTCCTGATCTACCCGCTGGCGATCCTGCTGGCCGTCGACTGGATCGGCGAGTTGGCCAGCCGCCGGCGAGTCCGGGCGATCGCCCTGGGAGTGGCCTTGCTGGCCTGGCAGGCCATCAGCCTGGCGGGGATCGCGCCCCATTACCTGAGCTACTTCAACAGCCTGTGCGGAGGCCCCCGCGAGGGGTATCGCTATCTGGTCGATTCCAGCCTCGACTGGGGGCAGGACCTCCCCACGCTCCGCCGCGAGCTGGAGGCCCGCCAGTATCGGAAGGTCGCCCTCTGCTACTTCGGCACGGCGAGACCGGGCGCCTACGGGCTCCGATCGGCCGACTGGATGACCAGCAACGACGAGATCGCCGCCGAATGCGACTGGCTGGCGATCTCCGCCACCTCAATGCAGGGGGCCTACGGGCCGATCCCCGAGTTGATCCAGACCTTCGGCCACTTCCCCTCGGACCGGGCCGGCTACACCTTCTTCCTGTACGACCTGAAAGACCCCCGGATCCGAGACGCCTGGGAGGCCCGGCGCACGGGCCGACCCATCCCCGACGAGGAGGAGCCGACGAGTGGTCGTTCGTGAGTGGCATTCTCCTCGACGCCGGGGGCAACCCGTGACTCGTCGTCGCTGGAGTAGAGGCAAGGCAATCCGGCGATCGGGGGGAGTCTATGGAAAAGGACAATCGCGGACTTACTCTGTTCGACTTGATCTGCCTCGTCGCGGCCACGGCGGTGGGGATAGTTCTATCGATCATGATATTCAATAGCAACCATAACGAGAATTTCACGCTCAATCGGGTCTTGCCCCTCAGCGTCAGAGAATGGAAATGGTCATTGTATTACTCATACAACTGGCTATTTATATTGTCGCCGATGGGGATTTCATGGACGGTGACCATATCGCTCCTCACGCTGAGAAAGCCGCGACCGACAATCGGCCAGCTCACCGAGTGGCCGGGCGTCTCGGCCTGCTGGATGGCCTCGTTGACCCTGGCAGCGTCATGCGGCCTGTACTTCGGGGATGAATACCGCCGTGGGAATTATGGCCTGGAAATTCTCGGTCAATTCCGGTCGGCGCAACCTTTCGAGACAGACTTTTTCCTGGCACCTGGCGATTTCCTGGAAGATGTCGTTGCTCAGTATATCCAGCAAGCTATCCGACCCATCGCCTGTTCGGTCTGTTCGATCTGGACGATGGCGGCCATGGGTCGGCGATGGAGGCCCAAGCGGAATTGGCTCGATCTCGCGGGTCGTTCGCTGGGCCTGACCTGGATCCTTTATGTGATCCTCGAGGTTGTGGTGCAACCACTATAATTGGAAGCCGCGCCCCCTGATACGTGATTAGGTGCCGGGGCCAATCAGGGGCTGCCGACTCGGGAAGTGTGTTAACCGGCCGTTCGCGAGGCTGAAAGTAGAAGTAGGGTGGGCACCGCCCACCCCATCTAGCCGAGATGTCGGTGGTAGGTGCCCACCCTACGAGAACTCGACAATCCATCCGGAGGCGGCGAAGGACTCAACCTTGGCGTGGTTCCAGTGCTCCATCCGGGGCGAGCAATTCCCAGGCGCCCTGGCCGGCGTGTCGGGGCTCGTCGGCTTCTTCACGACCCGATTCGTCGAGGCGGCTGATGCCGGCGACGCCGAAACGCTCGCCCTGACCGGCCTCCGCGATGAGCCTCGGCTCAAGCCGCTGGCCGGCGACCAGGCGGCCGGGATGGCTCGAATCTACTTCGAGCAGATAGCCGAGCTACCCCGCGACTCCGCGCCCGCCCAACAGCCGGGGTTCACCTGGTATCCCATGGAGACCGACGCTTAGGATCGCCAATTCAATAATCTCCAATCTCCCGGATTCGTCCGGTCTGGGTGGCAGGGGTCTTGCGGTACTCCGCAACCCCGGTCCTCCGGATGCATGTCGGATTCCAGGCCGGGGTGGCGGAGTACCGCAAGACCCCTGCCACCCCTGCCGCTTCGCGAGAGCATGGCACCCGGCAAGGCTTGCCCTACCGGGGGACACGAACGACTTCACGATCGGCGTCGCCGCGACATCGCGACCACGCCGAGCACCACGAAGACCGCCAGCGTGCTGGGCTCAGGGGTCGAGGTCGGCACGAGTCCGATCGAGGTGATGTTCCCACCACCGGCGTATGAATCCGCCGAGTTATGACCGAAAGTGATATAGGAACTTCCCGTGCCAAGGTTAATCATCAACGTCCTCAGGTCGGAAAGATGATCCATCGACGCGGGATTATAGAAACTCATCCCAAATGAGATTTTCGCATCTGCACTGCTGGTGTTCCCATTAACGGTTATCTCATCCTGACGCGGTCCAACTGGCATGTTCAACCAAGTGGGGGACGTGCCGGCGGTAAACTCAGCCGAGGAGAGCCCGGTGGGAGAGTTGGTGAACGTGAAAGACTGGCCGCCGATCTTCAGAGTGACCGCGACATCGTTCCCACCCTCGTAAACCGATCCCGTCTGGGCGTTCGGGGTCGGGTCGCCGTCGATGGTGAACGTGCCGCTGAACTGATCGGCCCCGTTGAGCCCCTGGATCGGGGCTTGCAGGGTCCCGGTGAAGGCGTAGGTGATGGGGCTCGCCGAGGCCAGCCCGGCGACCAGCAGTGGGATCGCCACCGCGAGGGAGAGCGAGCGGCAGGTCTTCATCGGGAATCCTTTCCGGGTGTTCTCTCGGTGTTATCCTCGAATTGATAACATTCTGCAAATAAACCAGGATTCGGCGACTTCCACCAGCCCGGTTGAGCCACGGCATCGGATGGGTACACCCGCGGATTCCTGGTAAGGTTACGTCGATCCGAGATCTTCGCCCCCTCTCCCCAGCCCTCTCCCACAAGGGGCGAGTCTAGCCGAGATGCCGGTGGGCGGTGCTCACCCTACTAGTTCATCGACGCTAAAGAAGTGGGTAAAATCGGGTCGGATTTCCGACACCATCCGGGCACCGGAGGCCGACCCGATGAACTCCGCTCTGAAATGCCAGGTCCACCTCACCGCCGAGCAGCGCCGGGACCTCGAACGGACCGCCCGTGACGGCCGGACGCCGGCCCGTAAGGCCCGGTACGCCAGGCTGTTGCTCCACGCCGACGAGGCCCACCCGGAGGGCCGCCGCAACGACGCCTGGATCGGCGAGGCCCTCGGGATGCACGTCAACACCGTCGCCCGGGTCCGCAAGAGCTTCGTCGCCGGAGGGCCCGACGCCGCCTTCGGGCGCAAGGCCCGCGAAGCACCGCCGGTCCCCCCCAAGATCGATGGCCACGTCGAGGCCCACCTGGTCGCCATCCACTGCGGCCCGCCGCCGGAGGGCCGGGCCCGCTGGACGCTCAAGCTCCTGGCCGGCGAGTTGATGGCCCGCAAGCTGGTCACCGAGGTCTCGGTCGAGACGGTCCGCAGGGCGCTGAAACGCGCTGAAGCCCTGGCTGAAGGCCGAGTCGTGGTGCATCCCGGAGCGGGATTCGGCCCGGTTCGTCGCGCAGATGGAGGAGGTCCTCGACGTGTACGCGATGCCGCCGAGCGAGGAGGAGCCGACGGTCTGCATGGACGAGGCGGCCAAGCAGATGCTGGAAGGCCTCCACGACCCGCTCCCGCCGGCCCGCGGCCGTGCGGCGCGGGAGGACTACCACTACGAGCGCAAGGGGGTGCAGGCGATCTTCATGTTCTTCGACCCGAACCGGGGCTGGCGGCGGGTCAGCTGCCGGGAGAGCCGCACGCGGGTCGACTGGGCGCACGAGGTCAGGCGACTGCTGGACGAGGACTACCCGGCGGCGCGCAAGGTCCGGCTGGTCTGCGACAACCTGAACACGCACACGACCGCGTCGCTGTACGCGGCGTTCCCGGCGGCGGAGGCGCGCCGGCTGGCGCGGCGGCTGGAGATCGTGCACACGCCGCGCAACGGGAGCTGGCTGAACGTGGCGGAGATCGAGCTCTCGGTGCTGGCCCGGCAGTGCCTGGCCCGTCGGATCGGGGAGCCCGAACTCCTGGCCGCCGAGTGCGCCGCGTGGGAGCGAGCCCGGAACGCCGAGGGCGGTCGGGTGATCTGGAAGTTCACGACGGCCGATGCCCGGGTCAAGCTGAGGTACCTTTACCCACAATTTTAGCGTCGATGAACTACTACGAGAACTGAGACCCAGCATGAGGCTGCCACAACTTTGGTTGACCAGCAGGGGGGCTACCCTGATCCGATACTCCATCATCGCGATCATCGCCACCTCCTTCGCCTCGAAATACCTCTATGAGGCACTGTGGGGCCGCCCCATGACACTGGCCGAGGTCGCCGATCTGGGCGGGGTCCGCTTGATGGTCGTCACTGAGGGTGGCACGGCCACTGAATTCCTTTCGACGGTCCATGCCGAGGCCCCGCCCGAGGCGGATTGGCACGCGTACCTCCCCCTCCTGAAGGCGGAACTGGGCCTCTACACGCCACGGATGCTCGGCGAGGCGGGCTTGCGGAGCGTCGTGCTCTGTGGGGGACTTACAGATTGCGAGCAGTCGGCGGCCGGGCTGGCGGGCTGGAGAGAGAGGACGATTTACCTGCTGGTGCCGGGCCATCGGGGCTCGAAGGATTTCGCCCGCAGAACAATTCACCACGAACTGTTTCACCTGATCGACTTGAGACACAATGCCGAGTATAGTCCCGACCCTGGTTGGGCAGGTCTGAATCAAGGGAGCTTCCGCTACGGAGAGGGTGGGCGGCATGAGAGGGCCCCTGGCGCAACCCGTCCGGATGAGTCGGTTCCGGGCTTCCTCAACAGATATTCGAGGTCGGGCCCGGAGGAGGACAAGGCCGAGATCTACGCGCACCTGATGGCTGGACGAGACCTGATCGAGGGGCGAGCGGATCGCGACGAGGTGCTGAGTTCCAAGTGCGTAGAGATGAAGAATCGGATGTCGAGATACTTCCCCGAAGTGGGACCTACGTTCTGGGAGAAAGGCCACGAGTCAGGCCATGACTAGCTCTTGAGCGGCTCGGATGAAGTGCGAGTGAGCCTTGTCAACCGCCTATACGAAAATCAAATCTCGACCACTTCAACACACTTTAAATCCACCGTTTGCGGTGTAACCTGCCCGACCGATCCGCGAAAAGTCGTGATTCCATCCGTTCCATACCGGTAAGTGTGCTAACCGGCCGATCGCGGGCCCGAAAGTTCGAGGGAGATCCCTCACGACTTTCCACACCCGCGAGGCCGCGCCATGATCGTCTCCGAAGCACGTCGCGAAGCGAATCGCCGGAATGCCCTCAAGAGCACCGGCCCGAAGACGGAGGAGGGCAAGGCAAAGTCCCGCGCCAATGCGTTGAAGCATGGGCTTTGCTCGTCGATCGTCGTTCATGAAGACTTCGCGACGGTCCAGGCGCGATCCGACTCTTATTTCAACACGCTCAAGCCCCAGAATCGGTTCCATGCCTGGCTGGTCGACCAGGTGGCCGTGCTCAGCCTGCGGATCGACCGATGCGTGCGGATCGAGCGGCGGGTCCGCGACAAGATCGCCCTCCGGGCGGAATTGACGTGGGAGGATGACGAGAAGCTCAAGGCCGAGATCCTGGGCGGGCAGATCGAGAAACGGCCCGGCGAGGTGGTCGAAAGCCTGGGCCGGACGCCTCAGGGGTGCCTCTGGATGATGACTCGCTGGGCGATGCTGGCCCATGCGGCCGACGTGAAAGGATGTTGGACCCCCGATCAGACCACGCTCGCCTTCAACCTCCTGGGCACTCCCAGGGAGTTCCGCGAGGGGCATCGGCCGGGGGCCTCGCTGGATCTGGAGGGCAAGGTGATCGAGGGGCCGGACGACCCGGCGGTCGTGGCCCGTCGCGAGATCGCCGCGTTGAAAGAGCGTCGCGAGCTGGTGAGCGACCTCGACGAGGTCGAGCAATTCCTCCGCTCCTCCGACCTGACCGACGACTCGGATCAAGAGTTGAAGAGGCTCCGACGTTACGAGTCGAGCCTGCATCGGCGGCTCCGCTGGTGCCTGTCGCAGCTCCGTTACGAGTCGCCGCACCGGGCCCCGAATCCCGACCTCTACCCGAAGTGGGAGGCGGTCCGCGAAGACCCGCCCGAGCCCGAATCGAAGCCCCTGGAGCACTGGCAGAGGAAGGCCCCGCACCCGCCCTTCTGCCTCGAACCGGATGAAATCCCCAAGCCCGGCGAGGAACTCGACGTGCCTCGGGTCCTTGCCTCCAGGCTTGAGAAAAGGATGAAGAAGGCCGAGGCTCGCCGAGAAGCCCGACGCCGGAAGGTCGAACGGCTGAGGGCCTGAGGGTCGGAGGGGAAAATCATCCGAACTCGATCGGACCGGCCGAGATTTCGGGCCGAGGTTGCTGCTTCATGCGCCGGGGTCGTGATTTCTGGGGTGATTTTGGAGAAAAGAGGTGGTTTGCTCCATGTTTACCAACCAAATCCATCAACGAAACATGATTCAGGGCTGGGATTGGCCCCGAGTCGGGTTGATGCCCGATCGAAGCCATTGCTCCGACGAAACGAAGCCAACCGGCGGTCCCAAACCGGCGGAGCAAGCTCCGGCCGAGCAAAGCGTGAGCAAGCTCACGCACTCCAAGGCCTCCGGCGGCCTGATGATCGACGCGGCGAAGCCGCTTTGGAGTGCGGGAGCTTGCTCACGCTTTCCACCCCGGAGCTTGCTCCGGGAACCAACGGCATCGGATCTCGGATCTTTCAAGAATTCTCCCCCCTCCCGCCGGACATCCGAACAGGATCGCCCCTCGGGATCGAATCCGCTACAATTGGCTTATTCAGGACAACCATCCGAGGCCGAATCGAATGATCATCGGGCGGATCATGGCGATGCTGGAGCGGTCGGAGGCCGGGAATCCGGTCCTCCCTCCGACCTCGCTCTTCGGCGAGCAGTGGCTCCTGCGCCTGGTCGTCGACTGGTTCGACCGGCACGGGGGAGACCACTATCCGATGTCCCCTCGCGTCGGGGCCCGGTGGTTCTCCGAGTCCTGGCTCCCCTCGGCCTTCCTCCCCCGATATCGGGGGGACACGCTGGGCGAGTCCCGGACGCATGCCGACGCGGTAATCGGCCACTTCAAGATCGGCGACCCGGGCTCGTCGGGCCTGGCGCTGGCCCCGGACGCCCGTCAGCTCGTCCTGCTGGAGGCCAAGCTGTTCAACCGGCTCTCCGCCGGGATCAAGAACGCCCCCTATTTCGACCAGGCTGCCCGGAGCGTCGCCTGCCTGGCCGAGGTCCTCCGGAGGTCCGGGCGCGAGCCCTCGGGGATGGAGGATCTCTCGTTCCTGATCCTGGCCCCGAGGTCGCGGATCGACGACGGGGTCTTCGCCCGAGACACCGCCATCGAGGCGATCCGGGGCAAGGTCCGTCGGAGGGTCGAGGAGTACGGCGGCGAGCGCGACGCCTGGCTGGCCGACTGGTTCGAGCCGACCCTCGACCGGGTCGACGTCCGCTCGATGGCCTGGGAAGACGTGATCGAGACCATCGCCTTCCACGACCCCGAGGCCGGGCACCTGATCGACGCCTTCTACGGCCGGTGCCTCCACTTCAACCGCCCCCGCCAGCGCTCCGCGTATCCGGGACCCCGGGCCGGGGCCAATCGCCCCTGGTCCGACCGGAGGCTCGAAGCCCTCACGATCGCCGACCAGCCTCGACGGCTCGAACCGGTCGCGAACTGATTCAGGAAAGGTCCCCGGATGCCCCGAAACTCGACCGCATGGGTCGCCCCGATCGTCGTCCTCCTGTCGGTGTCGGGCCTGACACCGGCCCAGGACGCCTTGCCCGAGGAGTTGCGGACCGTCGCCGAGAAGTCCGGCTTCAAGGCTACCGCCCGGCATGCCGAGGTGGTCCGGCTCTGCGAGGCGCTGGCGAAGTCGTCCCCGTTGATCCGACTGGCCGAGCTGGGCCGGTCGGTCGAGGGGCGGTCGATCCCCCTGATGATCGTGGCCGACCCGCCGGTGTCGACGCCCGCCGAGGCGAGGGCGTCGGGCAAGCTGGTGGTCTTCCTCTTCGGCAACATCCACGCGGGGGAGGTCGACGGCAAGGAGGGTCTGCCGATCCTGGTCCGCGAGATCGTCCGGGCTCCCGAGCACCCCCTGCTGGATCACCTGATCCTGGCCGTCGCGCCGATCTACAACGCCGACGGCAACGAGCGGGTCGCCAAGGACAACCGGCCCGGCCAGGTTGGGCCCGAGGAAGGGATGGGGCGGCGGACCAACGCGGAGGGGCTCGACCTGAACCGCGACTTCATGAAGCTGGAAGCCCCCGAGTCCCGCGCCCTGGTCCGGTTCCTCAACGATTGGGACCCGAGCCTGGTCATCGACACCCACACCACCAACGGCTCGCACCACCGCTACACCATCACCTACGACGGCCCCAAGAACCCGGCGGGAGACGCTCGCCTGATCCGATTCTCGCGCGAGCGATTATTCCCCGAGGTGACGGCCTCGCTCGAAAAGGCGAGCGGCTACCGGTCGTTCTTCTACGGGAACTTCGAGGACGACCACACCCGGTGGACCTCGTTCCCGGGCAACCCCCGGTTCGGCACGACCTACATCGGGCTCCGGAACCGGCTCTCGGTCCTCTCCGAGGCTTATTCCTACGCAACCTACAAGGACCGGGTCCTCGCCACCCGCGACTTCTGCCGGGCGATCCTGGAGTTCGTCTCGAGCCACCGCGACGAGATTCGGACCCTGCTCGACGACGCCCGGCGCTCGACCATCGAGGCGGGCCGGGATCCCTCCGACCGAGTGGCGATCCGCTCCAAGGCCCGAGCCCTGCCCGAGAAGGCCACCGTCCTCGGCTTCGTCGAACGCCGGGAAGGGGACCGATCCGTCTCGACCGGAGAGCCCCGCGATTACCCCTGCGCGATCGAGATCGACTTCGCCCCCGAGCTGGAAGTGGCCCGACCCTTCGCCTACCTCGTCCCGCCCGGGTCCGTGAAGGCGATCGACATCCTCCGGGCCCACGGGATCGCCGTCGAGACGCTCGAAGCCCCCGCGAAGCTCGACGTCGAAGTCAGCCGGGTCGACGAATCCTCCCGGGCTCGCCGCCCCTTCGAAGGGCACAACTTACTGGATATTACCCGGACGACCACTACCCGCGCCACCCGCGAGGTCCCCGCCGGGACGATCCTGGTCCGGACCGCGCAACCCCTCGGGAGCCTGGCCGTCACCCTCCTCGAACCCCGATCCGACGACGGCCTGGCCACCTGGAACGTCTTCGACGACGAACTCGCGAGGTCGCCAGATCGAGAATTCCCGGTGCTCCGCCTCCCGGGCCGGGCCGAGATCGCGACCCGACCCTTCCCTTGATCCTTCTTTCCAATCCGAGGCCCAGGGCGGCAGCGGCGCGAGACTGGGAAAAACGAGGGTTATCGCGGAGGAGGATTGGAGAAGATATGGGAGACGAGCATTCGGCAGATTCGCGATGACGTCCTGACGATGCGAATCCTCCCTGTTGCGCACGTTTTGGTGTCCCCGGGTTTTCTGGTAGTTCCTGGTCTTCGCCCCCTCTCCCTAACCCTCTCCCACGTTGGGGAGAGGGGACCAGACTCTCAGAGGTCGGAGATCGAAACATCCGCGAAGACCAACCCCCTCTCCCCTCGTGGGAGAGGGCTGGGGAGAGGGGGCGAAGACCTTGGACCGACGAGAAGCCCGGGAATCCCCAGGCACACTCCACTCGCCCCTCGCCGGACCTCGGGTAGACAATACCATGCAATCCGGCTAGGCTGTTGACGAGAAGTTTAACATTAATAGCCAGGCGATGGGGCCGGTCTCATGGGCGATCTCAGGGCGAATGGTGCGTGCCGGGGATTTCGGCAACCTTCCCGGCGCGAGACGCTCCGGGCGGGGGTCCTGGGATCGCTCGGGCTGACCTTGCCGGGATTGTTCCGAGGGCGGGCGAAGGCCGAAGGGTCGGGTTCGTCGACGGGATTCGGCCGGGCGAAGTCGTGCATCCTGATCTTCCAGTGGGGCGGGCCGAGCCAGCTCGACACCTGGGACCTCAAGCCCGACGCGCCCAGCGAGATCCGGGGCGAGTTCGCCTCGATCGCCACGACCAATCCCGAACTCCGGATCTCCGAGCACTTCCCGATGATCGCCCGGCAGGCCCACCGCCTGGCGGTCGTCCGGTCGATGACGCACGGCGACCCGGCGCACCTCTCGACGGCCCATCGACTGCTGACCGGCCACCTCGCCCCGACGCCCAACTCCGACGCCGCGCCCCCGTCCTCGAACGACTGGCCGCACCTGGGCTCGCTGGTCTCGAAGCTCCGACCTTCGGCGGGTTCGCTCCCTTCGGCGGTCACGATGCCGTGGGTCGTCGCGCATCCGGCCGCGCCCGGCGGGAGGGCTCCCGGGCAGCATGGGGGCTGGCTGGGCAAGGCATACGACCCTTTCCGGGTCGACGGCGACCCCAACGTCGACGGCTTCCGGGTCGGCGGCCTCGACCTCCCCGAAGGCGTCTCGCCGGGCCGGATGTCGGACCGTCGCTCGCTCCTCTCGGGGCTGGGCAGCTCGTCGATGAGCGGTGCGGGGCCGGGATCGTGGGATGGCTATCAGGGCCGGGCGCTCGACGCGCTAGCCTCGGCCGAGGCGCGGGGGGCGTTCCTGCTCGACCGCGAGGACCCGAAGATCCGGGAGCGATACGGCCGGAACATCCACGGCCAGTGCCTCCTGATGGCCCGGAGGCTGGTGGAGGCCGGCGTCGGCCTGGTCACGGTCAACTGGCACGACGACGGCCGGAACTTCTGGGACACGCACGGCGACAATTTCAATCGACTCAAGAATGACCTGATGCCGCCGGCCGACCGGGGGCTCGCCTCGCTCCTGGAAGACCTGGACGAGCGGGGGCTCCTGGACGAGACCCTGGTGGTCTGGGCCGGCGAGTTCGGCCGGGCCCCCCGGATCACGGCCGCGAACGCAGGTCGCGAGCACTGGCCCCGATGCTACTCGGTGGCCCTGGCCGGCGGAGGGGTCCGGGGCGGGCAGATCTACGGAGCCAGCGACCGGTGGGCCGCCTACCCCGCGCGGGACGCGGTCGGCCCCGACGACCTGGGCGCGACCATCCTTCACGCCCTGGGGATCGACCCGGCGACCGAGGTCAAGGATGCCGTCGGCCGACCCTTGCAGATCAACAACGGGAGCCCCCTGACCTCGCTCTTCGCCTGATCGAGGCCGGCTCTTACTTGCCGTCCTTGAACTTCTGGAACGCCGGGGCCTCGACGAACTCCCAGCCGTCTCCCTGGTTCCAGGGGCCTCGGGCGTCCCCCTCGCCGGTGGAGTCGTTGAAGAACTGGTCGACGAGGCCCGCCGTGGGCGGGATCTGGCCGACCGAGAGCGGGTCCTTGCCCATGCTCTCCAACGCCTTCATGAATGCCTTCATGTGCGTGATTTCGCGCGTCATGAGGAACTGGAGTGCGTCCTTGGATCCGGCGTCATCGGTGAAGTTGATCAGCCGCTCGTAGACGATCTTGGCCCGGGCCTCGGCCGCGATGTTGCTCCGGAGGTCGACGTCCAGCTCGCCGGTGACCTTCAGATAATCGGCGGTCCAGGCGTTCCCCTGGGAGTTGAACAGGCCGACGCCCCCTCCGCCGCAGATGGCGACCAGCGGGTCGGCCTCGGCGGCCTCGCGAGAGGCCTTGGTGGGCTTGAGGTGGGCGCGGGCCAGCGTTCCGATCACCTCCAGGTGGCTCAATTCCTCGGTCCCGATGTCCATCAGGAGGTCTTTCCGGGCCGGGTCCTCGCAGTTGAGCCCCTGGACCGAATATTGCATCGCGGCCGCGAGTTCGCCGTTGGCCCCGCCGAACTGCTCCAGGAGCATCCGGCCGAAACGGGGATCCGGGGCGTCGACCCGCACCGTGTACATCAACTTCTTCACATGGTGGTACATTCTCGAATTCCTCTCCTTGGCGTTGTGGCGAACGTAGGAGAAGGATGCAAATCGAGGGCCAAAAGCCCCCGGGTTCGGGCCGGGACTTCTCAGGCCCCGCGGCCGGCCAGCCGGTCTTTCATCCGGTTGATCGGCCCTTCGTAGAGGTGCCACGACAGGACGGCCAGGATGATCGTCAGGGCCAGCGCCCCGTAAGGGCGGGGGATCAGGTAGGCGTAGGGGACCCCGTAGAGCCATCCTCCCCGGATCACGGGGAGGTGGAACGCGTAGAGCCCGTAGCTGATCCGCCCGAGGTAGGCCATCGGCGCGATCGCCAGGGGCCGGACGAACCACCGACCCTCCGACCGCCAGGCGCCGAAGACCACCAGGGCCGACCCGATCCCGAACAGCGAGACCGACCCGACCTCCTGGAAGGCCGAGGGCATCGGCAACCGCCGCTCGTGCAGGGTCCAGGCCAGGACCAGGATCGGCCAGCCCGCCACGAAGCAGGCCGGGCCTTCGACTCGCCCCGGCCTCGTTCGAAGCTCGATCATCCCCGCCAGGCAACCCCAGAGCAGATCCTCTCCGCAATAGGGCAAGAGCAGCCTCGCCCAGGGCATGGTCATCCGATGGTGGGCATAGATCTGGAACCCCTTCGTGGCGGCGATCAGGCCGACGATCAACGCGACCCGTCGACGGGCGGGCGTGAACAGCAAGGCCAGCGGATAGAGGAGGTAGAACTGCTCCTCGACGCAGAGCGTCCAGAAGTGGCCCATCACCATGTCCCAGTCCCCGGTCAGATAGACCCGGACGTTATACGTAAAAGTGAGGAACCACCCCAGGTCGTCCCCCCGGGAGATGAACGCCGCGAACAGCACCAGGGCATAGTAGAGCGGGAAGATCCGGAGCGTCCGCCGGATGTAGTATCGCCTCAGGTCCGACCCGATCTCGCCCGACTCCCCCCGGATCAGGATCCGGGTGATCAGGAATCCCGAGAGGGCGAAGAAGAACTGGACCCCCGCCCAGCCCCAGGGGCAGATCTCCGGCCGGGCATGGTGGACGAACACCGCCAGGAACGCGAGGAACCGGAGCCCGTCCACCTGCGGCCGGTGCGGCGTCGCGAGGGCGGGGCCACTCTGATCTCCGGCGCGACCTCCCATCATCTCGCCCCAACCCTCCCGAGTGAACCTCCGATGCCCAGCGGCGTGTCATTCTAGCCGACCAACCCGAGACTTCGCACGCCGGACGCTCCGACTTCCCGACCCCGAGGACGGAGGCCCCCCATGAACCTGGAGTATGTGCCGCTCCTGGAGATCCAGCGCGACCTCTACCGGATCCCGCGCGGGCTCGGCCGCTTCAACGCCTACATCCGGACGATGGTCCGCGAGGACGGGACCGACCTCGATCGAGCCCCGCTGGCCGCCCTGAACCCGATGGCCCGGGAGCACGTCGCGGACCTGCTCGATGCCCTGCTCGAACTCGGGGCCGAGGTCATCGGCTCGCGGGCGGCCTCGGAAGGATCGGCCCGGCTCGCGGACCTGGAGGGAAACCTCAAGGTCGGCCTCGTCGTCGCGGACGACCGGGGAGGGGGGTGGACCAACCGGGTCGCGAGCGAATTCGGGTTCATGACCGGGGGGCATTCCACCCGCGATCGAGGCTGGCTCTCCGGCGTCCTCTGGTCCAGCGAATCGGCCTCCGAGCGATCGGTCCGGGAGGCGGTCCTGGTCCCGCTCTTCCGATGGGCCTACATCCACCGCCACGGGAAAGCCCGGACGCTCGCCCAGTTCATGGCCCAGGAAGGGGACGCGATGGCCCGCGCGGGGTGCCTCGGCCCGACCCTCGACGACGAGGAACTCGACTACACCCGGCAGATCCTCGAACCCGACCTGGGCGAGACCCTACCCCGGACGATCATGGAATGCCTCTTCGGCGACGAAGGGGGCCGGACCCTGGGATTCACCCCCCGAGGGCTGGGCCATCGGGCCGGCCTGGCCCTGGCATTGCACCAGGCCTCGACGCGGACGGGGGTCGGCCCGACCGATCCGAAAAGACCCTGATAAGCCGACGCCCGCCGACACGATCCTATCAAGGACGACGGGACTCGTCGGACTTCAAACGCCCCCGGACCGGCGATCCATGTGATGCCGGAACCAGAGTTCCAGCATCAGGAGACTCCAGAGGCGATAAGCGTGGTCGCGACGACTCCCGACATGCTCATCAATCAGCGCCTCCACCGCCTCGGGCCGGAACAGGCCCCGGTTGAGCGCGACCGGATCGAGCAGGACGGCTCGAAGCTCCTCCTTCAACTCGCCCCGGAACCAGCGGTCGATCGGGACGCCGAAGCCCATCTTGCGGCGTCGGAGGATCTCGGGCGGGAGGAGGTCGGCGAACGCCTCCTTGAGGACCACCTTGGACCGGCCGCCTCGGAGCCGGAGCTTCCGCCGGATCGGCATCGCCAGGGCCAGCTCGACGACCCGATGGTCGAGGAACGGGCTCCGGCATTCCAGGCTATGGCCCATGCTGGCCAGGTCCACCTTCACCAGGAGATCGCCGGGCAGGTAGGTCAGCAGATCGACGATGGAAGCCCTCGTCACCGGGTCGCGCTTGGGGGCGACGGCGAAGGCCCGAGCGAGGATCGAGGCAGGATCGGCCTCGTCGGGGCTCCGGGCGGCGGACCGGGCGAGGTGTTCGAGGAAGTCGTCGGAATAGAGCGAGGCGCGGGCGGTCTCGTCGAACATCCCGACCCACCGGAGGTAGCGGGCTTCGAGGCCCTGGTCGATCCCCTCCAGCATCCGGCGGACCTGACGCATCCGGGTCTTGGCCCGGACCGAGGTCGGCCAGGCCCGCGCAAGCGGACCCCCCAGGAACCCCCGGAGCCCGGCGGGCAGCCGGTCCAGCCGGTCGGCCAGGGCCACGGCCCGATATCGGTCATAGCCGCCGAAGAGTTCGTCCCCGGCATCCCCGGTCAGGGCCACGGTGACATGCCGACGGGTCTCGCGGGCGACGTGCCAGGTGGGCAGGGCCGAGCTATCCGCGAACGGCTCGTCGAACTGCTCGGCCAGGGCGGGCAAGGTCTCCCAGGCCCGGGGCTCCACGGTGAAGGCGTGGTGCTCGGTCCCCATCGCCTGCGCGACCATCTCGGCGTACCGGGTCTCGTCGAAGGCCGGGTCGCCGAAGCCGATCGAGAAGGTTTTTACGGGACGATCGGAAGCCCGCTGCATCAGGCCGACGATGATGCTGGAATCGACCCCGCCCGAGAGGAACGCCCCGAGCGGGACGTCGGCCACCATCTGCTCGCGGACCGCCTGGTCGAGCGTGGCTCGAAGCTCCTCGGCATCCTCCTCGGGGGAGCGGTCGATCTCCCGGTCCCAGTCGGGGTCCCAGTACCGGGTCAGCTCCAGGTGCCCTTCCTGCCAGACCGCGTAATGCGCGGGGGGGAGTTTATAAACCCCTTCGAGGATGGTGGAAGGGTGGTTGATATATCCATAGGCCAGATAGCGGTCGAGGGCCAGGGGGTCGAGCCTTCGGGGGAGGTCGGCCTCGGGCAGGGTCATCAGCGCCTTCAGCTCGCTGGCGAAGGCGATCCGTCCCGAGTCGTGCCGGTAGACCAGCGGCTTCTGGCCCAGCCGGTCGCGACCCAGGACCAGCCGATGACGGGGGGCGTCCCAAATCGCCAGGGCGAACATCCCCCGGAGCAGGCGGAACATCGACAGGCCTTCGTCCTCGTAGAGGTGGACGAGGACCTCGGTATCGCCCGACGACCGGAGCGTGTGCCCCCGGGCTTCGAGCCGATGCCGGAGCGCGGGGAAGTTGTAGATCTCGCCGTTGAAGACGGTCCAGACCGTGCCATCCTCGTTGGAGAGCGGCTGGTGCCCGCCCGAGAGGTCGACGATCGAGAGGCGTCGGAACCCCAGCGCGGAGTGTTCGTCGATCCGGGTCCCGGAATCGTCCGGCCCCCGATGTTCGATCCGGGCGACCATCGCCGCCAGTTCATCGCGGCCCACCGCCCGGGCGGGATCGGTCCAGGCCGCGCCGCAGATCCCGCACATGCTAGGGGCCCTTCGAGTCGTCGGACGTTCGCGGACGGAGCCGCGATCGCCCCGGGCCTTCAGCCTAGCACAGCCCCTTCGCCCCGACCATCGGGGAGCGGCCAGCCGTCACTTCAGGGTGTTCCCCGTTTTTCTGGGGGTACGATCCGTCGGTTGGCTGCGGTTGGCTCCCGGAGCAAGCTCCGGGTGAGAAAGCGGAAGCAAGCTTCCGCACTCCAAGGCCTCCGGCGGCTCGTCGCCCCCGAAGAGGCGAAGCCGCCCTGGAGTGCGGAAGCTTGCTTCCGCTTTCGCCAGGAGGAGCTTGCTCCGCCGAAATCGCCCCCGGAAACCCTGAGGGCACCATCACTTCAAGAGGCCCTTCTCCCTCGCCAGCCCCTCGTAGAGCGTGGCGAACCGCTCGACCATCAAGGCGATGCCGAACTCGGCCTCGACCCTCGACCGGCCCGCCTCGCCGAAGGCCCTCGCCCGTCCCGGGTCGGCGATCACCGATCGGATCGCCTGGGCCAGGGCGGGGGGGTCCCGAAGGGGGACCAGGATGCCGGTCACGCCATCCTCGACCACCTCGGTCGTCCCGGGGGCGGCGGTGGCGACGACCGGCTTCCGGAACCTCATCGCCTCCAGGACCACGTTGGGCAGCCCTTCGTAGAGGCTGGGCAGGACCAGGAGGTCGGAGGCGGCCAGGAGCCTCGGGACGTCGTCTCGGTGGCCGAGGAACGAGACCCGACGCTGGTCGAGCAGCGTGAAGCACCGGGCCAGCCCCTCCAGCCGGGACCGGAGCGGCCCCTCGCCGACGATCAGGGTCCGGAGGTCGGGCCGGACGTGCTGGAGGAGGTCGAGGCTCGAGAGGAGGGTGTCCACCCCCTTCTGCTCGGCCAGCCGACCCGCGAACAGGACCAGGGGGGCATCGGCCGGCAGGCCCAGCTCGGTCCGGACGGCGGCGGGGTCGACCTCGGGCGGCTCCTCGTCGGCGATCCCCGAGGGGATCATGGCCAGCTTCTCGGGCGGGATGCCCACCTTCCGATAAAACTCGACCACCGCGTTCGAGTTCCCCACCACCCGGTCGGTCCACCGGCTCAGGAATCGGTCGACCGCCAGCTCGGATCGTCCCTTCCAGAGGTCGACGGCCATCTCCGAGGTCACGACCACCGGCACCCTGGCCTGATGGGCGGCGACCCGCCCGTAGGTGTCGGCCGCGTAGATCCAGGTCTGGATCACGTCGAACCGCTTCTCGCGGAGGAACCGGGTCAGCCGACGGAGGGCCAGCGGGTCGACCTTGTGCCGCTTGCCGATCGACGTGACCGGGATACCCGCCTCGTCCAGCTCGGCCTTCAAGGGGCCGAGCCGGGTCAGGGCCGCGACCTCGGACCGGAACCGGTCGCGCGGGAGCCCCTCGGCCAGCAGGACCATCTGCTTCTCGGCCCCCGAACGGTCGAGGGTGGGGATCAGTTGGAGGACGTTCAGCACGGGGGGAGACCATCGGGGCTTCGGATATTCGCGAGGCCGGAAGATTACCCCATCCGCCGACCGACGACCAGACAGCCCTCAGTGGGCCGACCCCTCCCAGGTCCGGAGCAGCCGACGGGATCGGAGCAATCGGATTCGCTTCCGGATCGGTCCCCAGGGCCAGAGGTACTTCCATGTCATCACGAACGCCCCTCGATAAGTCGGGCGATAGACCCCCGCTTCCTCGTCGAAGGAAAAATAGCCGGCCTTGACCAGTTGCTCCTGCTCCTCGGCCATCGTTCGCAAGATCCAGGGGGCGGGATCCTCCTGAATGATGGGAGAACGGGCCGAGAATTCGCCCACCTCCGCGATCGCCCGTCGATGAAGGGCCAGGAGTCGTGCCGGGTCCTGCACGTCCGGGAACGGGAACCCTCGGCGCTTCGGCGGGACCGGCATCAGCGAGGGTCGGACGTTGTTGTGGGTGATCACCTGGGTCCCGTCGGCGAACTTCGTCCAGAAGTGCGTGGTGGTCTCGATCGGAGCCCCCGCCGGGAGGATCATGTCCAGCCGCTTCGCTTCCGTCCCCGAGTCCTGGTGGCCGAAGAGGCTTACATAAGTCGTGACATTGGGGTTCGAATCCGCGAGGAAGAAGAGCCCATGATCGACGAACCCCAGCCTCGAAAGGGCCTCCGACCCGGATCGAGAGCCCTCGGCGACCGTGGGGGGAAGCTCCGCCGAATCGGGCTCGACCGGGCGGATCTCCGGGGTCGGCGACATCCAGTATGTTTTCCGCATCTTGAGCGGAGCGATCCCGTAAAGAAACACCGCAACGACACCGATCTGGATCAGGATGATTTCGAGGAAGACCATACCCACTCGATCGAGGCCCTCATCTCCCACCGTGAGGAACGCCAGGCAAGCCGACATGCCGATCATCCAGGCGAATGTCTTCCAGAATCCCGGCGGTTTCCTCAAGGTCGTCGGCCCGTCCAGCTTTGCTCTTGGCATGGTCAAGGGCTCGATGAGTGGGGGGATCGGTCGATCAGCTCTCGGAACAGTTCCAGGTGCCGACGAGCCACGGCGGAGATCGAGTAATGTTCGGAGACCCGCCGTCGGGCCGCAATGGCCATCCGCAAGGCATCGGGGTCGGCCCGGTGTTCGAGGATCATCCGGGCCAGGGCAGCGGGGTCGTCGGGGGGGGCGAGTCGGCCATGCTCTCGGTCGGTCATCAGGGCGAGATTGCCCGGGATCGCCGAGGCGACGCTCGGGATTCCCAGGACCATCGCCTCCAGGAGGGCGATGCTCATCCCCTCCTCGCGCGAGGGGAGCACGAACAGGTCGGACGACCGGAGGATTTCCGAAGGGTCGGCGACCGCACCCGCCAGTTCGACCGACCCCATCAGCCCCAGCCGAGCGATCCGGGCTTCGAGGCCGGGACGCTCGGGACCTTCGCCGACCAGGGTGAGTCGGGCCTCGGGATGGCCCGCCCGGACGATCGGCCAGGCGTCGACCAGGGCGTCGAGCCCCTTCTCGGGGGCCAGCCTCCCGACATAGGCGGCGCGGAGCGAGGTGGGGTCGGTGCCGGGCTCCCAGCCTCGGTCGGGGATCGGGACGCCGTTGGGCAGGTCGACGACCTTCGACGGTGCGTACCCCGCCCCGATCAGCTCCCCCCGGACGGCGGAGGAGATCGCGACCACCGCGTCGGCCTGACGGCAGCGTCGACCGATGGTCCGGCCGAACCGCCCCCAGGATTGCCAGGCGAGGTCGCCCGTCGCCCCCGCCCCCTCGGGCCGGAGGACCACCGGGAACCCCCTCCGGAGCCCCTCGCCCAGGACCGCGTAGGCATCATGCTTGAGCATCGACACATAAGCCAGGTCCACCCGATTCCGGGCGAACCAGCGCGAGAGTTCCCGCATGTAGAGGAACGTCCCGACAAACCGGGCCTTCGAGGTGGCCAGCCGCTCGACCCGGCACCCGTGGGAGACGACCTCCGAAGGGGCCAGGCCCCCCGACCTGGCGGTCAGCACCACGACCTCGGCCCCCTCGCTCGCCAGGGCCGGGGCCAGGTAGCTCAGGACCCGCTCGGCCCCGCCGATCAGGGGAGGATAGCGCCGGGTGACCAGGGCGATCTTCATCGGGCGATCCGGTGGGGCTCGGGGCCTAGTCCCTCAGCCGTTCGAGGTCGTGGGGTCGGGCAGGACGGCGACGTGGGGCAGATGGCGGAACTCGTCGTCGTAGTCCAGCCCGTATCCGACCACGAAGCGGTCGGGGATGGTGAACCCGCAATAGTCGGGCTCGATCGCGACTTCCTGGCGGCCGATCTTGCGGAGGAGCACGGCGGTCCGGACCCGGAGCGCCCCCCGGTCGGACATCCGGTGGACCAGGGTGGAGAGGGTGTGGCCGGTGTCGAGGATGTCGTCGAGCAGCAGGACGTCGCGGCCCGCGACATCGGGGGCGAACGACTCGTTGATGATCAGGGCCCCCGCCGAGGTGGTGGCCCCCTTGTAGCTGCTGGCCTGCAAGAGCGCCACGCGAAGGGGAATCTGGATCTCGCGGATCAGGTCGGCCAGGACGATCAGGCTGCCGGTCAGGATGGCCACGATCGTCAAGGGCTGACCCTGGTAGTCGGCCTCGATCTGCTTGCCGAGCTGGTGGATTCGCTCGTGGATCTGTTCCTCGGAGATCAGGATTTCCACGGGTTGCGGGTCCATCGGGGGATTCGGGCCGGGGCCTCGTCGGCCGGGGCCGACCGCAGGGTGGCCGCCCGGCCTCGAATCGAGGGGACGGCGGCCATCGCGATCCATCATGCCCGAGTCACAACGCGATGCCAAGGGGGAGAAATTCCCCGGGCATGGGGCGGTGCCTTGCCCGATGGGCGGCTCAGGCCGGGGCGAGCGCCCGGGCCTTCCGGTACGCCCGGACCCGGAACAGGGCCACCCCCGCCAGGGCCGACCAGAGGGCCAGCGAGGCCGGCTCGGGCGTGTTCGGGGCGGGATCGGCACCCGGCCCGGCGTTGGGCGAGACCGGCGTGTACGAGAACAGGACGAGGTCGGCGTCGGGCGGCTGGAGGGTCAACGCGGGGGTGCTCGTCAGGTTGTAGTTCGGGTCGAGGCTGACCTTGAAGTTCAGGACGCCCCCGGCCGCCAGCGGGTTGGAGGGATTGGTGAAGTCGAATCCGATGCCCGCCGGGTCCGAGCCCGGAGGGCTGGTGATGACCGAGAGGTTGTTCGCGTCGAAGCCGGAAGAACCCCGGACGATGGTCAAGGGGCCGAGGGTCGGATCGGCCGGGACGACGGCGGTAGGAGGGACGACGCCGGCCAGGACCAGGTCGCTCACGGGGGTCGGCCGGGTGTTGACCAGCTCGTAGTAAGCGTACTTGGTGCCGCCTTCGGTCACGATGCTCGCGCCATGGGCCGGTCCGGCGATCGCCAGGGCGGCCGTCATCAGGATCAATGAACCATTGAAGCGTCTCAACACGGCGAAACTCCTCGTAAATCAGGCAGGCCCAAGGCAAGCCCGCTCCATCCCCCGTCGCCGGTCCATCCGTGGTCGGTCGATCGGGCCGCCCCTCGACCGAGGGGTCGGGCGGCGTGACCCGGCGGGGATCATTCTGGTCGGGAATCGTCGGGGAGTGCGCGTCCGAGGTGGGGCCCGCGACCGGCCGATGACCCGTCGCGAACGGGCGGCATCATGCGAAAGACCCGACCGGGGGTCAAGGCCAGGTCGAGGGAAACTTGAGGCAAAATCGACAAAATCACAAAGCTCGCTTATCGAGAAAGGTAGACACAAGATCGAGACGCCCAACGACGGCCCCAACGGCTTAAAAAACAAGTCGTCGACCCCGTGCGAGCCATCAAACGGATCGCCCGGGTCAGATCCCCAGGGCCTTGATCCGGGACGCGAGGGTGGTCGGCTTGAGCCCCAGGATCTCGGCGGCCCCCCCCGTGCCCGAGACCTTGCCGGACGTTCGCCGGAGGGCCTCTCGGATATTGTCCGCCTCCAGCCGGCGGACCTCGGCGTCGGTCAGGACCCGATCCGGGCCGGCCGGGAGGGGCAAGGCCACCGGCTCGGCCCGGCCACCCGGCAGTTCGATCGCCAGGCGAGGGCCGTCGGCGGTGATGACCGCCCGTTCGATCACGTGCTGAAGTTCCCGGACGTTCCCCGGCCAGTGATAACCCTGGAGCTGCTGGACGCTCGACAGCGTGAGCCTCGGCCTGGGCCTGCCGAGCTTGCGGGAGGCCAGGGTCAGGAAATGTTCGGCCAGCAGCGGGATGTCTTCCGCTCGCTTGCGGAGCGGCGGAAGCTCGACCGGGAACACGCTCAGGCGATAGTACAGGTCCTGCCGGAACCGCCCGGCCTCGGCCTCCGCCCGGAGGTCGCGATTGGTGGCCGCGACGAGCCGGACGTCGACCTTCCGGGTCCGCTCCTCGCCGACCCGTTCGAGTTCCCCTTCCTGGAGCACGCGGAGCAGCTTCGCCTGGAGTTCCAGGGGGATCTCGCCCACCTCGTCGAGGAACAGGGTCCCGCCGTCGGCCAGTTCGAACCGCCCGGCGCGGTCGCGCAAGGCCCCGGTGAACGACCCCCGGGCGTGCCCGAAGAACTCGCTCTCGTACAGCTCGCGAGGGACCGCCGCGCAGTTCACCTTGATCAGCGGTCGGCCCGCTCGTTTGCTCCGACGGTGCAGCTCCCGAGCGACCAGCTCCTTGCCCGTGCCGCTCTCGCCCAGGACCAGGACCGCCGCGTCGGTCGGGGCCACCAGGTCGATCTGCCGGGCCAGCGCCTCCAGGGCCGGCCCCTGGCCGACCAGCTCGCCGAAAGAGCCGGCCCGAGTCACCTCCTCGCGCAGATACTCGTTCTCCAGCTCAAGCTTCGCCTTCAGCTCCTCGATCCGCTCGAACGCCCGGGCGGTGGCGATCGCCGCGGCGGCGTGGTCGGCGATCGTCCGGAGCCAATCCATGCACTCCGGCCCGACCGTCCCCCGAGCGAACACCCCCAGGACACCCAGGACCTCCCCCCGGTGGACCAGCGGCTGCCCGCCGAACCCCGCGATCCCCTCGGCACGCATCCAGGCCGGGTCCGCCGCCCAGTCCGGCGGGTCGGGCGTCATGTCGAAGGCCTCGACCGGCTGGCCCGTCGCCGCGATCCGCCCCACCTTGCGGACCCCGATCGGGAACCGGCGGAACGCCCCATCCAGCCGAGTCCACTCGACCCTCGGGTCGACGACCGAACGGCCATGACTGGCGACCAGTTCGAGGCAGCTCGACCGGCCCCGGCAATCCGCCTCGGAGGGACACCCGGAACAATCGCCGGTCGGCTGCACCAGCCAGATCCGGGCCAGGGCGACCCGAGGCGACTCGCCCAGCCGGGCGACCACCAACCGCAGAAGTTCCGGCAACCCATGCTCCCGGGCCATGTCCAGGAGCAGCCGCTTCGGATCGGAGACCAGCGAATCCGCCGAGGTCCATGTCATGAAGCCACCCTGACGAGATTTCGGAATCACCCTACGAAATCTCGTAGATTCACGAAATCCCGTTAACAGCCAGGCCAACCACTAATTTCCGCAAACCAATACCCAAAAAACACTTAAAAATTCCAAACTGTCATGGCACGAGGTATGAGTTACTCCCGATCCGCTCGCCTCGAAACGCGAGGCCGAAACCAACCACCGATGACGAGGGGATCCCGATCATGGCACGCATCACTCAGATTTCGCCCGAGTCCGCGACCGGCCGGGCCAAGGAACTTCTGGACGAGGTGAAGGGGAAGCTCGGGCTCGTCCCGAACATGACCCGGGCGATGGCCAATGCCCCGGTTGTCCTCGACGGCTACCTCCAGCTCAGCGGGGTGCTCGGCAAGGGGACCCTGCCGGCCCGGGCTCGCGAGCAGATCGCCCTCGCGGTGGCCCAGGCGAACGACTGCGACTATTGCCTGGCCGCCCACTCGACCGTCGGCCGGATGGTCGGCCTGACCGCCGAGCAGATCAGCGACAGCCGCCTCGGGACCTCGGTGGACCCCAGGACCGACGCCCTGATCCGGTTCGCCCTGAAGGTCCTGGAGTCGCGGGGGGCGGTCGGCGACGGCGACCTTCGGGACGTCCGCGAGGCCGGGTTCGACGAAGGGGCGATTGCCGAAGTCGTCGCGAACGTCGCCCTCCACATCTTCACCAACTACTTCAACCGGATGGCCGCGACCGACATCGATTTCCCGAAGGCCCCGGCGCTGAGGCCCGAGCCCGCCCCGGCGAACTGACCCCACAACCGACATCGACCCCGGGGCGACGCCCGGCGTCTCAACACCTGATCTTTCCCCGAAGACGGAGGATGCTCTGATGAACAGGATCGACGATCTGCTCAAGTTGGCCGCGCGGCTCGATCGTGCCGGCATCGTGGTGACTCGGATCGGGCTGGTCGTGGTCCTGGTCTGGATCGGCAGCCTCAAGGCCTTCCGCTACGAGGCCGATGGGATCGTCCCCTTCGTGGCCAACAGCCCCCTGATGAGCTTCGCCTACCAGCAACCCGCCGGCGAGTACAAGCAACACATGAATCGCGAAGGGGAATTGAAGCCCGCGAACCGGGAGTGGCACCAGGCGAACGGCACTTATCGATTCGCCCACGCCCTCGGCTCGGTGATCGTGGCTTACGGGGTGATGATCGCCCTGCATCCCTGGTTGCCACGGCTGGCGGCGCTCGGTAGCTTCCTGGTCTTCGTGATGTCGCTGGTCACCCTCTCCTTCCTGGCCACGACGCCCGAGTGCTGGGTCCCTCCGCTGGGCAGCCCCGAGCACGGCTTCCCGCTCCTCTCGGGAGCCGGCCGCCTGGTGGTCAAGGACGCCATCATGATGGGCGCGGCCCTGGTGACCATGGCGGACTCGGCCCGGAAATCCCTGAAGTCGCGGGGCGTGGCCTGAGGCCATCATCCCACGGACGAATCCCTCACGACCTAACCCAATCCCGCGGAAGAAGGAGACTCGATCATGACTCGCTCGACGCTGTCCCACCTGGGCTTCCCGCTCCTCGCGACCGCCGCGATCACCCTCGGCCTGGCCGACCGCGCCTCGGCCCAGCAGAGCGTGGCAGTGCTCCACAAGACCGTGAAGGTCGGCGACCTGGACATCTTCTACCGGGAGGCCGGGCCGAAGGACGCCCCGACGATCCTACTGCTCCACGGCTTCCCGACCAGCTCGCAGATGTTCCGCAACCTGATCCCCGCGCTGGGCGACAAGTACCACGTCGTCGCGCCCGACTACCCCGGGTACGGCCACAGCTCGATGCCGACTCATGACAAGTTCGCCTACACGTTCGACAACCTGGCCGGGGTGATCGACGAGTTCACCGAGAAGCTCGGGCTGACGAAATACGCGCTCTACGTCCAGGACTACGGGGCCCCGGTCGGCTATCGCCTGGCGGTCGCTCACCCCGAGCGGGTCACGGCCATCGTGGTCCAGAACGGCAACGCCTACGATGAGGGTCTCGACAACGACTTCTGGAAGCCGATCAAGGCGTACTGGAAGGAGCCGAACAGCAAGGAGAAGCGCGACGCCATCCGAGGGCTGGTGACCTATGAGGCGACCAAATGGCAGTACACGACCGGGGCGAAGAATCCCGAACTCGTCAGCCCCGACGGGGCGGCCCACGACCAGTTCCTGCTCGACCGCAAGGGGAACGACGAGATCCAGCTCGACCTCTTCCTCAGCTACGGCAGCAACCCCCCACTCTACCCGAAGTGGCAGGCTTACTTCCGCGATCACCAGCCGCCGGTCCTGATCGCCTGGGGGAAGAACGACCAGATTTTCCCGCCCGCCGGCGCCGAACCCTACAAGCGTGACTTCAAGACCCTGGAGTATCACCTGATCGACGCAGGACACTTCGCCCTGGAGACCAACGGCGACGAGATCGCCGGGCTGATCCGCGATTTCCTCGGCAGGCATGTGGCCGGGAACTGACCATCGGACGCCCCGGGTCCGACTCCCCTCGGAACCCGGCTCCCGATCGGTTCGAGAATCGAATAAGATCGGGGGTGCAGTCGTCAACATTCCAGGTGACCGCATGCCCGAGGCTTCCATCGACGCTCCGGCGTCGGACGAAATCCTGGTCGATCAGGCCCGCCGGGGGGATCGCTCCGCCCTCGAGGAGCTATTCCGGCGGCATTGGAGCGTGGCCCATCGCGTGGCCTATCGCCTGCTCGGCCATGACCAGGATGCCCAGGATGCGACCCAGGAGTGCATGATCAAGGCTCTTTCCCATCTGGAGGATTTCGACGGCCGGAGCGGATTCCGGACCTGGCTCCTGCGGATCGTGACCAATGCCGCCTTCGACGCGGGTCGGAAGCGGAAGCGGCGACCGACGGTCAGCCTGGGGACCCCGGATGGCGAAAACGGCAACGCCTATGAGCCCGCCACCGAGAACGACCCGACCCTGAGCCTCCGTCAGCATGACCTCCGGAAGATCCTCGATGCGGCCCTGGAACGAGTCAACCCGAAGCAGCGTCAGACGTTCGTCCTGTTCGCCGAGGCCGGTTTGAGCTATGAAGAAATTGCCCAGATCCAGGATATACCGATCGGCACGGTGATGAGCCGGATCTATTACGCCCGGACCAAGCTTCAGTCGTATCTGGACGGGGTCGACGGACTCTGAGAATCTGGACGAGTCATCCGGCCCCCGTCCGGGAGAATGTGAACCATGCGTTGTGAAGACCTGATCCGAGAGCTGGCGACCCCGACGGGAACTTTGCCGTCGGAGGCGATGGCCGATCATCTGTCCTCCTGCCACCGATGTGCCGAGCGGTCGAATAGCTCGGTCCGGCTCGACCGGATCTGGGAGGCGACCCGCCTACCCGAGCCATCGAGCAGCGACCTCGATGCGCTCTGGGCCCGGGCCTCGGCCTCCCTCGACGCCCCGAAGCCGGCGGTGATCCCCTTCGCAGCCCCCGCGCGTCGGGGCCGATGGGGCGTGGCCGCCCTCTACCTGGCCCAGGCGGCCGTCCTCCTGATCGCGGCCACGATCCTCTTCCGGCCGGGGCCCGCCCCGGTGGTGGATCTAGCCCAGGGTGAGAAGCCCGTCCCGCCCCCGGCCGTGACCACGCCTCCATCCCGGATCACTTCCTACGTCGACCAGACCATGATCGTCCGGCTCTACGAGCAGGAAGGTCCCCAGTTCGAGTATCTCGACGACTCGGAGCTTTTTGCCGGGTCATTGATGGCCGACTCCACGCCGCAGGACGCCTTCAACGCCCTCGAAAGCATGGCCTCGCAATGAGTCGCAGCCGAGCACACGCCCCGAGCCGCCTGAGTGCCGCCGCGATCCTCGCCGCGGCACTCTGGTGCGTCCCGACCCTGGCGCTCGGGCAAGGCCCCCCCGCCCGCCAGGTCGTCATGTTCGGCGTGGTGGCCACCCCCGGGAGCACGACGGTGGACCCCAAGATCAGCCCCGTGGTCCGGGCCCAGCTCCGACGGGTCCTGCCCGGCCACGGCTTCAAGCTGGTCAAGGTCCGGAGCGAACGGGTCATCCCCGGCGAGTCGGTGGTCTGCGACATGGGCGACGGCTTCGTCGCCTCGACGACCCTGATGAGCCCGCTCGACCCCAACGGCAAGGTCCAGCTTCGCTATGAGCTCTCCTTCGAAGAGAGCCCGCAGTTCCAGACGATCGTGGCGACCCCGCCGGATCAATTCAACTTCTTCGACAAGATGTTGCCGGACAACAAGCACCTGCTGATCGGCCTCGGCGCCCGCTGACCGGGGCCGACTTCGAAATGGGATGGGCCGCGACAGTCGGCGAACTTCCCCCCGCCGAACGAGGTTGGCTGCCGACCGCGCGGCCGATCACGTCATCCTGATCCTCGATCCCGATCCGGTCGATCGAATGAATTCGATCGGCGGACGGGCGAGTCGGACGCCGCTTTGATCCATGATCGGGGCGATCCCTGCCCCCGGGCCTGCGTCGAGTCCCTTCCCTGGGTCACGACGTGAGGCAGACCCTCGCCCAACCTTCCCTGGCCGGGCCGCAGATCCTTCTAACACCCTTATCATCGGCAGATCCGGCGGTCGACCCTTAGCGATTCCGCCGATGAGTCGAGATCGCACGGACCATCTTCGACGCGACGAGGGCCGCGACGGCGAAACTCGCGAGCGAGACCGAGTTGAAACGTGAAGGTCTCGAGGACGACCGGGCCGACCGCTCGGCGAGGACCGCCCGCGCGATCCGGACGCCCATCGGGGGAGCTGGCGGGCCCCCTCGACGCCATTCCAGGAATCCGGCCAGCCCCAGGGCGATCGCCGCGATCCCGACCATGATTGTCCCGATCCGGGCCCGGAATCGCATCGAGCCTCCCGGCTCAGGGATGGCCCGGAGGCCCGGAATCGTGCCCCGTCTTGCCGGGATGCTCGCGAGCGTGCCAGGGCTGTTCGGTTTCCGGTTCGGGATAGGGACGCCAGGGGGGAGCCCCAAATACCCACGAGATCAGCAATGCCACCGGGATCGGACCCAGGGCTATTACCAGCGCGATCCAGAAGGATCGACGCTCCGACCGGATCCAGTCCGCATCCCGTTCGGGCTGATCTCGATGCCCGGAACCCATCCGCTCTCTCCCATGGCCCCGACTGATCATAAAACACATTGGGAGACTCATGATAGACCGGCGGGTCATCCACTGCCAATGCTTCGCGGGATCGCAGGGAGTCCATACGCTCCCTTGGCGATCGTCCGGGCTTCGGGTAGCCTGAGCGTCCTGGCCAAGGTCGGGGCGTCGGCCTCGACTCGAACGGATTCGACCGAGAGTGCCCCTCCGATGAACCGGCCTTCCACCGAGCCCAGCCCGTCGATTGCCCTCCCCTGGGGCGAGGGACCGCCGCTCCCCCTGGAGATTCCCCGGACCTGGGATCTGGCCGACGTCTCCTGGCCGGACCTCTCGGGGGCCCTGGACGACTACCCGACGGCCCTGAGCCGGGCGCTCGATGAGCCGGAGGGGGGCCAGGGGATCGCGTCGGCGGCGGGCTCGACCGTGGCGATCGTGGTCGACGACCCTTCCCGATGGACCCCGATCCGCGAAGCACTGCCGATCGTCCTGGGACGCTTGCGGGACGCCGGCATTCGCCCGGGCGACATCTCGATCAGCGTCGGAGTCGGCCGACATCACGCCGTGGACGCCGCCTCGATGCGTCAAAGAGTCGGCGATGGCGTCGTGGACGCTCATCGCTGCTTCAGCCCTCCGGTCGACGAACTCTCGGAGTACGACGACCTGGGGACGACCGACGAGGGGATCCCGGTCCGGGTCTTCCGCACGGTGGCGCGGGCGGGATTGCGGATCCTGATCGGCTCGGTCTTGCCGCACCTCCAGGCGGGGTTCGGCGGGGGCTACAAACTAATCTTCCCGGGGACCAGCCACCGCTCGACCCTGGGGGCGATCCACCGGATGGGGCTGGGGGGGGACGCGGCCGGGAAGCTCCTGGGATCGGATGCGTCCGAGAACCCGATGCGCCGCGCGATCCGATCGGCGGCGGCCAGGCTTGGCCCATGCGTCTCGATCAGTCACCTCATGGGACCGCCGGGGACGGTCCTGCACGTCGCCTCGGGGCATCCCGACCCGGTCCAGGATCGCCTGGCTTTCGAGGCCCGTCGGCGATTCCGGGCCGGGGAGGTCGACCCCCGACTGGTCGACGTGGTGGTCGCCGGCAACTCGCCCTGGCCGGGCGACCCGATGATGAGCTTCAAGGTCTTGCTCCAGCATCGGGCCGCCAGCCGACCGGGCGGGGTCCTGATCGGGTTCTTCCGGACCGATCCGGCCGAGATCGACCGATCCTTCCCCATGCCCGCGATGCGCGGGATCGCCGCCTCGGGCGCCGCGGGGGGCTGGGTGATCCGCCGGGGCCTGGCCGCCGCCGATCGGGTGATGTCGGCCCTGCATGCCCCCAGCGAGTTCATGATCCGATGGGCCCGCGAGTTGGTCGTCGATCGGACCGTCCTGGTCTATGCCCCGCCCCTGTTCGATCGGATCGGCCCCCGACTGGGCCCGATCCGCCTGTTCGCCGACCAGGCACGGCTCTGGGAGGCGGCCCGCGAGGCGCTCCCCGGGATCGATCGACCCCGATGCCGGGTCTTCCCGCAAGGCGGCTTGACGTACTGCCCGGAGTGGTGACGAGTCCGCTATCGGCGATCGTCGAGAAGAAGTATGCTCAATCGGCCGAGAGATCCGCGATCCGATTCGCGGAGGGCCACCCGTTGACCCCCCGAGCGAGGCGCCGATGCCCGACGTCCGACTGATCCCGCTGGGCGTGGGCGATGCCTTCTCCGCCCTCCGCTACACGACCTGCTATGCGCTGGGCGTGGACGATGCCTGGCTCCTGATCGACTGCCCGCACCCGGTCCGGAAGATGTGGCATGAGGCAACCCTCTCGGCGCTCGGCGAGGCGCTGGACCTCGACCGGATCGTCGGCGTGGCGATCACGCACCTCCACGCCGACCACGCCTCGGGCCTGGAAGATTTCGCCTACTACACCCACTTCGGCCTCAAGCAGCGGGCCACCTGGCTGGCCCACCCCGATGTCTCCGCCAGGCTCTGGGACGGCCTGCTCTCGGCCGGGATGGGTCGGATGCGGCTCACGCCCAATGGGGTCTCGAAACGAAAGCGGCTCGAAGAATACGTTGATATGATCTCGCTGGATGCCTCCCGGCCCGTCGAGTTCGGCCCGTTCTCGATCGAGTGCCGCCCGACCATCCACTCGATCCCGACGAGCGCCTTCCGGATCCGGGCCGCCGGCCGGACCTTCGCCTTCAGCGCCGATACCGCCCACGACCCGTCGCTGATCGAATGGCTGGCCCCGGCCGACCTGATCGTCCACGAAGCGACGACCCTGGACCAGTCGCCCGTCCACACCCCCTATGCCCGACTGGCCGAGTTGCCCGAAGCCCTCCGGTCGAAGATGAGGCTGACCCACCTCCCGGACGGCTTCGACGCCGGGACCAGCCTGATCGAGCCGATCGTCCAGGGGCGGCTCTATCGGGTCTGAGCCGATAACTCCGATTCAGTCGTCATGCCTGGCCCGGAGTCGGGGGGAAAGACGAAGGATGAGCTGGGCCCGCTCGAACTCGCCGAGCCACTCGGAGGCGGCCAGCCGGGTCGCGTCATCGGTGGGCGGGACCAGCCCGGTCGGGCAGGCCGGGCCGAGTTGATCGGCGGCCAGTCTCCGATAGGTGGAGAGGGTCCGCTCGCCATAGCGGGCGACCTCCTGGAAGTCCTCGCTGAGGAACAGGGCCACGGGCACTCGATGGCCGCCGTTGATCGACAGGGCATCCGAGACTTCGGGCCGGGCGTCACGGTCGAGGAACCGAAGGTCGATCGCCGGAGATTGCTCGGCGAAGCGGCGGAAGATCGGGCACTGGTTCACGCAGTCGCCGCACCAGGTACCGGCCAGGACCAGCACCGGCATCCGGCGGACGAATCCGCCCAGCAAGGCGACCTGGCCGAGATCCAGGGCCACCCGCTCATGCATCGCGTCCCATCTCGATCTCTGGGCGGGCGTGGCGTATTGGTCGAGGAACGTGCTGTAGGTTAGGGCGGCCTCGAAGGCGATGGACCAGTCGATCGGCATACCTGGCTCGCGAAGGGTGAGGACTCCGGCGGAAGAGGCGCCGGACAACACCCTCGATTCTCTCCCAATGAGCCGGAGATTCCCAGCCCAACGGCGGGAGGCCGAGGTCGTCAGTTCGCGGTCTTGGCGGCGGCCGGTTTGGGCTCGACCTTGGCGGCGGGTTGAGCGGCGGCCTTCCTGAGGTTATCCAGCAGCTTCTTCTGGACGTCGGTCAAGACCCCCTCGCACTCGGTGATCATGCCGGCCTTCTCGTCGGCGATCTTCTTCTCCAGGGCCTCGATCGCCTCGTACCGCTTGCCGAGGATCGAGTAGATGTCGCCGCGTTGCTGCTCGGTGAGACCGATCTGCCCGAAATAATCCGGGACCCGTCGGGCCCGATCCTGCTTCTTCTTCGGCACGGACTCGGCCTTCGGGTTGGCCGGCTCCTGGGCGACGAGGGGCAATCCGCCCATCATGGCGACGGCCAGCGCACTCAGGGTGACAACGGCGAATTGCTTTCGGATCGTCATCAATCTCAACCCCTCGGTTCGACACGCAGGTTCATGAAAGAAGATCACCCGGACCGCAATCAAACTAACATGCAATTTGCCGCACAAGCTAATATTGTTTCGAGAAAACGACCTGACTTCGCGGATCTGGTGACGCCAGGACCCATTCGGTCCATGCTCACGACACCGGCGGGCTGTCCTCTTCATAGGCATACATGTCGCGAATTTGCTCGTTGAAGTAGGCCCCCTTGGAATCGCTCGACATCAATTCTTCGAAGATGGAATACGGCACATCGAAGTATCGGTAGATCCGAGCGGGCTCGGGCAACAGCTCGACTTCGAGGATGCTGTCCGCCGGCTCGTAGCCGACCGAGCGGATCAGGCGAGATTCGACCGGTTGTCGGTCCATGAGCGAGGGCTCCGATGGGTCGGCGCCCGCTCCGTCGCGGGCGATCCGATCGATCGAGCATCGGCCAACCGAGCGGGTCGGTCAAGCCTCGACCCGTCAGATCCAACCCAGGGCCGCCAGGGCCGCCAGGTGTTTGCAGGGGTCGGGGGCGGTCGGCGCATCCTCGCGATAGAGCCACTCGGCGCAGTCGCATTGCATCGAGCCATCGACAAGCCGGCAGGCATAGTAGGGCCCGTGTTCCAGGGGTGGGGCCAGGCGAGTCAACCGCCACTGGATCGGGGCGAGGGCGGTCCCTTCGACTCGCTCGGCCCGATAGGTCCGACCAACGATCGGGATCAGGACGAATCGGGGCAGGTTGCCGTCCTCGCGACCGAGGGTCAGCACGGTGATGGGCAACTCGCCCAGGGCCGCCTCCAGGGCGGCCCCGCCATACTGCGCCCGGAGCCGATCCCACGATCGCCGGGCTTCGTCCAGCGACTGGCGGAAATGCCAGGCCGTCGGGTGGGCCGGGCCCATGGCCCGCTCGGCGGCCTCCAGGTCGGCCGCGGCCACGTCCAGGATCATCCGACTTCGCTGGGCCAGCTCGACCGCTCGGCGTGCCGGGTCGGATGGGTCGCGATGGAGCAGGGTGGTCGCCATCGGTCAGGATCCACGATGGAGGATCGCGCACCGCTCCGATGGCCCCGTCGATTTCCGATCCGGCCCCGGAGGCCGGGCCCCTTCCGGGGCGATGTGCCGATAGCGCCGGGAGGGAGTCCCGACCAGGCAGACCTCGCGGAGCGTCGGGGATTTGGCCCGGATCTTCCGAGGTCGAATTTCGTCGAGGGTGATGGACATGGTGACCCCTCCTTGTCGCCCGTACAGTCCTGATGCGTCCAGGAGTGTACCGATCGGCAGGCGCACAAGCAAGAGCCTGGTGGATTTTGTCCAGTGGTGTTATTTCGTGCGGGTCGAGGTCGAGATGGCGGCGTTTCGCGAGACGGCCATGGTCGTGGCGAACGCGTCGAGCAGCCCGGTCCGGCCGACCTGGCTCGGGTGGATCGCCTCCAGGCCGAGCTGCGACTGGACGGCGTAGGAAAGCCGGTGTTCGGGGCCGACCAGGACGACCAGTCGATGACCTTCGGGCTCGCTGGAGGTCAGGAGCTGTTCGGTCCCGGTCAGGTCGGCCTCGGGGACGCCCGGCAAGGTGGACCGGAGGATGAATCGGAGTCGGCCTCCCGGCGCGGGCCCTTCGATCCTCGGGTGGTCGAGGTCGGGCCCGACCACGGTGATTGCCTCGAACGGGTGGGCCCGATGACGGAGGAGGACGGCAGACCGGAGATTCATCAGCTCGCGGGTTTCCAGGTGCCGGAAAGTCACCTCGCGGAGCCCGTCGGCCAGGGCAGTCACCGTCACAACCAGCAGGAAGCTGGCCAGGACCCTCCGCTGTCGGAGGTCCCGGCGACGCGCCCACCGATCCAGGCCCTTCGAGAGCCAGATCACCGCGACCAGGAGGTCGAGCGCCAGGTGGAGACCCAGCGCCGATCGTGGGCCGAGATGGCCGTGGGTCAGGCCGATCACGGCGCTCCGAAGGTCTCCGCTGAGCCACCAGGCCACCGAGACCGCCGTCGCCGGGGCCAGCCAGCTCAGCCGACGGACCGAGGCCCGGCGGACCACCAGGTCGCGGATCGCCTTCGCCGCCAGGAGATTCAGCGGGATCAGCAGGAACAGCCCCATCGTCGACTGAGGCCCGCCGACCCAGAGTGCCGGGGCCAGGGCCGCCACCGAGAGCCAGACGACCCAGAAGACCCCGCCGATGGTCGCCCCGTCGTCCCGCTCCGAGACCATCGCCCCCTTGATCGCGCGAGCCACGCCGAAGAGGGCCAGCGGGAGCGTCGACGGGGCCAGGTCGTTGAGCCGGGCCAGCAAGGTCGGCCGCTCCCAGCCCAGGGGGTCGGGCGGGTGGAGCAGGGCCCCGAGGAACTCCCGGCCGTGATGCATCCACATCGTCGAGTACCAGGGCGCGGCCATCAGCAGGCCCAGCCCCAGCGAGATCGAGCCGGCCAGCAAGCTCGGGTTGTTCCACCAGCCATACCAGGGGCGATCGAGCCGCTCGACCGAACCCAGCTCGGACCGGAGATACGCCTGATGGAGCAGGATGACCGGCACGCAGAGCAGGCCCACCCCTCCCATCGAGAGCATCGCCAGGCCCAGTGCCAGGCCGCCCCCGACCACCCACCAGGCCCCGCCCCCCCGGAGCGACCAGTGCGAGGTCCCCACGCTCACCCGGAAGTGCCGGCCATAGCAGTACATCGCGGCCAGGGTCGCCGCCAGGGTGACGGTCGCCGGGGAGGCTTCCTTCATCTGGCTCAGCAGGTGCGGGTTGAACGCCGTCAGCAAGGCCCCGATCAGGCCCACGCTCGAACCTCGCCAGAGCCGCCCATGCCAGTAGACCAGCAGGACGACCAGGGCCCCCGCGATGTAGCTCGGCAGGACGATGGCCGAGGGGGTCCGATCCGAACCCAGGGCCAGCCCGACCGCCTCCAGCCAGGCATAGAGCGGGGGCTGGAACGCCACCGACCGGAACGCCCGGGCCTCCATCGCCGGCTGGAGCGTGTCGACCGCCGGCAACTGGTCGAAGACCCAGCCGTCCAGGACCGCCAGGCCCCGGAGGCCCCACCAGGGGCCGGGCGGGGTCAGGTTCCACCAGTTCAGGGCATAGAGCCCCGGCAGGACCGCCGCCAGCACCACCAGCGGGAAGAACATCGCCGATCGCGGCATCGGCCGGATCAGCGGACGTCCCAGGGTGTCCCGGCCTTCCGGCCTCCGAGAGATCGATATCATGGCCATGTGACGACCGGCTCCTTCCGTTCGTCCCGTAAGCTCCACCCTCGCGAGCGGGACTCTAGCAAAAGACCCTGGATGCGCGTAGCCGGATCGTCGCCCCGACCCGGAGGATCGTCCTGGTGACCGACGAGCCGAGCGGATCTCGAAGAATGGCTTCGATCTGGCGCAACAGTGGCTTCGATCCGCAGGCAAAATGGCTTCGAACCGTCGAGACAAGACCGACCATCGGGACCTCTCTCGAGATGTTTTTCCCGAAAAACCATTGATACAACAAGAGTTTGCGTCATATCCCGCCTCGGTCGCCCCCCCTAGAAATGGGTTCGTTTCGCAACAGATAGTGGGGTCGTTCCTCCTCGGGAGATGGCTTTGTTCCGTTGAGCAAATGGGTTCTTTTGCGAGCAGCCCAGCCTCAAACCCGGGTTGACCATCGCGTCGAGGGGCGTGTCTCGGGATCGCAGCATGAGTTGACGTGTGGTTCGAGGAGCGAGGTCCAGGCGGGTTCTCGGGTCGCATGAATCGGGGGAAACCGATCATCCCATACCGAGAAGATCGGGGGATCGAGGAGCCTTGAACACGGTTCTTGCTCGCAACGCGTACGATTTTACATTTTGATCGTTTTGCCATCCTACGAAGGCCGCCCCAACGGATCTCCGCTCCCTCCTATCGAAGGATCAGCCCAAATTGAAGCTCCGATCGACCTTCGTTCCCGGCCCGGGTCGATCGGCCCGTCCGGTTGATCATCGTTACGTGCCAGCAATTCGAGACATGAAATTCAAGGCGGCCAGGGGAAGCGCCGACGAGGCCTGCTGCGGCAAGTCAAAACGGCCGAAGGCTGGAGCCCGGAACTGGACGATTTTGGAACTCCCCCGGCATGCGTCTCACGCCATCGCCAGAGCAGTAGCGAAGTCGGTTCCTCGGGGATAGCATGAGTCGAAAGGATAGGGCCGAAAGTTTATGGAACGGTCGCCAGGAGTCTCTTTTTTCTCCTGTCAAATGTGTAACGGGCCGACAAGCCACCGGAATCAGCGATTTTCGATTCCATTTATACGAACTTACGTCGATTCGTAGTTGGCCGTCTGGAGTAGCGGGGACCCGAGACAGAGGCACCGCCCTTGAAGCTACCCCGAATGCGGTTCACCGTGCGGCGGATGATGGTCGCCGTGGCCTTCGTCGCCTCGGTGATGGGCTTATTCATCACGACGCCTGCTTGGGTGACGAACTGCGGACGACATGGAGATGCTTCGGTCCCCCTCGTATTCCACGCCGTGGATGACCGAGACGGGCGGCCCGTCGTCGGGGCGAAGGTCGAGATGCCTGATGAGATGGGCTCTCCGTCGATCGTGATGACCGAGGCAGATGGATCGGCGAGAACGGCCTGCCAGGCTAGGTTCACCATGAATCGGAACCCATTCGTCCGGCCATACCGAGTCTTCACCTACTGGGACCAGTTGCGGGTCAGGGCAGACGGTTATCAGCCGGTTGAGGGGATGCTGAGAGACTTCATGACCGATCCCGCCTTCCGCACCGACCGGACGGCCCATCCCCCGATCCTGATCCGGATGAAGCGGAAATCTGGCATCAGCAAAACATAAACGAACCAACATACATTAAGTAGCTGCACGAGGTTTCCCGCGATGAACCGGCTCTTCGCCTGGCTTCAGAGGGTGACGGACGGCCACGAGGTGGGGGCCTCGACCCTGGCTGTCGTCATCGTGCTGGTCGGGTCCGTCGTCCTGGCCGTCTCGATCTACCGGGGCTCAATGGCCGTGCTGAACCGCCTCCCCCATCACAAGGAGCGGTGCCCCGGCTGCGGTCGGCGAGCCCTGGCGGTCTGCTGGTGCGACGAGGAAGATGAAGAAGGGGCGGAGCACGCCTACTTCCGGTGCGATCGCTGCGGGGCGAGGTACAGGCAACGTCTGGGCGGGCCATGGGAGGACGCTTCGGCCCCGGAGTTTGCGTCGATGTTCGAGGGCAAGGAGTGATTCCAAACGCCTATTTACTGACACGTGTGGAGTATCGGCGAATGGCGTTGACGGAGCCGCAACCCTATTTCCCAATATGGCTTTACGGGCAGGATCGGCCAATCCTTCGGGGGGCCGGATCGGGCCCCTCCGGCGGGCCGGGGGTGGCCTCAATTCCCCGGGAACTGGGGGTGCGGGGGCAACCCTCCGGCCTCGGCCTTAACCGGCTTCGCTCGATGGAGTTGCGGCTCCGTCAGCGCCATTCAAGTATAGGCGAGAGATTTCAACTGGGTCGTTCGAGGGCGAGCCATGCGTCTTCAAAGATTGTGGGCCTGGCTCCTTCGAGTCCTTCTGGTAATCAACGTCCCCTTCCTCATGATCTCCGTCCTCATCCCGGCGGGGATGGCGTTCAGCATGGCATTCGTCGTTGACTTTGCCGTGGAGAATCGGACGGCCGAGCCGATCGTCGTGACCCCCGTTGGGACGGTTGGCCAGGACGGCTCGCGGTATGCCTTACCCGTCAAGAGTCGCTTTGCCCCTTTCCTCCCTGCCAAACAGGCCGGGGGATTCCGGCTCGCCTCGGGCGAGTGCATCACGATCCGCTATGACATGGATGACATCAACTTCTCGGAAATCTTCGTCGAGGCCACCGGAGGGAGGCGCTTCCAACTCGTCACGGACCGCACCCCGACCGAGAATCAGTACCACGGACCCAGGCAACGACGATTCACGATCGATGACCTGTCGAGGTTGGAAGAGGCCAGGCCGGAGGTAGAGCAGGCGGCTCGAAGAGCCCACCGAAGTCTAACACTGGGACCCATTCTGATCGGATGCTTGATCCTGGTTGGACCTTGGTTCGTCCTCTTTGCCGCCAAATGGGCTCTCAATCGCCTTGGGTGAAGGCGAATCAGACCTTACAAGCGGCCTGTTGCTACCATTAAAAATATATAACAATAATACATATTTTTATATTAAAAACTTTAGCAACCCTGTTAGGCGTCTTGGGAAGTACATTCGACGGACCAGCCCTCTGGGAACAACCAAGCGGCCCCTCGGGGCCATCGAAAGAAGTCACCGCGCGGACCCTGGGCCGGGTATGCTGGGGGTGGCCCGGTCTCGTGCCGGGAATTGCGCCGGCCCGTCCAAAGGGGGCGGAGGGGGGATGATGCCCGTGGCTCCTTCTCGCGAGCAGATTTGCCGATCGACCGCCGAAGCCCTGAGCCTGGCCGTTCCGGGACTCCCCGAGATCCGGGCGGTCCTGGGATTCGACGGGTTCGTCGACGAGATCATCGAGGTCGTCGACACCCGGCACGATGCCGAGCATTACGACCCGGTCTCCAGCATCGCCGCGATGGCCCGGAAGATTCTGGGGGCCTCGGGCGAGTCGAGCAATTATGAGATGGTCATCAAGCAGCGGAAGCTCGGCGGGAATGGGCCGATCATGGCCAACGCCCTGGCCCGGCTCGGGCTTCGCGTGACTTATATCGGGAGCCTCGGGGTCCCGGAGCCGGACCCGGTTTTCCGCGACTTCGCCGGTCGGGCCGAGCTGATCAGCATCGCCAACCCCGGCCACACGGACGCCCTGGAGTTCGCCGACGGCAAGCTGATGCTCTGCAAGCTCCAGTCGCTCTCCGAGGTGACCTGGGAGAACCTGGTCGGGCGGGTGGGACGGCCGGGCCTCTCCGACCTGATGGGCCGGGCCTCGCTGATCGGGATGCTCAACTGGACGATGCTCCCCGGGATGGGGGAGATCTGGGATCGATTGCTGGTCGAGGTCTTCCCCACGCTCCCCGAAGGGCGTCGGACCCTCTTCGTCGACCTGGCCGACCCGGAGAAGCGGACGCGCGGCGACCTCCAACAGGCGCTCGGGACGATCACCCGGTTCCAGGAACGGGTCGACGTGATCCTGGGCCTGAATCTCAAGGAGGCCACCCAGGTGGCCGAGGTCCTGGGCCTCCCCGAGCACGCCGACCGCGAGGCGATCATCGAGGAGGACGCCCGATCGATCCGCCAGGCACTCGGATTATCCTGCGTCGTGATTCACCCGAGGAAGGCCGCCGCCGCCGCGACCTCGACCGAGTCCGCCCTCTTCTTTGGTCCGTTCATCGCGAACCCCAGGATCAGCACCGGGGCGGGCGACCACTTCAACGCCGGCTTCTGCCTCGGTCGGATCCTGGGAATGGGCCTGGCGGAAAGCCTTTGCGCGGGGGTCGCCTCCAGCGGCTATTACGTCAGGAACGCCACCAGCGCGAGCGCGGCCGAGCTGGCCGACTTCGTCATCGACCTGCCGATGCCCCAGGAATGACCCCGCCCTTCGACGATCACCGTAAAGGACGGGGAGTGAATCACTTCCGGCTGGCCTTGGGAGCGTTGTGGAATTCCATGACGCTCACCTGCTTGATGGTCTCGCCATCCTGGAGGAGGACCAGCCCGCCGTCTTCATCGGCGTGCTTCTCGAAGGCCAGCACGGCCTCGGAACCGGGGACCAGATCGGCTCCCCAGAGCACCTTGAACTCGCGATCGGCCAGGGCCTTCGACCCTTGAGCAAACTTCGAGGCGAAGGGGGTCAGGTCCTTGGCCTTCCGGGGCGGCTTGTGGTTCTTCTCGCCGTAGGCCCGATACATCTCGCCGACCTCGCGGAGCGCGACCTGTTCCTCGGAGGGCTCCAGGACGGAAGCGGAGGATCCGCTCCCGCACCCGCTCAGGAGGCTGGCCAGCCCCAGGACCAGCCCGGCGCACGCGATCGGTCGAAGCAAGCTCATCGGAATCTCCCCGGATCGGCTCGAACTTTCCTCGATGGGTCTCGACGATGGTCGGGACCGATGACCTCGCCGCCGGCCCACGACCCGAATCGGGAGTGGTCGGCGTGCGCGATCGCATTCGTGGAACGAGCAGCGTACGGCGGGATCCTGAAGTTTTGATGTGGGCCGGGTGAAGATCGGGCAAAGGCCGAGGATTCCGGTCGACGCGCCGTGCCGTCTCAGAGGCTTTCGATCAGCGGCTTGCCGAGGAGTTCCCGCTTCTTCCGGAGGAAGACCATGTGGTGTTCCAGGTGGCCGACGTACCCTTCCACGAGGTCGGCCAGCGACTCGACCCCACGCTCGGAGTGGTGCCCGATCCGGGCGAATGCCTCATCGGGGAGCCCCCGGAGGATCCTCGCCGTCAGAATCCGGTTGATCGAGAAGACCTCGGTGGCGAGCCCCAGGTCGGTCGACCCGTAATCGAGCGAACGGACGAAGGCATTCTCGTCGTAGCCGATCAGGGCGGGCTCGTCCATGGCGATCACCCGCTTCATCCGCTCGGAACCGACGAGGTCGCTGTCCATCAGGTGGACTACGATCTCGCGGATGCTCCAGGTCCCCGCGATCGGCCGTGCGTCGAGATCCTCGTCGTTCAGGCCCCGGATGGCCGAGGCCGGCACGACCGCCCCGGCCTCGAACTGCTCGATCCAGCTTCGATCCATGACAACCTCCGGCAAATAGGGGAACGCTCGACGAGCGCCCGGACACGCTGGAGCGACCGCGGGTTCGGGCCAACGGCGATCACCCCCCGTGGGGCGAGAATCGGTCGAGTTCCTCGGCCTTGGCGACGACGGTGATCCCATCCTCGGTGATGGACATCCCCCGGGCGAGGTCGGCCTCGCGGTTGTAGCCGACCTCGAAGTGGGGAGGGACCCGCACATCCTTGTCGATGATGGCCCGGCGGATCCGGGAGTGCCGCCCGATCTCGACGCCGTCGAAGAGGATCGAGTCCTCGACAAGGGCGAAGCTGTTGATCCGGACCCCGGGCGAGAGGATGCTGCCGTAGACCTGGCCCCCGGAGAGGATCGCCCCCTGGCAGACGATCGAGTTGTACGCGGCCCCCCGGCGGTCGGCCTCGGAGTGGACGAACTTGGGCGGGGGCATCGGCGGCTGATAGGTGTGGATTGGCCACTCGCGATCGTAGAGATTCAGGATCGGGTCGACCTGGATCAGGTCCATGCTGGTCTGGTAGTAGGCATCGAGGGTGCCGACGTCCCGCCAGTAGGCCCCTTCCTTGCGGTTCTCGTCGCGAAAGGGGTAGGCGAAGACCCTCGAGTCGGCGATCATCCCGGGGATGATGTCGTGGCCGAAGTCGTGGCGGCTGGCCTCCTTCTTCGCGGCGTCGCGGAAGAGTTGCTCGTACATGACGTCGGTGGGGAAGGCATAAATGCCCATCGAGGCCATGACCTGGTCGGGGTGGCCGGGCATCGTGGGGGCGTCGGCCGATTTCTCGACGAAGTCGAGCACCCGACCCTCGGCATCGATCTCGAGGACCCCCAGCTCGCGCGATTGCGACTTGGGCATCGGGAAGCAGGCGATGGTCAGCTCGGCCCGCTTGGCCCGGTGGTATGCGATCATTTCCGCATAATTCATCTTGTAGATATGGTCGCCGGCCAGGATCAGCGTGTCGCGCGGGGCGGCCTTCTCGATCGTGTAGACGTTCTGGTAGATCGCGTCGGCGGTCCCCTGATACCAGTGGTCGGCGATCCGCTGCTGTGGCGGGATCACCTCGATGTACTCGTCGAGCTCTCGGCAGAGGAACTTCCACCCCTGGTCGATGTGCCGGTTCAGGCTGACGGCCTTGTACTGGGTGAGGATCAGGATCTTCCGGAGATCGGAGTTGATGCAATTGGAGAGCGTGAAGTCGATGATCCGGTAGATCCCGCCGAAAGGGACCGCCGGCTTGGCCCGGTCGCGGGTCAGGGGCTCCAATCGGGCGCCCCGACCTCCCGCCAGTACGATGGCCAACACGTCTCGATGCACCCCGCACCTCCGCTCTGACTCGGGACTCGAATCGACCGACCTCGGACCGCTTTACGGTCGCACCCGAAGCGATCGCGTCCGCCGTTTGTTATACAAAACATCAGGCACCCGAGCAAACCTCAGGTTGCGGGTCCTGATATTCTTCCCCGAAATTTGCTACGTTGCCCTCGAAAACTTCCCGAAGGGCCGTCAATCTACGGAATCCCAAATGGTCGATCGAGAGTTTCCCCGGTCGACCGATCCCGCTTTCATGAGCCACCCGAAGCCCCTCGGTTGAGTCCCCGCCCCGCCGACCCTGGAGAGTCTGCCGTGATCGTCCGACCCCGCCCGAGCCGCCGAATCCTCCTGATGGCCGCCCTCCTGCTGACCGCCCGACTCGCCGAAGGCGACGACCGGATCAAGGCCATGCAGGCCGACGCGGTCGCCAACAAGAACGAGAAGCTGGCCCGTCCCTATCACTTCGGCTCGCAAGGGGCCGGCGACGTCTTCACCAACCATGCGAGCCATACCAACCGCTTGATCCCGGTCTACACCTTCGGCCGGAAGCTCGACCTGGGCGCCGTCACCGGGCCCAATAGCCTTTATCGAGACCCCGAGAAGGTCGAGGCCCTCTATGGGTTCCTCCCCGAGCGGACCGTCAACCCCGAGGCCGAGTACGCCGACCAGAGCGACCTCTACCGGGTCCAGAAGGACGCCGTGGCCCGGGGCGTGAAGCATCTCTTCATCGTCTGGTTCGACGGGATGGACTGGGACACCACACGGGCCGCGGCCATCGCCAAGTCCGGGCAAGTTTACGCCGAAGGGAAGGGATCGGGCCTGACCTTCCTGGACTACGACGCCGAGGGCTCGGCGCAATTCGGGTTCTACGTGACCAGCCCGACCCACGACAAGAACAAGGCCGACTTCGATGCCCAGACGGTCGTCATCCCCGAGGACAGCCTCGGTGGGGGCTATGACGCGTCGATCGCCGGGCCGACCCCCTGGACCCTCGGGCCGCTCGGTCCCAAGGCGCCGGGGTATTTCAAGGGCCAGTCGGGCAACAAGTCCGACAAGGACGGGGTAACGCAGGTCGGCGGGGTCCTCCACGCCTATACCGACTCGTCGCAGAGCGCGGGCGAGTTCGCCACCGGGTTCAAGGCCTACAACAACGGGGTCAACGTGACCGACGACGGCCAATTCCCCCCGACCTTCTTCGAGCAGATCCAGGCCCAGGGCTGGAAGGTCGGGACCGTCACCAGCGTGCCGTTCGACCACGTCTCGCCCGCCGCCATGTATGCTCACAACGTCCACCGAGACGACTATCAGGACATCGGCCGCGACATGCTCGGCCTGACCAGCATCGTCCAGGTCGACGGCAAGGCCCCGGCCCACCCGGGGCTCGACGTCGTCATCGGGGCGGGATTCGGCCAGGGCGGGAAGGCCGGCGACATGGCCAAGCAGCAGGGACTGAACGCCGTGGAAGGGAACGCACACATCACCGACGCCGATAAGGCCGCCATCGCCGTCGAGAACGGCGGGAAGTACGTCGTCGTCCAGACCACGACCGGGATCAACGGGCCGGAGGCCCTCGCCCAGGCCGCCGATCGGGCCGCCCAGGGGGACCATCGCCTCTTCGGCTTCTACGGCAAGACCTCGTTCAATCACCTCCCGTACCGGACCGCCGACGGCGGGTACGACCCCGTCGCCGGGGCGACCGGCAAGTCCGAGAAATACTCCCCGGAGGACCTGGCCGAGACCCCCAAGCTCGTCGACCTGACGAAGGCCGCCATCAAGGTCCTGTCGAGCAAGCCGGGACAAACCTTCGCGCTGTTCGTCGAGGCCGGGGACGTCGACTTCGCGTTGCACGACAACAATCTCGACAACGCCATCGGGGCCGTGATTAGCGGAGACGAGGCCGTCCGGACGATCATCGAATGGGTCGAGAAGAACAGCAACTGGGACGACTCGGCCCTGATCGTCTCGGCCGACCACGGCCACTACCTCGTGATCGACGACCCGTCCGCGCTGGCCGGTGCCGCCAAGTGAACTGGGGAAGGGTTATCCCAGATCAATGGATCGGCGCGTCTTCGGGCGCGTCGAATCCCTCGGGAAGCGACTCCAGATAAGGCCCCACCAGCTCCTCGGGCGATGCGGGCATCTCCCCCCGCTCGCGACGATGCAGCTCGGAGGCGAGCAGGACGACCAGCCTCGCTTGGCGGGCCCGCTCGGCGTCCAGGGAAGCCAGCCATCGCGAGCGATCGCCGATCCATCGCCTGGCGATGAACGAAGATTGATACCAGCCGGCCAGGGCCTCCGGCGACAGGGCACGCGAGGAGGGCGGATCGCCGGGCCCCGACTCGAAGATCAGGGGATCATGGTGTGCCATCCGGGCCCGGAGGCGCGACGGCTTGTCCACCTGGGCCAGCCAGTTCGCGGCGAGGAGTCGGGCGACGCGGAGGCTCCGCTCTCGCTCTTGCTTCAGCAGCAGGGCCAGTTCCCGGGCGGTCGATCGGGCGGTGTTGGGTACGGCCCAGTGCCTCCAGTATCCCGAGAGGTCGCCGTTCGGGTCGGAATAGACGGTATCGAGCGACCGGTCGAGCTTGTCCCCGTGCTCGGCCAGCACCCGGAGAAAGAGCCGATATTCCACCTTCACCCCGTCCGAGGCGGGGGGGGTCAGAGCGTCGGCGGCGATGACCCCGTCGAGGGCCTCGCGGAGCAACCCGGCCTCGACCCGAGGGTCGGCGGCCCAGGTCGACAGCCGCCGACAGGCCAGCTCATGAAGCCGGACCCCGATCGACCGCTCGATCATGCACCCGTGCCGCCCGACGTGCCGACTCGACTGAAGAATTCCGAGATACCACGCCCAGGCCCCGTCCAGATCCCCGGCCTCCTGCAACCTCGTCCCCTCCAGGGACGCCAACCGGGCCAGGCCTTGAATGTCCTCGACCACCGGTAACTCGGTGTCGGGCGTCATGTCCCTGGGCTGGTGATAGATCGCCTCGGGCCTTCCTGTACCCCGGAGCCAGGCCGACAGGGCGTCGCGATTGGCCTCGACATGCCCTCGCCAGGCGGGATCGGCCCGCGACCACTCCTCGTCGGGATCGGCCTCCCCCGTCTTGGTCCAGGCCAGCTTCGGCCAGGGGCGGCCGAGCATACTGGAGGCGTGGCGATATTCCACGAATGCGTCGCGATCCGCGGGAATATCGATCGTCCCCGACGCCTCCAGGTCGAGCGGATCGCCGAGGTCGGGCAGGCCCCAGAGCTGGGTGCCCCACCAGACCAGGAAGCATGCCGCCATGAGGGCCGGAACGCCCAGAGCGAAGACCACCCCCAACCGTCGGCGGGCCCGCATCCTCACGCGACGCGTGAACGCCGAGATCTTTCCAATGACCCGCATTCCTGGAAGTCCCTCCGCGATCGCCCATCTCTTCGACGAATCAGGCCCAGGCGGATTCTATCGAAACATCGCCGAGGGATTCAATGACGTTTGTAAAACATAGCCAAACTCGGCCATCGAGACCGAAGCCATGGTGCCCTTCGTTCCAGGTCGCGCCCAAGAATCCCCGCCCCAGACGACTTGAAACATCCCCGAAATCGGCGAAACTCAGGGCAGAGGCACGCGAGAGGCCCAACCGAGACCCATCAGCGAAGGTGAATCATGGCTACCCGCGTCCAATGGCTGGGGCATTCGTGCCTGCTGATCGAGAGCGACGGCAAGCGAATCCTGATCGACCCGTTCCTCGATGGCAATCCGAAGGCCGCCGCGAAGCCCGAGGATGTCCAGGCTGATGTGATCCTGGTCTCGCACGGCCACGAGGACCACCTGGGGGACACCCTGGCCATCGCCCGGAGGACCGGCGCGACGGTGGTGGCCAACTATGAGCTGGGGAACTGGCTGAAGGAGCAGGGCCTGACCGAGGTCCACGGGATGCAGCACGGGGGAGGCTGCCAGGTCACCCCGACGATCCACGTCAGGCTGACCGTCGCCTTCCACGGCTCGACCCTCCCTGGGGGCGGCTACGGCGGGAACCCCTGCGGATTCCTGATCACGCTGGCCGACGGGAGCCGGATCTACGACGCCGCTGATACCGCCCTCTTCGGCGACATGAAGTTGATCGGCGAGGAGGGCCTCGACCTGGCCATCCTGCCGATCGGCGACTATTACACGATGGGGCCAGCCGACGCGATCCGGGCCGTGAATCTCCTCCAGCCCAAGGCCGTCCTGCCGATCCACTACAACACCTTCCCGCCGATCCAGCAGGACGCCCACGCCTGGGCCGAGCAAGTCAACGAGAAGACCTCGACCCGGGCCGTCGTCCCCGAACCCGGCGGGTGGGTGGAGGTTCGCTGATCCGGAAAGGGAGTTCGTCCTTGTCAACGCCCGGGGTTCGGGATCCGATGGATCTTTCTCGACCTGGGATCCTTGTAGCTGAGTTCGCTTCCCGCGCGGAGCTTTCGTGGGAAGATGACGAGAGTCTTGCAGCGTGGCATTGTGGCCGAGATCGCCAGGAATCCCTCGATCCCTTCCGTGGCATAGAGGGCAGCGCCGAGTCGCTGAGTTGGCGCGTCATTGTTCGGGTGAACAAGTTTCCAATCACCGGTCAATTCCTGGGCGGATATCCCAAGCCGCTTTCGTTGCCTAACATCGGTCAAATCGGCGACTGATTGCAATTTGACATCAATGTCGAGGAGGTCCCATTTGCTCTGGTCAGGATCGGGAATAGGACGATCGGGAGGGCCGTACTGCGCGCGGACCTCATACAATGCTACGGTCAAACTTTCGGCAAGGTAGAGGATCTCAAAGGGCAGATCGGCCGCATTTCCCTGGCTGAATCGCGAACGAAGGCTCAATGTATGCGAGGAGCCGAGGGCTGCGTCCGAATACTCTGGCCTGATCGCCCGATACCACTTTTCATCGACGGGCCGGAGATCTAACCGCTCGCAGGCCGACAACCTCACGTAAACATTCCATACTTAGCTGCATCAATTTGTTCTCTGATCCTCGCTTCTTCCGGGGTGCCCAGCAACTCGATCGGGGCCCGCCCCTCGAAGATCACATTCGGCATTCGGAGCCAGATTTCCGGCTCGTCCACGATGCCCATGATATCGTCCAGGAGCGACGGATCGATGGCCGATAATTTCGGAGATTCCGCCTTCGACCGGTTCCCGGATTTTTTCGTCTGCGTGGCCAACCCGAGCCATCTCCGGCCTGTCTGCGTCAATCGATACAGCTGGCCCTCGCCTTGGGCTAGCCCTTCGGCGGTCAATTCCTGAAGGGCCCGCCGGACCTCGTTTCGATCTTGGTGGAGGCTCCTCGAAGCGTTCAGGAGACCTGAAAAGGAGCGAGGGCCGTCCGCCAGCGATTTGAGCAGGCAGAGCGACAACGTCACCGGGCGGCGAATCTTCTTCGCCACCTTCGGTGAACCCGGTGCAGGGCCCGGATCGACTTTCGGAACCTTCTGCTTTGCATCCTTCATCGCACGGCCCCTCCGCCCTCGATCGATTTGGCCATCCGACTTCTAAACTTGCTCGTCGAATCAGCCAAAATCAGCTTACTCGGTTTTCGTCGAGGTGTCGATTCGAAGGGCGGTGGGCCTGCCGGGTCCATCAAGGCTTTCGGGCCGGTTCCTCCGGTGATTCCAGGGCTTTTCGGGCCTCGTCGGCCTGGAGGATCGCGAATTTCGGGTTGATGGCCAGTGCCTTGCCCAGGTAGGTCCGGGCCTGCTCGGCGTCGCCGAGTTTCTTGCGGATCATCCCGGCGTGGAAATAGAAGTTGGGGTCCTTGATGCCCAGGCGGAGGGCATCATCCATCACCTTGGCGGCCTCCTCGACCTGTCCGTTCTTGTAGAGGCACCAGGCGAGGTTGTCGGAACCGAAGACGTCCTGACGCTCGGCGTGGTCTTTCCGGGCGAGTTCCAACGCCCGAGGGAGATCTCGGTCGTGGTCGGCCAGGAACTTGGCGAGGGCCCTCCGACGCTCGGAGTCGTCGCCGGTGACCTCGAAGACCCGATCATAAGCGGATTTGGCCTCATCGGGACGCCCGGCCTTGACCAGCAGGTCGCCCAGGGCGGCCAGCATGTGGGCGTCCGGGCCGATCGCGACGGCCTGCTTCATCCGGTCGATGGCCAGGTCGAGATCCCCTTCGACGAAGGCCACCCGAGCGAGCCCGTAGGTGGCGTCGTGGAAGGAATCCACGCCCTCGGGAACTCGCTGATAGAACCCCTTCGCTTCCTCGATCCGGCCGGCGTTGAAGGCGAAATCGCCCAGGATCGCGAGATACCAGGCATCGGCCTTGGGCTTGCCCGACTTGCGGACCAGGCCCGCAGCCTCGCTCATCAGGCTGGTCGCCTCTTCGGTGTTCCCCTTCAGTTCGGCCAGATTGGCCAGGCGGGCCAGGACCTCGGCGACCGGGACCGCCCGATGGAGCTTCCGGAGGGTCTCCTCCCCCTCTTCGTAACGGCCGATCTCCAGGAGGGCGTCGGACATCGTGGCCAGGGCATCGATGTCGCCGGGATCTTCGGCCAGGAGCTTCCGGGCGATGGCCAGCCCCTCGACGAATTGATGGCGGCTGCAGAGCACGCTCGCCAGGGCCGCTTCGGTCTTGGGGTGATCCGGGAAGAGCTTCAGCGAGGCCCTCAGGGCCTTCTCGGCCTCGGCGAAACTGGCGAGGTCGCCCGTCTGCTTCGCCTTCCGATCGTAGAGGTCGCCCAGGTAGCGATAACTGTGGAAGTCCGCCGGATTCGCCGCGACCTTGGCCCGGAAGAACTCGATGGCCTGGTCCATCGTGAAGTTGTACGCCGCGAGCCCGCCATCCTCCGGCGATGGCTCGTCCGGTGGAATCGGCGCGATCTCGTCGGGCTGGGGGGGGAGCGGGGCCGGTCGGACGGCGGGAGCCTGCGCGGGGCCTTCGGCCTTGATCCGAGGGGGATCCATGACCAGGGACACCACGCCAGCCAGGACGATCGCGAACAACCTCAGACGACCCATCATCGATCTCTCTCCCGGTTTAAACCCTTTCATCTTCGATTGATGACCGGCATTGTCGGATTGCAGGGCTCGGATCGCGGACATCAGGGACGGCCCATCCGATCCGGATCCTCGCCCTGCCATCTCGACCTTCCCGACGGATTCGAGGTCAGTTCGAACCGGAGCTCATGTGCTTCCGGATCTGAGTCTGACTTTGCCGGAGGACGGCGGTCACCGGGTTGGGTGTCCCCAGATAGGGGAAGCTCGACCGGAAGTACGAATCATTGACCACTCGGTCGCTGGTGACGGCCCCGTTGGTCAGCAGGCCAAGCTCGATGTCGACCACGTCGTCCTTGAGCCGTCGACCGTTGGGGAACCCATCGGTCGAGGTCGTGTCGAAGTGCGAGAGATCTGGCAGCAAGAGATTGACCAGCGAGGTCGCGGTCGCCTCGGGGAGCCCGAAGACGGTCTGGAGCCGGTGGCTGGCGACCGGGCGGAGATTCACGTCATCCGACGGGTACAGGAAGTTGAACTGATCCTGGAGGCCATTGGGCAGGACCTCCCGGTTGATGGTCCGCGAGAGCGGCACGACGACCGTATTGATGGCCGGGATGGCCGTCCGATCGTACTGGGCGAAGCCCCGGCCATCGCCGGCATTGGCGACCACCCGCTCCCAGACGGCGATGTTGGGGTTTCCCATGCTCGACTGGACCCGGAACCGCGGGACCTCGAAGACGATCGCCAGGGTGTTGAAGCCGCCGAAGAAATTGTTCGGGAAGTTCGGCGGGAAGAGCCACCGGGCCGGATTCGCGCCTTCGGGCACATCGGGGAGCGGGATGCCCATCGAACTCAGGGTCAGCTCGCGATTGACCCGTGCGACCGCGTTGGCGTCGAAGAAGAAGGGATCGTCGAAGATCCCGGCCGTCACCTTGCCGCCGCCCCGGAGGCTCACGGGGTTCTTGCTGTTGGTCACGCCCTGGGCCAATACGCGCGTCTCGAACTTGTCGTTCAAGAGCGTGACTGTGTAGCCCTGTCGGCCGGTATTGTTCGGGCCGGTGAAGACGATCCGGAAGACCTGCTCGGTGAGATCCAGGTCATTGCCGTCGTTGCTGATGTGCAGCTCGTAGACCGCCCCAGGGAAGAAGAACGACGGGCCGACGATCCCCGCCCCGGGGCTCATCGTCATGATGAAGACGGTGTTGTCTTTGTTGCTCGGCGACTGGAAAACGTAGAGGTCGTTCAGGTCGAGGGCGCCGAGATCGCCGTTGCGATCCGTGATCTTCGGGCCATCTCGGTGGTCGGCGGCTCTCGTCGGGAGCGCGAAGAGGAGACTCGCCATTAACCCGATCGCAAGGCCTGATCTGAGACCGCAGGGGGGGAGCCGGAACATGATGTTGTCTCCGTCGATGAAGTGGTCGGGAAACGCCCGAGCACGACCAGGGGCCTCTCCAGTGCAGCACTCATGATCGAGACCGTGGATCAAACGATGCGCAGCAGGGACCGCACAACTCGATGCGAGACAGCCTCGATCGGCAAAGACTGCACAAGAGAACTTTGATGTTCCAAGAACTTATTGAGCGCCGGCCCGAAAATCGAGAAAAAAAATCCTAAATGGGGGATTTAGGGGGAAAGCACCCAATATCGCAAAGAAATAAGTCTAACCGGTTCAACGGAGATGCGCCGATTAGGCGGATTCCCCGAACCGATCTCATTTTTCCGATCGGGACAATCTCCGACCCGTCGAGAGTGACACTCATGAGACGAGCCCCGCCGTCGACGCGTCATCGATGGCGGGGCTCGTTTCGTTCGATCTGTCGATTTCGGCCCAGGATCGTCAACGCCGATCCGAGCGAGCCGACCCTTGTCCCGAGGGCCTGATGGAGGATCACCAGGCGATCGTGCCGGCGATTTGATCGTTGATGATGATCGCACCGGCGGGAATGACCGCGCCGGCCGCGATCGTCGAGTTCTCGATGTAGGCCCGGCGACCGATCACCGCCCCATTACCGATGCTCGAGGTGTCCACGACCGCCCCGGCTCCGATGGTCACGTTGTCACCGAAGGTCGAGGAGGCCGACGGCCCACCCAGGATGACCGACCCGTTGAGGGCCCGGAAGCCCTTGCCCACGCCAATCACGCCCAGGTTGGTGGTCTTGGTGGCGATCGTCGTGACGGTCGTGCCGGTGAAGGCAACGCCCTGGGCATTGATCCCGCTGGTGGCGGCAGTGGTCGTCCCGGAGGTGGCCGTCGGGGCACCGGCTGATTTCACGACCGATGTCGTCGTGTTTGTGGTCGTCTCGCCCGTGACGGTCGTGGTCGTTGTGGTGACGGTCGTGGTCGTCGTCGCCTGGACCCCGCCCAGGGGCGAGTGGATCGAGACGTTGTTGCCCAGCTTCGCGATCGCGCGGAAGGTGAACGGCTGGCCTTCGTCGGCCCGGATCGAGACGCCCTGGCCGAGCGCGGATTGGACCTTGCCGGCGGTCTGACCGAATGTGACCTGGCCGATCACCCTCGCGGGGAATCGGTAGGAAGTATTCTGGTCCAGGGAAGCCAGCGAAGATCCATCGGCCGAGGCAAATAAGGGCGTGCCCGCCGTCGGCTCGAAGGGGACATTCTTCGAGCCCGGTTCGCTGCTGGCCCCGAGGATATTGTTCAAGGCGCCAAAATAGATCCCCGAGCCCGAGGCCAGGATGGGACCCGGAATCGGACCAATACTGGAGGTCCCGCCGGTGGCGCTATTGCCGTGGAAGAGCGTGGCGTAACCGATGGCCAGCGCCGAGTTGGCGGCGATCACCTTGGTGGTGGTCGAGGCGAACGAATCGGAGGGGGTCACCCGGACCACTCGCCCCAGGGACGGGTCCGAAGCCTGGGCATTGGTGGTGACGCTGGCGCCGGGGAGGACCCGGAACCCGGAGGGTACGGTCACGCCCGGCCCGACTCGGGCCAGTGCCCCGACGAAGGCACCCGGCTCGATGATCGCGCCGATGATCCGGGCGTTAGCCCCGATCGAGGTGGGCTCGCCGCCGATCCGACCGATTGAGGACGGGCCTCGGACGATCGCGCCGTCGCCGACCACCACGTTGTCGCCGACGAGGATGCCGGTCAGCCCCGACCGACCGGATGGGTTGGCGATCAGGCGGGCGTTGTCCTGAATCGTCGTGCTCGACCCGATCTTGATCACGCCTCGCGATGCGTCGAGCGTCACGAAAGGGGCGATGAAATCCTTCTGGCCGACCGATGCCCGATTCCCGGCAATCACGTTGACCGTGGGATCGATGAAACTCGCCGTGGCGTAGGGCGACTCCAGCGGCAGGACCGGCGTGTTCGGGCGGACTGGGGGAACGCCAGGCGAACTCGCCAGGATCGCCCGAACTTCGGCAGGGACCGAGGTATGGCTGCTCATGACCAGGCGATCTTCCAGCCCCTCCTGCCGAGGCCGGAAGCCCCGAATACCCCGACATTCCACGATACCCATCATCTCGCCCCCGATATCTCGCCCCCGAGGCCCAGCTCTCACCCTTCTTTATCGGGCTCAAGCAGAACCGGAACGACCAATATCGAGAATATAATACAATCAGGACATCTGTCAGTTCTGCGGACGATGGACAATCGGGGCAATCCGAAATATCCGCTCAAACCGCGAGGGAGACCGCTCGGACTTTCTGGCGTTCGACGGTGACGGTGATCGTCAGGGAGAGGGCCCCGCACCCGGCGATCGTCAGGGCCATCGGGAGCCCCGTCCCGTCGTGGAAGATCCCGACGATGGCCCCGGTGGCGGCCCCGACGGTGAACTGGAGCGTCCCGAGCAGGGCCGAGGCCACCCCGGCCTGATGCGGGAACGGGGCCATCGCCGCGGCGCTGGCGTTGGGCAGGATCAGGCCGACCGTCGCCAGGCAAAGGAAGATGTCGGCGAAGAAGGCGACAAATCCGCCCGCGCCCGACCAGGCCAGGATTGGCAGGATCAGGCACGCCGCCGCGTTGACCATCGAGGCAACCCGGAGGATGGCGTGGGTATCGAAGCGTCGGGTCAGCCGACGGTTCACCTGGGCCATGCCGATCAGGCCGATGGCATTCCCCGCGAAGATCAGGCTGAAGGCGTTCGGCGAGAGCCCGTAATACTGCATGAACAGCGAAGGGGCCGAGGCGACATAGGCGAAGATCACCCCCAGGGCCAGGCTGACCGGGCCGGCATAGCCCATGAACCGTCGGTCGATGATCATCCCGGCATAGCGTCGGGCCAGTTCCGAGGCGGAATCGCGGGACCGAGCCTCGATGGGGTGCGTCTCGGGAAGATCCACCGCGACCGCCAGGCCGCAGAGGCACGCGAACCCGGCGAGGGCCCAGAAGATCAGGCCCCAGCCGCCGAAGCCCATCAGCCACCCGCCCACCGAAGGCGAGATGATCGGCGCGATCCCGATGACCAGCATCAGCATCGAGTAGACCCGGGCCGAGTCCGCCTCCTCGAACGAGTCGCGGACGACCGCGCGAGCGATGACCATCCCGGTCGCCCCGGCCAGCCCCATGACGAACCGGGCGAGGATCAGGCCCTCGATCGACCGGACGTAAGCACAGGCCACGCAGGCGACCGCGAAGGCGACCGAGCCGAAGAGCAGGGGGCGTCGACGACCCACCCGATCCGAGATCGGCCCGCAGATGAGCTGCCCGACCGCCAGGCCCGCCAGGAAGAGCGAGAGCGTCAACTGCATCGCACCGCCCGGAGCCTTCAGGTCCCGCTCGATCTGCGGGAACGCCGGCAGATACATATCAATCCCCAGCGGACCGAACGCGTCGAGCAGGCCCAGCAGGAGGATGAAGCGGAACGAGGGCCGGACCGTCTCGCGGCGCGGGAGCGTCGGCGGATCTTCGAGGAGCATCGATGGGTCTCGGGTCGCGAAGGCCGGAGGGAGAGTTCGGCGGGAGTTCGGATGCGGTTCAGGAATATCGTAGGGGGCAGGGCAATGGGGAAGGTGCCGACGGGCCGGGATCGGACGGCATCCGACCCCGGCCTCGCGTCAAGATCATCCAGCCACTTTTACTTCTCCGCTTTCGGCAATCCGCGAATCCATTCCCCGATCATCTTGACGGCCTGGCGGTCGACCTCGGTCGAGACCAGGGGGGGCATCTGGTCGGCCCCTCGGCGCGAGATCCGGTAGTGGAGGATCGATCGCTCGGGGGCTCCGGGGGCGATGACCTGGGCGTCCTCGATCCCGAACTTCGAGTGGACCGGGGGCTCTCCGATCGCGTGCATCCCCCGCTTCGATTTGTCGAGACTCAGCTCGATCAGGGCGTTGCCTCCCCCCTCCTTGACGTGGCAGATCGAGCAATTCACGCTCAGGTACGACCGGACCCGGGCCTCCAACGAGGCCTTTTCGTCGGCAGGATCGACCAGCGAGGGTTTACCAGCCGACCGCTCGGGGAGCGGGCCCTCGAAGAGGCCGATGTGATCGAAGGTGTCGAGCTGGTTGGCGACCTTCCCGCCGTAGTCGTGGTCGCGGTCGAGCTGGCTCGGGGTGAAGCCCAGGGTGAAGCCCATCGCCCGGGAGTGGCACGAGAGGCACTCGGCCCTCGCTGGGAACCGCCAGATCTGCTCGCGACGACCGCCGGGGGCGGCGGGATCGGCCACCTCGAACTCCTCGGAGTCGCCCGAGGAACCGACCAGCTCGGCGTCGGTCTGGTCCTCGTTCCATCGATAGGAGTAGCCGACCCATTCCCCTTGCTGGCGGGTCAGGAGACGGGTCTCGACCTTCCGGGGGGTCGGCTTGCCGGAACCGTCCAGTACGTCGAGGCTGAGCGTCTGCGCCAGGACCGAGCCATTGGGGAAGGTCCAGGCCCCTCCGGCGTTCCTCTGGGACTTCTGCTCGATCCGCTCCAGGCCGGGGATGGCGGCGAGGTGCTCCATCTTCGCGCCGTCGGCCCATTGGGGGGCGATCACGTCGAACGGGATCGCGGCGGGGTTGGGCTTGAGCGGGGCGACCGAGGCGAAGACGCCGGTCCGGCTCAGGCGGGTGGGGAATTCCCCGGGGATCTTGTCGGCCTCGGTGGTGGGCTCGAACCGGTAGAAGCCGGTCACCTCGTCGATCACGTACATCTCGCCGGAGTGGTCGGTCCCGAACCCGGTGAGGCTGAACGGGGTGTCGACCAGTTCCTTGTGCCAGGCCACCTTGTCCCCGACGACCTTGATCCCCCAGATCTTGCCGGTGGACCAGTCGCCGTAGATATAAGCCCCCACCAGGTCGGCGATATGCCCCCGGTAGACCCGGCCCCCGGTGAGCGATCGGGCCTCGCTGTGGGCATGTTCGGCGGTCGGCGGCAGGATCGGATCGGGGCCGGGCTCGCGCTGGACCCGGAAGGAGTGGCTCCCCTCGCTGATGCTCCAGCCGTAGTTGCCCCCCTTCTTGATGAGGTAGGCCTGCTCCCAGAGATCCTGACCATTGTTGCCGACCCAGAGCTGGCCCGACTCGCGGTCGAAGCTCATCCGCCAGGGGTTCCGAAGTCCATAAGCCCAGAGTTCGGGCCTGGCCCCGGGACGGTCGACGAACGGGTTATCCCTGGGGACCGAGTAGTTCTTGCCGCCGTCGGGATGGTCGACGTCGATCCGGATCACCGAGCCCGGGATGTCGCTGATCTTCTGGCCGGTCAGGTTGGCGTCGGAGTCGCTGGAGCCGTCCCCCGCCGTGGCGTAGAGATAGCCGTCATTGCCGAAGGCGACGTCCCCGCCGTCGTGACCGTTGGAAGGCCACTCGATGATGAGCTTCTTGGTGGCCGGATCGATCCGGTTCGGCATCTTGGGGTCGACCGTGTAGCGGACCACCTGGGTGGTCTTGGGCCGGCCACGCATCGGGCCGTTCAGGCCGAGGAAGAGGTAGCCGTTTTTCTGATAGTCGGGGTGGAAGACCATGCCGACGGCGAGCCCGTCGATGTTGTCGAGCAGGGTCACGGTCTCGGAGGCATCCTGATCATCGGCGAAGGCGACGATCCGCCCCGGGCCGGCCCAGAAGTTCATGTGTTCCAGGACGAACAGGCGATCGGTCCCCGGCTCGGGGGCCAGGACCAGGGGCGACTTGACGGTCACCTTGGGGAACGCCCGGACCATCTTGTAGGGCAGGAGCGGGTCGGGCGAGCCGACGACGCTGGAGTCCTCCCAGGGGAGCCGACGCTCCAACCCGGAGGGTTTCTCGGCGGCCGGCCCATGGGCGAGGACGACGGAAGTTGCGAGGACCAGGACGGTCGAGGCGAAGACTCGAAGTGATCCCATGAGCTGGGGCCTCTCGGCGGGTCGAGTTGATGAGAAGACGGGTCGGTCTGGGGCGGATCGCGGAGAGGTCGGTGGATCTCCGATTCGGACCGAATGCGATTTTATCCGGGAAGCAGCGCCTTCGCCATCGAGCGAATTTCACTTCGGGCCGCCGATTTACAGCGGTCAAATTCGGATCATCCTCGACCCAGGATGGCCAATTAAGACTGGCCGCCGACCCGATCAAGCCAACGCGTCATCAACCCAACTGGCACGCCCCATCCCCTCGGCAGGATCCGGGGGTTCGCGAGGTGCGGGTAAACCGCGAGTCGCTCGATGATCCGGTCGAGACGTCGGGCATGTTCATGGGCCGTCGATCGCCCGCCGGTAGGCCGGTTCGTCGGCGAGGGGCCGGAGGTCCGAATCCTGGCGGGCCGTGTCGCGAAGCTGGGGATCGCCGGCCAGGGCTCGCTCGAGCAACTTGAGGGCTCGCTCTTTCAGGTCGAGACGTTCGGGGCCAGCCTCGGGCGTGGCCGTCGAGGCGAGAGCCAGCGCGCAGGACAGGTTGTAGAGGTCGGGGGCGGCGAGATCGGATCGGGCTTCCAGCGGGGCGGCTGCGGTCGAGACGGCGAGATGATCGCCGCCGCGGGCCAGGCAGAGGAGGCGACTGAGGGCATAGCCGAGGGCGAACGAGCTCGAATCGTCGAGCGCAATCACGCGGTCCCAGTCGAGCGTCGCGTCGCCGAAGCGCCCGGCCTTCTCCAGTGCGACCGCCCGGGCCCCATGAAGGTTGATCGCGGTCGACTTGAGGCGGAGCAGGTTCGGCTCCTCCCCCAGAAGCGTAAGAATCGAGCGAAGGCCCTGGTCATAGCGACCGAGTCCGTCCTGGAGTCGACCGAGGGCCACGTCCAGATTGCCCCAGTTCAGCATCAGGTCGCACCGAGAGGCCAGATATTCGGTCAAGCCGGGCTGGACGGACAGGGCCTGGTCCAGGAGGGCTTCGGCCTCGCGATAACTGGCCTCGGCCTGCACGAGGGCTCCGGTCTCGGCCCGGGCCAGGCCCTGGTTGATCAGGCTCTGCGCCAACTCGACCCGAAGGCCGACATTGTCGGGGGTTTTCCGCAAGGTTTCCCCGTAGATCGCCACGGCCCGATCGAAATGCGGGAGGGCTTTCGGGGGCTGTTGGGCGAGTTGCCAGGCCGATCCCAGGTTATGCTCGCACCAGGCGAGATCCTTCTCGAACGGGTTTTCGTCGGCCGGCGACAAGGCGGAACCTCGACGAGCCAGCGAGAGCGCCTTTTCGAGGACCTCGACCGATCGCCCGGCGTCGCTCGTCAACAGGAGGACACCGAGCTTGATGTGGGCGATCATCTGGTCGCGGACGAGGGCCTGATCGTCGGGGCTCCGGGCCAGGAGGACGTCGTACAGGCGCATGGCACGCCGGAGGTTCGCCTCGGCGGGCTCGGCACGCCCGAGCGAGATCTGGAGGCTGGCGGCCTCGACGGCGGCCCGGGCCGTATCGGACCGGATCGCCGGATCGTCCGAGCCGGTCCTCCGGAGGACCTGATCGTAGAAGGCCAGGCCGGCCTCGGCCTGGGCGCGATGGACCTCGGCCAGGCGTGGGGTCCCGCCGAACTGTGGGTCGTTCAGGATGGCCAGGAACCGGGTGATGGCGTTGTGCGCGTCTCGATAGTTGGACTCGGCAATCCCGCGCTGGCGTCGGGCTTCCTTAGCGGACCGGGCCTCGCGATCCAGGGCCGCCCGGAGCCGGGACTGGTGGACGAGCAGTCCCGCGATCGTTCCGGCCAGGGAGAGGGCCAGCAAGGCGACGAAGGCCGCCTGATAGGGCCGTCGTCGAGTCCACTTGGCGACCCGTTCGAGAGGGCCGGCGGGCCGGGCCAGGATGGTCTCGCCCCGGGCGAATCGGCCGAGGTCCTCAGCCAGGGCGGCGGCCGACGGGTAACGACGGGCGGGGTACTTCTCCAGGCAGTTCAGGCAGATCGTCCCCAGATCGGTCGGTATCCCCGGACGGATCCGCGTCGGGCTGGGCGGCTCGGCGGCCCGGATCAGCTCCAGGGTTTCCAGCGGGGTGGGCGCGAGGAACGGTGGGCGGCCGGTCAGGCACTCGAACAGGAGGACGCCCAGGGCGTAAACATCGACGGCCGGGCCCACGGCCTCGGGTCGCCCCTCAGCTTGCTCGGGGGCCATGTACGAAGGCGTGCCGAGCAGCAGGCTCGAACGGGTGGTCGCCGAGTCGGGTTCGGCCTCGAGGCGCTTGGCCAGGCCGAAGTCGGCGACCTTGGCCGCGCCTTCCGAGTCGAAGAGAATGTTCGAAGGTTTCAGGTCGCGATGGATGATCCCCTGGCGATGGGCATGATCGACGGCCCAGGCCAGGCGCCCGACCAGCTCGATGGCGTCCGAAGTCCGCAGGGGACCGCCGGTCAGACGGTCGGCCAGCGAGCCGCCTTCGAGCAGTTCCATCGTGTAGAACGGGACGCCATCGAGGACGCCGACATCGTAAATCGGCACGATCGCGGGATGATTCAGACTGGCCGCCGCCTCGACCTCGCGGCGAAACCTCTCGACCAGCTGGGGGCTGGCGTCGCGCCCCGCCGCGATCCGCTTCAGGGCCACTCGACGATCGAGGCCGAGCTGTCGGGCCCGGTGGACGACCCCCATGCCGCCCCGCCCGATCACGGACTCCAGAGCGTAGCCGGATGGGAGGGCGGGCTCCCCGACCCCCGAGGCCCCCCACTTCGAGGCCGGAGAGCCGACGTCCCGGAGTAGGTCCAGCCAGGAGTCGTCGGGACTGATCCCCTCCAGCCGCTCGAGGCAATCGGCGCAGTCGGCGAGATGACTCTCGATGGCGAAGGCCAGCATTTCGTCGATGTCGCCGCGGGCGAAGTCGGCGAGCTGATCGCGGCTGGGATGCTCGCCGGCCTCGTAGCGGTTCTCTTCCATGCGCGAACCTCGCTCCGATGGGTCATGCCTCGCGGGTCGGCCAGCACGACCCGCGAGGCGAAGCTCAGGAGACTCGACGACGCGCGCGGGTGACGAGGGCCGCACCTAGTCCTCCGATCGCGACCAGGACCAGCGAGGCGGGCTCGGGAACGACGGCCGATTGGAGAAATCCGTACTCGATCACCCCCGGCTCCTGATTATTGGCCCCGCCCCCCTCCCCGACGGCGAGATTGCCGCCGGTCTGGTTGATCGTGGCGGTGTCGGTGAGGAAGAGAATGCGACCACCTCCGCCGAAGTAGGCCCCGCCCCGCGCGGCGATCAGGCTCTTGCCCTCGACGTCGATGGTCGATGCGTGGATCAGGAGCCCACCGCCGGAGCCTCCCCCGGCATTGGCGGCGAAGGCCGACCCGACGCCCCCGCCATCGGCGATCAGGCTGCCGCCCGCGAAAATGATGGAGTCGATCGCGCCCAATTCAATCGCACCACCGCCACCTCCTCCTCCGGCCCCGACCGCTTCGAAGGCCGAGGCCCCGGTGCCACCGCCGCCGGAACCACCCTGGAGGAAGTCGTTGAGATTACCATAAGGGGCGCCGAAGGTGCCGAAGGCGCTGTCGCCCCCCTTGCCCCCGAAGCCACCACCACCACCCTGAACCCCTCCGATCCCGCCGGGACCGCCCGGACCCCCGCCCGGGCCCTCGCCGGTCTCGCCCGGGAATCCCCCGCCGTGCCCCCCTCGGCCGGCACCGGGACCACCGGCACCGCCCTGACCGTCGCCGCCGAAGCGACTGCTGTCGGCCCCGGCGTAGCCGCTGGCGTCCAACTCGCCCGCCAGCACGATGCCCGAGCGAGACAGGAGGGCCAGCGCGTTGGAGCCGAAGGCCCGGATGTGAACCCCAGCCCCGATGTTGATCGAACTGAAGTCGAAGACCGACACGGTCTCGCCGAACGAGCCGCCTTGAAAGTATGTCGTCCCCACGAAAACGATATTATTGGCAGCGTCGCGCAAGATCGGCGCCCCGTTGGTCTCGATCGTGTAGTCGCCGCTGGTCAGGTCCAACTTGCCCAGAGAGGCGAAGGCCGACGGATCGAGGTAATCACCTCGGGCGGCCGGTGAAATCGCCATCACGGTCAAGATCCCGATGAGAAAACGTCGCGATCGCTTCGGCATGGAGAGCACTCCCCGGAGTTCCGACCCAGGGCCGGCTCAAGGGACACCCTCGGCCCCGATCCCGTAGGTCCGAACAGGAAGTGCGCCACTTCATGAATCATTTCACGCGTCCGAGGATGATGTGGCAATGAGGCAACGCTCGTGGTGACAATTCACCCGATCAGCCCCCGGCCTTCCTGTCGCAAACGCCGGAGGACGCGCGACTTGGCGATCAGGACCGCATTGACCGAAAGCCCCAGTTGCTCGGCCACGGCGGCGGCCGGCCGCTCTTCGAGGACCAACAATTGAAAGCTCCTCCAGGTCGAGAGGGCGAACTCGGGCTCGATCAGTTCCATCAGTCGGCGGGCGATGTACTCGTCGTGTTCGCGGTCCCAGAGCAGGCACAGCTCGCTCGAAGGGTCCTCGAGCTGGGCCAGGCGGACCTCCAGCCCGTTCAGGGGGCCCGATCGCCGATTCCTCCAGTAGCCTCGGAGCCGGTTGGTCGTGATCGAGCGGACCCAATGCCGGAAGGCCCCCTTGCGGCCGTTATGGTCGAAATCGGCCAGGTCCCGGGTCAGCGCGAGCAAGACTTCCTGCGTCAGGTCGTCGACGTCGCTCTCGGGGGTATCCTGCTGGAGCAGCCAGCGGCGGATCAGTGGGGCATAGAGCGTCGTCAGTCGCCGCCACGACGGCTGGTCGCCCGGCTTGCGTCGGAGCCGATTGAGCAAGCTCAGGGGTGTCTCGATCATGCGATTCCAACCCCGGGATTTTCGTTCGGCCGCGGCCCAGGTCGCTGAGCTTTCGCCAGGCCGCGGTATCGCTTCGCGTCCGGAAAAGATCGGCTCACCGAGCGGAGGCGGACAGCAGTGATCGGTCCTTCGGGACGCGGGAAGGCCTGCAGCGAGAAGTCGAGACCTCGATCATCGACGCCGAATCGCCGCCTAATTATACCACACATGACAACGATCTCCCCAGTTCGTGCTTTTATTCCACACCGAACGGGAAGCACGGCAGCCCCGACTCGATCGGCCGAAAAGCTCAAATCAACGCAATCCACCGCATTCTCACCGAATGGCACAACTCCAGGTGTCCCGATCGGCCTCTTATCGACGAACCAGGTCGCGGATTCCGCCCAAGCCGAGACCACGAATCCCTTAGGATTGGACTGGCCGAGATCGTCGTGGAAGAGTTAACCTCGGGCGAGGAATCGACCCACGAGGCCGCATCAACGAGTCAAGCTGACATGCGCAATCATTCATTGACAAGGATCTCCCGACCGATGGCGATGCTCGCCGTATTGCTGGCCTGCTCGGGCTGCGGGGGCGGCGCGGGGTCATCCGAGAAGACCGTGGTGGTCTACTCCGCGCAGGACCGCGAGTTCGCCGAGCCGGTCCTGACGGCCTACGGGGAGCGGAACGGGGTCGAGGTCCTCCCCAAGTTCGACGTCGAGAGCACCAAGACGGTCGGCCTGACCCAACTCCTGATCCAGGAGGCCCCGCGGCCCCGGTGCGACCTGTTCTGGAACAACGAGATCCTCAACACGCTCCGGCTCAAGGAGAAAGGGCTCCTGGCCCGGTGGTCGCCCCCCAACGCCGCCGACATCCCCGACGAGTTCAAGGCCACCGATGGGACCTGGTACGGGTTCGCCGCCCGGGCTCGGATCCTGCTGGTCAACACCGATCTGATCCCCCCCGAGGACCGCCCCCGAGGGCTGGCCGACCTGACCGACCCGAAATGGAAGGGGAAAATCGCGATGGCCAAGCCGCTCTTCGGCACGACCGCGACCCACTTCACCTGCCTCTTCGCCGCCTGGGGCGATGAGAAGGCGCGGGGGTTCCTCAAGGCCCTCAAGGAGAACGAGGTCCAGGTCCTCTCGGGCAACAAGCAGGTGGCCCGGGCGGTCGCCTCGGGGCAGGCGGCCTTCGGCCTGACCGACACCGACGACGCGATGGAGGAGTTCGAGGGGGGCCGGCCGGTGGCGATCGTCTACCCGGACCGCGAGCCCGACCAGCTCGGGACCCTGTTCATCCCCAACGTCCTGGCGATCCTCGAAGGGGCTCCTCACCGGCTCGAAGCCGAGGCCCTGGGCAATGACCTGCTGGGGCCTGAAGTCGAGGCCGAACTGGCCCGAGGCCCCTCGGCGCAGATCCCCTTGAATCGCAAGACCCAGGCCACCGCCAGGGTGGAGACCCCCCAGACCGTCCACGCCATGTCGGTCGACTTCGAGAAGGCCGCCCGGATCTGGGACCGGGTCGCCGACGAACTCACGACGGAGTTCGCGGGCCGGTGATTTCGGATCGAAGTACGCCGACGAGAGAAAGATCAAACCCGCGATTCAGACCGCCTTGAGGCCGGACCGAAGTGCCTCGGCGAGCTGGCTGGCCCCGTAGCCGTGCTCGACCATCAGGCAGGGGAGTCCGCTCTCCTGGCAGAGGGGGCGGAGTCGTTCGGGGACGTGGTGTGCGACGAATTCCTTGAGGATCAGGACGACGTCGACACCTCGGTTTCGGACCCTCTGTTCCAGCGACTTCAGGAGGGCGGGGCGGGTCCCCTCGTAAGGTTCCCATTCCAGCTCCCCGAATTCGAAGAACTGGCAGAGGGTCCGGCGAGCATCCTCGCGGACCGCGCCGCCGATCATCAGGACTCTCCGGCCGCGAGTCTGGGAGATCAGCTCGGCGAACTGGCCCCGGAGGGCCAGGTCCTCCTCGACCTTGGAGTCTTCGTCGCGGAGCCGGTCGAGGTGCTTGCGGAGCACCCGGAAATCGCTCCCGGTGACCAGTTCGCGATAGGGCTTGATCAGGTCGAGCAGCTCGGCGTCGGCGGTCCCTCCGGTGTTGACCACCCGGCCCAGGGCGGCCAGGAACTCGTCGACTCCCTCCTCGGGGAGGTGGTGCGAGGCGATCACGGCCCGGAGATCCTGGAGGGCATCGCGATAAGCACTCTGGGATAGCCGCTTCCGTTCCAGCTCTCGGAGGGCCTGTTCATCCCGGGCGACCCTCAACTCGCGATCGCGTCGGGAGGCATCGACGGCCAGGCGAAACTGCTCCTGGGCATCGACGATGTACTGATCCCAGTCGGCGACGTAGCCCTCCTGGAACGCGTCGATATAGCCCGGCATATATTGCTTGGAGAGGCCGACGAGACGGCGGAAGATCCCCTCCATCGCCTGGGTCTCCTCGCTCCCCTCGACGAAGTTCATCCCCTGGAGCCGCCGGAGTCGGCCGATCCAGATCATCAGCTGGGCCTTCTGTTCGCGAGCCTCCAGGGCGCCGAAGTGGGCGGCACCGTCCTCGATCTCCTTGGTCAACTCGGGGATCTGGCTGGAGGGGAACAGCCGAGCGACGCTGGAGACCAGCCGGTCGGCCTCGCAGAAGTCGACCGCGAGCTGGGGCTGGAGCCGATCGAGCTCCTCCCGCAATTCGGTGTACTTCTCCAGCGCGATCTGGAGGGCCTTCTGCGATTCGGCCGCCTCACGAATGATCGAGTCGAGATCCTTTTGTGCCTCGATTCGCTTCGATTCGATCTCGGCGCGGGCCGACTGGACCAGGCGTTCGGCCTCGCTGCTGTCCGTCTCGAGATAGCTCCGGTGCTGCGCCAGCTTGATCGTCATCTCGCGGAGCAACTTGTCCTGATCGGCCACCTCCCTGAGCTCGCGAAGCCGGGTCGGCCGATCCTCGCGGACCCGACGCTGCCCCTCCTCGGCCCTGATCTCGGCGGCCTTGAGGGTTTCCGCGGCCTGGCGTACATCACCCCCAAGACGCTGGGCGCGGGACTTAGACTCGGCTTGGCGGACTAGCTCGGCAAGACGTTCCAGGGTCGGAGTCATTATTTAACTCTCGTGCCGTATCGAGATACGGCCGGTTAGGAGCGAGCTTCGAGGGTGGAATAATATCATGACTTCATCCTCCTCCTCGGGCTCGCGCGAAAAATCAACGATTACCAGATTCAACGACTCAGCAAGAACTAAAAACTTGATCCGATTTCGAGAAACAGGCCTGCGGGGGGGGATTACGGATGAATCGGCATCAAAGGGATCGCTGGCGAGCCACCGAGACGCGCGATCACGGCACAGGCGAGTATTTGCTCGCTTAGCGGAGCAAGTCCATGATCGCGCCAATTCAACTTTCCCGCAAGAGGCTTTTCGGACAATTGAATTTCTCCTCGGATCAATCCCACTTGGATGCGACACCGAGGATTTCTTCCGCTTCGCCCCCCGATGAAACCGACGATACCCGAGTGATACGGGCGAGACCTCGACCGAGCCGGGCCTCACGGGAGTCGCACTACCACAGGAGGAACGGATACTCGAGAGACCGATGGGTCGTGTCAAGACTTTTCAGCCAGGATCGCGAGGATCAGGTCGAAGTGACCGCCTCGGCCTGTCCGACGGTCCCCCGAGATCGCCCGAAGGCCAGGTAGAGCGAGGGCATCAGGAACAGGTTGAGAACGGTCGAGGTGACCAGTCCGCCCAGGATCACCACGGCCATCGGATGCTCGATCTCCTGCCCAGGCTTGTCGCCGCCCAGGGCCAGCGGGACCAGCGCCAGGCCCGTGGCCAGGGCGGTCATCAAGATCGGCGCGAGCCGCTCGATCGAGCCTCGGATCACCAGCTCGGCCCCGAACGGCTGCCCCTCCTCTTCCTCCAGGTGCCGGTAGTGGCTGACCAGCATGATCCCGTTCCGGGCCGCGATCCCCAGGACGGTGACGAACCCGACCAGCGAGCCCAGCGACAGGACTCCCCCCCCCAGGACCGCCCCGAAGACCCCGCCGATCAGCGCGAACGGCAGGGTGACGAAGACCAGCGCCGTCAGCCGGAGCGTCTTGAAGTCGGACTGGATGATCAGCAAGACGCCGATCAGCGAGAGGCCCGCCAGGACCATGAGTCGCTGCCGGGAAGCCTCGCGGGTGGCGTACTCGCCGAGGAAGTCGGGGAAGTACTCGCGGCCCATCGGCACCGCCGTGACTTTCTCGCGGATCGCCCGCGCGACCTCGCCGAGATCCGCCCCGTCGGCGACGTTGCACTGGATGTCGATTTTTCGCGACGCATTCTCATGAGTGATGACGTTGGGAGCGGGGACCATCGACACGTCCGCCACATCCCCGAGCCGGACGTGGGCCCCGGCGGGGGTCTCGACCGTCAGGTTCCGGAGGGCGTTCGGGTCGTCGCGGACCCCTTCGACGCCCCAGAGGAAGACGTCGAAGATCTTCTGCTGGTCGTAAAGCTCGCCGAGCTTCTGCCCTTTCACCAGCGTGGTCGCGGCCCGCCGGACGTCGCCGGGGGTCAGGCCCAGTCGGGCCGCCGCGTCGGGACGGAGCCGGACGTCCAGTTGCGGGACCAGGACTTGTTGCTCGACCTTGAGGTTGGCCACGCCGGGGACTTCGTGGATCGCGTCGTAGACCTCCTGCGCCTTGGAGCGGAGGACCGCGATATCGGGGCCATAAAGCCGGACCACGATCGTCGCCCCGGCGCCGGTGAGGACCTCCTTGATCCGCTCGCGGAGGTAGGTCAGCACGTCGCGCGTCAGCCCGGGATAGCCATTGATGGCGTCCTCGATCTTGCCGACCGTCTCCTTGTAGGGGGCGTCCTCGTCGATGCTGATCCAGAGTTCGGTGAAGTTGGGCCCGACCACCTCGTCGGCCACCTCGGCCCGGCCGATGTGCGAGCCGAAGTTGTTCACGCCCGGGATCGCGCGAAGCTCCTTGCTGGCGTCGGCGGTGATCCGCCTCATCGCCTCCAGCGAGGTCCCCGGCTTCTCGACGAAGTGCATCAGGAAGTCGGTCTCCTTGAAGTTCGGCAGCAATTCCTCGCCGAGCCCGAGGAGCGCCCAGCCGCTGGCGGCGAACGAGGCCAGGAGGACCAGAACCGCCGCGAAGGGCCGGTGGACCAGCGAGGGGAGGATCCCTCGGTAGAGCGCCTGGAGCCCCCGGACCAGCGGCGAGGCCCGATGGCGATCGACCGCGCCCGGCAGGAGCATCAAGGAGAGCGCGGGCGTGACCGTCAGGGCGACCAGGAGCGAGGCCAGGATCGCCAGGATGTAGGCCATCGCCAGGGGACGGAAGAAGGTCCCGGTCAGCCCTTCCAGGAAGAGGACGGGGATGAAGACCAGGATCACGATCAAGGTGGCGTAGACCACCGCGCTCCGGACTTCCAGCGACGCCGCCAGCACGACATCGAAGGCCGAGCGACGGCCCCCTTCGGCCCGGTTCTGCCTCAGCCGTCGGACGATGTTCTCGACGTCGATGATCGCGTCGTCGACGACCTCGCCCATCGCGATCACCAGGCCGGCCAGGACCATCGTGTTGATCGTGGTGCCCATCAGGCGGAGGACCACGCCGGCGGCCACCAGCGAGAGCGGGATCGCCGTCAGGCTGATCAGGGCGGTCCGCCAGTCATATAAGAACACGACCAGGATCACGATCACCAGGCCGCAGCCGACCAGCATCGCGTGGCCGAGGTTCTCGATCGACCGCTCGATGAAGGTGGCGGGCCGGAAGATCGTCGGGTCGACCTTGACCCCCTTCTTGCCGAGGTCGAGCCCTTCGAGCGCCTTCTCGACGTTCCGGGTCACGTCCAGGGTGTTCCCTTGCGGCTGCTTCTCGACGATCAGGAGGAGCCCCGGCACGTCGTCGATGATCGCGTCGCCGATCGGCGGCGGGCTGCCGATCCGGACCTCGGCCAGTTCGCCGAGCCGGAGCGGGGCCCCGTTGCGGAAGGCGACCACGGTGTTCCGGAGGTCGCTCGGGGTCTCGATGGCCGAGCGGTGCCGGACGGCGATCCTCTGGTTGGGGGTATCCACGAACCCGCCGCCGGCGACCATCACGGCATCGGTCACGGCCTTGTTCACCTGGTCGAGCGTCACGCCCGCCGATCGGATCCGCTCGGGGTCGATGAGGACCTGGAACTGCCGGTCGCGCTGGCCCCAGATCGCCACGTTGGCCACGCCGGGGATCGACATCAGGCGAGGCCGGATCGTCCATTTGGCCAGCTCGGACAGGTCCATCTGACCCAGGGTCTTCGAGGTCACCCCGATCTTCATGACCCGGCTGAGGCTCGACAGGGGGGAGAGGATCACCGGGGCTCGGACCACCGCAGGAAGCCGGGACGCCGCGATCGTCAGGCGCTCGCTGACGAGCTGGCGGGCGACCATCAGGTCGGTCCCCTCCTGGAAGATCAGGACGACCGACGAGAGGCCCAGGACCGACTTCGACCGCAGCGTCTTCAGTCCGGTCGTCCCGTTGAGGGCCCCTTCCAGCGGGACGCTCACCAGGCTCTCGACCTCCTCGGTCGACAGGCCGGGCGCCTCGGTCTGGACCTCGACCAGGGGCGGCGCGAACTCCGGGAACACGTCGAGGGGGGCATTCTGGGCGGCCCGGACCCCGTAGATCATCAGGACGATCGAGGCCGCCAGCACGAGGACCCGGAGCCTGAGCGATGTCGCCACGAGCCAGTTCATGGAAATCCCTCGGAGTTCGACCGGATCAGACTCGCGGGACGGGGCCGCCCCCGCCTCAAGGAAGAGGCTTCCGGCGGGACGGGACCTCGATCGTCAGGTCTTGTTCCGGGTCCTGGCCGTAATACTCTTTCAACTCTTCATAAAGCTCGGGATGCTTCTTCTTGAGCTGGATCGGCTTCTCGAAGAAGGCTTCGGTGGCGACGGCGAAGAACTCGGCCGGGTTGGTGGCCCCATAGTCGTCCAGGACCGACTTCCGGCCCTTCTCGGCGCCTTCCCGAAGCTCGGCATACTCGGCCCCGAGGACCCGGGCCCAGGCGGAGTACATGTTCCGCTTCGGGAGGATCGGGGCGCCGTCGGCCGAGCCGTCCTCCTGGTCGAGCTGGTGGGCGAACTCGTGGAAGACGACGTTGTGGCCGTCCCGGACGTCGGATGCTCCCTGCTTGACGTCGTCCCACGAGAGGATGACCACGCCCGAGTTCCAGGCCTCGCCCAGCAGGCCGGTCGGCCCTTCGGACACGACCCCCTGCGGCGAATGCCGGGGCATGTCCGAGACGAACGCATCGGGATACACCAGGATGGTGATCAACCGGGGATAGACGTCGGTATCGCGATGGAGCAGGAGCATGCAGGCCTGGGAGGCGATGGTGACCCGGACCTCGTCGGTGATCTCCTGGCCGTTGCAGCCTTCGAAGACCTTCTCGGCCAGGAAGATCTGGATCAGGCCCTGGAGTTCCAGCCGGTCGTCCTCGGAGAGCCGCCCGTAGATCGGGACGTTCCGCTCCAGGATGGGCAGCCATTCGGGCGGGAAGGGATGCTGGAGGAGTTTTTCTCGTCGTTGTTTCTTGAAGAAGCCGAACATGAGATGCCTTTCGGTCGGGGTGGGGCGAGCCGGTCGATCCCCTCGATCGGTCACTTCCCCCCGGCGAACTCCGTGCCGAACAACTCGGCCGCGCCGTCGGTGACGACCTTGGTCCCGGGCTTGGGGCCGGACGTGAGGACCGCCTCGGTGCCGACGACGTGGTCGACCACGACCCTCCTCCGGGCGTAGGCGTGATGGCCCTGGCTTTCATAGACCCAGGCTCCGCCGTTGTGGTCGTAGAGGATCGCGGCGTAGGGGACGACCAGCGACTCGGCCTCCCCCTTGAGGGGCAAGGTCACGCCGACCCTCTGGCCGGGCCGGAGCTTGCCGTCGTGGTTCTCGACCTCGTAGTAGAGGTCGACCGTGGTGGCCAGCGGGTTGGCCGATGGGGTGGTCTGGACCGGCTTCGCGGGGCGGGTCGGCCTGCCGGGGGCGTCGGCCAGGCCCCCGATGGCGGCCTCGCGCGCCTGGTCGATCGTCTCCTCCTCGGCCACGAAGACGGGGACCTTGACGTACATCGGGTCGAGGTCCGCGACCTCGAACAGGACGCTCCCCGAGGGGACCTGCTGGCCGGCCTGGACGTTGACGTTGATCAGGACGCCGTCGGCCGGGGCTCGCAAGGGCAGGGGGGCCAGCTTGCCCGCGTCCTCCGAAACGCCCTCGCCCATCGCCTTCCGGAAGATCTTCACCCGCCGCTCGGCGGCGTCGAGGGTGGCCTTGGCCGAGTCGTAGGCATTCCGGGCGTCCACCAGGGCGGACGGGGGGACGTCGTGGGACTGGGAGAGTCTCTCGGTCCGATTCAGGATCACCTTGGCGTTTTCGAACTGGGGGCGAGCAATCTCGAGCTGCCCTTCGGCGTCGGCCCGGGCCGCCTCGTAGTTGACCCGTTCGAGCGGGCTGAGAATGGCCCGGTCGGCCGAGAGGATCGGCAAGAGCGTGAAGATCGCCTGGCCCTTCTTGACGGGCAAGCCGGGGGCCGGGGGAGACGCCCCATCGGCCAGCACCAGCGTCCCGGTCTGGGGGGCCGAGACGATCGAAGATCGCCCGGGCGCGACGACCACGTCGCCCCCCATCGTCAGCGACATCGGGGCAGCCTTCTTTTCGACCTCGGCGGTGACGATCTTGAGCCGTTCTTCCGCCTCGGGCTTCAGGGTGACCGTCACCAGGTCGCCCTCGCCCGGGAGCTTGGCCACCGAGGCCGGGCTGGCCGGCTTGGATGGTGCCGCCGGCTTGGCCGAGCATCCCCCGACCGCCAGGATCAGGGCCGCCGGCAGGAACCGCCGGATTGTCTTCGCGGTTTTCACGCTCTTCCCCCGAGAGGATCGCGGTCGAGGTCCACTCGATCGGTCCTCAAATTATCCGATGCGTGACATCTTCGTCAGGCGATTGCGCGCATTCTAAGCCCGATCTTATCTTCGTTCGATGGCCCGGCCGGAGCCCGACGACCGATGATAATGATCAGGATGTCCCGGAAGTCGCCCGATCCGGGGGAGTGGCCGAATCGTCGACCGACGCAGGATGCGTGCCCCATGAAACCCGCCCTCGCCTTGCTCGCGCTGGCCCTGGCGCAAAGTCTTGGGGGAATGGCCCTCGCCGACGACACCTCCAGACCCGCCCCGGCGGGCCTCTTCGGTCGCCTTCGCAAACCCAAACCCGCCGAGGTCCCCTCGACGGCCCCCCGGCCAACTCCATCACCCGGCCTCCCCCAGGCCAACACCAAACCCGAACCGAAATCGGGCCGACTCCGACCGATCCCGGCCGGCCCCTCGACTGCTCCCGATGCGCCGGTCCGACGGACCCAGGCGACTTCGGCCGACCTGGGGATGCCGATCGGTCCGGCGGCGGCCTCCACGGCCCCGGCGCCCGGGGGCCAATCGCTTTCGCTCCAGCTCGCCCTGAGCGGGGCCTTGACCAGCAATCCCGACCTGGTGACGCTTCGCGAGGGAAATCCCGTGCAGGCGTCGGCAGAATCCGTCGAGGTGGCCCGGCACTTCCCGACGGCACTCAATCCGACGGTCTTCATCGACTACCGCCCGATCACCTTGATCCCGCGGGGAATCGCCGGCTCCGGCCTCGGGGGCGGTACGAACGGCCACGATCCCAACGGCAATTTCTATCGGAGCGGCCAGGGCTATTTCCTGATCGCGATCCGACAACCGATCGAGTTCGGGCACCAGACCACCCACCGCTATGGGATCGCCAAGGCGGCTTACAAGCAGGTCCAATGGCAGATCGTCCAGGCCGAGTTGACCACGCTGGTGCAGACCTATCGGTTCTTCCAGACGGCCGCCTACCGCCGGGAAAAGCTCCGGGTGGCCCGGGATCTGTCCGAGTTCAGCGAGAAGCTCCTGGAGACGCTCGAACGTCGGCTCGGGGCGAACCAGGCCCAGCCCGCCGACGTCGCGTTGGCGAGGGTCGAGAGCCGTGCCGCCCAGCAGCAGGTCGAGGCCGCTCGACAGGACTACGTGACCGCCCTGACCGACCTCCGAAATCAGATCGGCATCCCCGAGTCGGCCGCCGAGAGCGAACCATTGGGGGAGTTCACCCTGCCGGAGAACATTCCGACAGTTGACGAGCAGACCATGGTCCAGACCGCCCTCAAGACCCGGCCCGAGATCCACGTCGCCCAGGCAGCGATCGAGGGGGCCACCTCGGCGGTCCGGCTCGCCAAGGGGGACCGGATCCCGACCACCATCTTCGGCCCGCAGTATGTTCAGAGCGAGGGGGGGGTGCAGTATGTTGGCTTCAACCTGGCACCGAGCCTCCCGCTCCTGAACAACGGGAAACCCCTGGTCCGCCAGCGAGAGGCCGAGCAACGCCGGGCCGTGGTCTCCTACCAGCAGATCCAGCAGAAAGTCACCGCCCAGGTCCGATCGGCCGTCGCCAAGTGGAACGGGGCGACTGTCCTGGTGAACGACTCCGCGGGCCTGATCCGGGAAATCTCCGACGACGTGGCCAGCCTGGAGCGACTCTTCGAAGCGAATCAGACCGACCTGACCCGCGTCCAGCAAGCCCGCCAGCGGTTGATCCAGCTGGAAAACTCGCAGCTCGACGCCCTCTGGGCCGCGACCCAGGCCCAGGCCGACCTGATGCTGGCCCTGGGAGTCCCCTCGATGATCCAGAGTCTCCTGGAATCCTCCGAGCGGGATGCGGGGGTCGCCCCCGACGCACCGACCGCCCCCGGCACGGAGCCCCCAGCGCCGCCGACGCCCTCCCCCTTCGCGCCCGCCACCCGTTGAGACCTCGACCCGATTGCATCGGACGACCCGGGGGCTTAACCTCGGGACGCCGGGCATCCCGGGATCCTGGGCCCGGCCGGAGGGCTCGACCATGGCACGCCTCGATCGGAAAGTGGTGGCGATCACGGGAGTTACGCGCGGCCTGGGACGGGCCATGGCCCGGGAATTCGCCCGCCAGGGACATCTGGTCCTGGGATGCGGGCGGACGCTCGGCGCGATCGAGGCTCTCAAGAAAGAGCTGGCCCCTCCTCACGAGTTCGAGGCCGTGGACGTAGCCGACGAGGGCCAGATCCGGTCGTGGGCGACCGGGATTCTCGACCGTCACGGACCTCCCGACCTCCTGCTGAACAACGCGGCGACGATCAACGCCAACGCCCGGCTCTGGGAGGTCCCGAGCGACGACTTCGACCGGGTTGTCGATGTGAACATCAAAGGGGTCGCCCACGCAATCCGCCACCTCGTCCCGGCCATGATCGGGCGAGGGTCGGGTGTGATCGTCAATTTCAGCTCGGGCTGGGGGCGTTCGACCGCGCCCGAGGTTGCCCCCTACTGCGCCTCGAAATGGGCGATCGAGGGATTGACCAGGGCCCTGGCCCAGGAGCTACCCCGGGGCCTGGCGGCGATCCCGCTGAACCCGGGGATCATCGACACCGAGATGCTGAGGAGCACCTTCGGCGGCCGGGCCAGCGACTTCCCCAATCCCGACGCATGGGCCGAGGCCGCCGTGCCGTTCCTGCTCGGGCTCGGCCCCAAGGATAACGGCCGACCCTTGACCGTGCCCGGCCATTGACGGGCCCGGGGGCGTCAGGCCCTAGGATTGACCAGATGTGTTCGATACCATCGCTGTTGATCCGATTCGAATTTCGAATTCTCGGGAGTCGATCCGCCATGAAGCATCGCGTCAAGATTGGGCTCTCGATCGCCCTGGTGATGGGCCTGGGAATGGCGGCCTCGGGCGCCCTGGCCCAGCAGAAGACTCCCCCCACTCGCAGCGAGTTCATGCGGGCCAAGCTCGAATTCTCCGGCAAGGTCCTCGAAGGGCTCACGGTCGAGGATTACGCCATGATCGAGAAGGGGGCCAAGGCCCTCAAGAAGCTCAGTCAGGCCGCCGAGTGGGAAGTCCCCACCATCCCGAGCGTCCCCGAGTACCTGGTCTACACCAACGAGTTCCAGCGGCTGGCCGACGAGATCGCCCAGAAGGCCCGCGACAAGAACCTCGACGGGGCCACGCTCGCCTACGTCAAATTGACGATGAGCTGCGTCCATTGCCACAAGTACATCCGAGGCCCGGCGCATTGATCACGGGCCGGCGGACGCCCGGAGGTGGCCGCCGTAGAGCCGGGCCAGCTCGACCATGAGGGCCTCCAGCCGGGCGTAATAATCGTCCTCGGCGAGCCTGGGCTTTTCGTCGCGGAGGGCGGCGATGGCCAGTTCGATCCGGTCGCGGTCGCGGCGGACTTCGGGAGGAAGCGCCCGCTCGCGATCGCTGGGGACCAGGTGCCACTGGTGGGCCCGGAGCCCGTCGGCCGGGGCTCCATCCTTGGCCCGCTTGGTGGCCCGGACCCCCCGGAACCAGTCGGCGGGGGTCCCGAGCTTGTCGCCGTTGTCGTCCAGGAGGGCATGCTCGGTGGACAGTCGGGACTTCGACTTGTAGAACTCCTCGGTCCGCGAGGAGGCCGCCAGGTAGGCTTCGAGGAGCGAGACCTGCCCATCCTTGTCGAGGTCGGCGCGGGGGTCGGCGATCGACTCGGCGAGGTACTGCCCGAACCGGGCAAAGTTCGACTCGTTCCCGCTCCGGGTGGCGGCCACCACGACCCGGCCCTCGCCCGAGAGCTTGCTCAGGAACGGCCCGCTCGACGAAGAGCAGTCGAGGACCGCGATCGGTCGCTTGACCGATTCCAGCCAGCCGGCGAGTTCGACCTCCGAAACGTCCGGCCCCCGAAGGTTGAACTTGGCCTCGCGTCCGTCGAACGACCCGTGCCCGATCAGGACCAACCAGAGCGGGGCGGTCCCGCTGGCATGCTCCGCCAGGGCCGAACGGAGCCGGTCGCGATCGTTCCCGGTCGAGGCGGGGTCGTCCTTCGCCTCGCCGATCCGGATCGAATCGGCCCCGGCCTTCGACGAGGCGGCTTGCCAGAGGTCGGCCCACCGGCGGAACTCGGGCTCGTAGTCGGCCGAACCGGGGGCACCCACGACGATGATGACCGTCGGGCGATCCTCGGCCGAGAGGGCTGTCAGGCAGAGAAAGCTGGCGAGGAGGATCGGCATGGGTTTTGGACCGTCCGTCGAGGACTCAGGACTCGGGATTTCGTAGGGCAGGGCTTGCCCTGCCGGTCACGCATTGGGCGGCAGGGCAAGCCCTGGCCTACCAGCAAATCATGCTAGGCCATTGATACGTCTCAAACCCCACTCTCCCGCGAGACAGGCGATGGCCCCGAGGAAGAACAGGGGTTGATGCCAGAGGGGCGAGGTCCAGGGCTCGGTGATCGGGGCGTCTCGCGAGGAGAGGCCGGCGACGAAGGCGTCGAGCCGGTCGCCGTCGATGACCTCGCCTCCGGTCTTCTCGGCGAGGGACTTGAGGAACGCCCGATCGGGTTCGAGTCGGGCGAACTCCTCGGCGGCGGGCTGGGCGGCCCATCCGGCCTCGCGAGTCCCCACGGCCGAGCCATCGGGGGCGGTGGCCGATGCGGTCAAGCGGTAGGCTCCCGGCTGGCGAGGGACATACGTGGTGGCGTAGGTCCCGGCCTCTCGGCCTTCGGGCGGGACGTCGAGGGTCAGGTCGCTCCCGTCGGGCAAGGTGATCTTGAGGGCGACCTTGGCATTATCGAGCGGGAGATACTCGGCGTCGCGGACCCTCGCGACGACCTCGACCGCCGGTCCGCCCGCGTCGGCCTTGGGCCGGACCGAGACGTCGACCCGACCGGGCACGTCGCCCACGAGCCAGCGGACGGTCTGCCTCCAGGCTCGGTCGAGGTCATCCTCGGCCGGGTCCTTGCGCTTCAGGCCCCATCGCCAGAGGTCGCCGATCATCAGGGCACCGACCCGCCCCTTGCCGAACTGCTGGGCGACCAGGGCGGGGGCGAACTCGCCGGCCTCGTCGCGGACCTGCGAGAGGACCGAGGCCCCCGGCTTGATCGCGCCGACCGGGCTGATGGTCCGGAAGGAGGCCATCCCGTCGAGCCGCTGACGTTCCTCGTCCTCGGTCTTCCGGGTCCGGACCCAGGGCTGCAACCACCCTTCGCGGGTGAGGACCAGCCGGTAATCCCCCTCGCCCGAGGCCGCCCCCGCGCCGTTGAGGTAGACCGGCAGGAGCTCGCCGACCGGGGTCCGGTCGTACTTCCCGTCGGCGAACGAGTCGGGCCCGCCCAGCATCAGCAGGCCGCCGCCCCTCCGACTCACGAACCCCCGGATCAACGAGAGCTGATCCTGGGTGAAGAACCCGGCCTCGATGTCGTCCAGGACGATCGCGTGATAGCCGTAAAGCTCGTCGGCGGCCTTGGGGAACCCATCGCGAAGCTCGGATTCGTCGACGGTCCCCAGCCGGATCAGGACGGGCTTGTCGGCGGCGTCGGAGGTCTCGCGATCGATGTTGTCGAACCCGTCGAAGAGCGGCGAGGTCGTCCGGCCCCCGGCGGCCTGGAAGTCGAACCTGGGCTGGCGTTTGGCGATCCGGAGCAGCCCGAGTAGGTCGACCTGCCGGTCCTCGCTCAGGGCTCGCCGGAGGAACTTGAACTCCCAGCTCGGCCGGCCGCTCACGTAGAGGACCCGGTAAGGCCCGGCCCCCTGGTCGACCACCACGAGCCGGGCGTTGTTGGCCGTGGTCTGCTCGCCGGTCGAGGCCTCGTCGATCCCCTTGTCCTTCACCTCGGCCGAGTCGGCGAAGGCCCGGACGGTGTAGAAGCCGACCCCCTTGCGGTCGGGCCGGAACTGGAACCGGAAGCCGAGCGGACGGTCCTCGTCGGTCGCCTTCGCCTCCTGCCGGGCAACCTCGTTGCCGGACTCGTCGACGACGATAGCGACGATCGACCGGCCGGCGAAGCCCACCGCCTTCACGTCGGCCTTGATCACGACGGGAGCCGACTCGAAGTTGGTCTGGCTAACCGAGACCTCGCCCACGCCCACGTCGCGACCGACCCCTCGCGAGGGGGGAGTCACCGGGTAGATTGGCGGGAGGCTCGCGAAATCCAGGTCGCCGAGGTCGGTCCGGTTGCCGTCGGTGAACAGCAGGATGCCCGCCAGCGGGAGCCCCTTGAACCGCCGAGAGAGGGCCGAGAGCGAACCGTTGATCGCGGAACTGGACCCGTCGAAGGATAGACCGTCGAACCCTTCCACGGCGCGGAGGTGCGAGTCGAAGGCGTAGGACCGGACGTCGAAATCCTGGCCGAGCCGGGTCCGCCAGGGGGACTCCTTCTTGAGCCGTTCGCGGACCCAGTCGCCCCGATCCTCGTCGGCGTCGTCATCCCGGATCGCCAGGCTCCGGCTGTTATCGGCGACAACGGCGAAGGCGTTCGCCCCGCGCCTTGGGCGGTTGCCGGTCAGGAGCGGCTCGACCAGGCAGAGGATCAGGGCCGTGAAGCCCAAGCCCTTCAGGAGGGCCCCGGCGACCTTGACCGAGGGGCGGACGGGGGCCCTCCCGTAGCTCCAGAGGAGCGAGAGGGCGACGACGCCGGCCAGGGTCAAGGCCCCGACGATCCACTGGGGGGCTCCCCAGACGAGCGAGGGCATGATCATCGGCCGCTCCCGATTCGTTCATAGTAGCGCCGGACGCCCTCGGCATACTGCGGCGGGACGGGGTCGCGATCGATCGGGACGAGCGAGTCGGGCGACTCCCGGCGGCGGATCTCCTCGGCCACCCGGTCGCGAAGCTCCCGGATGGGGTCGGCGACCATGGCCTGGAGCTGCTTGGGATCGGGCTCCTTGGAGTGCCGCTTGAACTCCTCGCGGGCCCCTCGGACCCGGTCGCGAATCCGGGCGGCCTCGGAGCGAAGTTGCGGGTCCTGGAGCAGGTCCTCGACATCCCGCATCCGTTCGGACCACTGGCGGAACCCGTCGCCGGTGATCGGCCCGCCGGGATTCCCGCCCCCCCCGGCGTTGTTGTCGAGCCCTTCGAGCATCCGTTCGAGGCCGCCACCACCGCCGCCTCCGCCGCCCGGCTGGGCTTGCTGACCCTGGCCAGGCTGCTGACCCTGACCCGGTTGTTGCCCCTGGCCGGGCTGCTGACCCTGTTGGCCTTGTCCGGACTGCTGGCCCTGGCCGGGCTGCTGACCTTGACCGGGCTGCTGGCCCTCTTCGCCTTGGCCGGGCTGCTGACCTTGACCGGGCTGCTGGCCCTCTTGATCTTGACCCGGCTGCTGGCCCTGGCCCGGCTCCTGGCCCTGGCCGGGCTGGGTGGCAGGGGTCCGAGGTCGGACCCCGGGGGGTTGATCCGCGCCCGGCGCACCGGGGTCCGAGGACGGACTCTTGCCACCCGGAGGCGACTCCTGCCCTTGTTCTTGCTGGTCTTCAGGACCTCCGGCTCGGGCGACCTCTCGATTGACCTGGTTGGTCAGGTCTTCCAACTCGCCCCGGGCTCGCTTGAGGGCGGCGGTCTCGTCGCCGAGGACGCTCTCGGCGGCCTTCTCGACGCCTTGCCGCAACTGCTCGATCCCCTGGCCGGCCTTCCGGGCGGAGGTGGCGGCCTCGCGGTCGATCCCGAATTCGGCCAGCCGCTCGGCCTGCTCCAGATCCCGGGAGATCCCCTGCTCGGCGGCCTTCCGGGCGGCGTCGAAGAGGCTTCGGGCCAGGAGCGGCTCGGTGTCCTCGGCCTCCTGGACGGTCTGCTTCATCCGATCCATCAGGCCTTCGAGCTGCTTGCCCTGCTCGGCCAGACCCTCCTTGATCTTCTCCTTCGAGCCGTCGTCGCGGAGCGAGGGCGGGCCTGGTTTGTTCTCCTTGGCTTCGAGCTGCTCGGCTAGCTGATCCTGCTTCTCGTCGAGCTGGCGAGCCTGCTGACGCATCTCGGTCAGTTCCTCGCTGAAGCGGTCGGACGACTTCTTCCGGAGGTCTTCGCGGAGGTTCTCCAGATCCTGCCCGGCGCGGGCCCCTTCGGTCACAGCCTGGGGGATCTCGCCTTTTTCCAAAGCCTCGGACGCCTGCCGGACGTGCTCGCGGCCCTCCTCCAGCTTCTGGCGTTCCTCAGCCATCCGCTCGCGATTCTCCTCGCGTTCCATCCGCTCGCGAAGCTCGTCGGCGTCGCGGAGGATCTGCTCCTGCTGCTCGCGGAGCCGCTTGAGCTGGCGCTCGATCTCCTCGCGGGCCTCGGGTTCCTTGGCGGCTTCGAGGGCGGCCTGCAGCTCCTTGAGCCGGTCGTTGAGGTCGGTCTGTCGACGGGCCAGCTCGCCCAGCCGGTTGAGGACCTGGCGCGTCTCGCGCTGCTCCTGCTCCTTCTGGCCCCCGGACTGGGCCGAGGATTGCTGCTCGTAGCGGTTCTCCTCGGCGGAGAGTTCGAGCTGGTTGAGCTGCTGCTGCGAGGGACCGCCCTGTCCGCCCCCGCCCCCCTGGTTCTGCCGCTGGTTCTGGCGAGAGACCTCGAACTCGCGAGCCCTCAGCTTGAGCAAGCCCTGATACGCCGCCTGCTCGGAGGCCAGGGCCGGTTTCAGGGGGGGGATCGCGGGAGTCGTCTTCGCCTCGGCCAGCTTGCGTTCGGCGGCCTTCATCGAGGCCACGGCCGCGGCGAGGTCTTCCTTGGAATCGGGGTCGCGGAGCTTCTCGGTCAGCGCCTCGGCCTGCTCGATGGCCGAGTGCTGGGCCTCCTCGATCGCCTTCACGTCGGCGGCGTAGGTGGCGGTCGGTTCCGATCCGGTCTCGCGACGGATTAGGGTCCAGGTGGCGTTGATGACCTGCTTCTGGAGTTCGGCCAGCTTCTCGGCCTCCTGGCCGTTGCCCCCTGGCTGGGGCTGCTGCTGGCTCGAACCCGAGGGCGGGGCCTCGCCCTGGCGGAAGATCTCCTCGAAGTGGCGGACCTCGGCGAAGAACATGTCGCCCGAGGATCGCCGAGGCTTGCCGTCGGGGCCGATGTCCTCGGCCCAGAAGAAGTAGGTCACCAGCTGGTCGGGCTGGGCCTTGAGCCCCTCGAAGGCCAGCAGGTGCGAGGCCTGGACGGTCTTGGCTCCGGCCTTGGGGGCCTCCAGCTCGACGTCGACCGGCTCGCGTTCGGCCAGGGTATAGCTCAGGCCGTGCCGGACCACGCCGAAGTCATCCGTCGCCTTGGCCTGGAGCGAGAGTTCCTCGACGGGCGAGACCCGGACGTCACGCGCCGGTCGGGTCATCGTCACGGTGGCCGGTCGGTTCCGGGTGACGTTCACGCTGATCTCGGCGGGGACCTTGCTCGACCGGCCGTCGCGATCGACCAACTTCACCTTGTACTTATGCGAGTCGGCCAGGGTGAACGTGGCGGCGTAGACCATCGGCTCGGCGGTCGCCACGAGCGGGGTCGCCTGGCCTTTCTCATCCACGAGGGCCGATTCGACCACTTCCTTGTTGAGCCGGCAGGTCAAGGTCAACTCGGTCCCCTCGACGGCCGTGACGTGTCGGATGTCCTCGACGACCTTGGTCGGGATCGCGGTGTACTCGGGGAAGACCAGCTTCGCGTCGGTCCGTCGGACCTCGGGGTACTCGAAGACGGTCACCTTGTAGTCGCGGGTGGCCCGGCCGTCGAACTCGACCCGATAGGCGAGGTCGTTCGACACCAACTCGACCCGACCTGCGAAGGTGGGGTCTTCCAGGCTCCGGGACATCGGGACGCTGGCCATCCCATCCACGGCCAGCTTGGCGTCGGCCGGCACGTTCCCCAGGAACCTGGCGACGACCAGGAGCGAGGTCCCCTTCTCGATCTCGGCGTCTCCGGGGTCGACCTCAACGTCCTCCGTCGAGACCACCCGAGGGGGAGGGGGCGGGAAGCCGAGCGTCTTCGACCGGACGTGGCTCCCCAGGGCGACCGTGGCCGCCACCAGCAAGGCCAGCGAGCCGAGATGGGCGAGCTTGGCCAGGGTCATCGACCAGCCGGGGACCACCACGCCCCAGTCGTGCGTGCTCCGGTGTTCCAGGGCCCCCCGGACGACGGCGGCCTGGAGGTAGCCCTTCCGGGAAGGGCTCGACGACTCCTCGACCGCGGCCAGCAATCCCGTGCCGAGTTCGGGATATTTCGATTCGATCCGGCGGGCAACCCATCGGGGATCCCTGGCCGATCGACGGGCGAGTCGGTGGATCGCGAAGCCCGCCACGGCCAGCATGATCAGCCAGGCGGTGAGGTAGGGGGCCGGGATCCAGCCCTCCTCGAATCCGCCCGACAGGAGACGGGCATAGCCCCATCCCGCCAGGGCGAAGGCCAGCCAGCAGGCCGACAGGCCCAGCCAGAGGCGGAGCCCTCGATAGCGGTCGGCGACGCGTTCCAGGGCTCTGAGGAGATCTTCGCTCATGTCGCCAGCGCCTCCGCTCGAGGGCGGCCAAGTCGGCCCGCCAGCCAGGTTTCGACGATCAGGATGCCGATCGCCGCCAGGATCAGGCCTCGCCAGATCTTCTGGCGGCCTTCGAGTTCCGCGTTCTGCATCTGCCGGAGGTGGTCCTGGTCGACCACTTCACGGGTCGGGCTCGCCAGCTTGCAGCCCAGCTGCTCCAGGGTCTCGACCGCGATCGGCGCGGTCCGGCTCTCCATCGGGTCGAGGTTCACCGCGAACGCCCGGGGCTCGCCCTCCGAGAGGATCTGATAGAGGCCCGGCCGGTCGGTCTCGGTGAACTCCGTCGAGCCCGCCGGGATGGCCACGGTCGATCCGTCGGGCTTGCGGACCGTGAGCTTTGCCGGTCGCTCTCCCCCTCTCCCCGGCCCTCCCCCACCAGGGGGGAGGGAGGAAGCAGGAGTGTCCGGCAAGTTCTGGCTCCCTCCGCCTCCAGTGGGGAGGGAGGAAGAAGCTGGGCCGCCCCGATTCCCATCCGCCTCTTTCTGGTCCCCTCCCCCCTGGTGGGGGAGGGTTAGGGAGAGGGGGGTCTTCACCCCGCCAGGGCCACCTCGATCGGTCGGCAACGGGACGACATCCCCCACCTTCACCCCCGAGGCGTCGATCGAGGGGGGCTCGCCGGCTTCGAGCATCGAGGCCATCAGGGGGACGAACTTGGACGACCGGGCGAGCTGGCTGTCGAGCGGACCCCAGCCGCTGGAGAGGACCACGACACGGCCCCGGCCCGTCGACTTCTCGATCAGGGCGGGGTCGCCCCCTTCGAACCTCGCGAGGACCCTCCCATCCACGATCGCCCCGTCGTCGATCCGCCGATGCTTCCAGAATCGGACATGGGTGAAGTCGTTGAACTGGGCCCCGGCCAGGGGGGCGAAAAGGGGGTGGCCGAAGTCGATCTCGCCGAGCATCGCGTCCCGACCCGAGGCCGATTCGCCGATCTCCATCGGGGGGGAGTCGGCCAGCGCGGCGAGCGTCGGCGACGGGCCGGGCGAGGTCGGGACCATCAGGACCGTCCCGCCCGACTGGGCGAAGGCCTTGAGCCGGGCCGCGACCTCGGGCGAGGTCTCGGAGGCCAGGACGACCAGCCGGAGCGAGCGATCCAGGCTCGGGTCGATCGGCTCGCCCGGACGCTTCGAGCCGACGCGGACGGTCCGGGCGGGCGAGTCCTCGAAGACCCGGCCGAGGTAGTAGAGCAGGCCGTTCGGGTCGTCGGGCGCGTCATTCCCCACGTAGAGGACCGACGCCTCCCCCTTCGGCGAGGCGGCCAGGTACAGGGTGTTGTCGAACGGGTGGGCATCGCCCCGGAGCAGGAGGGTCCGGCCCGAGGGAGGCCGGGGGACCGCGACCACCCGACTCTCGCCCGGCGGGACATAGACCGGGGTCGGCGCGGCGAGGTCCTTCCCCTGGGCGTCGACCCAGGCCAGCGTGAACGCCTCGGACTTCGCGCCGGGGTCGCTGGCCACGCGGACCCTCGGGCTCGGCGCGGCGTCGGTGGGCGTGGCCTCAAGGTCGGGCAGCCATTGAGGGCCGGCGTTGGGGGCTCCGGAGGTGACGGTCTTGAGGTCGAGCTCGACGTCCGAGGGCCACTCGAAGTCGCCCAGGGCGTCGAGGCCGGCCCCTTGCTGGAGGTCGCTCACCAGGACCACCCGGCGCGGCATCCGGCCCAGCTTCTCGCTGGCGTCGGCCGCGTCCTCGATCGCCCCGATGGCGTCGACCAGGGCCTGCCCCAGGTTCGTCGACCGATAGGTCGGTTCGAGTCGATCCAGCCCCGCGCGGGCGACGGCCTGCCGACGCGAGGGGTCGAGCGTGGCCGACTCGGCGAATCCCATCAACGGCCGAGTGGATGAGTCGAAGGCGAGCACGGCCACCTGGTCGCCCGGCCGGAGGTCGGCGATCGCCCGATCGGCCAGGGCCTTGGCCCTGTCCCAGAGGTCCCCCCGACGCATGCTGGCGCTGGTATCCACCAGGATCACGACCCTCCGGCGTTCGGTATCGCCGAAGCTCAGGCTGGCGGCCTCGCGGAGGAACGGCCGGGCGAACGCCAGGGCCAGCAGGGCCAGCGCGGCGGCCCGGAGCAGGAGGAGCAGGATGTTGTCGAGCCGGCTCCGGCGGGTGATCCTGGGCGGAGTCGCGGTCAGGAACATCAACGAGCTGAACGGGATCTGCCCCCTGGGAGTCCGGCGGATCAGGTGGAAGACGATCGGCGCGGCGATCGCCAGGGCACCCAGGATGTAGAGCGGCGTGAGGAAACTCATCGAGCCCCCCCTCGAGCCGGCGAGGTCCGGCGACCCGGGATCCGACCGCGTCTCATCCGGGCCTTCAGGAGGTCGAACAGCACGAGTTCCAGCGGACGGTCGATCGGCATCGGCAGGAGTTCGATCCCCTGATCGGCGCAGATCCTGGCGAGCCGATCGGCATGTTCGGCGAACTTCCGGAGATACTCGGGGCGGGCCGTGCTAGGGTCGACGTACATCTCGCGGCCCGACTCGACGTCGCGGAACATCGACGGATTTGCGAATGCAAAATTGATCTCGGCGGGGTCCAGCACCCGGAGGATCACCACGTCATGCCCCCTGGATCGGAGGTAGCCCAGGCGGGTCTTCAAGGTGTCCAGGGGCACGAGCAGGTCGGAGATCAGGACGATCAGGCCACGCTTGCGGACCGTGGCGGCGATTTCCTCCAGCGGCTTGGCCAGGTCGGTCGCCTTGCCCTGGGGCTCTCGTTCGAGGATGCCCATCATCCGCCGGAGATGCCCCGGCCGGTGGCGAGGGGGCAGGTAGTCGGTGATCCGATCCTCGAAGGTGATCAGTCCCACGGCGTCGCGCTGGCGGGAGAGGAAGTAGGCGATCGTGGCGGCGGCGGTCCGGGCGTAGTCGCTTTTGGTGTACTCGCCCGAGCCGAACGACATCGACCGGCTGGTGTCCACCACGAGGTGGCAGCGGAGGTTGGTCTCGTCCTCGAACCGCTTGACGTGGTAGCGGTCGGACCGGGCGAACAGCTTCCAGTCGATGTACCGGGTGTCGTCGCCGGGGGTGTACTCGCGGTACTCGCTGAACTCGACCGAGAAGCCGTGATAGGGGCTCCGGTGGATCCCCTTGACGAACCCCTCGACCGCCACCTTGGCCCGCATCTGGAGGCTCTTGATGCGCATCAAGGCCCGGGGGTCGATGGCCGAGGCGAAGGTGGGGGTCCGGTCGGTCGATGGCATCGGGTCGGTCGTCTCCGAGGTGGTGGGTTTGGCGTTTCTTGGGGGTTGTCAGCCCCCTCTCCCTAACCCTCCCCCACGTGGGGGGAGGGGACCGGACTCCTTGAACGGGGGCTCATGACTCGGGCGAGAATCATCCTCCCTCTCCCCTTGTGGGAGAGGGCAGGGGAGAGGAGCCGGATGGTTCCAAGGATCGCGGCGGCGTTCTCCTCTTCAACCAAGCCGTTCAACCCTCACCCGGCCTTCGGCCACCCTCTCCCGGGGGGAGAGGGGAAGCATGAGGAGAGAAAGAAGCTCAACGAATTGGCCCTTTCACATGATCAATCAATCGGTCAATCACGGCGTCAACGGTCACGCCGTCGGCCTCGGCCCGGTAGCCGAGGAGGACCCGGTGGCGGAGCGTGGGATGGACCAGCGCCCGGACATCCTCGGGAGTGGCGTGGAACCGGCCCGAGAGCAAGGCCCGCGCCTTGGCCCCGATCACCAGTGACTGCGCGGCCCGGAGGCCGGCTCCCCAGCTGATCCACTCGTTAACGAAGTCGGGGGCACCCGGGCCGGGTCGGCTGGCGGAGGCCAGGCGGACGGCGTGGCGGACCAGATCCTCGGCGATCGGGACCTTGCGGACGACCTCGTGGAACTTCAGGACGTCGGCGGCGTCGAACAGCGGCTCGATCGGCTCGGGCTTGCGCGAGGTCGTCTGGGTGACCACGGCCACCTCGTCGTCCTCGGGGAGGTAGTCGACCACGACGTTGAAGAGGAACCGGTCGAGTTGAGCTTCGGGCAGGGGATAGGTCCCCTCCATCTCGATCGGGTTCTGCGTCGCCAGGACGAAGAACGGCTCTTCGAGTGGGTAGCGGACCCCGGCGGCGGTGACCTGGTGCTCCTGCATGGCTTCCAGGAGCGCGGCCTGGGTCTTGGGCGGGGTCCGGTTGATCTCGTCGGCCAGGAGGACGTTGGCGAAGATCGGCCCCCGGACGAACTGCAACCGGCGGTGGCCGTCGGAGGTCTCTTCGAGGATCTCGGTCCCGGTGATGTCGGCGGGCATCAGGTCGGGGGTGAACTGGATCCGCTGGAACCGGAGGTGGAACACCTGCGCGATCGAGCGGACCAGGAGCGTCTTGGCCAGGCCGGGCGCCCCGGTGATCAGGCAGTGGCCCCCGGCGAACAGCGCGATCAGGATCTGGTGGGTCGCCTCGCGCTGGCCGACGATGACCTTGCCCAGCTCGCGCTCAATCCGGCCGCGGCTCTCGAAGATCTTCTCGACCGCCTCGCGCTCGCCCTCGTAGGTCTCGTCGGTCACGATCGCTCCCCGATCAATGGGTCATGACATAGGTGATGATATTGATGCCCATCGGATACGCCTTCTTCTCGGAGAACTCCTTGAAGTACCAGGGGTCTTCCCCCTCGCGCTCCCAGCCGTCGCCGAGGTCGGTGTTGTGGCAGATCAGGGCCATCAGGCGACCTTTGTCGTCCTCGATCCCCCGATAATGGACGTCCCGGGTATTCCCGCCATGCCCTTCCTCCCAGGTGATCCCCTCGCCCCGGCCGTACATGGCGGCCTGAATGCTGGGCACCTGCGGCTTCTCCTTGAGCCGGTAGACACACTGGAAGACCTCATGGCCCAGCGGCAATTCCCTGGGCTCGCGGTCGGGGAAGACCCGCTTGATCTCCCGGTAGAAGTTGTCGTATTCGTAGTCGCCCCAGAAGTCATCCACCATCAGGAATCCGCCATTAAGCAGGTAACGGCGGAGGGCGATCACCTCCTCCTCGGAGAAGACCAGCGCGCCCGGCTCGATGATGTAGATGAACGGATAATCGAACAGCTTCTCATCGGTCAGCCGCAAGTGGATCGGGTCGGGGCTGACCTTGAGCGAGGTCAGTTGCTGGAGCCGGTACGAGAAGTTGAGGTCGCTGTCGGGGAAGTCGATCGCCCATCGGTCCCAGCCGCCATAGCCTCCATATCCGCCGAAACCTCCCCGACGCCCCCGGCCGCCCCCCATCGAGTCGTACTCGACCCGGACGAAGGTGAAGACGTCGGACTTGAACCGCGAGTCGACCTCCCAGTTGGGCACGCCCGCCCGGTCGTCGGGGATCTCGACCTGTCCTCCCCCTCCTCCTCGACGGAACCGCATCTGGCCGAGCGTCGCCCCGGCGACGACCATCAGGACCAGCGGGATCAGGACCAGGCTCAGGCGTCTTCGGGTCATGATCGCGAACCCTCAAGGCCGGGGGGAAGCGGGCGACTTGTCGGGCTCGACCAGTTCGAGCAGGAGCCGGTGCGCTTCGAGGAATCGAGGTGCCTCTTCGAGCGACTTCAGGACCTCGCGACGAGCCTCAAGAGGCTGGCCGGTCTGCTTCAGTAGCTTCGCCAGGCGGAAGTGGATGTCGGCCGGGTCGGACTCGTCGATCAGGGCCAGGGCTCGGTAGGCGACGAGCGCCTCGTCGGGTCGGCCCAGTTCCTCCGAGGCCTTCGCCAGCCTCCGGAAGGGGGGCGGGGTCAGGGGGTTCACGGCCAGGAAGCGGCGGGCGTCGCGGTCCATGGCCCGCCAGTCCTTCAACTCCTCCTCCAGCTCCATCAGCCGGAGATAGGCCGGGCCGGCGTTCCCGTCCAGCTCGGCCAGGGCTTCCAGCGCGGCCCGCTCGCCGGACGGGTCGGAGGTCTTCCGGCAGACGGTGGCCAACAGGAAGTTGGCATTATCCTCCCCCTTGTAGTCGGGGTAGGCGGCCCGGAGGTCCTCGATCGCCTTCCGGGCCTCGGGCCACTTCCCCTCGCTCACCAGCTTCGAGGCCAGCCGACGAAGGCCGGGGAAGTTCTTCGGGTGCGATTCGAGCCAGGTCGCGATCGCCTTCGAGTCGGCACTCGGGGCTAATTCGGGCTCGTCGAAGGTCGCCCCGGGGGCGGCGGCCAGGGCCTTACCCTTGGCGAACTTCGCGAACTCCTCGTCGAGCTGATCGATCGGCGACTTCTCCCGAGCGGCCAGCGAGTCATTGATCGAGACCCCCGCACCGAGGTCGTCGAGGACCCCCTTGAGGGCCTCGATCCCCGCCTTCTCCACCAGGAACTCGACCGCCAGGGCCGACTCCTGATAGGCGAACTGGAGGTGGGTCGCCGACTTCGGGGCCAGGAACGCCGAGCTGAGCCGGCTCAAGGGAGTGAAGTCTTCGCCCAGGATCATCGCCCGGTATTTCGGGCCGAGCGAGCCGCCCCAGGCGCGGTCGGCCGCCCCTTCCTCGTAGACCGAGATCCCCTCGCTGAGCCATCGGGGCATCTTGTTATGAGTCTTGTTCAGGGTGACGACGTGGCAGTATTCGTGCCAGAGGACCGACTCCCAGTTCGAGGGGGCCTCCCCCTGCGAGGCCGGGGAATTGGCCGTGATCACCTTCCCGAAGCAGACCCCCAGGAACCCCTCGGCGCCCGGCAGTCCGAAGGTCCGGACGGCGAACTCCTTCTTCTGGGGGAAGATCTCGACCACCACCGGCTCGGCCACCTTCACGCCGTATTTCTCGGTCAGGGTCGCCCGGGCCTTCGCCAGGAGGGCCACCACGCGATCGCCGTAGAGATCCGCCTCGCGAGGGTCCATCCTCACCAGGAACCCTTCGCCGGAGAGGGTCCGGAACCCGGCCAGGCGGTCGCGGAGCGTGATCAGGTTGTAGGCCAGGACGTTGTAGGCGTCGGCCGCGAAGACCTCGTCGGCCAGCTTCCAGCCTTCCTCCTCCTCGCCCAGCCGGAGCAGGTCCTGGCAGAGCTGGACCTTGGCGGGGAGGTATCCGGGATCGATCGCCAGCGACTTCCTCTGATAGGTCGAGCCCTCGACGAACCGATACTTCCGGGAGAGTTCGCGGCCGATCAGGTGATCGACCTCGGGATTGGTCGCCCAGTGCGCGAGGGCGGCCTCGCGGGCCGATTGCTCCCCCTCGGCATCGTTCCGGAGGTGGGCCAGGGCCGCCCGATAGGCCCAGCCTCGGGGCTCGTTGGGGTTGACCTCGAAGGCCCGCTTGAGGATCGCGTCGGCCTCGTCGTATCGCTCGTCGTCGATCCGACGGTCGGCCAGGAGGAGCAGGCTGTCGACGTGGTTGGGGTTGATCTTGAGGGCTTCGTCCAGCTCCTTCTCGGACCGCTTCCGCTCGTCCTCGGAGAAGGCCCGGGCCAGGAGGTAGTGGAACCGGGGGTCTTCGATCGCCTCTTTCGGGGCCTTTTCGAGGGTCGAGGCCGCCAGCGCGGGGTCCTGCTTGTCGAGGGCCAGCTCGGCGGAGGCGAGGTACGCCTCGACCAGGTCGGGGCGCTGCTTGATGGCGGCGTCGTAGCAGGCGTCGAGGATCTTCCTGGCGTCGACCCCTCGTTCCAGGAGGAGCCGACCGAGGAGGACCCGCCCTGCGGCCGAGGCGAATCGGCCGAGCGTGAGCTGGGCCAGGTTCTCGGCCGAGTCGAACGAGGCCCGCGCCGCGTCGTCGCGGCCATTGAATCGATAAACGTCGCGCCCGAGCATGTAGAGGGCGACCCCTCCGCTGACCTTACCGACGCCGGCCTCCAGCGTGGCCAGGGCCTCGGGATACCGGCCCCGGGCCATGTCGGATCGGACCTTCAGGAGATACCAGCGCTCGGAACGGGATCGCTCGGCGATCTGCTCGGCCGCGAGCTCCCCCGCCTCGTCATAGCGGCCGATCCGGTAGAGGTCGTCCGGGTCGTCGGCCTCCTGAGCCCCGGCGATCGCCGGCCAGATCGAGAGGCCGAAGAAGAGGGCGGCCACCCGGGAGGGGGCGAGCCGCTTGGATCTCGGCGAGGCTCGATGGCTGGCGGGCTCGACCATGAATCCCTTCCTTCGCGAACGGCGGGGCGAGGGGAGACGCGGGCGGAGGAACCTCGATTATAGACCGAGGCGGCCGGCGATCGTCAAAGGGTCTTCCGGCAACCTTCGCGGATTCCTCAGGAAGGGCGATCGGCGATGGGGCCTTTCCCGCGACCCTCGACGCCCCTAACCTGGAACTGGTTATAGGCGTCAACCGCGGGACGCCCGGCCCGGAATCCCCTTCGATGAGGAAACGTCCATGAATCTTCGAGCCTTCGCCCGGCCCGTCGCGATCTTCCTGCTGGCCGGGGCCCTGGCCCGGGCGGACTCGCCGGGCTTCAAGGCGGGATTCGCCGAGCGGGACATCACGCCCGATGTCGGCATGGAGGCCCCCGGCGGCTACGGCAAGGCGTTCCACGGGTCGATCCACGACCCGTGCAAGGTCCGGGCCTCGGTCTTCGACGACGGCCGATCGCGGGTCGCGGTCGTCGGGATCGACGCCCTGAGCATCCGCCGGGATACCGTCCAGAAGGTCCGCAAGGCTGTTGAGGAGAAGACCGGAATCCCGGCCGGCTCGATCCTGATCGGGGCCTCGCACTCGCATTCGTCGGGGCCAATCGCGATGATCCTGCCCGGCGAATTCGACCACGCCTCCGACCTGATCAGGCACCTGGCCTACGACGAATCCACCACGATCAACCTCGACTACCTGGCCAGGGTCGAATCAGCACTCATTGATTCCATCGTCGAGGCCGACGCCCGGCGGGTCGACGCCCTGGGGGGCGTGGGGAAGGGGATCGAGGCCACGGTCGCCTACAACCGGAGGTTCCGGATGAGCGACGGCCGGACCGTCACGCACCCGGGACTCGGCAACCCCGAGATCGTCGAGGCGGCCGGGCCGGTCGACCCGGAGGTCGGCGTCATCGGGGCCTGGTCGACGAAGGAGCCGGGCAAGCTCCTGGGGTGCGTGGTCAACTTCTCCTGCCACGCCACCACCAGCCCCGGCGGGGCGTCGGCCAACTACATATACTATCTTGAAAAGGTAATCCAGGGTTACTATGGCGAGGATTGCGTGGTCGTGTTCGTGGCCGGGGCCTCGGGCGACATCACCCAGGTCGATAACCGGAGCCCCCACGTCTATCCCGACGGCGACCGCTGGGCGCAGCGGGTCGGCGGCAAGGTCGGGGCCGAGGCGCTCAAGGTCCTCCTGACGATGGATCCCGGATCGCTCGGGCCGGTCGGGGCGAAGTCCAGGGTCTGGCAGATCCGTCGGCGGCCCCCCTCGGCGGCGAAGGTCGAGGCGGCGCTGGCGATCGTCCGGGGGGATAAGGCCAAGGCCGACCCGACCGAGTGGGCGTTCGCCAAGGAGACCATCCTGCTCGACACCCTGGTCAAGCAGGAGCCGAAGGTCGAGGTCGAGGTCCAGGCGGTCCAGGTCGGCCCGGCGGTGTTCGTCACCACGGAGGCCGAGTACTTCTGCCGGTTCGGCCTGGAGATCAAGGCGGGCAGCGGCTTCCCGTTCACCTTCCCGGTCAGCCTGGCCAACGGCTGCGTCGGCTACGTCCCGACCCTCGACGCCTTCGATCCCGAAGGGGGCGGCTACGAGACCCGCCTGACCAGCTACAGCAACCTGGAGATCACCGCCGGCGACCAGTTCCGCAACGCCGGGATCGACCTGGCCCGGCAGTTGAAGCCGGGGGCCACGCCCGGACCGAAGGCCCGACCCCCCTTCCAGGGGAAGCCCTGGGCCTACGGGATCAACCCCCCGGAGCGGGAGTAATCAAAGAATCCTGATGGGATGCGGCGGCCGTCTCGGGGTCGATCGGCGATTCCACCCGGGCCGGCCGGGACCTCGACCGTGCCAGGCTGGACCCCGGGAAGGGCTGGGCGATCATCCGGCCTCGGGGGACGCCCTCGAAGTTGGTCCCCTGGGTCGTCGGGGTGATCTCGCGGCGATCTCGGGCACATCCCGAGTCGGCCAGGGCGACCAGGACGACGGCCGAAATGGACCAGGCTCGCCGGGGGGAGGATCCGGCGATCGGCGAGCGGGTCATCGTCGAGGCCTCCCGGTCATCGGACCACCGAGTTGCCGGCCCTGGACGAGGCCGTGGGCAGGGTCGGGCCGTTGTTGGCCCAGGGGTAGCCCAGCGGGGCCGAGGCCGTCTTGGTCTCACCAACCTCGGCCGTCATCGGAGGAGGGGTCATCCCCGATCCGGCCGGGTAGGTGGCCACGGTCTCGCCGTCCGACGCGCAGGCCGGGAAGGCCAGGGCGGCCAGGGCCCCGAGCGCGATGGCCCGGCGACGGGCGGCCATTTGCGAACTCTTGCGGATCAAGTCGAACTTCATCGAAAATCCTCCTCCTGGGATGGCGGATCCGGTCCTGATACCCCTATCGGTTCTACCGGCAGACAGCCTTGAACCGGCGAGCAACGTCGGGATCGGCGCACGAGCGAACATCCGAACACCAGTTCGGGCCGCTCAGCGAGCCCGACCGATCGAAAACGGGACGTCGAACGATCCCGAGGCCGGGCTCGGAGGGGAGTTCGCCCAGTCTTGGACCGGCTTCGGCCGCGGGTTCGGGGCCAGATCGAGGACGCTTTCCGGCACGACGAGGGGGATCGAGGACCGGGCGACTTCGGTCAAAAACGAACCCAACTCCGACCGGCTGGCCTCGACCTCCCGGCGGGGCGACTCGGCTTTCGCCTCCCGCTCGACCTGCCGGAACTCCCTGAGGGAACGAAAGAAACCACGCTCGGCCGCCGCCTCATACTTGCGGGCCAGGGTGGCCTCTTTCGAAGGGTCGAACAGGGCCCGGCGTGCCGTCAGGTCCCGCATCCGTTCGCGATCGGGATCATCCGCCCCCTCCTCGGTGGGCCATTCGGCGTCGAAGTCCTCCACCGATCGCCGGATATGCTCCGCCAGCGCCGCGGACTCCTGGATCACGCACCGATCCATCCGGACCGCCAGGAGCGCGAGCCGTCGGACCAGGGTCCGCCCGACCTCGCCGGAAGGTTGCAGCTCCGCCTCGAAGCTCCGGCGCAATCGTTCGACCTCGACGGCCTCCTCGGCGGGCAGGACGACGCCCTCGCCGGTCAGGCCATGCTTGACGGCATTCTCGCGAGACCGGGCTTTCCCTTCGGGGGTCTTCGGCCCCGTGCTGAGCAGGGCATTCCGGCGATTCGCCGCCACTCGGGCTTCGGAGGTGGACATCGGACGGTCCTCGGGAGATGGGTTCGTGTACCATCCGAAATATTGGGTCGATCGAGGCCGCCGTTATCCCTGTTTCTTCCGCTAGCCCCCCATTTTTCCCCGAAAAGACCGAAGTCGGGCCGATCCCCGACGGAGCCGGATGCCCCTGTCGGACCGATAAGCTTCGGTCCCTTGATTTTGGGAACTGTCTCGTTGCCAGCCGAGGGGATTTCTCATTAAACTGCACGGGGGGGCATCCCAGACCCGCATTCCACCATCAGGAGGAATTCCGTGAAGATCAGAAGGGGAGCTTTCTGGCTGCTGTTCGGAGGGGTGGCCCTGATGCTACTCGCGAGCAACACGCCCGCCCGGGCGGATGGCAAATATCCGATGACCGTCAGCCCGGGATTCTTCGACCGGCCCGGCACGAGTCAGTCCCAGCACGGGAAATATCCGATGAGCGTGGCTCCGGGCTATTTCGAGCGATCGACTAGCAGCTCGGCCCCGGCCCACTCGGACCCCCTGGCCAGCCTTCGGGGACGCGTCTATTCCAACATGGATAAGGTCAAGACTGGGTCGTCCGGCGGACGAAGAGGCGGCATGGGAGGCGGCGGTATCAGGAGTGGGGGTGGGGTTCACCACGCCGCTGCGGTCCATCATCGCCCTCGTTGAAGATTGGGAGGATCCGGCCGGGGGGCGGCCGGAAACTCCGATGTTCGCCGAGCGGGGATCGATCAGGTCCTTGAGGCCGACCCGGCCCGACGTCGATACCCTACGACGTCGGCGGCGCCCCCGCCGATCGCCATCGAGGCCGAGCTCGGCTCAGGCGGTCGCCCGACTCGTCCGGGCATGCGTCCGGATCTCCGACTTCTCCCCAGACTCCGAGACCTCCAAAAACGGGGCCATGACCGATCCGGCCCGTTCCAGGTTCTCGACCACCCGCTTGAAGAACCGCGCCGCCTGGGCCCCGGCCATCACCCGGCGGTCGAAGTTCATCGACAGGTGAAACGTCGGGCGGATGACGATGGCGTTCTCGCGGACGACCGCCCGGGGCTTGACCAGCCCGAACGAGACGCCCACCGGATGCGACCAGGTGCCGACGACGACATCCACACCATACTTGGACGGCGAGCTGATCAGGACCGCCCCGCCCCGGTACTTGACCCAGAGCGAGGGGGCGAAGAACGGCAGGCGGATCAGCCAGGCCGAGAGCCAGTTCGGCAGGCGGGTGATCAGGCCGCTGAACTCGCGCCACTGGGCGTTGTTGGTCGCGTCGCAGGTCGCCAGGGCCCGGAGGGATTCGGTCATCTCGGCGAGGGAGAGTTCGTCGGCGTCTCGGAGGATGTCGATGAAGGCGACCGACTCGGCCCCGGGGATCTCTCGTTCCACGGCGACCGCGACATCGCGACGGGTGAAGGACTGGAGCCTCGAGGCGAAGGGGGCCCAGGCCCTCCGGCAGACCCGACGGTTCGCATAGGGGAAATCCCCCAGGGCCAGGGCGACCGCCTTGGCCACCAGCGCCGTGTACGAGGGCTTGAGGCCCGATGGCGCCAGGCCCCGGATCTCCTCGACCTCGGTCAGGTCGACCTCGGCGAGGAAAGAGACCGTGTTCCCGGGCCGGATCTCGTGCTCGACGATCGACCGATTGGCCTCGAAGAACTTGTTCCTGGGCTCGACCTTGAAACCATGATGCCTTGATCCGTCGATCACAACACACCTCGCCGAAGGTACTGTAGGACTCGACCCCGATCGCCGGAGCTGGACCCTCCATGAACCCAGATTCATCCAAATATTTTATTTCGTCATTGATTTGTCGCTCGTCATCGAGCTAGGATCCGAATGGCCTGCGAATCCGAAGCATACCCGCCGGAGAGCCTCGGGTAAATTCCCCGGAGGCCCGCCGGCTTGAGGGGCACGCGCCGACGGTGAAGCTTAGGACGACAATCGCGAATATGCGCGTATTTTCGACCGGCGGGAAGATCCGGATTGCGGGGGCGGTCATGTGGCGGGAGGGCAACGTCGGGGCTCCGTCGCCTTGTTTCCCCCCGAGCCGACCGCATAGTCTGGTGCTTCTGATCCGCTGCGGTGAGACCGGTGGGGGATCATGCATGGAGACCCGATGGCGCGAGACCTTGATCTTCGAACTGGCGGGAAGGCGCTATGGCGTGGCGGCCTCGGACGTCCGGGAACTGGTCCGGATCGTGACGATCGCGCCGCCGTCGCCCGGTTCGAGGCTGGTCGAGGGGGTGATCAATCTCCGGGGATCGGTGGTGCCGGTCTTCGACCTCAGGGCCCGGCTCGGTCTTCCCGCGCGGGAGCCCGATCCGTCGGAGTCGCTGGTGATCGCCCACCTGGCCGAGAGGCCGTTCGCCTTCCGGATCGACCGGGCGCTGGGCCTGGCCACGCTCTACACAGGCGATGTCGACCCGTCGGGGCTGCCCGGGGGGGCCGTCGACACCCCCTCGACCGGGGTGGCCAAGCTTCCCGAGGGGCTGGCGACCCTGCTCGATCTCGGCGCACTCCTGGCCGTCGAAGAATCGGCGGCGGGGGGTCTCGATCGGGACCGTCGGCCAGGATGACTCGCCGATGCGATCGATCCGGGGGTCGACCATGAACACGACCCCGCTGCGTCCTCATCGGCGGTTCGACTGGTCCGAGATCTACGCCAGGCTGGACCGCGCGGCCGAGGCGACCCGCCATTCGCTCGGCCCGACCCCCGAGCAGGCGAAGGCCTTGATGGACGAGCGGGCCAGGGCCCTGGCCCGGGTCCCGATCCGGTCGCCGGAACCCTCCGAGATCCTGGAGGTGGCCGCCTTCACCCTGGCGGGCGAGCGCTACGCGATCGAGACCCGATATGTCACCAAGGTCCTCCGACTGACCGACTTCACGCCGGTCCCCGGCACGCCCGAGTTCCTGGGCGGCGTGCTCAATCTCCGGGGCGAGATCCTCGCCTTGATCGACCTCCGGTCCTTCTTCGGGATCCCCAGCGTGGGGCTGACCGACCTCTCCAGGATCATCGTCCTGGGGCTGGAGAGGAACGAGTTCGGGATCATGGCCGACGACGTCCAGGAGGTCCTCACGCTGCCGGTCCATGAGGTCCTCGAGGCCCCGGCTTCCCTCCCCGGGGGGGGGGGCCGGGCGCCCCTGATCGGGGTCACCGCCGACGCGCGGATCGTCCTGGATGGCTCGGCCCTCCTGGACGATCCGAATCTCTTCATCGACCAGAGTGACGAGCCCACCCACGGGTTCGGGAGTTAATCCAGACGCCATGTCCATCGGCAAGAAGATCGCGCTGGGCTTCGGATCGTCGCTGGTGATCCTCTCGGTCGTCGGCGGGATCGACTATCAGTGCACCCTCGGCCTGATCGAGTCGAGGGACCGGGTCCGGCATTCCTATCAGGTCCTCGAGGCCCTGGACGACCTCTCCTGCCGCCTGACCGACGCGTCGTGCCGGGAGTCGCTGTTCCTGCTCTCGGGCCGCGGGGCCTTGCTGGAGGCACACCGGGAGGGCCGACCGGGGGTGGACGGGACGCTCGACCGGCTTCGCGACCTGGTCGGGGACGACCCGGGACAGCTCGCCCTCGTCGGGGAACTCGCGCCGCTGATCGCCGCCTGGTACGAGGAGGCGGACCGGCTCATGGGACGCCGGTCGACCGAGGGGGCCGAGGCGGCCGCCAGCCTGATCGAGCAGGCGGAGTCGGCCCCCCAGCTCCCCCGGTTCCGCGAGCTGGTGGACCAGGCCAGGGCCGCCGAGAAGCGGCTGCTCGACCGCCGGCAAGAAGCCGAGCAGATGACGTCGAGCCGGGCGATCTCCTCGGTCGTGTACGGGATCAGCATCGCGGCGGCCCTGATCTCCCTGATCGCGTACCTGACGATCCGGGGGATCACCCGATCGGTCCACGCGCTGGTCGAGGGGACCGAGCAGATCGGCGGGGGGCAGTTCGAGCACCGGATCGTGATCGCCGCCCGGGACGAGTTCGGCAAGCTGGCCCGGGCGTTCAACCGGATGGCCGAGAGCCTGAGGACCACCATGGTCCGCGCCGAGGCCGAGGCCGCCATCCGGGCCCGGGCCGAGGCGATCCTCCGGAGCGTCCGCCATGCCGTCGGGCAGCTCTCGCAGGCGACCGCCGAGATCCTGGCCGGGACGGCGCAGCAGGCCGCCGGGATGCAGGAGCAGGCCGCCGCGGTCACCCAGGCCGTCAACACCGTCGACGAGGTCGCCCAGACCGCCTCGCAGGCCGCCCAGAGGGCCCGAGACGTCGGCGACGCCGCCCAGAGGAACCTCGAGATCGGCCAGGCCGGCAGGGCCGCCATCGAAGGCTCGATCGCCGCCCTGGACCGGCTCAACGGGCAAGTCGAGGCCACCGCCGAGGGGATCCTGACCCTGGCCGAGCAGGCCCAGGCCATCGGCGAGATCATCGCCAGCGTCGGCGACATCGCCGAGCAGACCAACCTCCTGGCCCTCAACGCCGCCATCGAGGCCTCCCGGGCCGGCGAGCACGGCCGGGGGTTCGCCGTGGTCGCCGGCGAGGTCAAGACCCTGGCCGACCAGTCCAAGAAGGCCACCGCCCGGGTCCGCCAGATCCTCTCCGAGGTCCAGAAGGCCACCAACGCCGCGGTCGTCTCCACCGAGGAAGTGACCAAGGGCGTGGCCGCCGCCATCCGGGTCGGGGGCCAGACCGGCGAGACAATCAACGCCCTGGCCGACACCCTGGCCGACGCCGCCCGGGCCGCCTCGCAGATCGTCGCCTCCGCCGGCCAGCAGGCCACCGGGATGGCCCAGATCGGCCAGGCCATGCGCAACCTCGACCGGATCTCCCGGCAGAACCTGGTGGCCACCCGCCAGGTCGAGCAGGCCGCCCGGAACCTCGACACCCTGGGCCATCAGCTCGCCGGCCTGGGCCAGGAGTGAGCCGGAGGCCGGACGACCCCGAGGGGTCTCGGTCACAGGCGCCCCAGGCCCCCGTATAATCGGGACCGGGAAGGGGTTGCGAAACGACCCGTCCGCCTCCATGATCAAGGCTGCGTCCACGTCGAGGATCCGGCAGTCTCAGCCCGGCGCTCTCCTCTTCTCCTCATTTTCCCGACCGAGGTACGACCGTGAGAAGATCACGTCGAGGATTCACGCTGATCGAGCTGCTGGTGGTGATCTCGATCATCGGCGTGCTGATCGCGCTGCTGTTGCCGGCCGTGCAGTCGGCCCGAGAAGCCGCCCGGCGGGCCCAGTGCAGCAACAACCTGAAGCAACTCGGCCTGGCCGTCCACAGCTACCACTCGTCGGTCAACGTCTTGCCCGCCATGGTGATGTATCCGGGGGGACAGTTCAACCTGAGCGGCGGATGGGGCCCCGCCTGGACGATCCCGCTTTTGCCCTACATCGAGCAGTCGCCGCTGCTGTCCGCCTACAATTTCCAGGCCCCGGCAGTCGTCCTCGCGTCCCCGTCCAATGGCATGACCGGCTACGAGAACACCACGTCCACCTTCACCCAGATCGCGACGTTCCTCTGCCCCTCCGAGGATTTCCCGACCCGACCGGATTTTGCGGCCACGATCAACTACGTGGGGAACTACGGAGGGCCGGGCCAGATCAACGGCTACAGCGGGACGATCATCCCGGTGGGGGATTTCAACGTCAAGCAGGGCCTCGGCGGGCCGCTTGGCCGGACCGGCCCACTGAACATCGAGGGGATCCGCGACGGGACGACTAACACCGCCATGTTCAGCGAGCGGCTCCACGGCCTCCAGGGGACCGTGCCGGTCTCTCCCGGCGCGGGGTCCAACGCCAAGCGCGGGATCTTCCCGGTCTCCGGGGCCGGCGGCCCCCTCGCGGGACTCCCCGCGGCGACGAGCTTCGTCGCGAGTTGCAAGAGCCTCCCGGCCTCGACCGCCGCGCTCAACACGAATCAGCTGGGGTTCACCGCGTTCGCCACTCACCCCTGGTTCCTCAGCCTGGTCAGCTACAACCACGCCGGGTCGCCCAACAGCCTGAACTGCCTGAATTCGTCGGGCGACTCCTATCTGGCCTCCACCGGTTACGTCGGCCCGAGCGGGTCGGCCCCCGCCACCAGCAACCACCCCGGCGGGGTCCAGGCCTGCATGGCCGACGGCTCGGTCCGGTTCATCAAGGACACGGTCGATCAGAAGGTCTGGTGGGCCATCGGGACCCGCTTCGGCAAGGAAGTCGTCGACGCCGGGGCCTTCTGACCCCGCCCCGATCCCAAGGCCATCGATCGGCGAGCCGGCCCCCGAAGGCCCTCGCCGATCGATGATTCACGAACCGCCCTCAACCCGCCCTGGATCTGCCCCATGCGATTCGCGATCGCCTTGCTCTGCGGCCTGTTCGCAACCGCCACCCTGGTCGGCTGCGGAGGGGCCACCATCCCCGAACCCCCCGCGAACGCCAAGGCCGGCCCCCCCCCGGGCACCTCGGACGACATGGTGAAGGTCAAGGAGAAGGAGAAGCCCAAGCGGCGATGAGGCCCTGATAGGCCATCGACGACTCGATCTAGCATCGTAGATACGCGCATCACCGCCGCCCTATCCCCTTTCCAGGCAGTGATATCGGACGATGCACAGCATCTCCCTCGACTCCGACGCCAGGCCTATTCTCGAGCATCGATCCCGAGGCGAGGGCTGGGGAATCATCCCGGTGGGAGGTGTCCTCCTTACTGATCCTCACATCTCAAGAGGACTGTCCTGTGCAAAGCTGCAGCCACATCATCCTGGCGATGGCCGTCATTGGCACTGCCCTTGAAGTTGGCTTCGGACCGTGCGCGGCCGGGGACGAGCTACCGGGCATAGTCATCAATTCCTGGCTGGCCAACTCATTCAGTAGAGATAAAGGCCATGAATCGGTGCCGGTCAGCGTCTGCGGCATCGGGGTGACAGCCGACGGGACCGTTTTCTCGGCTGGTGTGGCTGAGGGCTACGGCGGCGTCGCCTCGTACAAAGACGGCCGGTTTGTCACCAAGTATGACTATGACAGCGGCTTCGGAAGCAGCGCGTCCTCGGTCGCCGCAGACGAAGAATACGTTTATATCGGCACTGAAGCTGGTTTGTTCCGCACGAGGCGCGAAGATGAAGGGTACAACCGGGCACCAATTACCAGGGCCAACATTCAGGGTCTCGCCCTCCGCGATGGCGAACTCTATCTGAGTGATTACGATGCCGCCAGGGTCCGGGTCCTGTCAACGACGACGATGAAGGAGATCCGCTCCTTCCCTGCCACGAGCCCCGGTCCGATCACCGTCGCCGCCGACGGCCGGATCTGGGTCATTCAGGGCAAGCCCGCCAAGGAACCCTATCTGTCGTACTACACGGGCGGACTCAAGGTCGTGTCCTATTCCAAGGACGGCAAGACCGGCCCGGAGATCACGGACTTCGAGAACCCTTGCTCGCTCACGACTGACTCCAAGGGCCGTCTTCTCCTGGGTGGCCTCAACCAGCACGGTCAGGTCTGGATCTACGACGTCTCGGGCCAGCCGAAGAAGGTGGACACGTTTGGCAAGGAGGGCGGCATCTTTTCAGGTAAGCCAGGACAATATGAGCCCAAGAAGTTCCACTGGATTCGTGGTCTGGGGTTTGACGCGGCCGGGAATCTCTACGTCGCGAGTGTCTTCGGCACCTGGTACAACGCCTCGATCGATGCCTATTCCCCCTCGGGACAACGACTCTGGGACGTCCACGGTCTGGGCAACTGGCTAGACACAGCCTGCACCGACCCGGCCGATGAGAACGTCGTTTATACCAAGGAGAACGTCTTCGCGATGGACTGGGGCCGCCCGCCCGGCCGCGAGGCTTCACTGGCGGGGCTCACGGTAGATCGCTTCAAGTATCCGCGAGACAACCGCGTCGTGGAAGGTCACGGCCCCGGGCACCGCCTGATCAACGGCGTTCGGCGAATCGATGGCAAACTCTTCCTCTATTGCGGCGGCCAGGGCACGGGCAGCCTGGAGATCTACAAGTTCGGCGAGGGTTGTGTGGCGGCTCCATGCGGGTACGTCGGTGGAGCGACCATATGGCGCCCCGAAGCCGGCAAGCGCTGGCCGGAGGACGCGGAAAGCTTCATCTGGACCGACGGCAACGGCAACGGCGTTCCCGACCCGGCGGAGTTCGCCTCGGTCGAGAAGAAACCCCGCTGGGGATTCATGCACCTGGACGCCGCCGCCGGAATCTGGCAATGCTCGGGCGACGGTACCATCTCGCACATTCCTTGCGAAGGGATCGACCCACGCGGCAATCCGATCTATCGGAGGGCCTCCGAGGCGTCTTACGGCTACCCCCCGGAGTTCACGGGCGACCGACTCCGACGGCTGTATTACATCCCCGGCGACGACGTGCTGATGACCGGTGGTTCGCCCGAGACCGAGGAAAACGCCTGCAACTTCATCATTTGCTTCGACCACTGGTCCGACCCGGTCCGGAGGACCAAACGCTGGTCGATCCACCTGCCGCACAACGACAAATCCTATACGCCCGACACCAGTTACGGTGGCGGCTCGCCGCTGGCGATGCAAGCCTCCGGCAAGTACCTCTTCGTGGCCTACGGCTACGGCCTGATTCGTGTCCACCGGATGGCCGACGGCGGATACGTCGGGACGCTCCGTCCGGACATCAACGGCTTCAAAGGCGGCGGCGGCTGCGTCGATTCGGACAATGCCCTGAACGTCACTCTCCGCAAGAACGGCGAGTACGTGCTCTTCCTGGAAAATGCCGGCCTGAATCACGTGATGATGTTCCGATGGATGCCGCCGGACGGGCACATCTGATCCGCTCGCCGGTTTACCACATCACCCTATCCAGGGTATCGCCCGGATTGCTGTTGAACTATCCATTCATGGAATCCGAGCGGCCTGAGTATTGCCCGAAAATCGCAAGGGTCGAAACCTTCACCCCGGGAAAACGGCGGCCCCGTCGGTCCGACCTCGGGGGCTCGCTTTCTCGGGATGCCTCAGGCGCGGGCGGTGGCGGCCAGGTCGCCTTGCTCGGCGGTCGGTACGGGGACGACCCGGCCGATGCCGTGGTAGGTGAAGCCTAATTCGGCCATCTGCTCGGGGTCGTAGATATTCCGGCCGTCGAAGATCACCGGCTGGCGGAGGAGCCGGAGCATCACGTGGAAGTCGGGGTTCCGGAACTCATTCCACTCGGTCACGATCGCCAGGGCGTCGGCCTGCTCCAGCGCGCCGTAAGGGCGGTCGCAGTAGATCAGGCGGTCGGCGTAGATTTCCTTGACGTTGGCCAGGGCCTCGGGGTCGTGGACCCGGACCGAGGCTCCGGCGGCCAGCAGGGCGTCGATCAGGACCAGGGCGGGGGCCTCTCGGATGTCGTCGGTCTTGGGCTTGAAGGCCAGCCCCCAGACGGCGACCGTCTTCCCTCGGGCGTCGCCGCCGAAGTGGTCGAGGATCTTCTTCGAGAGGATGTCCTTCTGGGCGTCGTTGACCGAGTCGACCGCCTCCATCATCTTCGAGGGGACCCCCACGGCCTTGGCCATGTGGATCACGGCGCGGATGTCCTTGGGGAAGCACGAGCCGCCGTAGCCGACGCCGGGGAAAAGGAAGCTGAAGCCGATCCGCTGGTCGTGGCCGATCCCCCGGCGGACGTCGTTGATGTCAGCCTGGTAACGCTCGCAGAGGTTGGCCATCTCGTTGATGAAACTGATCTTGGTGGCCAGCAGGCAGTTGGCCACGTACTTGGTCATCTCGGCCGATTCGGGGGTCATCTCCAGCAAGGGCCGCTCGGTCCGGAGGAACGGTCGGTAGAGTTCCTTGAGTTGCTCGAAGACCTCGGGCCGACGGGCCCCGACGACGACACGGTCGGGCTTGTTGAAGTCGTCGATCGCCGCCCCTTCCTTGAGGAACTCGGGGTTGTTGGCGACGTCGAAGGGGACCTCGGTGATCTCGGCCATCCGGCGGGTCAGCTCGGCGTTGGTGCCGACCGGGACGGTGCTCTTGATGATGATCGTCTTGGGGCCGTTGAGGTTCCGGGCGATCTCGCGGCCGACCCCCCAGACCCCTTCGAGGTTGGCCCCGCCGTCGTCCCCTTGCGGGGTCCCCACGGCGATGAAGACCAGCTCGGCCTCGGCGATCCCGGAGGCCAGATCGGTGGTGAAGGTCAGGCGGCCATCCCGGGCGTTCCGGAGGACCAGCTCGCTCAGGCCGGGCTCATAGATCGGGATCTTGCCGGCCTGGAGCATCTCGACCTTGGCGGCCACCTTGTCGATGCACACGACATCATTGCCGCTCTCGGCCAGGCAGGTGCCGGTGACCAAGCCCACGTAACCTGTTCCCACGACGGCAATTTTCACGGGTGTCCTTCTTTCGCCGAGAGGATCCGGGATCTGCCCCGGTCCGCAAATTCGTACCTGAGGGAATGTCTCTCGTCTCCCGAGGGATCAATCCGAGAATCTTAGATCATGGCCCGACGCCGTGGAAGCCATATTTTGCGGGGGGGGGGGGGAACCGAGGTCACTCCTCCCGGTCCAGGCCTAGCGCGATCCGGAGCGCCCGACGGGTGGCCTCGAGGCCCTCGGAATCCAGGAGGTCCAGCCATCGGAGGTCGGCCGCCTCGGTCAGCATCCTCCGACGATCGGCCGGGGCGTCGATCCGGGCGAGGACCTCGGGCCGGACTCGGCCAGGATCGCCGCCAATGCTCCCGCCGAAGCCCCCAAAGCCATTTTGGCCCGGTCGCGGAGGGCCGAGGCCAGCGCGGGGCTGGCCCCCGAGGTCGAGACCGTCAGCGTCAGAGGCCCGTCGCGCCAGGTCGCCGGGAGTGCGAAGTCGCCCGATCCGGGATCGCTCGCCGAGTTCACCCAGACACCGAGCCGCCGAGCATCGGCCACGACCCAACGGTTGACCTCGGCCGTCGCCGCCGCGAAGGCCAGGCTCACGCCCTCCAGGTGCCCGGCCCGATAAGGCTCGACCCGAAGTTCGACCCCGATCGGGGCTTCCAAGACGGCCGGGTCGATCCCCAGGACCCTGGCCCCGGACTCCAACAACCCCGACGCCTTCCGACGCCCCACCGCCCCCAGCCCGACCACCAGGGCCAACCGACCGGTCAGGTCCAGCTCGATCGGATAGGTGGGCATGGTGGTTCCGAAAAATGAAATCGAGACGGTTCGACCGGCCGGTTGCCTGACCGATCACTCATGTGTTACCACGACTTCCCATCCCGAGGGAACCAAAAAACCACTTATTTTCATGGGTTTCGAAGACTTCGACGCTTGCAGTCGGGTCGTCGAAGCGGTATATTCCGACCCGTCGCAAGGATGTGACCGGCCGACGCGAAAGGATTCGCCAAAGGCCAGCGGATGGATCCGCACCCTCTCAGGCCGACGGATCGGCCGCGCTCTCTTCCTTCGCTCCATCAAGCAGTGTTCCTCGACAGGCCCCAAGGATGGGGAACGATCGCGGTACGTCCGGATGGATTCGGGCTGCACCACGACACCTGATCGGGGATCGACCACACCAAGGCCCCGCCCGAACGTTTCGGTTCGGCGGGGCCTTTTCCGTTCACGGTCGCCGGATGCTTCCGATGAACCGTCTCCTGGATTCTCCGACGCATTCCGCATCGAGAACTTTAACCACGACCGCCGGCCGATCAACGCGGGGTCCAGCGGAACAAGGTCTCGGCGACCGGTTCGGAAAAGCCGATCGACCTCGCCAGGGCCACCGAAGCGAGGTTGCCGTCGTGGGTCGTCCAGAGGGGTTGCTTCGCGCGATCTCCGAGGATGTGTTCGACCAGCATCGAGGATACCGCGCGGCCAAGTCCAAGCCTCCGGAACTGGGGGGCGGTCGCGACTCCGATCTTGTCGAACCGGTCGTCGGATTCGTACGTCCAGGCCACAGCAACGATCGTTCCTGAACCCTCAATACCGAAGGCGACACCCCGCCCGATCATTGAGGGGAAATCGCCCCAGCTCCTCAAGGCCCAAGGCGGGGCAAGCCCTTCGAAGGCCGATGCATCGATCAACCCGAGCCTTCGGACCCGGACCGGGCCTGCCTTGATGATCGGCGAATCGGGACGAAGCCAGGTCTGGACGATGGCCCGGTCCCATCGCTCGGCCCCCTCGCGGATCGGCCCTTCCCAGGAAGGCGGGGCCATCAGCGAGATCGTCCGCCCTTCGGTCTGCCGGATCAGCCAGCTCAGCGAGGGCTCCGGACGCCCTGCGCCGAAGGCTTCCCATTGGCCGTCATCCCCCTCGCGGAGCCAGACCAGGCTCGATGGTCGGGCCGGATCATCCCCCATCAGACCCGGCCGATTATGGATCGCGGCATGACGGAGCGCGACGGTCCGATGAGGGGCGTCGGCCCGGTCCGGGAGCCAGTCCGTCACGTCCGGGCCGAGCGGGAGCATGTCCTTGTTCCGTGCTGGAGGAAGCCGTGGCATCCTTCGATAAGGTGATCGTCTTGCCCCTTACTCGGCCTTCGGTCACCCTCTCCCGGGGGGGCTTTGCACCAAAACCCTGGTACGATTGTCCAAGACATGGGGGCTTCGGCGGCTGAGGTGAATTGGGTATCCCGATTTCAACCCCCATCTCATCCCATTCTTCCCGAAACCCCGCCGCTCGGACGCTTGTACTTGGGTTTTGGTGCAAAGCCCCCGGGGGGAGAGGGCAATTGCTGCCCACTAGCCACTGACCACTAGCAGCTACGAAGAAACCAACCACTGGAACACCACGTAGAGCCCGGCGGCCAGGGCCATGCTGACCGGGAGGGTCAGGACCCAGGCCAGGGCGATATTCCGGACGGTGTTCCACTGGAGGCCGGTGCCGTTGGCGGCCATCGTCCCGGCGACCCCGGAGGAGAGGACGTGGGTGGTGCTGACCGGGAGCCCCCCGTAATCGGCCAGGCCGATCGTGGTCATCGCCACCAGCTCGGCCGCGGCCCCCTGGGCGTAAGTCAGGTGCGATTTGCCGATCTTCTCGCCGACGGTGACCACGATCCGCTTCCAGCCGATCATCGTGCCCGAGCCCAGCGCGGTGGCCACCGCGATCAGGACCCAGCTCGGGGCGTAATAGACCGCCGAACGGAGCCCGGCCCGGCTCCGGGCGAGCTTCTCCCGATCGTCGTCCGAGAGTTCCCGGCCGGCGTCCTGGTCCAGCTTCCGGAGGGCGTTGTCGACCAGGATCAGGTCGGCCCGGAGTTCCCATCGCTGCTTCTCGGGGACGTCTCGGAGGTCGCGCTTGCCGTCGAGACGCTTCCGGACGTTCTCCAGCTCGGCCAGCCGTTCGTTCTGAGCGGAGGTCGAGACATGGTCGCGGATCAGGGCCTCGGCCCCGACGGTGGCGGACAGGATCCGATCGACCTCGCCCTCCTGCCGGCGGGGGTCCAGGGCATAGTGGGCGGGCAGGATGCCGATCAGGATCAGCATGACCAGGCCGATCCCCTTCTGGCCGTCGTTGGATCCGTGAGCCAGGCTGACTCCCGTGGAAGTCAGCAGCAAGGTCCCGCGAATCCATCGGGGCGGAGGGCCGTCCCCTTCGGGGGGCTGATAGAGTTCGGGGGCCTTCACGGTTCGCTTCAGGAGGACCAGGAGGCCCGCGGCACAGGCGAACCCGATCAGCGGCGAGATCAGGAGCGAGGCCCCGACCTCGGCGGCCTTGGTCCAGTTCACGCCCGAGCCGAGCCCCTTGCCCGCCAGCAGGGAGTTCGCCATCCCCACGCCCAGGATCGCGCCGACCAGGGTGTGCGAGCTGGAGGCCGGGATCGCCAGCAGCCAGGTCCCCAGGTTCCAGACGATCGCCGCGACCAGCAGGGCCATGACCATCGACAGGCCCTTGGCCGAGTCGACCGAGACCAGGAGGTCGACCGGCAGGAGGCTGACGATCCCGAAGGCCACCGCCGTCCCGCCCAGGTAGACCCCCAGGAAGTTGCAGAACCCCGACCAGGCCACCGCCTTGCGGGGGCCGAGCGACCTGGTGTAGATGACCGTGGCCACCGCGTTGGCGGTGTCATGGAACCCGTTGACGAACTCGAACCCCAGGGCCACCGCCAGCGAAGCGACCAGCAGCAGTTGCGTCCCCAGGGTCAGCGAACCGTCCAGCAGATGAAAATCGCTCATATAATGTTCGTCGAGAAGACCATCGAGCAAGACCCCGGGCGGATGGCCGAGACGCTAGCCGGGGGACGTCGCCGTTGTCAAGTCCGGCGAATCAGTTGCGTCGAATGAAGCTTCGTCGCATGCTCGACGATATTGGACACGAACCGGGGTCGTCAATGGGGCGGGAGCTCGCCGGGGGCCAGGAATCCCGGCCAGTTGTAGATATAGATCCCCCAGAGATCGCCCAGGCGCCGGACCCCCTCCACGTTGAAATGGTAGGGGAAACCATTGGGCGGCGACTGGCGATATTCGTAGCCCAGCCGGTCGGTGTCCGGGCCGGTGAACGTCGCGGACTCGTCGACGACGTTGGCCTGGGCCTGCTCCAGCAAGGGCTGGTACGAGGGGTCGGTCCCGGGAGGGCCGGTGGCCGTGGCCACCATCCACTTGACGGGGACCCCCGTGAGCTGCCGGGAGAGATCGATCAAGGCCCGGAGCCGGGCCTCATACACCACCGGGTTGGTCTTCAGGGCGGTATCGCTCTCACCCTGGTCCCAGAGCACGGCTCGGACGCCACTCCGATACTTGAAGTAGTTGACGGCATGGATCAGTCGGACGAACAGGGAGGCTTGCGAGTTCGTCGGGGTCGTGATGGTCGCGCCGGGCTGCCACTGATCGATGGAAGTCGAGTAGTAACCCAGGGAATACAGGCCGACCGGGACGTTCAGCGCGGCGGCGAGGTTGCTGGCCATCCTCGGCCAGACGCTGCTCCCGAACGTGCCGTCGAGCGTCGGCTGCGGGTCGATCCCCCATCGCCAGCCAGCGTTGGGATAGGCCGGGTCGGTCCCGTGACCGGTCCCGTCGACGAATGACGAGACGCGGAGGTCGGGCACGAACCCATAAGCCGGACCGGCATTCGTCGAGTTCGACTGGCCGGCCGTCAGGAAGACCTCGCCCACGCCGACGGCGAAGACGGTCGACGACGCCCCGACCTGGTTCCGGTAAGTCGGTCGGATCTCCAGGTCGTAAAAGCCGCCGGCCATCTGCCGGTAGACCCCGACGAAATGAGTCCCGGAGATCGAGACGGACTCCAGCGAGGCCCATCCCTGCGCCATGCCGGACATCCCGGCCCGGAGGGTCGACCGGGCCTGGAAGCCGTCGACGTTGCCGGCGATCTTGCCCATGAAGACGATGTTGCCGCGATTATCGTCGCGACGCTGGACGACCTGCCGGATCATCGGCTCGGTGATCGCGGTGATCGAACCCACCGGGAACGAGATGGAGGCCGGAGTGGCGGGGGCCTTTCGAGCCTTCTGACGCTTCTGGGGCCCGCCGTCCGTGCCGACGGGTCCCAGGGCCAGGAATACGAAGGAGACCCCCGAGAGAATCGCGAGCCATCGGAGTTTATTCACCGGGATCGATCCTGGAGGAGTACCCCCCGGCCGTCGAATCGGATCGAAGGCCGAGGGTTCGGTGCGTCACTCCATTCTGCAACACGCTTTCCGGTGAAGAGAGATTGATCTCGAGAATGGGTAACTTAACCCGAGCCGAAGTCCGGCTCAGGGGCGTTCGCGGTCGGGATAACCCGGCGGGGGACCGGCAGGCCCCCGCGACGGGGGCGGGCCGCCACCGGGAGGGCCGGGGCGCCGGGGGGGCGGTCGTCGAGAGAGTGTCTCGATCTCGGACCCGTCCAGGGCGTTGTCGCCATCGACATCTCCCTCTTCGATGAGGCGGGCCCTCCGATCGGGAAGTTCCGTCGCGGTCACCTTGCCGTCGCCGTCCTTGTCGAACTCGAGGACGGAATCGACAAACGCCTCGGGATTTCCCTGAGGGCCCGGCCCAACTTCGCCGGGTCCTCCGGGTCGTCCCGGCCGTCCGGGACCTCCTCCCCCCGGGCCTCCGAACCGGCCGGGGCCGAATTCCGGTCGGGCTTCGGGCCGTCCTGGACGTCCTTCGGGGCCTCGGCGGGGTCGGGGCGGGCGGACTTCGTCCTCGGTCAGGATCCCATCCTTGTTCCGGTCGAGCCGAAGGATCGCGTCGGAAGCCTTGGCGATCTCCCGAGCGGACAGCTCGCCATCGAGATCGTCGTCGATCGCCAGGAAGAGAGGATGAGCCGGGGGAGGGGGGGGAGGAGGCTCGCCAGGACCGCCATCGGGCGAAGGGCGACCGGGCGCGCGTTCCCCGCGTCCCTGGGCCGGATCTCCCTGGACTTCGGACGCGAGAGCCTGGATGGCAACCCACCCGGCGATCGCGGCCAGGGTAATTCCGTGCTTCGAGATCTTCATGAAAGGGTTCGCATCCTTTTTCGGGGCCATCGTCCGGGACTTCCGCGGATTCCCGCCGAAGCCCCATGTCCTAGACTGGAGAACGTGGAGAGCCAGCGCCGATCTACAGCGACCGGCCGAGAATCTCCAGGCGATGGGATATCCCGCAATCCTCCGGACTCGTTATCCTCCGGGGGAGGACGCGACGGGGCGTCGGGCATGGACCGGGATCGAGGCACCGACGACGAGGGTCGCCCGCATGTCCGTCGGCGAGGAAGAGCCTGGCGACCTGGTCGAACGCGTCCGAGGCGGCGACGAGCGGGCGCTGGCCCAGATCTTCTCGAGGTACCGCGACCGCCTCTGGAGGATGGTCCGGGTCCGGCTCGACCGGCGGCTCTGGGGCCGGGTCGACCCCGACGACATCCTCCAGGAAGCGTACCTCGACGCGACGCGTCGGATCGGGCATTATGCGGCCCAGGGCTCGATGTCGGCCTTCCTCTGGCTCCGGCTGATCGTCGGCCAGACGATGATCGACGTCCACCGCCGCCACCTGGAGGCCCAGGCCCGGGACGCCGGTCGCGACGTGCCGATCGCCCGGAGGGGCGGCCCCGAGGCCTCCTCGATTTTCCTCGCCGTCCAGCTCACGGCGCACCTGAGCTCGCCCAGCGAGGTCTTGATCCGCCGGGAGATGGAGGAGCAGCTCCGCCGGGCCATCGACGCCTTACCGCCGATCGACCGCGAGGTCCTGATCCTTCGCCATTTCGAAGAGTTGACCAACGGTGAGGTGGCCGAGGTCCTCGGGCTCCAGCCCAAGGCGGCCAGCATCCGCTACATCCGCGCCGCATCCCGGCTCAAGGCGATCCTGGGGCAGTTTCCCGGCTTCGCCGAGATGGGATGAGATCGGGCGATCCGGCCCGAAGAATTCCATCGGACGCCCCCTTTCGTGGTCAGTTTTTGATATGATCTGAGAGCAACCTGTCCTCGCCCCGCTCGACGGCCATCGATCGATCCGAAATCGCGACCGCCCCGAGGAACGCCCCCATGCCAAAGACCGGCGAGAGTCCGGCGGACTGGACCACTAACGCGGATGATGACCGTGATCTCGTCGAGGTCCTGGCCGAGGAGTTCGTCGGGCGTCGGCGACGGGGGGAGACTCCCAGCATCGAGGAATATGCCGAGCGGTGCCCGGGGCGGGCCGACGAGATCCGCGACCTGTTCCCGACGATCGCCGCGATGGAGCGGTTCAAGCCGGGATCGTCCCCGGCTCGCGCCCGGCCGGGTGGCGGGATCACCCGAGATCGGTTGGGCGACTACCGGCTGGTCCGCGAGATCGGCCGGGGTGGGATGGGCGTGGTCTATGAGGCCGAGCAGGAACGCCTCGGCCGACGCGTCGCGGTCAAGGTCCTACCCGGGTCGGCCCACGACGACGACCTCCCGCTGCAACGGTTCCTCCGCGAGGCCCGGCTGGCCGGCCGACTCCAGCACGGCAACATCGTGCCGGTCTTCGACTCCGGGCGGGAGGACCACCTCCTCTATTACGTGATGCCGCTGATTCGCGGGGTCGGGCTGGACCGCGTGATCCGCGAACTCCGGGAGCGAAAGATCGCCGAGCCCGACGGCCTGGCTCGACCGCCCGAGGACATCACCGAACTGGCGAGATGCCTGATCGGTCGGGCGAACGACCGGGCACCGGAAACCGCGGGCGGCCCTCCGACCCGGGCAGCGCTGCAAATCCGGCCGGGCGACTCGACGCCTGGACCAGCCCCGGCCCCGGAGGGCCCGACGGCCGGCGGCTCGCCGCGGTCCGGGAATTCCAGGCTCCTTTTCTGGCAAGGCGTGGCCGACGTCGGAATCCAGGTGGCCTCGGCGCTGACGCACGCCCACGAGGCTGGGATCCTCCATCGGGACATCAAGCCCGCGAACCTGCTGATCGACGCCCAAGGTGTGGTCCGGGTGACCGACTTCGGCCTGGCCAAGTCGACCGAACTGGACGATCTGAGCCGGAGCGGCGACCTGATCGGCACGCTCCGCTACATGGCCCCCGAGCGGTTCCACGGGCGGAGCGATGCCCGGAGCGACATCTACAGCCTGGGACTGACCCTCTTCGAACTGGCCACGCTCCGGCCCGCCCACGAGGCCACCGAACGCGCCGAGATCCTCCGGAAGATCGCCGAGGTGGGGCCGACCCGACCTCGCGAGCTGAATCCGGAAATCCCGAGCGACCTGGAGACGGTGATCCTCAAGGCGATCGAGACCGACCCCGAGGATCGATACGCCTCGTCGAGGGCGCTGGCGGACGATCTCGCGCGATTCGTCGAGGGCCGGCCGATCCTGGCCCGGAGGACATCGGCCGCGGAGCAACTGGTCCGATGGGCCAACCGGAATCGAGCGATGGCGGGCCTGGCGGCCACATCGATCGCGCTGGGGATTTTGTTCGCGATCTTCCTGGTCATGTTCCTGATGGCGCCACCGGGGCCACCCCCGGGATACCCTCCCGATCCAAGGGGAGGGCCGCCCCCTCGACCCGGGATAACCCGGATAGGCCCGCCCCCCGGCCCGCCGCACCCTTTCCCCGGGGTGCCCCGTGGCGGATTCCGGCCCGGCCCTAAGCCACCTCGGCGATTCGGGCCGCAGGGACGACCCTTATTCCCTCCGCCCCGGCCTTTCTTCGATCGATGAGGCGGGGGGAAACCGCCGCTCGCCAATCCTCGTCTCTTGCCCGGATCGGCGAGGCTGCTTATCTTATTCAAGACTTGGACAGATCTTGGGTCCATGACCTGGATTTCGACAAGGTATCGCTCAACCTATTTGCACATCCGGAGTTGCCCCGATGACACGCGTCCACACCGCCCGGAAGATTGCCTTCGCCTCGCTGGTTGCCGCCGGGCTGGCCGCCTGGCCCGGTTGCTCCACGGAACCCGCTACCGAAGGGGAGACGCCCGTGGTCGGCGGGGAGAAGACCACCATCGAGAAGATCGAAGACAAGGCCAAGGGCGCGATGGAGAAGGTGGAAGAGGTGGGTGCCAAGGCGGGCGAGAAGATCGAAGAGGCGGGCGTCAAGGCCGTCGAGAAGACCGGCGAGGCGATCGAGAGCGTCGGCGAGAAGCTCGAAACCTCGGGCAAGGATGCGGTCAAGGAGCACGTCGGAGACAAGGCCGCCGATGTCGTCGAGAAGGCGGGCGCGGGCCTCGACAAGGCCGGCGAGAAGATCCAGGAATCCGTCAAGCCCAAGGACTGAACCGGGCCCGGCCCTGTCGATCCTCGAACTCGGAAGCTGGATCACGCGAAAGGCCCATCGGTGGCGACCGATGGGCCTCCTTCCGTTGGTTTGCGCGAATCGCTCATCCCAAGGCCGCCCGCCCCGGCCCATCGGCTTCTGACTCATCTCCCTCCCAGAAAGGATCGCTCCACCCATGGCCCCGCGTAAGTATCTCGTCGAGTTGATCGGCGCCTTCTTCCTGGTGTTCACCATCGGCCAATGCGTGATCGACGTCAATCCCGAGTCGGGAGTGATCGCGGCGCTGGCGATCGGCTCGGCCTTGATGGTGATGATCTATGCCGGCGGCCATATCTCGGGCGGCCACTACAACCCGGCGGTGACCCTGGCGGTCTGGATCCGGGGACGCTGCCCGATGGCCGACGTCATCCCTTACATGATCGCGCAAGTCCTCGGCGCGGTCCTGGCCGCCGCGCTGGTGATCTACCTGAAGGGGCACCAGGGAGCAACGCCCGAGGCCGATCCCGATCCGATCAAGTCGTTCATCGTGGAACTGCTCTTCACCTTCGCGCTGGCCTACGTGGTGCTGAATTCGGCGACCTCGAAGGCCACGGCGGGCAACTCGTTCTATGGCCTGGCGATCGGCTTCACCGTGATGGTGGGTGCCTTCGCGGTCGGGTCGATCTCGGGCGGGGCGTTCAACCCGGCCGTGGCGATCGCAGTGGGAGTCATGGGGCTGGCCAAGACCGCCCACGTCGTGGTCCTGCTGGCGGCAACCTTCGCCGGGGGGGCGCTCGCCGGCCTGACCTTCAACTTCCTCAACCCGGACGACCGTTGAGCCCATCGGTTCTTGACGGGAATCGCGGAAAGCGGGGATCCTCACCCGGCCTTCGGCCACCCTCTCCCAGTGGGAGAGGGATAGGGTGAGGGTCATTCATGAACGAGCGTCCCCGGTGCCATGATCTGGGACACCATTGAACGCCGAGATCGGGATTCGCCTCATTCGTCCTCGGATTCGCCGGCCGTCCCGTTCGCCGAGAGGGGAGCGTTCTCGTCGATCCGGTAGTCGCTGAGCTTCTTGTGGAGCGTGTTCCGGTTGATCCCGAGCCGGGCGGCGGCCTTGATCTGGACCCGCTCGCAGGCGGCCAGGACTTGCTGGATCAGCTCGCGCTCGACCTGGCCGACGATCCGGTCGTGGAGGTCGTTGGCCAGGGGCCCGGCCGCCCGGATCCCCTGGCGGACCAGCTCCGATGTCAAAGCGTTGAGGTCCCCCCCCCGGGCCCGGATCGGGCGGGGCGGGGCCTCGCCCCGGAGTTGGGGGGGGAGGTGGTCGGGCAGGAGGTCGGGGCCGTCGCCGAGGACCACGGCGCGCTCGACGTAATTCTGTAGCTCGCGAATGTTGCCGGGCCAGTCGTGCTCGCGGAGGAGCCGCATCGCTTCGGGATGGACCCGCCGAACATCGCGGCGGTTCTGCTCTCCGTAGCGTTTCAGGAAGAAGTCGACCAGCAGCGGGATGTCTTCGCGACGCTCGCGGAGGGGCGGCAAGTAGATCGGGACGACGTTGAGTCGGTAGTAGAGGTCTTCGCGGAACCGGCCGCTCTCGATCTCGTCGAGCAGATCACGGTTGGTGGCGGCGATGATCCGGGTGTCGACCTTGTTGGTCCGGGTATCGCCGACGCGCTCGAATTCCCCTTCCTGGAGGACCCGGAGCAGCTTGACCTGGAGCTTGGGCGAGGTGCTGTTGATCTCGTCGAGGAAGATGCTCCCGGTGTGCGCGGCCTCGAAGCGTCCGGTCCGGTTGTCCACGGCCCCGGTGAACGAGCCTTTGACGTGGCCGAAGAGTTCGCTCTCCAGGAGGCTCTCGGTCAGGGCCCCGCAGTTGACCCGGATGTACGGGCCGGACTGGCGGGGGCTGAGGTCGTGGACGGCTCGGGCGATCAGCTCCTTGCCCGAGCCGGTCTCTCCGACGATCAGGACGCAGGCCCGTGCCGGGGCCACCTGACGGGTGGTCCGGGCGACCTCGCGGATCGCCTCGCTCGCGCCGATGACTCCCGGCAGGGCGGCGTCGTCGCCGGTCCGGGGCGTAGGGCGTTCGAAGGGCGTGGCCATCAACAAAACATCCTTGATCGGTGTGGTCCCCGGGCGTCAGGGTGACGAAGGGCGATAGCTCTGGGATCGGGAGGCCGACGCGTCGGGCCCCGACTTGAGGGCACCCACGGCGGCCGCCAGCGCGTCGCGGAGGGCCGGGTCGGACTCGCGGGACAGGTCTTCCACAAGCCGACGTTCCTGTTCGGCGGCCAGCCGGGGGCCGAAACGTCGGATGTTCCTCGAGAGTTGCTCGGCGGCGACCCGGCGGAGGCCCAGGTCCTTGGAGGCATCCAGGGCGACATCGGCCAGACTTCGCTGGGCGTCCAGTCCCGGCACGTCGCCCAGGACGGCCGCGGCCTCGGGGCCGGCGGTCGGGCCATTCAGGGCGAGCGTCAGGGCGGGCTCGGCGGCGACCAGGCTGGCCTCGAACGGGCTGCCCGGGCTCCGGGCGATCTGCGCGAGCAGGACCGAGGCTCGTTTGGCATAATCGGCCCGCTCCTCGGGGCTGAGAGGCCGGACGCCGAGCGCGGCGAAGGCCGCGTCGAGTTCCGCCTTGAGCGCCGAAGGGCTGGTCGGGGTGACCAGGAACTTCACGCCGGGGAAGCTCTCCAGGCTCGGCCTGATCCGGTCATGCATCTCCAGCGGCCCGGCCACGAAGACCGGAATCCCCGAGGTTCGCGGGTCGGCGTCGAGGTTGCGCAGCAGATCGGCGAGCTGCCAGGGATCGTTGACGAAGTGCGGATCCGCCAGGATCAGCTCGACATCGGCCGAGCGGGCGGCCTGGGTGAACCCCTTGACCCCGGTCGGGGCGAGTTGCGTTTCATAGCCGAGCGATTGGAGGGCGGCCGTCGTCTGGGCCCCCCGCTCGGGGTTGCCATCCACGACCACGGCCCGGGGTGCGGCCTGGGCCGAGACGAACCGGGCCAGGACCGGGACCAGCCGGCTCGATCCGGAGAATCGCCTCCTCGGATCGAGGTGGACCAGGGCCTCCGCGGCGGCGAACTGGACCCGGCGATCGGGGGCCGAGAGGGCCTCGACCAGCGGGTTGGGCCTCGCCTCGGTGAGGAGTTGATCGCGGTCGACCACCTGGGCCAGCAGGGTCAAGGCCCGCGCGGCGAGTTCGGGCCGATGGTCGGCCATCGCGGTCCGGGCCACCTTCCCGAGGATGTCGGGGCCCGCGGCCAGGGCGGCGGTCTTCCACTCGTCCGGGTGGTGGTCCAGGCCCAGGCTCAGCAGGACCACCCGCGCCTCGACGTCGGCGGGATCGGCCTCGATCGCCTCGCGGGCCGCCCGGATCCCGAGCAGGCTCTCGGCCTCGCGGACCGGGGTCGAGACGGCGACGGGGAGCTTGGCGGCCGGATCCCATCGCCAGATCACGATCGGGTCGCCGGGAAATCGGTATCCGTGGAGGTGATATCTCCGGGCTTCCTCGGCCAGGACCCGCACGGGGGTCCGGGGCTGGGAGGTGAAGGGGCGGCCGGTCAGTTCCAGGATCGCCAGGTCGACCGCTTCCTTGGCGGGGGTCGGGGGCTGCTGGGCGGCCAGGTGCGTCAGGGCCGGGAGGGCCCTCAGGTCGCCGATCCGGCCGAGCGCCCGCGCCACATCGCCGACGAGCTGGGCATCGGGGCTATCCAGGGCGGCGATCAGGGCGGGGACCGCGGCCCGGTCGAGCCGGCCGAGGTTCTCGGCAATCGGGGTCCGCACGCCGGACTCCAGGCCGGAGACGCTCAGGGCCTGGAGGATCGGCGGGACCGCGTAAGGGCCGGCCTCGCGGAGCCGTTCGACCGCGAAGGCCTGCTCCTCTCGACTCTTCGAGAGCCCTTCGATGAAACGAGACAGCCGCGCTGGGTCGGTCGCGTGGCGGATCGAGGCCTGGGAAAGCCGCTCGGCCAGGGGATGGGCATACGGGCGAGTCGCCAGGTCGTCGGAGAGCCTCAGGATGCTCCCCGCGCCATAGGCGTCGCGAATTTTCAGGAGGGTCGCGTCGTCGGGATTGCTCTCGACGAACTTCTTGACGTAGGCGGCGGCCTGGGCCGGCTGGCCGATCTGGATCAGGTAGTTGGCGGTCTCCCAGGTCTCCAGCGGCGTCTGGGAGGCGCCCGCGTTGGCTTCGCGCGGCAGGCCCTGGGCCCGTGCCTCACCGACGGGGCCGGCGGCGAACGGGGCGACGACCAGCGCGGCGGCCAGTCCGAGGTTCCGGGTCGATCGGGATGGGCTTATCATGCGACGATCACCTGGCACGCGGCCATAGAGGAGCTACCGTCCGGTCGGGGTCATCATCCTTGAGATCCAGCGCCGCTCAACGCGGCCCGCTCCTGCTCGATCAGGTCCTCCAGCGTCTCGCGACGCCGGGCCAGCAACGCGCCCGTGCCATTCACGAGGATCTCGGCGGCTCGAGGGCGGGTGTTGTAGTTCGAAGCCATCACCATCCCGTAAGCCCCGGCCGAGAACGTGGCCAGCAAGGCCCCTCGGTCCAGGGGGGGCAAGGCTCGGTCCTTGGCCAGGAAGTCGCCGCTCTCGCAGACCGGGCCGACCACGTCCCAGGGCTCGGTCCCCTCGATCGCCGCCTCGTAATCCGAGGGCGGGGCGGGGAGCCCGCTCGGGACGTCGACCGGCCAGATCCGGTGGAACGACTCGTAGAGGGCGGGGCGGATCAGGTCGTTCATGGCGGCGTCCTGGATGAGGAACCGCTTCTCGCCCGACTGCTTGGTATATAACACACGGCTGACCAGGATGCCGGCGTTCCCGGCGATCACCCGGCCCGGTTCCATCGCCAGGCGGCACCCGGTCGCCTTGATCGCGGGCACCACCGCCTTGGCGAACTCGGCCACCGGCTTGGCCTCACCACCCCGATAACCGATCCCGAACCCCCCGCCCATGTTGAACCAGGCGATCGGATGGCCCATCGATCGGAGCTGGGCGATGATGTCGACCGCCTTGCCCGCCGCGCCGGCGTAGGGCTCGACCGTCGTGATCTGCGACCCGATGTGCATGTGCACGCCGATCATCGAGACCGACTTCAACTCCTTCGACCGCTCGGCCAGGGCCAAGGACCGGTCGATGTCCATGCCGAACTTCGACTCTTTCTTGCCGGTCGAGATGTAGCGATGCGTCTTGGGGTCGACGTCGGGGTTGACCCGGAGCGCGACCGGGGCCTGGACGCCCATCGAGTCGGCCACCCGGGCGATCGCGGCGAGTTCGGCCTCGCTCTCCACGTTGAACATCAGGACGCCCGCCTTCAGGCCGGCGGCGATCTCCTCGTCGGTCTTCCCCACCCCGGCGAAGACCGTCTGGGACGGCTTCCCGCCCGCGACCTGGACCCGGTACAGCTCGCCCCCCGAGACCACGTCGAAGCCGCTCCCGTGCTCGGCCATGACCTTGAGGATCGACAGGTTCGAGTTCGCCTTGACCGAGTAGCAGACCAGCGGCTCGACCTCGGCGAAGGCCGTCTGCAACGCCTTCAACTGCTCCAGGATCGCGTTCTGGCTGTAGACGTAAAGCGGCGTCCCGAACTTCTCGGCCAGGTCGCCAACCCGGAGGCCTTCGCAGTAGAGGTGGCCGTCTTCGTAGTGGAAGTGATCCATGGGTCTCGATCTTCGTGAAAGTTGGATAGCGGCTGCTGTTTCAGAGTGCGGCCAGGAAATCGTCGATCGTGAGATCCGCCGAACGGATCAGGCTTCTAAGTGCTCCCCTGCCGACCTCGTCGTGATCGGGGACGGAGAGCGTCGCGTTCTGGCCGGCTTTCGCCATCATGACGTGACTTCCCTTGCGTCGAACGACCCGCCAACCGAGGGATTGGAACGCCTTGATGACGTCCTGGCCGCTCAGTACCGGGATCGGTGGCATTACAAGACCACCTCCACCTGGGCCGACTCGACTGTCAGGGGCATCCCGAGTTCCGCTCGAACTTCGATACATCCCTGGATGGCTTCTTTGATGTTCTCCAGGGCTTCATCTTTCGTCTTGCCCTGGCTGATGCAGCCGGGGATCGAAGGGCATTCGACGACCCACCAGCCGTCCTCGTCGCGATCGAGGGTGACGTTGAAGATCATCCGAGTTTCTCCTTCCACCGCGCCAACTGCTTCTCCACCTGCGCCGGGGCGGTCGAGCCATAAGACCGGAACGCCTCGACCGCGTTGGCGACGCCCAGGGTCTCGATCACCTCGGCCCCGAGCTGGGGGTGGGCCTTGGCGAACTCCTCGGGCGAGAGGTCGGCCAGTCGGCAGCCCTTCGACTCGCAGAGGCCGACCAGGTGGCCGACGATCTCGTGCCCGGTCCGCTGGGGCACGCCCTTCTTGATGAGATACTCCATCAAAGTCGTGGCGTCGAGATACCCCTCGTCGAGCCGGGCGGCGATCCGGTCGCTCCGGAGGGTTGCCCCTTCCACGACCACGGCGGCCAGGTCGAGGCAGGCGTCCACGGTATCAAAGGCGTCGAAGAGCGGCTCCTTGTCCTCCTGAAGGTCTCGATTATAGGCCAGGGGCAGGCCTTTGATGAGGACCAGGAGGGTTGTGAGGCTGCCGACCACCCGCGCCGAGCGGCCTCGGATCAGTTCCAGGACGTCGGGGTTCTTCTTCTGCGGCATGATGCTGCTGCCGGTGCAAAGGGCGTCCGGCAGCGCCAGGAACGAGAACTCCTGGGTCGACCAGAGGACCCATTCCTCGGCCCAGCCCGAGAGATGTTCCGCGATCATCGTCAGGACGAAGACGGATTCGAGCGCGAAGTCGCGGTCGCTCGACGTGTCCAGGCTGTTGGCCGTCACCCCGTCGAAGCCGAGGGCCCTGGCGACATGCTCGCGGTCGATCGGCAGGGTCGTCCCGGCCAGGGCCGCCGCCCCCAGGGGGAGGACATTCAGACGCTTCCGGCAATCGGCCAGGCGGTCGCGGTCGCGGGCGAACTTCTCGACGAACGCCAGGAAGTAGTGGGCGGCCAGGACCGGCTGGGCCCGCTGCAAGTGGGTATAGCCCGGCAGGATCAGGCCGGGATGGCGATCGGCCGCCTCGACGAAGGCCCGCTGCAAGGCGATGAGCCGGGCGTCGATCCGGTCGATCGCGTCCCGGGTCCAGAGCTTGACGTCGGTCGACACCTGGTCGTTCCGGCTCCGCGCGGTGTGGAGCTTCCGGCCGACGTCCCCCAGGCGGTCGATCAGCGCCGCCTCGACATGCATGTGGATATCTTCACGTTCGAGAGTGAACGCGAAATGATCCGCCTCGATCTCGGCCTTGATTTCGGACAACCCTCGCACAATTTGCTGGCACTCGTCGGAAGTAAGTAATCCGACGTGGGCCAGCATCTCGGCGTGCGCGATCGAACCCCGAATATCGTGCTCGAAGAGCCGACGGTCAAAGGAGATCGATTCGCTGAACTCTTCGACGCGGCGGTCGGTGCTGGCACCGAATCGCCCGCCCCAGGGCTTGCTTGCCACCGAAATCCGCTCCTGGCCTGCGATGGATTCTGCATACCACTGCAGCATGACGGGGTAATCTTAAGGCAGTCCCGGAATCGCTGTCAATCGGGTGTGCCCGGATCGTGGCGTGTCGAGCCCGAAATGCCGGCATCTGCACGGGCCGACAACGACGACGGGCCGGGGAAGGCATCCGCCCTCGCCCGGCCCGATGTTCCAAGTTCGATCGAGTTGCCCCGATCTCAGCTTCCCTTGGCCACGCCGATGACGCCGACGGCGAGGCGGCCCCCGGCGTTGCCGACGGGCTGGCCGAAGTCGTCGGCCTTCTCGTGGACGACCACGCCGTGGCCGAGGATCAGGCCGATGGGCAGGTCGGGGAAGATCTCGTCATAGGCGGCCTTGCCTTCGGCGTTGGCCTCGATATTGCCCATGTCTCCGAGGTGGCGGACATCCGCCTTGGAGGGATCGCCGTGCTTCTTGGCCATCTTGGGGTCGAAGTGGCCGCCGGCGGCCTTGCCGTCGGGCGAGCTGGCGTCGCCGAATTCGTGGATGTGGAAGCCGTGCTTGCCGGCGGGCAGGCCGGTGAACTCGGCCTCGACGCGGGTCCCCTTCTCGGTCTTGCTGAAGACGATGGTGCCCGCGACCGAGCCGCCGGACTTGGTGGGGATCATCACGACGACGGCCTTGGTGGGCTCTTCCATCTTGGCGTCGGAGTGCTGGGCGGAGACGCCCACGGCCGCGAGGGCGACGACTGCGCCGGCCGTGACGACGGCGGAAGCGAGGTTGCTGATGCGCATCGGGTTCTCCTGGGCTTCGGGTGGGACTGTCCGATTGTACCGACCTCGGGGGCCGGTCCGGGCGAAAGTAAATCGATCCCGGTTGGGTGCAAACTAGCGGCGCCAGGGGGCGCTCACAAGGGGGCACCGGCCAGACGATTGACTGCAATCGCGATGCCATCATTGTGGCATTGATCGAGGTCGCCAGCCCCGTCCGAACTTCTCCGCCAGGCTTGCGACCCCGTCCGAGTCGGATATCATGGTAGACTCAGGCCACATTCCACTACCCAGTCGAGTCACGGACGGAATCGCCAGACGCGTCTCCGGGAGGTCGCGGGTCGATGCATGAGGACGGCCTGTCACCCGAGGCCCCGCCCGCGATCCATCGCCGACCCGGGGCGTTGGGGGCGGACGTCCGCGTCGGCGACTTCCAGATCGAGCGACGACTGGGCTCCGGCGGGATGGGCGTGGTCTACCAGGCCCGCCAGATCTCGCTAGACCGGAAGGTCGCGCTGAAGGTCCTGGGCGACGCCCTGAACCGACCCGAGGACATCGCCCGGTTCCGCCGGGAGGCCCAGGCCGTGGCCCGGCTGGACCACCCGAATATCGCGGGCGTCTACTTCGTCGGGCAGGATCAGCAGCTCTGCTACATGGCCATGGAACTCATCGACGGCGCCTCGCTCCGGCGGGTGATCGACGCGATGGAGCGTGACCCCAAGCTGACCATCGGCACGGCCCTGGACAGCCTGGCCTCGTCCGAATCCGAGCCCCCGGTGGTCCGGTTCGACGCCTCGACGGCCGACCTGGCCCAGCGCGAACGCGAGCGAGAGGCAGAGGAGTCGAGGCCCGCGTTCGTCGGCCCGACGCCCCGGACCACCCCGGCCGAGCACGTCCGTCGGGCCGTCGAGATCGTCCGGGACGCCGCCCTGGCACTGGCCCACGCCCACGAGCGGGGGGTGATCCACCGCGACGTCAAGCCGGAGAACTTCCTGCTCGACCGATCGGGCCAGATCCGCCTGATCGACTTCGGCGTGGCCCGGTTCTTCGAGGACGGCACGATCACCATGGCCGGCCAGATCGTGGGGACGCCCACTTATATGAGCCCCGAGCAGGTCACCGGCCGGCTCGAGGTCGACCACCGGACCGACATCTACAGCCTGGGCCTGGTCCTCTTCGAGCTGCTAACTCTGGGCCGGGCGGTCGACGCCCCGACGCGCGAAGGGGTCCTCCGGCACGTCGTGACCAAGGCCCTGCCGCCGGTCTCGGGGCTGAACCGATCGGTCCCCCCGGCCCTGATGGCGGTGGTCCACAAGGCGGCGGCCAAGGACCCCGACGAGCGTTACCAGACCGCCGAGGCGTTCGCGGCCGACCTCAAGAAGGTCCTGGACGGCAAGCCGGTCTCGGCCCCACCCTATCGGTTCAAGCTCGACGAGCGCGAGATCGACGCGGAGCGGCCCAAGGCGATCATCGGGGTCTCCTTCGAGTTCGCCATGATCGCGGTATTCGGCTTATTCTGGACGGCGCAGCTTTGCTCCCTGCCGGCCGGGGCCCGGTCGTTCCTGGGCTATTCCGAGGACCTCGCGCCGATCCTGATCAGCGGGATTTCCGCCGCCCTGGTGATCCTGCCGGTCGCCTGGGCGATCCTGACCGGCCGCCAGTGGGGCCGGTGGGCCGGGATGATCGGCTGCCTGATCTGGCTGGTGATCTGCGCCCGATTCCTCTACGGGTTCGTCGATTCGCGGAGCCGGATCGAGTCGACCACCTTCTTCGCCTCGCCGATCCCGCCTGCGATCATGGCGCTGACCTCGATGGCCTCGCTGGCCTGCCTGGCGTCTTCCTCGGCGACCCACTGGTTCCACCTGGCCCAGCGAATCCGATCCGAGCAGAAGCTGAGCCGAGGACGATCGGCCTGAGTCGGGAAAGCTCCGCGCCCGTCGCAAGGATCAACGGCCCCAACTCGTCAAGCCGTCGAGACCACCGCCGAGGCAGGTTGGGTTACCCGAGGCCCCGCTCAATGACGCTTCGGGCCGAATCCAACGCAGGATCGAAGGGACTGGCCAGCGGTTTCTGCATCCGGCAGGCGGTGGGGTCTTTATGGTCCATCGCCAGGTCATACCTCCGGTGGCTGTCATGGATCGTCTCGCCCACCAGGTCGCCTTGCGTTCTACGATGCCGGGATTTCCTGGCCTGGCACGACGACACAGCTCCTCGACAAAAGTCAGACCACCCGGTAGTCTGGATCGAGATCCAACCACATCAACCTTCGGGGGATTTCCATGAATCCGCCCCAATCCGCGACGCCCCGCAGCGTCTCTCCGCTGGCTCGGGTCCGGGTCTGGCATCTCGGGCTTCTGGTCGCGTTCGTGGCCCTCGCGATCGCGGACATCCAGGATCACCGGAGGACCGAGCCGTTCCTGCTCGGCCTGGCCGGGGTCGGGTTCGCGGGGTACTGGGCCCTGGGCTGGCTCGGCTGGCATTATTCTCGAAGGTTCGAGGCCCGGCTCGGCCCGATGGTCCTGCTGGTCCTCTATCTCGCGTCGATGGCGGGGCTCTTCCTGGGGGCCACGGTGATCTACCTCCTGATCGAGCACCGCTACCTCTACGGCGGGTCCTGAACCGACGCGCGGTGAATCTTTCGCCGATCGGGTGAAAGATTCGCCGATCGAGAATCGGATTACCGAGGTTGGTTATCACGCAAGTCCCTTCGCCCAATCCTCTTGTGGAGGCCGAATCTCCGAGGAACATCGTTTGCCTTGGGTCGACCGTCGCTCAAAACCAAGGGGACCGGGGGTCTTCGAGGTTCGGCGGTTCTCCGAGGGAGGTGAGGTCGTCGACCTCCTCGACTCGTGGTGCCCCGACCGGAGAGGGCCGGGCCCACCACGATCGAGAGGGTTGGCATCATGAATCGGGAGTCTCGCCGAGAGTTCCTCGCCCGGGGATTGGGGATCGCGGGCCTGGTCGCCTTCGGGGCTCGGGTCTCCTGGGGCTCTGAGGAGACCCAGGCCGATGGGGCCAGGATGACCGCGAAGGGGGTCGAGTTCCTCCGGGGCCGCCAGACCGCCGACGGGAGCTGGTCGCCCGACCGGAAGGAGCCCGGGATCTCGGCCCTGGTGATCTCGGGCCTGCTCCGGTCCGGCCGGGTCTCGCCCGAGGAGCCGGTCATCACCAAGGGGCTGGGGTACCTCGAAGGCTTCCTCGGGCCCGACGGCGGCCTGAGCCGGGCTTCGCACTCCAGCTATTCCACCTCGGTCGCCTTGATGGCGTTCCACGAGGCCAACCGGGGCGGCCGGTACGATGGGCTGATCAAGGGGGGGCAGGATTTCCTCCGCTCGACCCAGTTCGACGAGTCGAACGGCACGAGCCCGGATAACCCGTATTACGGCGGGGCGGGCTATGGCCCGACTCCCCCGGCCTCGGCAACCAAGGCGGCCCGCGCCCCCCGGCCGGATCTCTCGAACACGACGTTCATGATGGACGCCCTCCGGAACACCGGGATTCCCGCCGACGACCCGGCGATGAAGAAGGCCCTGGTGTTCGTCTCCCGCTGCCAGAACCTCAAGAGCGAGTTCAACGACCAGCCCTGGGCCGACAAGGTCAACGATGGCGGCTTCGTCTACACCGCCGCCGGCGGGGGGACCAGCGTCGCCGGCCAGGCCGACGACGGGGGGCTCCGTTCTTACGCCAGCATGACCTACGCCGGGCTCCGGAGCATGATCTACGCGGGCCTCTCGGCCGACGACCCGAGGGTCAAGGCGGCTCGGGCCTACATCGCCCGACACTACAGCGTGGAAGAGAACCCCGGCCTGGGGCAGCGAGGGCTCTACTACTACTATCAAACCTTCGCCAAGACCCTGTCCGTCCTGGGAGAGGACATGTTCGTCGACGGCGATGGCAAGTCGCACGACTGGCGAGGCGACCTCACCGGGGCGCTGGGCAGGCGTCAGGACGAGAACGGGAGCTGGGTCAACGCGACCGATGGCTTCATGGAAGGGGATGCCAACCTCGTGACCGCCTACGGACTGCTGGCCCTCGCCCACGTCCGGTCGAAGGGCTGACTCCCCACCTTCAATAGAGGATCGAGGTCGCTTCCAGCAGGAAGCACCACTTCGGCCGGGGGAGCAGGGCTCGAAGCTCCTGGGAGTCGGCCATGTCCTTGAGGAAAAGGCCCTGATCGATCTGGCGGATCAAGTCGGGTTCCCGGACGGTCAGGGCCACCTCTCGGTTGTTCCGGAGGCTCAGGTCGTCGAAGTTCCCGGTCCCGATATAGGCGAGCGTCCCGTCCACGGATAACGCCTTGACGTGGGTCATCGCCGGGTAGAGGTAAACCCTCGCCCCGCCCTTGAGCAGTCGATTGCTCATGATCGCCGCGAACTTGTTCATCAGCTCGACGTCGCCCCTCATCGTCAGGACGGCCCGGACGTCCACCCCTCGATGGCTGGCGTCGACGAGCTTCTGGGCCAGGACCTCGTCGCTGAAGTAGCAGTTTTCGAGATAGATGTGATGCTTCGCCCGGTCGATGGCCCCGTAGACCGCCTCCTTGAGCGATCGGTGGCCGAGATCGGTCCGGACCATCCGGACCGAGGCGTTGGGGCTCACCGACTCGACCCCGACCGACTCCGGGCAAGCCGGGACGGGGGATCCTCCGAGCTGTTCCCATCGCTCCCGGAAGAGCGCGGCAAATTGCGGGACGATGGCCCCTTCGGCCAGGTAGGCGAAGTTGTGCCAACGGAAGAGCGAGGGGTTGGTCAGGACCATCCCGCCGGACCAGGCCATCCGGTCGTCGATCACGGCGAGCTTCCGGTGGTCGAACACGAATCCGGGATCGGGCGACTCGATCACCTGAACGTTGGGCGCGGCCCGGAGGTCATCGATGTAGGTGGGATACCCTTCGGGAACCCTGGCGTTATCCTCGCCGGTCACGTAAGCGCCCCGGTCGATCATCAGTCGGACGAGGATGCCCGACCGGGCCCGCTCGATCAGGGCCTCGGCGACGGTCCGGCCGGCCGTGTCGTCGTCCCAGCTATACATCATGAGGTCGACCCGACACCGGGCGGACCCGATCAGGTCGAGCAGGGCCTGGTAGGCGGGACGACTCCCGAAAAGGGGCGTGATCCGCGCCGGGGTGCAAGGGCCACCGGCCTCGGGGTCCTGGAACCCGAGCGGCCAGGGGCTGTGGGGAATCCTCTCGGCCAGGAGGACCCCGGCCCGCTCGACCAGCCGAGAGACCCCGAACACCGTCGAATGAACGGGATGATGGGCGAACTCCATGCCCGTCGCGCGAAGCGTATCCTTGACCAGCAACGTCTTTTGTTGCCGGGAGACGTGCCGCTCGAAGCTCGCCCCGGGGGGCTGGCTGGCGTTGGCGGGTCGCTCGCGGGGGACATGGTCGCCCCCATTCGTCCTCGCCGACAGGACCAGCAGTATCCCGATCGCCCAACCCGACCGGACCATGGAACCCCTCCCCGGGAACCCGTTGGTAATCTCTCATTTGATCGGCCGTGTTGACGGCCTGCGATGAGGAAACCTGGAGGGAGGAGGGTGGTTGGAGATAATGGGTATCCGACGGCCCCGCTCGTCAGGGCCGCCGGATCGGGTTCTCCTTCGGAGATCTTAGCCCTGCTTCGAGGGGGCGGCCGCCTGGCCCGAGGGGGCGGGGGCGGCTTGCAGGCTCGGGGCGGGAGCGGGGGCGGCGTAGACCACGGGGACCATCCGGGTCACGGGGCGGTAGCAGGTGACGGCCACGGTCTCGCAGACCGGGTAGGGGACCTGGCGGGTGATCTGCTTGGGCTCGCAGTGGAAGGTGGTCACCGGGATCCGGTCGGTCACGACTTCCTGGACCATCCGGCAATGGCGGACCGGGACGTTCTCGACCTTGGTCTCGCGGACCATCCGGGTGTGGGTCACCGGGACCTGGCGGGTCTGGACCTCGGAGACCATCCGGGTCACGACCACGTCGCGGACCACCGGGACTGGGGTGTAGCAGGTCTGGGCCACGGTCACGCAGCCGCAGGCGATCTTGGGCTTGCCGCAGTGGCCGCAGCCCTTGGACACCACCGGGACGCTGACCATCCGGGTCGACGGCTGGTACTGGTACTCGGTGACCTGCTGGGTCGTCGAGACCGGCCGGCAGACGGTGTACTGCTGGTTGACGTAGCTGGTCTCGTGGACGGGGCGGCAGATCTCGACCGTCCGCTGGACGAACGTGGTGTCGAAGACCGGCTTGCAGACCACCCGCTGGCGCTCGACGAAGGTCGTCGTGGCCTTCTTGACCATGATGGTCTCGGTCACCGGCCGGAACGCGGTCCGGGTCACGTTCTTGTAGGTCGTGTACGGGACCATCTCGGTGACGCACTGGACCGTCGGCGCGGGGGCCGGGGCCAGGACGCACGGATTTCTGTGGCATTTATGGCAGGCCGACGCCGTCCCGGGAGCCATCACCCACGCCACAGCCGCCACCGCCACCAACGAACCAGCCGCTCGCAATCGCATCGTCGTCCTCCCAGAAGTCATTCAAGGTGGGCCAATCAAGCTCGGCCTGGCAAGACACAATCAAATCTTAGGCCAAGGTCAATCTAATCGATTAGGAAGTTTGGGTAAATTCGTTTCTCGGGATTTGCCATGATTTGGCGCGGAGAACCAGCCCTGTCAGGAGGTTAGGATATCCTGGCGGATCAGGGGGTAAATTCTAGTTGTGACGGTGAGAGGCGATCGGGGAAGGTCGAGGGATGGGGACTGGTTCCTAGCTTCCCGTAGGGCAGGGCTTGCACTGCCGAGACCCGCCTCGTGGCAGGGCAAGCCCTGCCCTACGGAAAATGCCAAAATCGAGAGGGACACCCTCGCTCTTTCGAGGGCGCACGTGCTCCGGACGACCTCAGGGAAGGTCGTTCGGGAGAGCCCGGAATTCGATCATCGATCAGGCGAGGAGTTCCTTGACGACCCGACCGTGGACGTCGGTCAGGCGGAAGTCCCGGCCGGCGTATCGGTAGGTGAAGGTCTCGTGATCGAAGCCGAGGAGGTGGAGGATCGTGGCGTGGAGGTCGTGGACGTGGACCTTGTCCTGGACGGCCTGGAAGCCGAACTCGTCGGTGGCCCCGTGGACGTGGCCCCCCTTGACGCCTCCGCCGGCCATCCACATGGTGAAGCCGTAGTGGTTGTGGTCTCGACCGTTCATCTTGCCGGCGTTGGCGCCGGGGGTCGGTAGCTCGACCGTGGGGGTCCGGCCGAACTCGCCGCCCCAGATCACCAGGGTCTCGTCGAGCATCCCGAGCCGCTTCAGGTCCTTGAGCAGGGCCGCGATCGGCCGATCGCACTGGTTGGCCAGATCCTTGTGGATCGTGGCGATGTCGTCGTGGCTATCCCAGGGCTGACCGGCCCCGTGGTAGACCTGGACGTAACGGACCCCGCGCTCCAGTAGCCTCCGGGCGACCAGGAGTTGCCGGGCCTGGACGCCGGGGCCGTAAAGCTCGCGAGTGGCCTCGGGCTCCTGCGAGACGTCGAAGGCGTCGCCGGCCTCGGATTGCATCCGGAAGGCCAGCTCGAACGACTGGATCCGGGCCTCGAACTGGGCCTCGGCCTGGCGGCGCTCCATGTGCTCTCGGTTGAGCTGCATCAGGAGGTCGAGCTGGGCCCGCTGGGCGTCGGGCTTGATCCGACGGTTCTTGATGTGGGCGATCAGCTTCTCGATCTCGGTGTGCTGGCTGTTGACGTAGGTCCCCTGGTAGATCCCGGGCAGGAAGGCCGACTGCCAGTTCTGGGCCTCGGCGATCGGCATCCCGCCGGGGCAGAGGACCACGAAGCCGGGGAGGTTCTGGTTCTCCGAGCCCAGGCCGTAGAGGAGCCACGAGCCGAGGCTGGGGCGGGCCTGGCGGGCCTCGCCGCAGTTCATGAGCATCAACGACGGTTCATGGTTGGGGACGTCGGCGTGCATCGACCGGATCACGCAGATGTCGTCGATGCACTCGCCGACGTTGGCGAAGAGGTCGCTGACCTCGATCCCGCTCTGACCATATTTCTTGAACGTGAAGGGGGAGGCCATCGCGGCGCCGGTCTTGCGCTCGGTGGGCAGTTCCAGCGGGATCGCCTTGCCGTTGTACTTGTCCAGCGAGGGTTTGGGGTCGAAGGTGTCGACCTGGCTCGGCCCGCCGTTCATGAACAGGTGGATGACCCGCTTGGCCTTGGGGGCGAACTGCGGGGCCTTGGCGGCCAGCGACGAGACGAACTTCTTGGAGCCCGCCTCCTCGGCCGCGCGGGCCGAGCCGCCGATCAGGCCCGACTCGGCCATCAGGGTGCCCAGGGCCAGCGACCCGAACCCCATCCCCGCGCGCCGGAGGGCCTGGCGGCGGGTCAGCATCGAATCCTCGATCCGGGGGATGTGGTGAGACATCGGCTCGCCTCCGTTCAGTCGAGGAAGAGGAATTCGTTGGTCAGCAGGAGGACCTGGGCATACTCCTCCCAGGGGGAGGGGGCGTCGGGACCATCCCCCTTGGGGCAGGCTTCGACGAACTGGCGGGCCAGCTCGACCTCGCGAGGTTCGGGGCCTCGGCCGAAGAGGTCCAGATGGAGCCGGGCGACCCGGTCTTCGAGCGGCTTCGAGGCCAGGTCGGGGCGATTGGCCAGGGCCTTGGCCTGATCGAGCAGGAACGGGCTGTTCATCAGGAAGAGGGCCTGCTGGGGGACCGTGGTCGTGGGCCGCTGCGGGGCGCTGATGTCGGGGCTGGGGAAGTCGAAGGTCCGGTAGGTCGGGTCGAGGTCGTAGCGATCGACATAGCCATAGACCGTCCTCCGATGAGAGGAGGACTTCCGCTCGAACAGCTCGACGGGGCGGCCCCCCATGGTCGGGTCGAGCTGACCGGCAACGGCCAGGACGCCATCCCTCAAGGCCTCGAAGTCGAGCCTCCGGCGGTTCTGCCGCCAGAGGAGCCGGTTGATGGGATCGGCGGCGAAGCCATCCTCGCGGAGGTCGGACTTCTGCTGATAGGTGTTGGAAAGCAGGATCAGGCGATGGAGCGCCTTGACCGACCAGCCGCTTTCCATGAACCGACGGGCCAGGAAGTCGAGCAGCTCGGGGTGCGAGGGAAGCTCGCCCCGGGCCCCGAAGTCGCTGGGGGTCGAGACCAGGCCGACGCCGAAGTGCTCGTGCCAGATCCGGTTGACCATCACCCGGGCGGTCAGGGGATTCTCGGGGCTGGCGATGGCCCGGGCCAGTTCGAGCCGACCCGAGCCGTCGGTGAAGGGCTTGGCCTCGCCGCCGGAGAGGACCCGGAGGAACCGACGCGGGACCTCCTTGCCGGGCCGGTTGGGGTTCCCACGGATCGAAACCCGGGGGTTGGTCGGGTTCGGGGCGTCATTCAGGACCATCGCCCGGGCGGGCGAGCCGGGGTGCGTGACATCCAGCTCGGCGACCTTCTTCTTGAGCCCCTGGAGCTTCTCGCGCTCGGCCCGGTTCAGCACGCGGTCGAGGGCTTCGAGTGGGATCTCGATCGGGCTCTCCTCGGCCACGAGCCGCTCATGGATCGGCGCCAGGGCAGGGTCGGGGATCGTGAGGGGCGGGCCGATCTCGGGGTTCTCCGCGAACGACTTCGCGGCCCGCTCGAACAGATCGCCGTATCGAGCGGCGACCTCGGCCAGCGACTTCGGCGGAGGCTCGACCATCGCCTTGAGGACGACCGGGTCGATCGGCTTCGACGGGTCGGGCTCGGCGAGTTGCTTCGCCAGTTCGGCGGCCTTCGCCTCGAACCCCTCGGCGGGCAAGGCGGAGAAGGACCGCCAGGGAGCGAGGATCGGGTCGTGCCCCTCGGCCTTGGGGTCGAGGAGCTTGCCCAGCCGACGGGCCACGAACCGGAGCCGCTCCGGGGAGACCTCGCGGGCTCGGGCGGCTTCTTCCAGCCTGGGGTCTTTCCGGCCCCCTTTCGACTCGAAGCCGATCGCCTGGCTCGCCTCGGTGAAGGCCCGGAGGTGGTCGCGGATCTCGGCCTCGATCATCGCCTTGTGGGCGATCCGATACTGCTCGGCCACGTCGAGCCGTTCCTGACGCTGACGCTCGTAGTCGGCCCGGTCTTTCTCCGGGGCGGCGTCGGGCAGGAGCGGCAATTCCTCGGGCTCGATCGAGCTGGCGAAGACCCCGTGGAGCGAGTAATAGTCCTCGGTCGGGATCGGGTCGAACTTGTGGTCGTGGCACCGGGCGCAGGTGACGCTCATCCCCAGGAGCCCCCGGGTCACCACGTCGATCCGATCGTCGATGATCTCGTTGTTATCGTTCAGGAACCGACGGCCGACGGTCAGGAACCCCAGGGCCGCCAGGGGCCGCTTGTCCTCTCCGAGCGGGAGCCGGTCGGCGGCGATCTGCTCGACGAGGAACTGGTCGTACGGCTTGTCCTCGTTGAACGCCCGGATCACGTAGTCGCGATAGGTGTACGAGTACGGATAACGGCGCTCGGCGGTGAAGACGTAACCCTTGGTGTCGGCATAGCGTGCGACATCCAGCCAGTGCCGACCCCAGCGCTCGCCGTACCGGGGGGAGGCCAGCAATCGGTCGACCACCCGGGCGAACGCCTGGGGGGACTCGTCTTGCACGAAGGCCTCGACCTCCTCGGGCGTGGGAGGCAGGCCGGTCAGGTCGTACGAAGCCCGGCGGATCATGGTCCGCTTGTCGGCCGGTCCCGAAGGGGCGAGCTTGTTCGCTTCGAGCTTCGCGAGGATGAAGGCATCGACCGGCGAGGCGACCCAGGGGGAATCCTCGACCGCGGGCGGGGCCGGGTTGCCGACCGGCTGATAGGCCCAGTGCGACCGGGCGGCGGATTCCCTGGCCTCGGACGTCGGGACCGGGCCGGCGGGCCAAGGGGCACCCATGCCGACCCACTTCGCCAGCGACGCGACGGCCACGTCGGTCAGCTTATCCCCCTTGGGGGGCATCTTGGGGAGGTCCCCTTCATGGCGGACCACCTGGAGGATCGGGCTCTTGTCGGGCTCGCCGGGGACCAGGACCGGCCCGGCATCCCCCCCTTCCAGGATCGAGGCCCGCGAGTCGAGCCGGAGCCCCCCCGACTGCTTGTCCGGCCCGTGGCACTTCCAGCATTGCTCGGCCAGAATCGGCCGGACGCTCGACTCGAAGAACGCCAGGGCCTCGGGAGAATCCGGCCCCTCGGCCCGAGTCGAACCGGCCCCCCAGGCCACCAGCAAGGCGGCCGGGGCGATCCAGCCGACAAGGAGTCCCGGTCGTTCGATGGTCGGACGCATGGGCGAGACCTCGCGGGGCGGTCGGGGCGGGAGCGTGGGGCAGGCGCAATCCGACACGGGGCCGGGCTGCCGGGCACTACTCCCATTCTATTCAACCCCGCCGGATTATCCAACCGCGATCCGGGACCGGAAATCGGGACGAGGCACCGACTTTCCAACGACGAATCGGACCAAATATTCCTGCTCGAAGGCTACCGCGAGCGGGAAATCCGCCTTCGAGATCGAGCGGATCCCCCGGGTCATCCCCCGAGAATTGCGTAAATCGGTCCCGCCGAGGATCCTGCGGAATCCCGGCAACTGATGAGATTTCCGAACACGACCGAAGACCCCGCGGTCGTCTGTTCCTCGGGTTGAAGGAACACCGAGACTCCGGTCACCGGCCCGGACGAGCCGAATCCGAAATCTTCCGAAATGATACTTGATAAACTCGGCCGTTTTGGTCAAGATTCACTAAAAGAGTCCAAATTATCGCCAAATCCCTTCGGCATCACGACGCGATGCCGGGTTTTCGAGCCAGGTCGTCAATCCGAGTTCATCCCATTCCGAGGAGTGGTCCCCCGATGCGTTTCCTCCGATCCGCCCTCGACTCCCTCCAGAAGTCGCGCCTTCGCCGGATGAGCGGGCTCGAGAACGCCGAATACCTCCGGGGGAAGGGGTATCGGATCGGGGATCATTGCAGCATCCCGTCCGGGACCGGGTTACCCCTCCCGGAGTTGATCGAGATCGGCAACAACGTCCGGTTCGCGAATGGGGTCCTCCTCCTCCCCTACGACGGTTCGATTGCGATGCTCGGGCGGGCCACCGGCGAACGTTTCGATTCGGTCGCGCCGGTCCGGATCCTGGACAACGTCTTCGTGGGCTCGGGATCCTTCATCCTGCCCGGGGTGACCCTCGGGCCCAACGTGGTGGTCGGCTGCAACAGCACGGTCACCAAGGATTTCGAGAACATGATCATCGGCGGCGCACCGGCCAAGGCCATCCGGAGCTGGGATTCCCACCTGGAGGCCTGCCGAGAGCGGACCGCGTCGTATCCCTGGAACGATCTGATCCAATCCCGGACGGGGGCCTTCGACCCGGACCTGGAACCGGAGTTGATGCGTCGCCGGGTCGCCTATTTCTTCCCGACCTCGCCGAGCCGCCCCGGCCCCGATCTCGACCGGAGTCGCCCCGGGAGTCCCGGAGCCTCGCACGAGGCTCGCCAGGACGGCTCCGGTGTCGATAGAGACCTGGCTACCTGCGGCTCGCGTAGCTGATGGTTGATGCCATTCAAGTCCGACCCCTGAGGGCTGCTTGGTTTTCCGCCCGAGGCCTCGGGTGGATAAACAAGGACAAGGTCCAACTCCTGAAGATTCTGATCTATCCCTTGCCAAACAGACTTTGCCTGCCGATCCCTGCCACCTACGACCCTTCAGGCTGACTTCGAGGCTTAGCCCGATTGCCGATGATGTCCTCACGCGTCTGTCCCATCGCCTCGAAGAGCCAATGACGATCGCGATCGCCTTCCCGGATCAGATGGAGTTCGTACTCGAGGATCATTCGAATCTTCAGCTCGGGGCTTCGTGCAAGGCCGGATCGACATCGGGACAGCGCCTCTCCGAGATGGTCCGACCTCCTCAGCAGATCGACGAGGATCACGTCCTCCATGCCTGCCTCCGAGGTGAATCCCTGTCCGGCATCGAGCGCCCGTTGGAACAACTCCACGGCCTCGTACCTGCACTTCCGGGCGGCGGCCAGGATTCGCTTATCGTAGCGACGTTTGCTTTTAAATCGATCCGGCTTGATCATGCCCAGGGATGCGCCCCAGAGCATCACGATCAGAGTCGCCAGGACGACGTCCACCATCCTCGTCTCGCTCAGGACAGCTAGGTCATCGCAGGCCCAGGCGGCATAGAGCCTGGCCTTCCCCGCCGCCGAGAAGTTGCCCGCATCCTCCTCGATCATGCCATAGCACAGGAACCTGTTCGCCAACTCGGGGAATTCGGTGTCCTTGAGTTGGGCCTTATAGGCCGGACTTGCGACGATCGTCGCGGCACCGGCGATCGCTTCCGAGAGGGGGCCGGCGCAATAACCGCAGAAGGGACAGGTCTGGATGCGATAATCCAGGCGATTCCTCGATTGAGATCGAGTGTCCAATTCCGGTCCGAAGTGGGGCCAGAACTCGCGCCAACTGCCCAGGATCGTATGGCCGCTCACGTGGCCACAGACGAAACATTTCATCGGGAAATCTGGCATCATGATCAGTACAGCGTGATGGGACGACGTCGGGCCGAATCCGCCGGAGACTTCATTGCCCGGCTTCAGCCTTACGGGATCACGCCGCCGAACGGACAAAATCGGGGGGGATAGCAAGGTCAAGGGGGAAGGTGAGGTCAGACTGGGGCCAGCGGGGGTCGGGTAGCCCGGGGCAGGCAACGGCCCCGCGCTACCCGCCCCCCTGAAGACTCTGTTAGTATCACGACGACCCCGATGGGAATGGGCGAAGGGCCATCGCATCAATTATTGGGTGACTTCCCGTAAGCCTCTTCGTCTGGCACGGCAGTCGCAGGGCCCTTTGGTCATGCGAGGCAGGAACCGCCCTCCCGCCTCATTCTCGGGGCACTCACCGATGTCCGATCCGCATGAGCCCGGCGACCGCGTCAAGTGGGAGTCGTCCCAGGGTCCGGTGACCGGCAAGGTCAAGAAGAAGCTCACTCGGCCCACCGAGATCAAAGGCCACCACGTCGCGGCGTCGCCGGAGAACCCGGAGATCCTCGTCGAGAGCGAGAAGACCGGTGCCCAGGCCGCGCACAAGCCCGAAGCCTTGAAGAAGGCACCCCGGAAGAAGGGGGGCCACGAATGAGCGACGGGCCGGACAAGGTCATCGCCGACTTCAAGGCGGCGGTCAACATGACCGCCCGCCAGCTCGGGGCGTGGCTCGAGAAGGAGGAATCGAAGGAGGTCGGGTCCAAGGACGGCGGCAAGGGCGAGTCGGTCGGGCACCATTCCGGTCGTCGGATCGTCGAGATCCTCGGGAAGAAGCCGGCAGACTACGACGAGGACGATCTCCGGCACATGGCCAAGGTCACGGGCTACGTCCACCGGCACCTGGCGCAGGAGCCCGATGGCGACATCGAGGAGACGCCCTGGCGTTACTCCCTCATGAACTGGGGGCACGACCCCCTGAAGGGGTCGAAGAAGGCCACGCGACCGGATCAACGCCGACGGTGAGGGCGATGGGCTGGGACGCCCGGGCGCATGGGCTCGGTTCGGAACGACGTTTGCCGGAGTATTGGGACGAGACCGCCCAGAGACACCCCTCCCCGGATGACGACTCATGGCAAAACCGGTCCGCGAAGCCACCGATTCCCCCTGGATGGATACAGCCGCCGCGCCCCGCCACCAATCGCTGGCGGGCGATATCGAGGTGGACGTCTGCGTGGTCGGGGCCGGGATCGCCGGGCTGACCACGGCCTATCTGCTCGCCCTCGAGGGCAAGAAGGTCGCCGTCCTCGACGACGGCCCGGTGGGCGGCGGGCAGACCGAACGGACCTCGGCCCACCTCTCGAACGCCTTCGACGACCGGTTTGCGGAACTCGAGAAGATCCACGGCGAGGACGGGAGCCGCCTGGCGGCCGAGAGCCACACCGCCGCCATCGACCGCATCGAATCCATCGCGCGGGAGGAGGGGATCGATTGCGATTTCCTCCGGGTGGACGGCTATCTCTTCCTGGCGCCCGACCATTCTCCCGACCTCCTGGAACAGGAGCACGACGCGGCGAGACGGGCGGGACTCGAAGTGACCTACGCCGATCGGGCGCCGATCGGCGGTTTCGACACGGGGAAGTGCCTGCGGTTCCCGGCCCAGGCCCAGTTCCACCCCCTGAAATACCTGGCCGGGCTGGACTCGGCGTTTCGCAAGCGAGGCGGGGCCATCTACACCAACACCCACGCCTCGAAGATCGATGGCGGCCGGGTGGAGACGAAGGAGGGGCCCGTGGTCACCGCCGAGGCGGTGGTGGTGGCGACCAACACGCCCGTCAACGACCTCGTGGCCATCCACACCAAGCAAGCCCCCTATCTGACCTACGCCATCGGGGCCTCGATCCCCGCGGGGTCGGTCGAGAATGCGTTGTTCTGGGACACCCTCGACGCCTACCACTACATCCGCGTCCAGCCCGGTGAAGGGGACCGCGAAGACATGCTGATCGTGGGCGGCGAGGACCACAAGGCCGGCCAGGCCACCGACCAGGCGGAGCGTTGGGACCGGCTCGAGCGGTGGTCGCGGGAGCGGTTCCCCGAGATGAAAGAGGTCGCATACCGCTGGTCGGGCATGGTGATGGAGACGACCGACGGCCTGGCCTTCATCGGTCGCAATCCCATGGACAAAGAAAACGTCTACATCGCCACGGGCGATTCGGGCATGGGGCTGACCCACGGGACGATCGCGGGCATCCTCCTCACCGACCTCATCATGGACCGCGAGAACCCCTGGGAGGCGATCTACGAACCTTCCCGGAAGCCGGCGTGGGGTATGGCATGGAAGGAATTCCTCGTCGAGAACGCCAACGTCGCCAAGGAGATCGCCAAGGACTGGCTGGGGGGCGGCGACGTCTCCTCCGCCGAGGAGATCGGGCCGGGCGAAGGCGCGGTCCTCCGCCGGGGGCTGAAGAAGGTGGCCCTCTATCGCGACGGGAACGGCGCGGTGCACGAACGCTCGGCGGTCTGCCCTCACCTGGGCTGCATCGTCCACTGGAACGGGGCCGAGAAGACCTGGGACTGCCCCTGCCACGGCTCGCGGTTCGACCCCAAGGGCGAGGTCATCATGGGACCGGCCAACGTCCCGCTCCCCGAGGCGTGATCGTCCTCCTCGGGCGGATCCAGGATCGGCCAACACTCATCGGGCCTGCGTCTCGACCGACGTCGACGACGAAGTCCCGGTCCAAAAACCTTCGCGAAAGTCGTGCGTCTCATCCCGGGAAATCGATCCGCGAGTGATGCTGCCAGGGCCCTCCGAGATACTCCCAGAGGTCCATCCCCTCGACCCGGGCGACGCGCGGGAGCCAGTCTCGGCGAAGTTCGGCCAGGCACGCACTCGCCTCCTCCGCCGTGACCTTGTTCTGGACGGTCACGTGCGGCCGGTAAGGCTGCCTGTCCTGCGCGGAGAGATCGGTCAAGGGGCGGGCCAGATCGCCCCTCAGCGAGACCAGGCGGGCCGATTCGACCCGGATCGCCACGCCGCGGCCCAGGGGAATGGGGCCGGGCAGGACGACCTCGAAGGCACGGCGATCGGTTTCCGCCGCCGCCCTCCCCAGGAGCGTTACGGCATCCGGGGAGAGCGCATGGAAGAGCGTCAGGTGGGCGTCGATGAAGTTGCGGTGCGACGGGAAATATCGCCTCCGGAGAAGGTTCAGGTGACTCGAGGTTTCGTCGTCGAGCCTCGCGGTCGCCACGAATGTCGGGTTTTCCATGGCGGTTGATCTCGGATGCTAGAAGGCGTAGCGGACCCGGCAGTAAGGCAACTTCTCGGCCACCAGGTCGCAAAACTCACGGACCATCGCGCCCTTGAAGCCTCGCCTGTACCTCAGGTTATTTCCTCCCCGCTCGGAGACCTTCGGCTCCTGGTTGTCGGGGGTCCAGAGCAACTCCTCGGCCTTCGGGTGCCAGCCGAGGTTGATCTCGTGGAGCGACTCGTTGTGGGTGAGGAAGATCACCTCGCAAGCCATCTGCCGCTTGGCCTTCTCCCCGATATTGGAGTCGACCTCGTCGAAAAGCTCGGCGTATTCTTCCCTCCAACCCTCGTAGATCACGACCGGCGAGAAATTCAGCTGGACTTCATATCCAGCCTCGACGAAGTCGTCGATCGCGGCGATCCGATCGGCAACCGGGGCCGTCCTGACGTCCAGCAACTTCGCCTTCGACGACGGCATCAGGCTGAACCGGATCCTCGTCTTCCCCCCGGGATCGAGTCCGAGTAGGCCCCTGTTGACATACTTCGTGGCGAAGCTCGCCTTGGCGTCCGGGACCCGCTTGAAATGCTCGATGAGGGTCGCGACGTTCTCGCTGAGGAGGGCGTCGACGGAGCAATCGCTGTTGCAGCCGACGTCGTAGACCCAGAATCGTTCGTCCACCTGGTTGGGGTGTGCCTTCGGTCCCAGCTTCTTCGAGTGTCTCGAGATGGCCCCGCAGATCGCGTCGATGTTGACGAAGACGGTGATGGGATTGGCGTAGCCCTTGTTCCGCGGCACATAGCAATAGGCACACGACATGGCGCAGCCGTTGGCCGTGCTCGGGGCGATGTAGTCGGCGGAACGTCCGTTCTCGACGAAGTGCAGCCCCTTCTTCACCCCCAGGACGAGCACCGAGCCCTTGATCCGGTTCCATCGGTCGACGTTGCCTTCATTCCCGAACAAACCCGGGATGTTCCCGTGGCCCGGGACGATTTCGACCCGTGCGTCGGGGAACCGGGACAGGACATCCCGCCCCACAGGGGATTCGACCGCTTCCTGCTCGGCGTAAATCTTCGAGATGTCGAGGAGGCCGGGAATTTTGATCCGTTTCTCGGGACCCCGCCGGTCGAAGTCGAACAACCCCTGCACGGCCCAGTCCCTTTCCAGGTGCAATGTGGCGGCGAGCCCATCGGCACGCAACTCGCGGGCCGAAATGTCATGCCATTCAAGTCGGACTCTGTTCTTGGGTTTTCGCTCGAATCCGCGAGCCAAAAACCAAGAACAAAGCCTGAATCCTGTGGGCTTTACCGCTCACCACTAATGTTCCCTGGCGTCCAAAAGCTTTACCCAGTGGCAAGACTCAGTCGAATTGGTCAGGATCCCGATCTTCCATCCGTATTGGCCGAACCGCTCATGAAGCTTACGGTCGATGAGCCTGAGGGTGGGCTGCCCTTCATTTTTGGCAATATCCGCCTCGACCCTATATTGGAGATAGGCTGGCAGGCCGACGTAGACATGCTCACCCGTGTAAAGATCAAGTGCGTCTTCAACCTCGATGGCCAGATCCCGAATCGCCCTGTCGAGTTGCGACTGGGCGTTTCCCTTGTTCTTCGCAATGGCTTCATCAGGCGTGGGTGGCATGGTTCCATCCGAGGAATAAGTCCGGGTTTCGACCCCCAGCGGGGGAGGACAGATTCTACAGAGACGCGACGGAAGCCGTTAGATGAACAAAAACTTAGCCGAAAGATCATTATCCCCTGGCCCCAAACCAGAGGGGACATAGGCGTCGGACTTGGATTTTCGATCGCTATTTCAGGCCCGACTCCGCTGCCCTCATCCCAAGAGACTCGAGAGACCTGGGTGTCAGAATTGGTTTTTTCGAGGGGTTCGATATAACCAAGTCTGACGCCCAAGTATGGTCCCCCAGCGACGGCTCGTTCGAGACCACAGGATCAGGAGGTCGGACTGAGCTTTTTAGACACCCCGAGAAACCAAAAACCAAGTCTGACCCCTCTGAACCCCATGAGCTTTTTAGACACCCCGAGAAACCAAAAACCAAGTCTGACCCCTCTGAACCCCTAAGTCTGACCCCTCTGAACCCCTAAAACCAAGTCTGACCCCTCTGAACCCCTGACCCCTCTGAACCCCAGTCTGACCCCTCTGAACCCCTGACCCCTCTGAACCCCAAAACCGAGTCTGACCCCTCTGAACCCCTAGAACAAAGTCTGACCCCTGAGGGCTTTGACCCCTGAGGGCTTTCCGAGAAACCAAAAATTAAATCTGACCCCTCTGAACCTAAAGTCTGACCCCTCTGAACCTATGGACCTGGATCTCGACAATCAGTTGGAAGCCCTTGCTCAGAGTTGTGGTGGCCTGATAGGAGGAACTGAGCAAGCTTCTGCAGTAACTTCCGGCGGAACGCCCGTGCCGAACGCTTGATATAATGCAGTCGCCATGCGACAAATTTGACCCAAGACCCATGCGGCCTCTTCCTCATTCGCTCTGCGGAGCAACTGATCCTGAGTGAGATCCCCCGTGCTCACGGGGATGAGTTTGGGATGGATCAATTGGTTGCGGAAATATGTGATCGTAAGGAATTCCGTAAATTCTGGAGTAGTTGTGACGTCTGCACGCAATAGATTACGAGTCCAATCGCTCGCTGTTTTCGATATGTTCGCCGTTCTGCTTCTGAGTTTTTGGTCAATTGTCGGCGCATATGAATGTCCAACGCCAGCCCCGTTAGTTATGTAGTCTTGGGCTAACTCGATCAACAAACATTCAAGAAAGTTGTAAGCCATAAAAATAGAGGAGCGGGAATAGACTCGCTCCTCTGGAGAGGGGATATTTGGATTCTGCCTATTCCTATGTGTTTTGGCCTGATCCCTCAACGTTCGTGCGTCCAGGAAAAGCTCTATCGGGTAAGTCGCTGCGTTCACGAACAAGGGAATCCCGCCACCGCCGAAATTCATAAACAAAGCTCCTTGCTTTTCCGCTATTGAATAAACCTCCAACACCTCATCCTCGAATTGAGAGAGCCTCCTCACAAGGGCGCTTCCGTATCGCTCGGCCGCCCGTTCGACCCCACTCCCTGCCTCCAGACTTCGTGCAGCTCGATCCGATTGACATCCTGCAGGTTGGCGAACGACCTACCGCCGACGATCACCTGGATATTGGGCTTCGCTTTGGACAAGGTGACGAAAGGCTCGATCAGGAAGTTTTCCTTGTCCGCGACCGTGGTCTTGTCCCCGAAATTCATCGGGAAGTCGATCATGGCCAGGCCGGGATAGTTGAAGCCTTCACTGCCGGTAAGCTTCAGGAGCGCGTAGTGATAGGCCAGTAGGACGTATCCCTGGTCGGCATTACTCAGGCTCCGCCAGCTCTTGTTTCCGACGCGGATGTTGACAGAGGAATGACTAAACTCGAACCTCAATGGCTGGTGGAGCCATCGTGACGGATTTCCCTCATTCAAGAGGTTCATGTATTCGATCAGGCCATCGGTCATCTCGTCGGCCAGCCGCGCGTATTCAATCGCATCGCCCTTGCCGCCCACAAGTCTGGCCAGTGCTTCCACCTCGGCTTGGAGCTGGTCGATCTGCGTGGATATCGTGTCGCGGCGTTCCACGGCATGCCTGAGACGACGAAGCTGCGCCGTCTTCTCCTCCCATTGGCCGATCTTAGTATCAAGGATAGACACTTCCGGCAGTATCAGGGCCACCGCTGCCGCCCTAACGGGCCGCAACTGCACTTCCACTTCGGCGAGCTGCGTATCCAGTTGCTGGATATTGCCACTCAGCGACTCCCTCTCCCTCATCAGCCGACCGATGAGTTCCGCCAGCTCAGACTCCTCGCCCTCCAGCTGCTCGGTCTCGAATTCGATCCTCTTGTTCGCGCCGGTGAGGGCATCAGCGGCAGGGGCAGCCATGGACTGGTGGCAAACGAAGCAATGGCCGGGAGCGGCGGCTCCGGGGCTGAGCGACTGGTCGCAGTATGGGCAGCACGTCACGGTCAACGGCTTGAACAGCTCACCGGCCGTCGAAGCCCTCTTGAACCGTCCCAACTCGGCCTTGACCTGTTCGCGGTAGGACGAAAGCTCCGAGTAACGCTTTTCGACCTGATCCAGCCGTTCCTTTTTCCCGTCCCGCTGGCCAGCAAGGGATAGCCTTCGCTCGGCCAGCACCCTGTCCGGCGCCACCGGTGCCTCGCCCTCCGGCTCTCGAAATAGCGTTGCGATGGCCTTTTCCCGCTGGGTGCGGAACTGCTCGATCTCCTCGGCAAGCCGGTTGATCCCTCGGTCTATCGAGTCGATGGTAGGGGCAGTGCTGATCGATGGGTCCGGAACGATGTCCTTGGCTGCCTGCTGGAGAACGTCTTCGAATTGGTCCTTGCGAGCCTTGAGCTTGAGCAGATCGGCGTGCTTTTCCATCTCCGCGTTGAATTCGGCCGGGTAGATCCTGTCGGCCACTCCGAGAAACTGGGCGATGCAGGCGTGCTGCTCCTTTTCAGGCTGCTCATCGGCCAGGTCTCTCCAGAATCGCTCCTGCCGGTAAACGTGCCGGAAGAGGCTGCGCCAACTCAATGTCGCCCAGGTGCTCAGCGATAAGGGGTTCCCTTTCGGGAATCTGACGGAGGGGATGTCGAGCTTCAGCGAGAAGAAGTCGGAAATCTCCTCCTTCCTAATTTGCTCGCCGTCCGCAAACATCGACGTCTTGACGCCCGCCTCTTTCCACCGGCGCTCGATAATGAAGGGGACTTCATCGAATTCGAGCTGCATCGTCGCCTGATCGAATTTCTCTATGATCTCCGGCATCATGGCATGCTCGACCGAGTTCGTGTCGCCCAGGAGGAACGAAATCGTCTTGATCCACGCCGTCTTACCGGTGCCCTTCTCCCCCACGATGACGTTAACGCCGGGCTCAAGGTCGATGTGATCCGACACGCCCGATGCGGAGGTTCTGCGGATTTTCGATAGATAAAGCTTCTTTGGGCTCATGATTCGATCATCCGGCCCAGGGGAAGATTGGCGATCTCTTCGTCGAAAATCTGGTAGACGAGCCTCTTCAGCCAGTCGCCTGACTTACCCTTGAAGGTTTCCCTGACATCGGTCATTCGGTCACAAAGCTCGAAGTACGAGTCATCTTCCGCCAGCCGCTGGGCGATCCCCTGACCGGCCTCAGTGAGCAGGAAGACGAAGGCCCTGTTGACCTTCCCCACCGTGATCAAGACGCGGCTCTCCAGGTAGGCGAGGATCTGGTAATACCTGGGGTCCCAAGGGCCGTAGTGATGCCGCACCATCGGGGATTCCATCGCCGCCAATCGCGCCCGCTCAACCTCCTTATGGAGATGGATCTTTGCCCGCCGGTAGAAGTCCGGGTAGCGGATGAAGAAATCGAGCTTGGCGAGCTTGGTCAGCCCGTCGATCTTGTTCGTCTTCGTCACCTTATCCTTCGTGCCGCAGAGGCTAATGAGCAGCAGGATACGCGCGGCGTGAAATTCGGTGATCTGGTCGGCCGTCAGTGGCCGCCCAATCGGGTAATGGTCCAGCGAAGCGGAGGGGATCAGGTCAAGCGTGGCTGAAGGTCTCATGCCGTCGCCCTCACCAACTCGTGCTGGCACCGGTTCATCACGTCGTAGAGATAGCCGAGCAAGAACCAGTCGGGCGGGGGCTTTTCCACCGGGAGCGTCTTCTTGAGTTCAAGTAGCTCCCGCTGGCACCGGCTCAGGAACTGAACGCCGTTATCCTCGATCTCCGTGGCGTCGAGCTGGGTTTTGAGAAGGTGCAGCCGGACTGACGCTTCGGTTTCCACCGTGTCCCGGTCGGCCAGGTTCAGGAATTTCTGGGAGCGTACCTCTCTCAGATACGATCTGCGCTGCTCCTTCGCGGCCTCGATCGACGACTGCGGAATACTCGCCGCAAGCAGCTTGCGTTCCAGGGTGCCGCTGCCTCCGGCCGCCGATGGATTCAGGATCGACTTGGCCTGTTCGCTGATCCATCCGTCGAGAGCGGCCTTGGTCAGCCGCTTCTCTTTCTTGCGCGTGCGACCGCAGGCCATCGAGGCGTCGATCACCTGCATGTAGAGGCGGTCATATAGCTTTTGCCGCTGGTCGAACGTTAGGGCTATGCCCCTGCTTTCCAGGATTTGTTCAAGCCTTATCAGCGACTCATTCTTGACGTCCTTCGTTGACGCCCAGACCTCCCAGACCGTCATCTGCGCCCAGAACTCCAGGCCATTACCGTTGGGCGAGAGGCAGCTTCCCAGCTTATTCTCAACGGCAGCACCCGCCGCCTTGAGTGCGTCGGCGTTGGCGTCACGGGCTTCGGTCCCGAACTCAGCCGTTAGCGCGGAGAGCACATCGTCTGGCTGCCAGCGGGTGATGACCCGGAACCGGCACTTCTCCAGGCCCCTGTCGTGGACGAGCGACTTCTCGGCGATGCACCTGCCGGGAGATTTGGGCGAGAAGGCCACCCTGTCGCAGAGCTTGGCGACGGTCCAGGCCTGGCCCAGATCGTTGCTCTTCACCTGGACGAACTCGAACCACTCTTCCTGCTCGATCAGCCAGACCTGAACAATGTCGTCCTCGGCCTCGCACCAGACCTCGGTGGGGCCGCCTTCCAGGATCATGGCGAGGCACTTACCTACCGCCACGTTGTCCTGGTAATCGAATCCATCGCGTGCCGCCCTGCCGCCCTGCTCGAAAGGGTCCAGGTCGCGGAACGACACTTTCTTGGGCTTGGACTCTGAACGAGTGCCCTTGGCCATTGACGCCTCATTCGCTGGGTGGATGGCCATCCATCCTATCTTGAGGGGTTTGGGTGGCAAGGGTCCGGTTCCCGTAATTGGCGGCAGGGCGGCCGCAGGGTCAAACGTGCACTACCGGAGCGGTCCAGGGTAATCAACCGAGGACCAGAGGGGTCAGGACCAGAGAGGACCAGAGGGGTCAAGAGGACCAGAGGGGTCAGACTTGGTTTTTGGTTCCTCGCGTGCCTCTCCATCTGCCGGATTTTGGGGTTTATCGCGTCTTCAAGGCGATTTTCCCGGAGTTTCGCTTGGGCTATGGATGGTCGCCCCGCCAGGTTTGGGGGTGGGGCATCCCGGGATTGCTCGCGAGCCTCCGGCCTTGAACGTTGGGAAGAAACACGGTTCAAGCGTTCCCCATTCTCGCGATACTATCGATCAGGGGTTGATCCGGATCGCATGGCTCGGCATGGGGTGAGGAGCTTGGGTTCGATTTTTCCCCAGGCGTTGTCGGTGAGGTTTCGTGGTTCGGTCTGAGGTACCTCGATGAGCTTGGGTTCGTTTTTCCCCGTCGTCGATGGTCGGGCTCGGAATTCTCGATCGAAGGTTGTCGGCGCTCGTTGAACTCGTTTCGGGAATTGCTTTTCCGTTCAGTCGATTATCGCAAATCGAATTAGGGTCAATCCTTGTGTCGCTAGTACGAGTTAGGCTTGAGGAGAACCAGGAGGGGACCGGCCCGATTGGGATTCTCGACGTCCCGCCTGACGAACCGAGTCGCCTGGCCGGGGCTCAGTCCTCGGGGGCCGGTTCCGGGGGTTTGGTCAGGTCGATCGCGGCGCGGACGATCGAGTCTTCGATCGAGCGTTCGAGCTGGAATCCCAGCTTCTCGCAGACGCGCTGCATCTCGCGGTTGTCGGCGAGGATCTCGGCGGTGACCCGGGTGATGGACTCGTCGCGGGCGATGGCGAGGAGTCTTCGGAGGAGTTCGGAGCCGATCCCCCGGGCCTGGTGGTGGTCCCCGACGAGCAGGGCGAACTCGGCCTCGGTGGAGCCGGGGATCTTGCTCAGGCGGCCGACCCCGAGGATCTCGTGGGTCCCGGCCCAGGGCTCCTTGCGGTCGACGACCAGGGCCATCTCTCGGTCGTAGTCGTTGAAGCAGATCCGGGTCAGGCGGTCGTGGGCCACCCTCCGGCTGAGCTTGATCGGGTGGAAGTAGCGGAGCGCGACCGACCGCTCGGAGAGGGTCTCGTGGAACTTGACCAGGAGCGGCTCGTCCTCGGCCCGGATCGGGCGGATCACGACCGGCGAGCCCTCCTTGGTGACCCAGGGGGTGACGTACCGGGTGGGATACGGGCGGATCGCGGGCCGGGGGAGCTTGTCGTCGGGGACGTCCGGCCCGTGGAGGATCACCCGGGCGTCGAGCGCCAGGAGCCCTTCGGGCGAGGCCAGCAAGGGGTTGATGTCGACCTCCTTGATCCGGGGCCGCTCGACGATCATCCGGCTGAACCGGACCAAAAGCTGTTCCAGGGCTTCGAGATCGACCGGCTTCCGGCCCCGGACCCCTTTCAGGGCCTCGAAGATCCGGGTCCGCTCCATCAGGCGGCGGGCCAGGGTGCTGGTCAGGGGGGGGAGGGCCAAGGATCGGTCGCGGTAGACCTCGACGAGCCGGCCCCCGGAGCCGAAGAGGAGGACCGGGCCGAACTGGGTGTCGATGCTGCTGCCGACGATCAGCTCGAGGCCTTCGAGCCGGACCATCGGCTGGACGGTCACGCCGAGCATCGCGCCGGGGGGGGCCATCTGGTCGACGGACGCGGCGATGTTCCGGAAGGCCTCGCGGACGGCGTAGGCGTCGACCAGGTTGAGGCGGACCCCGCCGAACTCGGTCTTGTGGGTGATGACCCGCGAGTAGAGCTTGACGACCACGGGGTAGCCGATGGCCTCGGCGGCCTCGACGGCCTGTTCCTCATCGGTGGCGACCCGGGTCTCGACGGTGGGCAGTCCGTGGGCGGCCAGGAGCTGCTTGGACTCGAACTCATCGAGGAGGGTCCGGCCCTCGTCCAGGGCGGCCTGCAGGAGGACATCGCCCCGGGCCTTGGCCTCGGCCTCGTCGTCGGACTCGGGCGGGAGCGTGGGGGTCTCGTAGAGGGCCCGGAGGTTGGCGGCGTGCCGGGCCATGGCGGTGAAGACCCGGGCGGCGGTGTCGGGGTAGGCGAAGGTGGGGATGCCCGCGCGGTCGAGGATCTCCTCGCCCGCGGCGACCTGGGCCCCGCCCATCCAGGAGGCCAGGACCGGCTTGCCCGCGACCTTTGCGTAAGGCTTCAGGGCCTCGGCGGTCCCGGTCGGGTCGGTCATGGCCTGGGGGGTGAGGATCACCAGGAGCCCGTCCGAGCCGGGATCCTTGGCGGCCACCTCCAGCGCCCGGGCGAAGCGGGCGGGGTCGGCATCCCCCAGGACGTCGACCGGGTTCCCGTGGCTCCAGTGATGCGGGAGGAAGCCGTCGAGCGCGGCGATCGACTCGGGGGAAAGCTCGGCGAGCTGGCCGTTGTTGCCGATCAGGGAGTCGACGGCCAGGACGCCGGGGCCTCCGGCGTTGGTGACGATCGTCAGGCGAGGGCCCGCCGGCCGGGGCTGCTTGGCCAGGACTTCGGCCAGCGAGAAGACGTCGGCGATCGTGTTGACCCGGAGGACCCCCCCGCGCCGGAAGGCGGCGTCGAGGACCTCGTCGGACCCGGCCAGCGACCCGGTGTGCGAGGCGGCGGCCTTGGCGGCGGCCTCGGTCCGGCCCGCCTTGATGACGATGATCGGCTTGGTCAGGGCGACCTCGCGGGCCGCCGAGAGGAAGCTCCGGGCGTCGCCGACGCTCTCCATGTAGATCACGATCGAGTGGGTCCGGGGGTCGTCCCCCAGGTAGTCGATCAGGTCGCCCCAGCCGACGTCCAGCATCGAGCCGATCGAGACGAACGCGCTGAAGCCGACGTGCGCCTTGAGGCTCCAGTCGAGGATCGCGGTGGTCAAGGCCCCGCTCTGGCTGAGGAACCCCACGTTGCCCGGCACGGCCATCAACCCGGCGAAGGTGGCGTTGAGCCCGACGTGGGGCCGCATCACCCCCAGGCAGTTCGGCCCGATCAGCCGGATCCGCCCCCGACGGGCCTGCTCCAGGACCCGGAACTCCAGCTCGATCCCCTCCGGGCCGGTCTCCTTGAACCCGGCCGAGATGACGATCGCCCCCTTCACCCCGGCGTCGGCGCACTCCCCCATCAGGTCCGGGACCGTGGCCGCCGGGGTGACGATCACCGCCAGGTCGACCGGCTCGGGCACGTCCTTGACGCTCGGATAGGCCCGGATCCCCAGGACGTTCTTCCGGTTCGGGTTGACCGGGTACACCGTCCCGCCGAACGGGTTGTCGATCAGGTTCCGGAGGATGGTCCGGCCGACGCTCCCCGGCCGCTCCGAGGCCCCGATGACCGCGACGCTCCGGGGCTCGAAGATCGCGTCGAGCGGCTTCCGGCCCGATCGGTAGACGTCGCTTCCCGGCGTGGGCTGGGGAGGAGTGGTGGGCATGGGACTCGATCCTCGGCCTGGCACGGCCCTCGAAATTCACGGGTCGCGGGCAAGGTCACGGACGCTCCCCCGGCCCATCTTCAGGGACTCGCCAGAAGTCTACCCGACCCGCAGGTGCCAGGCGACCCCGAGACTCGAAGGCCGCACGAGGATACCCAGGTTTTCTGGGGAGGGCTGGAGCGGCTGGCCAGCCCCTTCTCCCAGGCGTTGGATTCGGCCCGAAGCGTCATCGAGCGGGACCTCGGACATCCCAACCTGCTTCGGCGGCGGGCTCGACGGGTTGAGTCCGCCGCTCGGGCCTCGTCGAGATGTCCGTCGAGGACAAGCTAATCATCAACGGCGTCCGGGCCTCCCTCGATGATTGACCTACAGCGGACGATGAATCATCCTGCTCGGGGTGAGGGAGTCGGAAAATCGAGATCGCCCGATCGAAACCGAAGCGGGCGTGACGGGCGGGCCTGTGGTATCTTCTCGTGACCTGTCGGCCCGCTGGACTGGCCTGGGCCGAGCCAGCTCCCCCGGATGAATCTCGCTCCATGAACCTCCTCCGCCGGTCACTCCTGGGCTTGCTGATCGCGATGGGCCTGGCCCGGTTGTTGGGGTATCTGGCGTATGCGGCGGCCAGTCTCCCCTCGCCGATGGAGGCATTCCACCTCGAAGCGAAGATGGTCTTGCTGGCGAATCGGGCCGAACTCGGGGTGACGCTCTACCCGAGCTGGCGCGACTATCCGCACGTCTCGAACTTCTTCGGCCCGGTCTATTTCGGCCTGGTGGGGCTGGTGGGACGGGCCTTCGAGGCCGAGATCCCGGACCTGTTCGCGATCGGTCGGGGGATCTCGTTCGGCTCGGGGTTGCTGACCTCGATGATCCTCGGGGTGGTCGTGGCCCGCCGGGCCGGGGCGAGGGCGGGCCTGGCGGGGGCGCTCCTGAGCCTGGGGGCGGCCCCGATGTTCGGGTTCTCGGTGATGGTCCGTCCCGACCTGTTGGCCGAACTCCTGGGGATCTCGGGATTCTTCCTGGCCGGGCACAAGGCCCTGGGGGGAAGGGTGGCCGGGGGACTCCTGCTGGCCCTGGCGGCCCTGACCAAGCAGACGACCGTGGTCTTCCTGATGGCCGCCGTCCTGAGTTCGATCTTCGAGCACGAGTGGCGACGAGGCCTCCGACTGGCGATCGGCGTGGGCGGTCTCCTGCTGATCGCGGTCCTGGGCGTGACCCTCGCGATCGAGCCCAACTTCGCGAGCGGGCTGACGGGAGAGTCGAAGACCCCCTGGGAACTGGGCTCGATGACCCGGAACCTGACCCAGGTCTGGAAGCTCGCGCCCGACCTCCTGTACTTCCCGATCCTGGGGCTGATCCTCTGGCTCTCCGGGGCGTCGGGCGTCCGCGAGGTCAGGCCGGTGGTCTTGACGGCGATCTTGTTGGCGAGCAGCCTCGGCCTGGCGGCGAAGCGCGGGGCCGACCTCAACTACGACCTGAGCCTCCGGGCGGCCGAGGCCCTGGCCGTCGGGGCGCTCTGGCAAGCCTGGTCCTTGTCGACCCCAGGGACCCGGCTCCGATCGGGCCTCCTGGCGATCGCGACCCTCCTGGGTGGCGCCTCCCTGATCCCCGGCGTCATCGTCGCGGTCGCGCAGGCGCGAGCGGGGGCGGCCAAGGCGGCTTTTCTGGAAGGGCCTTACGGCCGAGAAGTCCTGGGCTTCTACCGGGAGCTCGAGCGGAAGGCCGTCGACCCGGACTTCCACTTGCTGACCGACTCGGGCCTGATCGACCTTTATCACGGAGAGAGGGCGGTGTTCGGCGACCCCTGGCTGTTCCGGATGCTGGCCGAGACCGGGCAGTTGACGCCGACCCTGATCCGGGACCGGATCGACTCGGGGTATTACGACCTGATCGTCACCACGTCCGAGCTGGATCGGCCGACCTACGACTCGTACGAGTTCGGGCTCCCGAAACTCCTGGCCGATCGGGCGCGAGTGCGGTATGTTCGAATCGGCACCCGCGCGGGATTGTTCCTCTATGGCCGACGACCAACCACCAGCCCTGGGCCGGGTTAAGAGTCTTGTCCGATCGGGGAGATCAAGGGACCTTGGGGCAATTCCCGTACGATGTCTGCGTCGTGGGCGGTTGCGGCCACGTGGGACTTCCCTTGGCCCTGGCGTTCGCGCGGGCCGGCTTGAACGTGTCGGTCTACGACACCAACGACCGGGCCGTCGAGGTGGTCCGGTCGGGCCGGATGCCGTTCCTGGAGCGGGGGGCCGAGCCAATCCTCCGCGAGGTCATCGGCCGATCGCTGGAGGTCGCCAACGACCCCGCCCTGGTGACCCGGTCGAAGCACGTGGTGGTGGTCATCGGGACGCCGGTCGACGAGCACCTGAACCCGACCTTCCACACGATGCGGCGGTTCTTCGTCAAGCTCCGGCCCCACCTGGTCGACGGCCAGTGCGTGATCCTGCGGAGCACGGTGGCCCCCGGGACGACCGAGAAGATCCACGCTTTGCTCTCCAGCGGGCCGGGACCGGACCTCAAGGTGGCGTTCTGCCCCGAGCGGGTCGCCGAAGGGCAGGCCCTGGAGGAGTTCGCCACGCTCCCGCAGATCGTCTCGGGATGCGGCGAGGAGGCGGTGTCGATGGCCGCCGAGCTGTTCGGCCGGATCTCGCCGTCTTTGATCCGCCTGACGCCCCTGGAAGCCGAGCTGACCAAGATCTTCACCAACGTCTGGCGGTACATCGAGTTCGCCACGGCCAACCAATTCCTGATGATCGCGGCCGACCGTGGGGTCGAGTTCTACCGGATCTTCGAGGCGATGACCCGCGACTATCCGAGGATGGCGGGCCTGCCCAAGGGGGGGTTCGCCGCCGGTCCTTGCCTGTTCAAGGACACGATGCAATTGGCCGCCGCCAGCGACAACAACCTGCTGCTGGGCCACGCGGCGATGCTGATCAACGAGGGGCTCCCCAGCTTCCTGGTCCGCCGGCTCAAGGAGTCGTACCCGCTGGACCGGATGACCGTGGGCGTGCTGGGGATGGCCTTCAAGGCGAACAGCGACGACCCTCGGGAATCGCTCTCGTACAAGCTCCGGAAGGTCCTGGAGGCCGAGGCCGCCGGGGTCCTCTGCACCGACGTTTACATCGACGACCCCTCGTTCCTGACCCTCGACGAGGTCCTCGAACGCTCCGACCTGCTGATCGTCGGGGCCCCGCACCGCGAGTATCGGACCATCGAACCCCCGGCCTCGAAGCCGGTCATCGACATCTGGAACCTTTTCGGCAAGGGCACGGCGCTCCTATGAAGACCCTGGTCACCGGCTCCTCGGGCTTCATCGCCGGCTATCTGATCGAGGAACTCCTGGCCAACGGCCACGAGGTCGTCGGGCTGGACAACTTCTCGAAATACGGGGCGGTCGTCCGGGGCTTCGACTCGAACCCAAGCTACCGGGCCGTTGTCGGCGACGCCAAGGACGTCGAGCTCCTGGGCGAACTCTTGAAGGACTGCGACCACTTCGTCGCCGGGGCGGCGATCATCGGCGGGATCTCGCTCTTCCACGAGCTGGCCTACGACCTCCTGGCCGAGAACGAACGGATCACCGCCGCCGCCTTCGACGCCGCGATCCGGGCCCACGAGGCGGGGCGGCTCCGGAAGATCACGGTCGTCTCGTCGTCGATGGTCTTCGAGTCCTCCGACACCTTCCCCACCCCCGAAGGAGAACAGCGCAAGTGCCCGCCGCCGGGCTCGACCTACGGCTTCCAGAAGCTGGCCACCGAGTACTTCGCCCAGGGGGCCCGCGAGCAGTACGGGCTCCCCTACACGATCGTCCGGCCCTTCAACTGCGTGGGCGTGGGGGAGAAGCGGGCCCGCTACGATCGCGAGATCCTCTCCGGGAACGTCCGGCTCGCCCTGAGCCATGTCGTGCCCGACCTGGTCCAGAAGGTCCTCAAGGGGCAGGACCCGCTCCGACTCCTCGGCGACGGCCAGCAGGTCCGCCACTACACCTACGGCGGCGACCTGGCCCGGGGCATCCGCCTGGCCATCGAGTCGCCGGGAGCCCTGAACGAGGACTTCAACCTCTCGACCGACCGCTCGACCACCGTCCTGGAACTGGCCGCGGCCGTCTGGAAGGCGATCCGCGGGGATGAACCGCTCCGAGTCGCCTTCGACAAGCCCTATACCTACGACGTCCAGCGCCGGATCCCCTCGGTCGAGAAGGCCCGGCACGTCCTCGGATTCGAGGCGACCACGACGATCGAGCAGGCCCTCGAAGAGATCATCCCCTGGGTCCGCGAGCAGATCGAGGCCGGGGGGATCTGATCGCAGATCGCGGAAGTTCCTGGAGTCCGAGCGAGTGCAAGCCCCCCCATCGGCCGTCGTCGACCTGGTGATCCCCGTCTACAACGAAGGGGCGAACATCGCCCATGCGCTCGATGAGATCGACCGGAAGGTCCCGCTCCCCAAGCGCATCCTGGTCGTCTACGACTTCGACGAGGACAACACGGTCCCGGTCGTCCGCGACCTGATTTCGCGCCATCCCGGCCTGGAACTGGTCAAGAACACGCTGGGGCGGGGGGTCCTCAACGCGGTCCGGGCGGGGATCGCGGCCTGCACCTCCGAGGTGGTCGTGATCACGATGGCCGACCTCTCCGACGACGTGGCGATCGTCCCGAAGATGGTCGAGCTGATCGACCGGGAAGGATATGATATCGTCTGCGCCTCGCGGTACATGAAGGGGGGCCGGCAGATCGGCGGCCCTCGCTTCAAGAAGTTCCTGTCCCGGACCGCGGGGATCAGCCTCCACTGGCTGACCGGCCTGCCGACCCACGACGCGACCAACGCCTTCCGGGCCTACCGCCGGAGCGTCCTGGCCGGGATCGAGATCGAGAGCCGGGGCGGATTCGCCTACTCGCTGGAGATCACGGCCAAGGCGTACGCGGCGGGCCGGAAGATCACCGAGCTTCCCTCGACCTGGCAGGACCGATCGGCCGGCGAGTCGCGGTTCCGCCTGCGAGCCTGGCTCCCGCATTACCTCAAGTGGTACGGCTACGCCCTGACCCACCGGCCTCGGGGTCGGTGAGGACTCGAACCCGCCCAAGACCCGGTGGATCATGCCCAACGAATACCTCGCCACCTACCTGAACGACCACCTGGCGGGCTCCGAGGCGGCCCTCGAACTCCTGGACCACCTGGATCGGGAGCACTCGGGGACGCCCATCGCCATGCTCACGGCGGGCCTCCGCGAAGATATCACGGCGGATCGTCGGGAATTGGAAGCCCTGATGGCCCGGCTCGGGATCGACCAGAGTTCGACCAGGAAGGCGACCGCCTGGCTCTCGGCGAAGGCAACCCAGCTCAAGCTGAAGCTCGACGACCCGGCCGGGGGGAAGCTCCGGCTCCTGGAGATCCTCGATGCGCTCTCGGTCGGGATCGAGGGGAAGAGGCTCCTCTGGAGGGCGTTGAAGACCGCGGCGATCACCAACGCCGACCTCCGGGGGACCGACTATCAGGCCCTGGAACATCGCGCCGACGATCAGCGACTCGGGATCGAACCGTTCCGCCTGGGGGCGGCCAAGGGGACCTTCGGCACCGGGTTATCATCATGAATCCTCGTCGATTCGCCCTCAATGCGATCCTCCTGCTGACCTCGGGGATCGGATCGGCGAGGGCCGACCAGCCGGGCGGGGCGGAGGTCCGGGACTTCTACAACGTCCTCGCCCCCGACGGGGCCGATCCCTGGGTCTTCCGGGCCGAGGACGGCTTTTATTACGCGTCGACGAGCACGGGCGGGAGCATCTCGATCCTCCGATCCCGGACCCTCTCGGGGCTCGGCGGGGGCGAGCGGAAGGTCGCCTGGACCCCGCCCGCTCAGGGGCCGACCAGCAAGGAACTCTGGGCGCCGGAGCTTCACCAACTCGACGGCAAGTGGTACATCTACGTCGCGGCTGACGACGGCGAGAACGCCAACCACCGGATGTACGCCCTCGAAAACCCCTCGAAAGATCCGTTCGAAGGGGAGTTCACCCTCAAGGCCAAGGTCTTCGACCCGGCCGAGGACCGATGGGCGATCGACGGCACGGCGTTCCGGGCCGGCGGGCGGCTCTACTTCGTCTGGTCGGGATGGGAAGGGTTCGAGAACGTCGCGCAGAACCTCTACATCGCCCCGATGGAGAACCCCTGGACCCTGGCCGGCCCGCGCGTCCTGATCTCGAAGCCGGACCTCCCCTGGGAGCGTCGGGGCGGCCCCCCTTCGATCAACGAGGGACCGGAGGCGCTCATCAAGGGGGACACGATCCACATCGTCTACTCGGCCGCGGGAAGCTGGACCGACCACTATTGCCTGGGCCTGTTCACGAGCCGCCTCGACCGGGATCTGCTCGACCCGCGATCCTGGACCAAGCGGGAGACGCCGGCCTTCGAGAGCGGGAACGGAGTCCTGGCGCCCGGCCACGGCTCGTTCACCCGGTCGCCCGACGGTCGCGAAGATTGGCTCGTCTACCACGCCGCACGCTATCCGGGGGCGGGCTGGACGAGGCTCGTCCGCGCCCAGCCGTTCACCTGGTCGCCCGACGGGACCCCGCTCTTCGGCCAACCCCCGTCCCCCGACCAGCCCATCCCCATACCCGGCGGCGAGCCCCCCCGCCGACGTTTCGAGGCCGAGGACGCCCAGCTCGCCGGAACGGCCCGGGTCGCCCGCCAACCCAACGCCTCTGGAGGGGCCAAGGTCGGCCACATCGACACCCCCGAAAGCTCGGTGACCTTCACGATCTCCGCACCCAGGGCCGGCGACTACCTCCTCTCGATCCGATCCGGCAACGGCTCGGACGGGCGAGCCCTCGCGACCCATAGCTTGACCGTGAACGACGCCCCTCCCCAAATCGTCCGCCACGAGAACGCGGGCTGGGATCGCTGGTCGAATGCCTTCGTCACCGTCCGCCTGAAATCCGGCGAGAACCGGCTCCGATTCGCCCGAGGGACGAACTTCGCCGAGATCGACTGCGTCGACCTCTTCGAGGGCGACGACCTCCGGGGCCACTGAGGCTCGGGGCCACCCGGGGACCTGAACGATCACTCTCGGGCGGACATTGCCACCTCGCATCCACCGGGCTAACATCCTTCGATTCCTCACCTCCTCGCTCCCGGGACGAAAGAAGGCCGGATCATGATCTCTCGGACTGAATTGAGGCGCATTCAGGGGCACAAGAACTATCCGTCCCTTTCCTTGCTGGCCCCCACGCATCGGACGGCACCGGCGAATCAGAAGGACCGGATCGTCGTCAAGAATCTGGTCGCGAAGGGGCTGGAGCGCCTCGCCGCCGAGTTCAAGCCCCGAGAGGTCGCCCCCCTGGTCAAGAGCCTGAACGCGCTGGTCGACCGGCTGGACTGGGAGCACATGCTCGACGGCCTGGCCCTCTTCGTGGGGAAGGGCGTCGCGACGGCGATCACGGTCCCGTTCCGGGTGAAGCCCCGATTCGCGATCGACGAGACGTTCGCGACGCGAGACCTGGTCTTCGCCCTCAACCGGGCCCCGAGGTACCGGGTCCTCGTGCTGACCGAGAAGCCGACGCGGTTGTACGACGCGACGACCAACGTCCTGACCGAGGACATCATCAAACCGTTCCCGATGACCCACAAGGGCCCGGGCGGTGCCTCGAAGCTGCCGGGAGGGCAGGGGATCAATCGATCCGCCGCGAGGGACGAGGCCCATCGGCAGTTCTTCCAGAAAGTCGACGATGCCCTGGCGGTGGTCCAGAAGGAAGACCCGCTCCCCCTGGTCGTCGTCGGAGTCGATCGCTATCTCGCGTTCTTCCAGGGAGTCACCAAGGACCCCGACGCGATCGTCGGCCTGGTGGCCGGCAGCTACGACGAGCCGAATCCCAGGGATCTCGGCAAGCTGGTCTGGCCGGCCTTCCAGGCGGGGGCCACCCGAAAGCGGACCCAGGCCCTGGTCCGGCTGGGCGAGGCCGTGAGCGCGAACCGGCACGCCTCGGGGATCGCCCAGGTCTGGCGGGCGGGCTTCGAGAAGCGCTGCCAGACCTTGCTGGTCGAGACCGACTACACCTATCCCGCCGACCTCAACCCCGAAGGCGACCAACTGCTCCCGTACAGCGGCCAGGGGGCGGCGGCCATGGACGACGCGGTCGATGAACTGATCGAGAACGTCATGGCCGATGGCGGCGAAGTCTTCTTCTACGAGCCCGGAGTCCTCGACCTCCACCAGAAGATCGCGGCGGTCCTCCGCTACTGAGCCCCCCGGCCCCTTCGAGACCGGTCCAACACGACCCGCGAAGCGATGAGAGAGGCGCAAGGACGGATAAACCGAACCGGGCCCGGGATCCTTCCGAGAGTCCCGACCCGGGCGGAAAGTGGCTTCGTTCTCGCGCCGACCGTCGATCATGGGTTCGATTCCCGGTGGGAGGTGGCTTCGTTTTGACGGTGGAAAGTGGCTTCGTTCCGATGTCCGGGTGGCAGGGATAAGCGCCGGCTTACCCCGGGAGTATCGTCGAATCCGGGGTAAGCTGCCGCTTACCCCTGCCACCCAGCCGGCGACCAGGCCCGATCATGGGTTCGATCCGGGCGAAAAGTGGCTTCGTTCCGGCAGTGGATAGTGGCTTCGTTCCGGCAGCGAGAATGGGTTCGATCCGACATGGGGGAGGAAAAATGGCTTCGTTTCGACTCCCCGCCATCGGATCGACGAGATCCAGACCGAGACCGTTCCCGGAGAGAATCGCGGAATCCGGGGCGGTCCGAACACACTTCTTCCAGGATTCTTTCCAGTCCCGCAGGCGGAAGGGGTATCGCATTCTCGTGGATCGGGTGCATTTTGACGATCGCCATGCCTCCATAGTTGGACAATTTCCGGTCGGGCCTGACGATATCCGTAGGATCGGAACCAGCCGACGATGTCCGAGGAGAGCGACGGCAACTCGTGGCCGGATCGCCCACCCTCTTACTCTTGTCCCAGATTTGCCGCCCGGCTATGCTTGGCACGGCAAACCATTCTCAGGGGCAATTCGATGGACAAGCCGAGCCTGGCCGAACTGATGACTGCCCCGCTGATCTTGCTGGAGCGGACGAAGGGCTGGAAGCGTCGGGCCCTGGTATTCCTCTATCTGATTATCCTCCTGATGACGGGTGCCTACGGATGGCACTCGCTCTGCCTCTGGCGGCTCCCCGATGCCCCCGAACCGTTCGACCTGGCGAAGTACGGACGGGTCGAGGTGCCCGATGCCGATAACGCGATGGTGGGCTATCGCGAGGTCGTCGCGAAGTTTGGCGACTTCCATCTCGCGGACTACAAGCTGAGCGACTGGTCCGTGGCGGACGCGGAGACCCGCCGATGGGCCGAGGAGCACCGAAAGGCGCTGGAGGCCTGGCTGCCGGCGAACGACCGGCCCGATTCGCTGCTCCTCCAGCCCGAGGCGTTGCGGATGAGATCCGACCAGGAGCCGTTGCAACGGATTCGCCCCTACGTCCGACTGGCCCTCCTGGAAGCCTCCCGCCTCGAAGAGTCGGGCGACCTCGCCGGGGCCTGGCGGATGTATCGGGCCGTACTCCGTGCCAGCCGCCACGTCGGGCGGCATGGCGGGGCGATCCAGCGGCTGATCGGCACCGACTTCCTGCGGCAATCCCGCCCGCGGGTCGAGGCCTGGATCGGGAGCCCGGGCATGACGGCCGACCTGTTGCGCCGGGCGACCGTCGATGTCGAGGAGTGCCGGGCGATGACCTTGCCGGCCTCGGAGATGGTCCGCGCCGAATATTTCTCTGCCCTGGACGCCATGAACGACACCGACCGCTGGTCACAACTGAGCGACACCGGGCCTTACTCGAACGTGAACTGGTACAACCAGTTCGCCGCGGGTCGCTGGATCCATCGGTTCCTCCGGCGTGAGCCCGAACGATCGGCCCGCGTCCTCCGTCTGATCACCGCCGGATACCTCGCCCAGTCCGATAGGCCCCCGGCCCTCCGGCCCCGGATGCCGTTCCCCCAAAACATGATCTACGACCATGACGCCCAGACCCCGCCGGCGGTCCGGTCGATCACGCCCGAGGCGCTCGACGCCTGGGCCAGGAACTCGGTGCTGGAGTCTCTCAACCCCTTCAGCCGCAGCATCCAGGCACTCGTCGACGCCGAGCCGGGGACGTTCGATCGTCTCGCCTTGATGTCGGCCGAGCGGGCCTTCGAGATCGAGCGAGGTCGGCTGCCGAGGACGTATGGCGAACTGCTCGGCCCCTACCTGAAGGCGTTGCCCGATGGGCTCGAACCCGGCGATCTGGCGAACCCCGAGTGATTCGATCGAGGCTCAAGGCGGAATCAAGCTTCCGCACTCCAGGGACTTCGGCAGTCCTCTCGGCGGGGAAAGCCCTGTGCGAGAATCGTCCTTCGGCGACACCGAACTCGGGAGGGGTACCCGACGAAGAAGGTGATCCTTCACCCGGCCTTGCCGATGAAGTAGTTTCCTGGCTAGAATCGTGAAATTTTCCGGGCCGCGCCACCCATTCGGGCCGCTCCGAGGGGCCGTGCGCGGCTCGCCATGCGCGCCGACCGATCGCCCGAGCGAGGAAGACCGAGAGACACGCCCGTGCCCAAGCGAACCGACATCAAGAAGATCCTCATCATCGGCGCCGGACCGATCGTCATCGGCCAGGCCTGCGAGTTCGACTACTCGGGCACGCAAGCGTGCAAGGCGCTCCGCGAGGAGGGGTACGAGGTCGTCCTGGTCAACTCGAACCCGGCCACGATCATGACCGACCCCGAGATGGCCGACCGGACCTACATCGAGCCGATCACCCCCGCCGTGGTCGAGCAGATCATCGAGGCCGAGCGGCCCGATGCCCTCCTGCCGACCCTGGGGGGCCAGACCGGCCTGAACGTGGGCCTGGCGCTGGCCGAGAGCGGGGTCCTGGAGAAATACGGCTGCCGGCTGATCGGGGCCTCGGCCGACGCGATCCGGATGGCCGAGGACCGGGCCCTGTTCAAGACGGCCATGGAAGAGATCGGCCTGGAGAGCGCCCGGAGCGTCCTGGTCCACTCGCTGGACGAGGCCCGCGCCGTCCGCGAGGAGATCGGCCTGCCCTGCGTCCTCCGCCCCAGCTTCACCATGGGCGGATCGGGCGGCGGGATCGCCTACAACAAGGACGAGTTCGACCGGATGGTGGCCTTCGGGCTCGAACTCTCGCCGGTCAAGTCGCTCCTGGTCGAGGAGAGCGTCATCGGCTGGAAAGAGTATGAGATGGAGGTCATGCGCGACTGCGCCGATAACGCCGTGATCGTCTGCTCGATTGAGAACTTCGACCCGATGGGCGTCCACACCGGCGACAGCATCACCGTCGCCCCGGCCCAGACGCTCACGGACAAGGAATACCAGCGGATGCGCGACGCATCCCTGGCGATCTTACGCAAGATCGGCGTCGAGACCGGCGGGTCGAACGTCCAGTTCGCCATCGACCCGCGTACCGGGCGGATGATCGTCATCGAGATGAACCCCCGGGTCAGCCGCTCCAGCGCCCTGGCGAGCAAGGCCACCGGCTTCCCCATCGCCAAGATCGCCGCCAAGCTCGCCGTCGGGTTCCGCCTCGACGAGATCCGGAACGACATCACCCGCGAGACACCCGCCTGCTTCGAGCCGACGATCGACTACGTGGTCACCAAGATCCCCCGGTGGGCCTTCGAGAAGTTCCCCGACGCCGACCCGATCCTGACCACCCAGATGAAGTCGGTCGGCGAGGTCATGGCCATCGGCCGGACCTTCCGCGAGAGCTTCCAGAAGGCCCTCCGCGGCCTGGAGGTCGGCCGGTTCGGCTTCGGCGCCGACATGAAGGACACCTGGGGGACCCCCGAGCAGCCGACCCTGGACGAGATCAAGGCCAAGCTGGCCACCCCCAACGCCGAGCGGGTCTGGTCGATCCGCCACGCCTTCCTGGCCGGGCTCTCGGTCGACCAGATCCACGGCCTGACCAACATCGACCCCTGGTTCCTGCACAACCTCCGCGAGCTGGTCCTGATCGAGGGCCGTCTCCGGGCCGCCGAGACCCTGGAGAAGGCCGACGATGACCTGATCCGCGAGGCCAAGCGGAACGGCTTCTCCGACCGACAGCTGGCGCACCTCTGGGGCGTCGACATGATGGACGTCCGCCGCGACCGGATGCGGCGGGGGATCAAGGCCGTCTTCAAGCTGGTCGACACCTGCGCCGCGGAGTTCGAGGCGGTCACCCCTTACTACTATTCGACCTACGAGGACGAGGACGAGGCGCGGGTCGGCGAGAAGCCCCGGGTGGTGATCCTCGGCGGCGGGCCGAACCGGATCGGGCAGGGGATCGAGTTCGACTATTGCTGCTGCCAGGCCGCCTTCGCGCTGAAGGAAGACGGCTTCGAGGTGGTGATGGTCAACTCGAATCCCGAGACCGTCAGTACCGACTACGACACCTCCGACCGCCTGTTCTTCGAGCCCCTGACGGTCGAGGACGTGCTCAACGTGATCGAGCGAGTGCAGCCCCTGGGGGTGATCGTCCAGTTCGGCGGGCAGACCCCCCTGAACCTGGCCAAGGCGCTGGAGGCCGCCGGGGTCCCGATCCTGGGGACGAGCCCCGAGAGCATCGACCTGGCCGAGGATCGCGAGCGGTTCGGCGCGATCATCGACCGGCTGGGCCTGAAGCAGACCCCCAACGGCTCGACCACCCGGTACGAGGAAGCCCGCCGGATCGCCGAGCGGATCGGCTATCCCGTGCTGGTCCGCCCCAGCTTCGTCCTGGGCGGCCGGGCGATGGAGATCGTCTACGACGAGTCGGGCCTCTCGAAGTTCGTGGCCGAGGCGATCGAGGCCAGCCCCGGCTACCCGGTCCTGATCGACAAGTTCCTGGAGGACGCCCGAGAGGTCGACGTCGACGCCGTCTCCGACGGCACGCGGACGATCGTCGGCGGGGTGATGGAGCACATCGAGGAGGCCGGGATCCACTCGGGCGACTCGGCCTGCGCCATCCCGCCGTTCTCGCTCTCGCCGGAGATCGTGGCCGAGCTGAAGCGGCAGACCTACGCCCTGGCCGAGGCGCTTGGGGTCCGGGGCCTGATGAACATCCAGTTCGCGGTGAAGGATGGCGAGGTCTACGTCCTGGAGGTCAACCCCCGGGCCTCGAGGACCGTGCCGTTCGTCTCCAAGGCCACCGGCCTGAACCTGGCCAAGGCGGCGGCCCGCCTGATGGTCGGCCGGTCGCTGGAGGACCAGGGGATCACCGAGGAGATCGAGCCGAGTTACGTCTCGGTGAAGGAGAGCGTCTTCCCATTCGCCAAGTTCCCCGGCGTGGATATCGTGCTCGGCCCCGAGATGCGGTCGACCGGCGAGGTCATGGGGATCGACACGACCTTTGCCGCCGCCTTCGCCAAGAGCCAGATCGCCGCGAGCTGCCGACTGCCGGATTCGGGCACGGTCTTCGTCAGCGTCGCCGCCCGCGACCGGCGGGCGATCGTGCCGGTGGCCGCCCGACTCTCCTCGATGGGCTACGACCTGATGGGGACCTCCGGGACCGCCGCCGCCCTGGCCGAGCACGGGATCGTCGTCCAGCCGGTCCGGAAGATCGCCGAGGGGCGTCCCAACCTGCTGGACCACCTGGCCAACGGCCGGATCGCCCTGATCGTCAACACTCCCAGCGGCAAGGGCTCGCGGACCGACGAGGGGCGGATCCGGGCCTCGGCCGTCAGCCACGGGATCCCCTGCATCACCACCATCGCCGGGGCCAAGGCCGCCGTCGCCGCCCTCGAGCGGCTCCGCCAGGGACCGCTCAGCGTCTATGCCTTGCAGGATTTGCTGAAGAAATGACCGTCCCCTATCATGGAATAGGACGAGCTGACCATCGGACTCTCGAATCCCGCCCGGAGGAATCCTCATGCCCCATTCCTCCGAAACGCGAGCCACCCTCGAAGACCTGTACGACGTGGAAGGCAAGGCCGAGCTGATTGGCGGGCGGATCGTTCGGTTCATGGGTACAGGTCGTCGTCCGGCTCGGGTTGCTGCTCGGATCTTCCGGAGCCTGGATGATTACGCCGAGGCCAACGGTCGGGGTGAAGCGTACACGGACGGCATGACGTTCGGCGTCCCGGAGCTGTCATCCGGCCGAGAGTCCTTCATGCCCGACGTTTCCTACTACTTCGGACCATTCCCGGCGAACGAGATGCGATGGATCGACGGACCGCCGACCTTCGCCGTCGAGGTCCGGAGCGAGAGCGACCACGGCCCCGCCGCCGAGATTGAGATGGCCGCCAAGCGACTCGACTACTTCGAAGCCGGTTCCCTGGTCGTCTGGGACGTAGACCCCGTGGCCGAGTCGATCCACGCTTACCGGCCCGCCGATCCCTCCCACCCGACCATCTTCGCCCGAGGAGATGTCGCCGACGCCGAGCCCGCCGCGCCAGGATGGCGGATCGCGGTGGATGCGATCTTCAGAGGATAGGCTAGCCGTGATTCGAAGACCCTGCCCCCGGATTGGTAGAAGTGCCGACCTGAACAGCGATCGTCTTCTTCACACCCGACCTAAACCATGAGATGCATTTCGGGAGATCGTCAGTCCAATCCTCATTGGGCACCCGGGAGACTGGTTGGAACTTCAAAAGCAAGCTCGCATCGTCCGGACGAGGGATTAACCAATTGGCCACAGTATAGAGAAAATGTTTCCAGTCTCCGGTGGAAGCCTGCATCGCCACGACCAGAATGTCGAACTCTCCAAATCGGTAAGGGCGAGTGTCCGCACCCTCTCTGGTTTTGCCGCCACGAGTCCGCTGCGTCTCGACGACGTACATGTCCGGCGAAAAATGGCGGTTGCCCTCGCTCGCTAGCATCGGGCGACCCGCTTTTGACCTCTGTAACTTGACCTGGACTTTAATGGGACCGTGACCGTCATCGAGCAAGAAGTCGTAGGGCGGGTCCTTCGGGGTCGGCAGGCTTTGCCATCCTTCGAGTCGGTTCGCGACGTTCACATCAAATGCCGACTCGGCAAGGACTCCCTTGAGGCCTCGGATCGTCAATGGCCCCGAGCGGTCGAGCGATTCCAGGATGACCTCGGCGGAAGCCCCCAGCTTCGACTCGAACGGATGAATTGGATATCGTTCCCTGAGTCGGCGGAGTATTTCGGCCCTGATTTCCGGATGGAGTTTCTCGAAAGCCGATATGAACCTCCCGGCCTCGTCGGGTCGATCTTGAGTCGTGATGGCGGGATTCGGGTGGAGGCCCATAACCTCGGGACGGCTGACGAGGACATGGCCTCCAACTTCAAAGCCCCGAAGTCGCCCCGCGCGAATCATCTTGGAGATGGCTTGCCGCGAGACGCCGCGAAGCCGGGCCGCCTCCGCCTGGGAGATCCAATCGGAGCCTTCACCGTCGGGAAAATTGGTTGACAATGTCAACTTGCTCGACTAGACTAGTTTCGATGCTGAAGTTCTACGGACGGGAGCGTCAGGCAGTACGGGGGGCACGATGAGTAGCGAACGGAGTCCGGGGACCGCGCAGGGTCGCTTCGTCTTCCACGGCCGAGGCAGACTCGAAGTGCCGGGCTTCTCGCCATATTACAGCACGGCCTTCGGCGATGCTTATCTAGCAGATTCGCTCTCCGTCCTCAAGGCTCTGCCCGATGACTCGGTCAACGCGGTCGTCACCTCGCCGCCCTATGCTCTCCACTTCAAAAAAGAGTACGGCAATGCCGACAAGGCCGATTACGTGGCCTGGTTCGTCGAGTTCGGGAGGGAGATCTTCCGGGTCCTTGCCCCGGACGGGAGTCTGATCCTTAATATCGGCGGGAGCTATAATCCCGGGACTCCCACACGTTCGCTCTATCATTACAAGCTGTTGATCGAATTAGTCGATGCGGTCGGATTCTCGTTGGCCCAGGAATGTTTCTGGTACAACCCGGCCAAGATGCCAGTCCCGGCCGAATGGGTCACGGTCCGTCGGATTCGGCTTCGCGATTCCGTCGAATATGTCTGGTGGCTCTCGAAGACCCCATGGCCCAAGGCGAATAATCGACATGTCCTCCGGCCCTATAGTAAGGACATGGAGAGGCTGAACCGTCGAGGACTAAACGCGAAGGTTCGACCCTCGGGACACAACATCACGTCAAGCTTCAGCGAGATCGCCGCCGGAGGTTCGATACCTCCCAATGTGGTCGAGGATGAGACCCCGGGCGAGATGCTTCGACTCGGCAACAATGCCGCCAATGACGTTTATACCCGTCGTTGCAAGGAGGCTGGCCGGAAGATCCACCCGGCCCGTTTTCCGGCGGCCCTCCCCGAGTTCTTCCTGAAACTCGTCACCGATGAGGGTGACATCGTCCTCGATCCTTTCGCCGGATCGAACACCACGGGGGCTGTCGCAGAAGCCCTCCATCTCCGATGGATCGCCATCGACAACATCGAGGAATATCTGGAGTCGAGTCGATTTCGGTTCTTCGAGTGAGGTCAACCGATTCGGTTCGGGCACTTGCCGTTGTCGGTGCGCTGCTCCGCCGCCATACTGGAACTTTCTCGTTCTTTTGAGGAGTCTCCTGCCATTCCGAAACGCAAGCCGCCGAGTCAGCGCCCCGAGCGCAAGCTGGATGAGACCGCCCAGGCGATCGCCCGCGACCTGGAGGAAGCCAGGGCGTCGAAGTCTCCCGAGACCGATCGCCCGGCCACCCGGAAATCGAAGCCCGAGATCGGCCCCGTGGGGAAGATTACCGCCCGGCGGAAGTCCGTCGGCCCGGCGGTGACCCCCTCCACAAAACGCCCCAAGACGGGCGGCGGCGGCTGATCGACCGAACCGCCTCGATCGACCCGAGGGCGGATCCGTCGATCCCCATCGACGACCCCCTCAACTCGATCCACCGCCCGAGAATCGGGTTGCCAAACCTCCGACAAATGTCCATGATGAGCCGAACCGGCGGCCCGTTCGAGCCGCTCGGTTCGGGATGGCCAGATGGGAGGAGCGGCCGATGGATCGACGGGTTGGTATCTGGTGTTTGGTCAGCTTGCTGGGCTGTGCGGTGAGCGTGAGCGGGGCGGATGACCCGGGGCGATCGGGGATGATCGTCGGCCGGCTGGTGGACCTTCAAGGTCGTCCGGTGGTCGGAGGCTCGGTCTGGGGCTCGGCCTGGGGGACCTCGGCGCGGGTTGAGGTCGGCCGGACCCAGTCGGACGGTGAGGGGCGATTCCAACTCGGCCCGATCTCCGACGAGAAGCCGGTCGACGTCTGGTTCGAGGCAGATGGGCTGGCCCGCGAGCGTCGCGACGCGGTCCACGTCTTCGAGGGTCGTGGTCACGACCTCGGGGCTCTCACGCTGATCACGGGCACCCGGCTGGTGGGGCACGTCGTCGACTCCGCCGGACATCCGGTCTCCGGGGCCAAGGTCTCGATCGAGGTCTACCGGAGGGTCCTGGGCCACACGATCAGCTCGGACCAGGCCAAGTGGGACATCCAGGCCGACGCCGAGGGGCGATTCGTCTCGACGGGCCTCCCGCCCGGGGAAGGGCAACTGATGATCGCCGCGCCGAGCAAGGTCCGCACGAGCCTGTCGAGGCGGACGGTCCCGGGGACGGCCGAGATCGATCTCGGCGAGATCAAGCTCGAAGACGAGGTCCCGATCCGGGGGGTCGTCGTCGACCAGGACGGCAAGCCCGCCCCCAAGGTCGAGGTCGTGGCCGATTATGACCATGAGAACAAGGTCTTCACCGATGAGGAAGGCCGATTCATCGTGGGGGGAGCCGGGAAGGATTCCAAGACCATCCTCCTGATGTCCAACGACTACTTCGCGACGAAGCCGTTCCCGATCGGGGCCGACCGGGATCATCTCCGGCTGGAAGTCCGGCGGGCCTTCACGATTTCCGCGTCGGCCGTCGACGCCGAGACCGGGGCGCCGGTGGAGGTCGACTCGGTCCGGCTCTGCATGGTGACGCACGAGCCCGACGGGACGACCTCGCTTCGCGGGTGACTGAGCGAATTCCAGCAGTCCGAGCCCGGGCGGTTCGGCATCACCTACGAAGGGATCGCGGAAGAGTATCACATCGGCGTCACGGCCGAGGGCTACCTGGAAGGGGAGTTGTTCCTCGGCAAGATCGCCGCCAACCAGAACCTGTCGGGGATCGTGGTCAAGCTCGCCCGCGAGAAGGGGGATCTTGCCAGGGAAGAGAGGGTCGGCGTCTCCGGGATCGTCACCCGAGGCGGCAGGCCGGTCGAAGGGGGTCGCGTCGGTGCCTGGAAGAAGCTCAGGGACCTGAATGCGGTCAACGTCGCGGTCCGGCGAGGGCGGACCACGATCCGGGGCGGTTACGAGGCCGAGTGGTCGAGAGTCTGGTCGGGCGGGATGTTCGCCATCGAAGGGCTCAAGCCCGGGGCCTGGTACCTCACCTTCGAGGAGCCCGGCCACGCCTCGACGGTCGTCGGTCCGATCGAGCTGAAGAAGGGGGAGATGAGTCGGAAGCTGGACCTCGCCGTCGTCGAAGGGGCCGCGATCGAGGGCCGGGTCGACAATGTCCCGCCCGAGATGGCCGGCATGATCTGGGTCATCGCCTTCGATGGTGGGATCGTCGTCCGAGATGTCCAGGTCGCCCCCGACGGCACGTTCCGCCTGGCGGGGCTCCCGCCCGGCAAGTACGGACTCAAGGCCGGGCACGACGGCTATGAAGACCCTCATAGCCTGAGCGGGCGGATCGACTTCGAGAAGCACCCGGAACTCTTCGAGAAGACCGCCGAGCCCTGGCGAGGGGCGGTGGAAGTTACCGTCGACGCCGGGGGGACGTCCCGGGGGGTTGTCCTGGACTTCCGCCCCCCGGAGCCCCTCTTCGTCATCGAGCCGGCTCCCGAGCAGGAGCCGGCCCCTCGCTGATCTCTCCGGCCGGAAGGGGCGCCCGCTATTTCGCGTGGCGCTCCTTCCAGGCCTTGAGGTACTTCGCGGCCTTGGGGTTCGACTCGTCCCACTTCGGTGCTTCGGGGTCGTTGGCGATCATCAGCAAGGCTCGGGCGACCATCCGGTCGACCTTGGCCATGTTGGCGTAGTCGACCTTGTCCCAATGATCCGCCGCGCCGTGATAGTCGGGGAACATGAAGGCGATACCGAGGGTGTGCGCGGGGACCCCGAGGTCGGCGAGGGCCTGATTGTCGCTCCTGCCGAAGAAGGCGTCGCTGTTGGTCGGGTGCCGGAAGACCTTCACCCCCTCGGCCTCGCCCGCCTCGACGAAGACCTTCGAGACGTCGGAATAGCCGAAGCCGGTCAGGAAGGCCGAGCTGACCTGCGGCCCCTCGCTGTCGTCGGTCCGGCCGACCTGTTCGAGGTTCACGTCGGCCACCGTCTTCTCGACCGGGACCATCGGGTTCCGGCCATAGTAGCGCGAGCCCAGCAACCCCTTCTCTTCGCCGAAAAAGGTCGCGAACAGGATGCTCCGCCTGGGTTTCTCCTTGAGCGAGGCCAAGGCCGTGGCCAGCTCGACCACCGAGACCGTCCCCGAGCCGTCGTCGTTGGCCCCGTTGTAGATCCGGTCGGTCCCGGCTGGCCCCCGGACTCCGATATGATCGTAGTGGGCGGTCACCATCACATACGACTCCTTCAGCTCCGGGTCGGAGCCTCGGAGCAGTCCCACCACGTTCCGGAGCTTCACCGGACGCGGGGCAGGGGCGTCCAGGCGGATTGAGACGGTGGCCGAGGCGGAGCCGACCGGCATCGCCTCGAAGAGTTTGGTGACGGCGGGATCGTGGACCGTGATCGCGGTCAAGCCTCCCGAGGCTCCCGGGGCAGGGGGGGAGGCCGGGTCGATCAGGCGGCCCGACCCGAGGCCCGAAGCGGCGTCGAGGTCGCGACTCACGTTGAGGATCGCGGCGGGCCGGGCGGCCCTCATTCGACTCTGGAACTGGCCGATGGCGCGAAAGGTCGCGGCCTGTTCGGCCTGCTCGACCTTCCGGGGGTCGGGCAGCTCGACCAGCACGACCTTCCCGGCCACGTCCTCTTCCTTAAGATCCTTCGCCGCCTTGTAGTCGACCTTGAGGATCCCAGCCTTCTGGACGTCTAGCCCGGCGGGCCTTGGGAGGCTCACGCGGTCCTTGTCGACCGGGATCGACTTCCCATCGGCCGTGATTTCGAGCCGAAAGCTCGACGGATCGGACTCTTCGAGCTGCCAGTTCGCGGTCTGGAAATAGCCGTCGTCGCCGACCGGTTCCAGGCCCGCCCGCCGGAACTGGGCGGCGATGTACTCGGCGGCCAGGTCGAGCCCTCGCGAGGGAGTGTCGCGGCCTTCGAGGAGGTCCGAGGCCAGGAACGAGAGGTGTCCCTTGAGCGAGTCGGCCGTGATCCGGTCGAGCGCCGAGGCCTGATCCGGGGGGAGCGAACCCGGGGCCTTATCCTGCGCGACCGCAACCGAGCTGATCAGGATGAGGACCAGGGCCGGGGAGATCTTATCGAGCCATCGTGCCGTCTTTCGCATCGGTCGGGCCAGCCTCCAATCCTCGAGAATCGGGGCTCCGAGACCCTCCCGCAACCCCGGTCCGAATGTAGCAGAATGGCCCCCTCGAATCGATCGACCGCCCGGGATCGGCCCGAAGGAAAGCTTCTGGTGCTATGCCCGAGGATTCTTGGGGGCTGGGAGCCGGGTGCCATGCTCTCGCGAAGCGTGAGCATGAGAAGACGTTCAAACCACCCGCATGCTCACGCATAGCGAGAGCATGGCCCCCAAAAATCCCAGCCGGGATGAACCCAAGAATCCGCGGATACACCCGGCTTTCTCGAACCCTCAACCGGCCTCGGCCTTCGTCTTCTCGATCCGGGTCATGTGCTGCTTGCCCCAATCGCAGAGCGGCCTGAGCGCCTCCACGAGTGTGTCGCCGAAGGGCGTGAGAGCATACTCAACCCGGGGCGGGATCTCCCCGAAGTCCCGGCGAGAGACGATCCCGTCCGCCTCCATCTCCCACAACTGCTGGATCAGCATCTTCTCGCTGATGCCCGCCACCAGCCGCCTCAGCTCCCCGAAGCGTCGAGGGCCGGGGGCGAGCTGCCAGAGGACGATCGGCTTCCACGTGCCACCGACGACGTCGAGCGCCGCCGCCAGGCCGCAGCCGTAAGCCCGACTCTTCATGGCCCATCTCCCCGGGGCACTTACCAAAAGGTGCGTACTTGCCCGATGGAAAGCCCTATCTATCATACCCCCACGTCCGGCCCAATCACCAGAACGGGAGCGATTTCGATGTCGAAGAAACTGCAAGGGAAGGTTGCGATCGTCACCGGGGCCTCCAAGGGAATCGGCGCCGCGATCGCCGGTCATCTCGGAGCCGCAGGTGCCTCCGTGGTCGTCAATTACGCCTCCAGCAAGGAGGGGGCCGACCGGGTCGTCGCCGAGATCGAGCGAGGGGGCGGCAAGGCGATCGCGGTCCAGGCCAACGTCTCCCGGAAGGCGGAGATCGACCAGCTCTTCGCCGAGACCCAGAAGGCATTCGGGCGGCTCGACATTTTGGTCAACAATGCCGGGATTTTCGAGTTCGCCCCGCTGGAGGCGATCACCGAGGAGCATTTCCACCGGCAGTTCAACCTGAACGTCCTGGGGCTGATCCTCGCCTCGCAGAAGGCGGCAACCGCGTTCGGCCCCGAGGGCGGGAGCATCATCAACATCAGCTCGGTCGCCGCCGTGGCGCCCCCGCCGGGTGCTTCGGTCTACTCGGCGACCAAGGGTGCGGTCGACACCTTGACCAAGGCTCTGGCCAAGGAGTTGGGCCCGAAGAAGATCCGGGTCAATGCGATCAATCCCGGGATGGTGGAGACCGAGGGGGTCCACACCGCCGGCTTCCTCGGCAGCGACTTCCACAAGCAGATGCTGGCCCAGACCCCGCTCGGGAGGATCGGCCAGCCGGACGACATCGCCCCCGCCGCCGTCTTCCTGGCCTCGGACGACTCGTCCTGGATCACCGGCGAGATGTTCTACATCTCAGGCGGGTTGAAGTGAGCTGATCGGCGATCGGGGCGGCCAAGCCATGCGCCGGACTGCCCCTATCGCCGGGATACCGATTCTTGAGGAAGGGTTGTTACCCAAGAGGCAATTCGGACTTTGGACTTCTTCGCTTGATGACGCGACGGAATGCAACACCGACCAACGCAATTGTCATCATCGTCAATAAAGACGGTTCTGGAGTTGGTATTGCGATGGACGCCACCCCGTCAGGAGTCAACAGAAAGTCTTGGTACACACCGTTGAGAGTGCCCACCGCAATGATTCGTCCGAAGTCGTCAACCTTCACTGCCGACGTGAGGACAACTCCCAGATCGCTGGCGACATAATCATTAAGATTGTTCTGACCAAAGAGACCGGAATCGATATGGCTGTGTCCAGTTGGGTCTGAAAAGGCGGCAAAATCTGGGTGATATCGACTATCACTGCTTTGTCCGACAATCTCCCCATGCGAATTAATATCCAACACCGGACTCCCGCCGATGTTGCTCCAATCTCCAAGAATGTAGTAATCGCTCGGAACCTTACTGGTGGAACGAATATCTTCGGAATAGCCCGTTTTGTACGCCCCATTTTGCAGCAGGTATACGGTGTTGTAGTGCCAGTGATAAGAGTCCGAATTAGTGAAATCACCCTCATGAATTTCAGTAGCTGGCGACTTCTCAAAGGTGTACGACCGGCTCCCATCGCTGCTCGTCACGCTGTGAATTACTCCGGAGGGATCTTGCTGGAACGTGAAACCATACCCCAGGTTCGTCACGCTGAACATCGAGGCATTTGCCGATCCCATCAACAGACCCGAACCTAAGAGCGTCACTGCGAAAGCGAGCGGGCTAAGTGTCCCGATGCTCATGATTCCCTGCCTTGGGGTGATTGTGGGCCCGTCCGAGAGATTGGGCAGACCATCGCCGAAATCGCCCGAATGGTCAAGCCCGAACCACGATGCATCCATTCGCACGCAAACAGTCCACACATTTGGCTCTCTTGAGAGCCACCCGGCCATAGTATTCCTCGCCTCGGACGGCTCATCCTGGATCACCGGCGAGATGTTCTACATCTCGGGCGGGTTGAAGTGAGCTGATCGACGATCGGGGCGGTCCGTGGCGGGACCGCCCACGCCGATCGAATCCGATATGTAGAACGAGGTATGCCCCGACTTTGGGCCGGCAGATCGGACTCCGAGATCTTGCTAAAGAGGCAAGTAACTTGTAGGATCAACCTCACCGACGAGTTCTTTTGTCCACTGGGCTTGTATGCCTGAATCTTCGGCCAACTCTCAGGAAATCGCCAACTACTTCCTCGCGAATGTGGACGAGGAAGCGGGCGACAACCTTTCGAATCTCAAGCTCCAGAAGCTGGTTTATTACGCCCAGGGCTTGTTCCTCGCCATGCAGGGCGACCCCCTCTTTGATGAGTCGATCGAGGCGTGGGACCACGGTCCCGTCGTCCCTGGCCTGTTTCGGACTTATCAGTATCGAGGTGCCAGGTCCATCGAGCCTCCCGAGCGTTTCGAGCCTGGGGACTATGCTCCCGAGGTTCGCGAATTGCTGGATGCGGTTCTCGAAGTCTATGGGCAGTTTTCCGCGTTCAAGCTGATGAGGATGACTCGCAACGAGCCGCCCTGGCGGGACACCCCGCGTCATCAAGAGATCACCCGGGAATCGCTCCGCGAATTCTTCACTGCGGTCGTGGAAGCGGGCCGATCGGGACAATCCATCGAAGGCGAGCCGGTCTGGCCGATGGCCTCATTCCAGCACCAACGACGACGCGAGATCATGCGACGGGCTCCCGATCCTGGGCGAATCCGAGCGGCGATCAATCGAAAGACTGCCCGGGGCTCGGCACCCGGCGTTGGCCGCCGCGGCTCAAGCTTTGATGATGTGGCCTGATCCCAGGCCACGACAGGAAGTCGCCGGATGGCCCGCTATTATTTCGGCCAGATCTACCTGGCTTACGTCAATGATGGCGCGGGGCACACCAAGGAACATCCGGTCCTGATCATCGACCCGGATGAAGGTTGCGCGTCTGGCGAGGCGATTCAGGTGGTCGTGATCTCGACGAAGATCGAGAACCCGTGCCCGGATCACCATGTCCGCGTCCATCACGATCGGAATTATGATCGATTCACCGGGCTCTCCGAGCCGTGCGTGGCCAAGTGCAACTGGGCCCCGAGCGTCGAGCCCAGGCGGTTCATCAAGTTCCTGGGCTCGATGCCGGACGACTTGCTCGACTCGATCATCGACAAGGTGAACGAACTCCTCGACGACCCAAGCTTCGACGGGTGGGTCGATCGCGAATAACCGCCCTCGATACGGCCGGTCCTCTCAGGCTGCCGGTTCGAGGGCGACCGAGTAGACGGTCTTCCCCTCGATGTCGTTCAGGGCCGCGGTCATCACGCCGGTCCGGCCCTCGATCCGGACGACTCCGCAGAACGGACGGCCTTCGGCCGGGTGGCAGGCCCCTGCCAAACGACCGATTCGAAATTCGAAGACAGCTGGCGTCGTTATCTCTTTGGAACCCATCACTCCAAGATGAGAACCACCGAGGGGGGGGCAACCTTCGGTCGATTCGACGACGACTACCAGGATTCCGAAGTTGAACATCCAAGAAGGAGAATCGATGAACATGCTCCGCATTCACTTCCGAACTCTCATCATCGCGTCCGCGATCGTAATCGGCGTGAGCTGGAACGCCCAGGCCGGTTTGACGCTCACGACGGACGGGATCGCGCAGGGGTTCAGCCTTTCTACGTTCGCGTCGGGTTTCCCGACCAATGGGATCGCCGGCCCGCTCGGAATTGCCTTTTTACCCGCCGGCAAAGTCATGGTAGCCGACGGCGCGGGGAATGTCCGCGTGTTCGCATCCGACTCGGATGGTCAGTTCGCGGGCTCGGCCCCGGTCGGCCAATTCTATGGAGCGAACAACGCCGTCGCGTTGACGACGTTGGGCAGCTCAATCTACATGACGCGTCAGGGAATCGGCGATGTGGTCCAGCTCAACGCCGACGGCACCTTTAATCAGGGCATTGTGGGCGGAATCCCCGCAGCAACGGGCATGATCGCCGACCCGTTCACCGGGCATCTCTTTGTCGGATCGGTCAGCAATGGCCTGATCTATGAGGTCGACCCGCTCGCCAAGACAACTTCCGTCTTTTACTCTTCGGGGACGGACAATGTTGATGGGCTCAGTCTTTCGGTCGACGGAAAAGTTCTCTACGCCGCAGAGAACAAGACCGGCCATATCATCGGGATCAGTACGCTGACGGGCGCGAAGGTTTTCGATTCCGGTGCCATCGGCGTCGGGATCGACGGAACTGCCGTGGGAACCGGATCACTTTCCGGCAACATTTTCGCAAACTTTAACGACGGCAAAGTTATTGAAATTAACCTGAAGACGCTGGCCCAGACCACAATTGCCACCGGCGGAAGTCGCGGCGATTTCGTGACGGTCGACCCCAACGGGACGCTCCTGCTCACGCAGACCGACTCCATCATCCGCCTGACCGCGCCCTCGGGTGGGGGGTTTGCCGTCCCCGAGCCCTCCAGCGTTGCGATGCTGGCCGTGGGCTGTCTCGGGTCCCTGATCGCGGTCCGTCGGCGACGGGCCAACGCCTGATGCCTCATCCGTCCCTCAAGTCGGAAGCCTCGCTCCGGGGCGAGGCTCCGACTGCTCATGGCTCGATTTGAAGTCGAGCGACTACGGGTTGTCGGGGATTCAGCCCATCGGGTCGAGGTCGACCGAGTACAGCGTCTTCCCCTCGATGTCATTCAGGGCCACGGTCATCACGCCGGTCCGGCCCTCGATCCGGACGACCCCGAAGAACTGATGACCTTCCGAGGGAGGGCGGTTGGGCTTCATGCCCTTGGGGATGGAGTTGAATCGGACCTCGGGGCCGAAGGTGGCATCGAGGGTTCCCGGCCCGAAGGTCCCGGCGTTCAGGGGGCCAGCGACGAACTCCCAGAAGGGGTCGAAGTCGGTGAACCTGGCGCGGGAAGGGTCGTAGTGGTGGGCGGCGGCGTAGTGGACGTCGGCGGTCAGCCAGACGACGTTGCGGACCCCTCCCTCCTTGAGCGACCGGAGCAGCGCGGCCATCTCCAACTCCCGGCCCAGGGGCGGGCCTCCGTCTCCGTTGGCCAGGGCCTCGTAGGTCCCGGGTCCGTCGCCGATGATCAGGCCGATGGGCATGTCGCTGGCCACCACCTTCCATGTCGCCGTGCTGGCCTTCAGGGACCGGGCCAGCCACTCGACCTGATCCTTGCCGAGGAAGGCGGTCGCGGCGCCGGACTCGGGCTGGCGGTTGCTGGAGTTCGGCCCTCGATAGGTCCTCTGGTCGATCAGGAAGACTTCGAGCCGGGGGCCGTAGCGGACCGATCGATAGATCCTCGACGGGTCGTCGGGGTTGGCCCGGGTCGGGAGATATTCGAAGAAGGCCCGGCGGGCCCGGGCGGACAGGAGGTCGACGTCCCTGACCTGGTATCGGGGGTCTTCGAGCGTCTCGCCGGGATACCAGTTATTGAGCGTCTCGTGGTCGTCCCACTGCGCGAGGATGGGGACCTCGGCGTTGAATCGACGGACGTTCTCGTCGGTCAGGTTGTACCGGTAGCGGCCCCGGAACTCGTCGAGGGTCTCGGCCACCTTGGAGGTCGGCTCGGTGACCAGATTCTTCCAGAGAGTGCCGTCATCGAGCTTGATCTCGGCGGGGATCGGGTTGTCGGCGTAGATGTGGTCGCCGCTGTGGAGGAAGAAGTCGGGCCGGGCCTGGCGGATCGACTCGAAGATCCGCATCCCGCCCCGGGATCGGTCGATCCCGAACCCCTGGCCCGCGACGTCGCCCCCCCAGGCGAAGCGGATGTCGGCGTTCGCGTCGGGCGAGGTCCGGAATCGCCCCTCGACGGGGAGGCTTGTCGAACTGCGAGAGGCCGGGTCCTGGAACGTGACCCGGTAGCTCACCACCTGGCCCGGCGGGAGCCCGGTCAGGACAACCTTGCCGGTGAAGTCGTTCTCCGGGAGCGCTGCGGGGCCGACCACCCGACGAGGGTCGCGAAACGACCCGGTCGTGGCGTACTCGACGATCATCCGCGAAGGCCGGTCGGTCCTCGACCAGACCACGGCCGAAGCCCCGCCCACGTCGCCGGCCGCGACCCCGTGCGTGATCGCCGGCCGACCGGCCTCCGAGCGGATCACCGAGGCGGCATCCTGGGCCAGGACGCGGCCCCAGGGCGAAGCCGAAGCGGCGAGCAAGGCACCGAATTCCCGGCGTCTGAGCATGGGTGAGACCTTCGAAATGCGGGGGCGGAATCGGGGACGGCGCCGCTCAGGATACTCGCGACGAGACACCCTCCGCAACGTCGAGTCGGCACCGGCCCCTCCAACATTCCGAGGGAATCCTGCCGAGGACCGCGTCCCGTTCGAACGATCCGCCGAAGGACTCGGTTCGATAAAGCGATGGATTGAAAAAGCAAACCCTGATAGAATCCGGGTAAAGGATGCACGATCTCGACCATCCTCCGCGCTCGATCGGGGCGGGGGACCGACAGGAGAGTCCGACGTGAGCGAATCAGAACATCAGGGGACGGAAGCCTCGCACCCCCAGTCTCCGCAGAATCCCCAGGCCCAGCAAGGCCCCGAGGTGGTTGTCGACGATTCGGACACCCTGCCGAGTTATGCGAACTTCTGCCGGGTGATGGCCACCCCCGAGGAGGTCATCCTCGACTTCGGCCTGAACATGCAACCGTTCGCGCCCGGGCCGCAGAACGTCCAGTCGGTCCATCGGATCGTCTTGAACCAGTACACGACCAAGCGGCTCCTGGCGGCGCTCGGCATGACCATCCAGCGCCACGAGCAGACCTTCGGGGCGATCGAGCTGGATGTCCAGCGACGGGCCAACCAGGCGCATCCGGCGCCCTCGGGCCCGACCAATCCGCCGCAGGTCATCAAGCTCTGACTCGACTTTCCGACTCCATCCAGGACCATCATGGCTACCACCCAGACGGGCGATCGCGACAAGCCTGCGGACGGAATCCAGCGGGACTCGCTGAACGAACACATCGGCCGACAAGTGGTCCGCTCCCTCGGTACGCCGAAGGATCTGCTCAAGGTCCAGGTCAAGCCCCTCGGGGGGGACCGATACCGGGTGAATGTCCTGGTCGGCAAGAGCCCCAACACGGCTCGGATCACCGACAGCTTCTTCCTGACGGCCGATGGGGAGGGCAATATCGTCACGTCTTCCCCCGCGATCGCCAAGCTTTATTGAGGGCCAACGCCGGGGCGGGGACGACGACAACCCCGCCCCCTGCGGGGTCTCGGAACCGACCCGGCCGGCGAGGCAGGCGGGACATCCGGCACACCTGGATCGCGAAAGGGCCCAAGAAGCGGCCGCCTCGGCCGTGATCTCCCCGGAGATCAATCACGTCCTGGCCTGGAGTGTCCCATGCCCTGCCTACTGGTGCCGTTTCTTGCCATCGCGATCGGGGCCGCATACGAGGACGTTCCGATGGATGACGTCGTCCCGGGCAACACCAGATTCGCCCTCGAACTGTTCGGCAAGCTCCAGAACCGGCCGGGCAACCTCTTCTTCTCGCCCGGGAGCCTCTCGACGGCCCTGGCCATGACCTATGCCGGGGCCAGGGAAGAGACCGCGCAGGAGATGGCCCGGACCCTGCATTTCTCGATGCCCCAGGAGCGGCTTCACGCCGCCTTCGGTTCGCTGCTCAAGGCGCTCGATCCGGGCGACTCGAAGCGGGGATACCGCCTGAGCATCGCCAACCGGCTCTGGGGCAAGAAGGGCCTGCACTACCTTCCCGCCTTCCTCTCGATCGTGAAAGATCAGTACCGGGCCGGGCTGGAGGAGCTCGACTTCACCGCCACCGAGCAGGCCCGATCGAGGATCAACGACTGGGTCGAGCGGCAGACCGAGGGTAAGATCGTCGACCTGATCCCGCCCGACGTCCTCGACGCGAGGACCCGCCTGGTCCTGACCAACGCGATCTACTTCAAGGGGGACTGGTCCACGCCGTTCCCCAAGGGCGCGACGAAGGAAGAACCCTTCCACCTGGCCGCCGACCGCGCCGTCCCGGCCCCGCTCATGCACCGGCAAGAGAACCTGCGATTCTGGGCGGGCGACGGCCTGAAGGCCCTGGAACTCCCCTACGGCGAGGGGGATCTGTCGATGGTCGTGCTCCTGCCCGACGCGATCGACGGACTGCCCGCCCTGGAGACCGGACTGGCTCCCGAGAAGCTGGACAAGTGGATCGCGGGCCTCCGAAGCAAGAGCGTCCAGGTCGCGTTGCCTCGCTTCAAGATGACCTCGCAATTCACCCTGGGCGACGTCCTGACCAAGATGGGGATGCCCCTGGCCTTCGATCAACTGGACGCCGACTTCTCGGGCATGACCATCCAGGAAGAACTTTACATCGAGGAGGTCGTCCACAAGGCCTTCGTCGACGTCAACGAGGAGGGGACCGAGGCCGCCGCCGCCACCGGGGTGATCATGGCCCCGAGGGCCATGGCCGTCCCGACCCCGCCCGTGGTCTTCCGCGCCGACCACCCGTTCCTCTTCCTGATCCGCGATACCCGATCGGGGAGCCTCCTGTTCCTGGGCCGGATGGCCGACCCGAGGGGTTGAGCGAGCGTCAAGGCCCGGCGTGCCAGAGCCGGATCTTCCCGGCGAAGTCGCCCGAGGCCAGCGTCTTGCCATCCGGCGAGAAGGCCAGGGCGTGGACCTTGGCCTCGTGCCCGGTCAGGGCGAGCCGCTCGATGGCAAGCTCGGGGTCCCAGAGGCGAACAACGCCGTCATCTCCCCCGATGGCCAGCGTCTTGCCGTCGGGGCTGAAGGCGAGCGTCCAGACCCCGCCCTTGTCGGACACCCGCTCGCGGGTCTCGCGCAATGTTTCCTCGGCCGCGTTCCAGAACTGGAGGCCGCCTTCACTGTCGCCCGAGACGAGCGTCTTACCATCGGGGGAGAACGCCACACACGAGACCGGAGCCCGCGCGGCGAGGGTGGCCCGTCGGTGAAAGCCGGGAACCGCCCGAATCGAGATCAATTGATCGTGGCACCCGATCGCAAGGGCCTTGCCGTCGGGCGCGAAGGCCAGGCCGTAGTTTTCGAGATACGGAGTCTCGATGATTCGCGATGTCGGGGCGTTCCCCTCCCACGTCGCGACGAGGAGCCTCGGATCGTTCCCGCTCGCGACCAGGTATTTGGCGTCCGGAGACCAGGCCAGGGCGCGTAGTCTTTTCCCCTTCAAGTGGTCGAAGCGGAAGAGAGACGGTCCGTTGGCCAGGTCGGTGGAGTGCACATTCACCACGCCATCGTAGTCCGCGAACGCCAGCGGCTGACCTTCGCCCGGCCCGGCCACCGCCACGGCGCTCTGGAGAATCTCCCCCTTCAGACGCCCGAGGATCGACCCGGAGGCGACATCCCAGGCCTGGACCTGATCGTCGTTCCCCGCCGAGATGAGCGTCCGGCCGGAGTCCGCGAAGGTCAGGCCCCAGATCTCGTCGCCGTGGTCGAGGATGGTGGGCAGATCGTGCCGGGGGGCTCGGTTCCAGAGACGGATGGCATCCTCATTGTCGGCGATGATCGCGATCGTCTCCGAGTCGGGATGATGGCCGACCTTGGCGACGAACCCGACGTTCGACGGGAACTCCCCGATCGCCTTGCCCGTCTTCGAGTCCCAATCGCGAACCAGGCCGTTCGAGTCGCCCGTGACGAGGGATTTCCCGTCGGGCGAGAACGCGAGCGTCGTCACCAGGCCATCCGAGCCCATCGCTTCCGGCGTGATCGACCAGAGGGGGCGTCCGGTCCGGGTCTCGAAGACGAGGACTCGCGGGTTGTCATCGGTCACGGCGGCCAGGCTGCCGTCGCGGGAGAGCAAGATGATCGTCCTGACCCCTCGGGCGTTGGGGAGTTTCCTGACGATCGACCGGACGAACTGGGGATACGAGGCACGCCATTCGGAGTTCAGATCATAGATCAAGGGCCTGAGGAGGAAGCTATCCACGGTCGGGAATGAGGAGAGGCACGCCAGGGTCCCGCCGTCTCCCGAGAAGCAAAGATCGTGCGAAGTCGGCACCTGGACGACCCGCAAGGAGGATGTCTTTTTGGGTGAGCGGGCCTGGCCTCCGGCACTGACCGTGAGGTCGGGCAGGCGGACGATCGGAGGTGCCTCGTCTTCCTTCGTCCCCCAGTTGTCGCCGGAGAGCGCCAGCGTGCGGCCCCCCGGCCCGATGGCCTGCCAGAGGCCCGGAAGGCCCGTGGGGGCAAGCCGAAGTCCATCATCGACCCGGAGGGGAGCGCGTTCATCGCCCCGATCACTGAGCGAGGTGAAGCCGAAATAATCATCGCCCAGGAGAAAGCTGCCGGAGCGATACGAGGTGTGAATCCCATCGGGGTCGAACAGGAGGTCGACCAATCCCTTATGGACTCCCTCCCTCGCCGATCGACCGAGCCCCTCCAGTGTCGGCGCGATCGGACGAGTCCCTCGCCACCAGCGGAGATCCTTCAGCGGTCGGACCGTGTAGTTGCGCGTCGCTTCCCGCATCAGGTGATGCCAGGCGAAGTCGCGGAGGTCGTCCTCGGCGGTCGAGGTCTCATAGCTTCGGAGGAGCGTCTGGACCACCTCGACGCGACCGGAGGCCAGTTCACGGCTGGCCAGGTTGAGCCTGGCCGCCAGGGCGGAGCGTCGCCCATATCGGTCGCTCGCGCGGAGTCGGTCGAGCGTCGATCTCAGTTCGATGTTGGCGGAGTCGCGTTCGATGACGGTGGACCGGAGCTGGTCGAGACTCCGGGTCAACTCGGCGTTCTTGGCCTTGAGTCGCCACTCGTGGCGGACGATCAACCCGGCGGGGATGGCCGTCGCGGTCAGGGCCAGCACGATCAGCGCCGCGTGGCTCGGACGACGCCTGGCCCATCGTCCGAGGCGTCCCCAGACCGGGAGGGGTCGGGCCCGGATTGGGCGACCGTCCAGGAACCGGGCGAGGTCCGCCAGCAATTCCGCCGCCGAGGGGTAGCGACGTCCGGGGTCGTGCTCCAGGCATTTCAGGCAGATCGTCTCCAGGTCGACCGAGAGGCTCGATCGCAAGGCTCGAGGGCGGATCGTCGGCTCGCCCCGGCTCAGGATGAGGCTCAGCTCCACCATCGACTTGCAGGGATAGATCGACCGACCGGTGAGCATCTCATAGAAGGTCGCGCCGAGGGCATAGAGATCCGTCCGCTCGTCGAGCCTGCCCATGTTCGGCAGGACTTGCTCGGGGGCCATGTAGGGGGGCGACCCCTGCCAGAATCCGGTCAGGGTCGCCGCCTCGATCTCCTCGTGAAACGTGCCCAGGCCGAAGTCGGTGATCCTCGGAGACCAGCCGCCGGGGGTCTCGGGCGAGGCGACCATCAGCACGTTGGCGGGCTTGAGGTCGCGGTGCAGCACGCCGTGATCATGAGCATGCCTGAGCCCACTCGCCAGTCGAAGGAGGGTCGTGGCCGCCAACTTCGGCGGCATCCCGAGCGGATACCGGGCCGCCAGCCATCGGGAGAGAGATTCCCCCTCCTGATAGTCGCTGACGATCACGAAGTGGCCGTCGAGGACGCCCGCGTCGAGCACCCCGACGATGGCCTCGTCGTTCAGGCTTGCCGCGAGCCGGGCCTCGCGGGCGAATCGATCCCAGAGCGCCAACGACTGGACCTTGTCGGGCCGGGGGACCTTCAGCGCCACGGGACGCCCCAGGTGGGTGTCGGTCGCCCGGTAGACGATCCCAAAACCGCCGCGGCCCAGCTCGCCCTCGATCCGGAACCGGCCGAGCGTCTCGCCGATCGACAGTTCTGCAGAATCCCGCGAGGCTTGGTCCGAGGTCGGACCCGGCAGGAACGGCAAGAGGTAACGCGCGGGCCGATCGACGACGTTCGCCTCCCCCGCGTCGAAGACGGCCTTGAGCAACCGATGCATCGCCTCGTCGGCCTCGTCCCAGGTGGCTTCCTCGCCGGGCTGAGGCGACGGGATCGAATCCGGGTCGATGTTCATGGTCGATCGACCCCGAATCGCACTCGGAGTCGGCGGAGTGCCCGCTGATGCAAGGCCCGGACCGCACCCTCGCTCCGCCCCAGTTCGGCCGCGACCTCCGTCGTCGTCCGATTCTCCCGGTAGAGGATCTCCACCACGCGTCGCTCCGCCTCCGGCAAGGTCTCGATCTGGGCGAACAAGATCCCCCCGACCTCCGATCGGACCATCCTACCGAGGACCGCCGTGGAACTTCGAGCCCCCTCGTCCCTCGAACCGCAATCCCTCTCGGGGCGAACCAGTTCGTCGCGGTGATCGCGGACATATCTCATGAGGCGAAATTGCATCGTTTGGAGCAACCAGGCGAGGACTTGCCGAGCCGGTCGGCCCGAGATCTCGGCGAATCGACGGACGGCGATCAGGAGCGTTTCCTGGACCAGGTCCGAAGGTGCGACCCACTGGCCAAGCCTCTTGCCGATCAGCCGTTGTGCCCGAGACCTCAGCAGAGGGACGATCGCGGCGAGTTCGTCCCCGTCAACGAATCCCTGGCCACTCATCGGGGCCCCCTGACTCAGAGGACAATGAACCGCGAATCAAATGATAGCCATTGCCATCATGACAATTCTGAGACGACCGGGCCATCTTCCATCAGGGAGGATGTTCCCGAAAACATCGAAAAGGCGCGTGCGCCTCGGGGGTTCCAGGAGACTCGGTCGGAGCCGGCACCATCATCATGAGTCATGGATCGCGACGTCCGCCCGGCTCCGAGCAACCCGGTCGTTAGGCGGCCCCGCCGTCCCCACGGTCAGGATCGGCCGATTATCCGGGCTTCTCGGCTTCCATGACGTACCTCGACGTCCTGGTCCGATGATGGCCTGCTCCCCTCTCCTCACAGAATCAGGAACCGCCCCATGATCCGCACCCTTCGCCCGGCCGTCTTCGCGCTTCTCATCGGGTTTCTCGCGACGCCCTCCCCGGCCCTCGCCGCCGGCCCTCGCCCGTTCCACTCGCGGGTCGTGGCCACCTGGGACAATGTCTACGCGGCCTTCGGCCCCTCCGGAGCCAACTTCATCGGCTACGGCCAGACCACCCACTTGGGCCGTGCCCTGCAGGAGGGCAGCCTCTTCCTCCTGGGCTTTCCCGATGCCAACGGCGAAGCTCCGGGCATCGGATCGGTCACGCTCACCGCGTCGAATGGCGACCAGCTGACCTTCGACTACGTCGGCACGCTGAACGCCGGGACGGGCGTCGGGGCCGGGACGTTCCAGTTCACCCACGGTACGGGCCGGTTTGCCGGAGCGACCGGATCGGGGACATTTTACGCCGTGATTGACCTCTCGAATCTCGCCGGAGGGCAGGCGATGACGGTCGTTCTTGACGGGACGATCACCTACTGAGCATCACCAGGCCGCCTCTCGTCCCCAACGCTCGGGGACGAGGGAACCTCCCGTTTCTCAGGGCCGGGCCCTCGAAGGAATCCGGGAATCGCGTCGAGGATCGTCGGGAACGGTGCTGCCTCTCCTCGGCCGACTTTCAGACCAGCGGATGCAATCTCGAAATCACCCGAGCGATAAGGCGAGCCGACGTGTATTCTTTAAGGATCGGAGGAGAAGTCCCGCGGGCCTGACGGGCGGACGATGGACAGGAATAGCCTGATCAAGCGGTTGATGGCCACGTTCCTGGTCGAGCTCGACGAGCACGTCCGGGCGCTCAATCACGACCTCCTGGCCCTGGAGCGAGACCCGGCCGGGCCGGGGCGGGCCGAGTCGTTCGCCTCGATGCTTCGCGCGGCCCACAGCCTGAAGGGGGCCGCCCGGTCGGTCAACGTGGGACCGATCGAGTCGATGAGTCACCTGCTGGAAGAATTGTTCGTCGCGGGTGGCGAGGGCCGGCTGGCGTTCGACCACGACCTGTTCGCCCTCCTCTTCGCCTCGGCCGACGCGATCGAGGAGGCCGGCCTCCGGCTCCGCGAGCAGGCCGATCTGTCGGACTCGCCGCTGGTGGCGCTCCTGCCCCACCTGAAGGCCGCCGCCGACCGGACCTCGATGCCCGTCCCCCCGGCGTCGACCCCGGCACCGAGCCCGGCCGCTCCGTCGGAATCCTCGGCCGGCTCGGCGATCGTGCGGGTTCCCGCCGAGAAGCTCGATGCGCTCCTGACGCACAGCGGGGAATTGCTGGTGGCCCGTCGACGGGTCGGCTCTCGGGGGGATGACCTGGAGGTCATCCGCGACTTCCTCGGCCGATGGCGGGCCGACTGGCGGAACGTCGAGAAGCCGCTCGCGGCCTTGCTGGGCCGGGCCGACGACTCGGACCGGGCGATCCTCCCCCGGCGGGTCGCCTCGACGCTCCGTCGGACCGGCGAGCACCTCGGCCGACTCGAACGCGACCTGGAGCGGCTGGCCTCGGCGATGGGGGGCGACCGGTCGCAGCTCGACCGGGCCTCGGGACTTCTGGAAGAGGAGGTCCGGCGGGCCCGGATGCTCCCGTTCGCCGAGGCCTGCCAGGGGCTGGACCGGACCGTCCGCGACGTCGCTCGGGCGGTCGGCAAGCAGGTCGAACTGGTCATCGAAGGAGGAGGCGTCGAGATCGACCGCTCGATCCTGGAAGGGCTGAAGGACCCGCTCCGCCACCTGGTCCACAACGCGGTCGACCACGGGATCGAGCCGCCCGAGCGTCGGGTCGAGGTGGGCAAGCCGCCCCAGGCCCGGATCACGGTCTCGGCGGCCCTGCGCGGGGCCCAGGTCGAGGTGGTCGTCGCCGACGACGGGGCCGGGCTGAACCTCGATCGGCTCCGCGAACAGGCGAGGCAGCGGGGCCTGGACGAGCCGACCGACGCCCGCGACCTGGAGCGATTGATCTTCCTGCCCGGCTTCTCCACGGCCGGGCGGATCACCAACATCTCGGGCCGGGGCGTGGGTCTCGACGTGGTCAAGGACCGGCTGGAGCAACTCCACGGGACGATCGAGCTGGCCTCGAAGCCGGGACGAGGCCTGAGGCTGACGATGGCCCTGCCCCTGACCCTGACGACGCTCCGGGCCTTGATGGCCTCCGCGGGGGGGCAGGTCTTCGCCTTCGCCACGACCAACGTGCAGAAGCTGATCCGGGTCGGCCCGTCGGATTTCCGGGTCGTGGAAGGCTTCCGGGTCCTGTCCAGCGGCGGCGGGCCCCTCTTGCCGGTGGCCTCGCTGGCCGAGGCCCTGGGCCTGCCCGGTCGGGAGCCCTCGGGGAAGTCGCCGGGGTTGATCGTGGCGGCCGGCGAGCGCCGGATGGCGTTCCTGGTCGACGACCTCCTGGCCGAGCAGGAGATCACCGTCAAGACCCTGGGGGCGAGGGTCCGCCACGCCCGGTTCTTCTCGGGGGCCACGATCCAGCCCTCGGGCCGGATTGCCCTGGTGATCAACGCCGCCGGCCTGATCCGTGCCGCGCTGGGCAAGGCCCAAGGCCCCCCGATGGGCCGGGACCGGGGTGCGGCCCCGCCCAGGAAGCGGCTCCTGGTCGTCGACGACTCGGCCACGACCCGCACGCGCGAGAAGGACCGGCTGGAGTCCGCCGGCTTCGAAGTGACGACGGCCGTCGATGGCGAGGCCGGCTGGCGGACCCTCCAGGAATGGGCCCCCGACCTCCTGATCAGCGACGTCGAGATGCCTCGGATGGACGGATTCGCCCTGACCCGCGCCGTCCGGGCCTCGGCCCGGTTCGCCCACCTCCCGGTGATCCTCTACACCTCGAGATCGAGCGAGGCCGACCGAGCCCGGGGCGTCGAGGCCGGGGCCGACGCCTATCTCCTCAAAGGATCGCCCGATCGGGCCTTGATCGAGGCCGTCTCGCGGCTCCTCCGAGAGCAAACCCGGAATCAATCGAGGATGGCCCACGGCCAGGAGATGGAAATGTCTGACGAATGAAATCGGACCCGATGCCGGTGGGCGAGATTTCCCCGGGCCCTTCTCGCCCACCGGCCATCGCCGTGAGCGAACGACCCTCGACGGCCCCCCTTGTCCATCGACCCTTCGCCGCTCCGCGGAATCCGGGAAGAATCCGGCCGAATCGTCCCGGAATGCCGATCGAAACTCCGAATCATCCCGCCCCCCATTCCTGAACGAGCCCCGACCCGGACGCTTGTTCATTCCACCTCGAAGCCGAGGGAGCCTCAGACTGATGATCCGTGTGTTGGTCGTCGACGACTCCGAGACCGCCCGCTCCCTGCTGGTCCTGATCCTGGGGTCCGACCCCGGGCTCGAAGTCGTGGGCGAGGCGAGAGATGGCGTCGAAGCGGTCGAGATGACGCAGAGGCTCCGGCCCGACGTGGTGACGATGGACATCCTGATGCCCCGGCTGGACGGCCTGGCGGCGACTCGCGAGATCATGATCACCGCCCCGACTCCGATCGTCATCGTCACCGCCGGGGCCCTGCCGGGCGAGGTCGAGGGCTCGCTGGAGATGCTCGGGCATGGGGCGCTGGACGTGCTGAAGAAGCCGGTCGGCCCGGACGCGCCGGGGTTCGCCGCGTCGGCCCGCCGCCTGATCTCGACGGTCAAGGCGATGTCGCAGGTCAAGGTCGTCCGCCGATGGCGGGAGTACCCGCCCCGCCCCCGGCCGAACCCACCAGGCCCGACGCCCCCCCCGGTGGCGGGCACGCCGGCGCAGATCGTGGCGATCGGCGCCTCGACGGGGGGTCCCCTGGCCCTTCAGAAGCTGCTCTCGGGACTCCCCCCGGATTTCTCCGCGCCGATCCTGGCCGTCCAGCACATCACGCAGGGGTTCACCGAAGGCCTGGCCCGATGGCTCGACAGCGTCTGCGACCTCCGCGTCAAGGTCGCCGGAGACGGGGAGATCCTGGCCCGAGGGACGGTCTACCTGGCACCCGACGGTCTCCACCTGGGCGTCAGCGACCGTCGGAGGCTGGTCACATCGGACGACCCGCCGGTCGGCGGCTTCCGGCCCTCGGCCACCTCGCTGTTCGAGTCGGTGGCCCGGTCATTCGGCAGTTCGGCCCTGGCGGTGATCCTCACCGGCATGGGGGTCGACGGCGTCCAGGGGCTGGCCGCCATCCGCCAGAAGGGAGGGCGAGTCCTGGCTCAGGACGAATCGACCTCGGTGGTCTTCGGGATGCCCGGCGCGGCCATCGACGCGGGCCTGGCCGACCTGGTCTTGCCCATCGACGCGATCCCGGCCCGGATCGCGGCGATGACCCGGGCCCGGAACGCTCCCTGATCGGCCAGCCGGGCAGGATCAGGGGCGATCGAAACGGATCGATCCGGTACAATATCCAGCCCCTGACGAGTCCGAGGCGCCCGGGGCCATTCCGATCTCAAGCCGACAACCCGCGTCCCCCTCACGGGCCCGACGAGGAGAACCCGATGTCTCGAGTACTCGTTGTCGAAGACAGCGCCACTCAGGCCCTGGAGATCCGCCTTCTCCTGGAAGACGCGGGCTTCTCCGTCGACGTGGCCGTGAATGGCCGCGAGGCGCTGGGGGCGATCGCCTTGAGGATCCCCGACCTGGTCCTGACCGACCTCCGGATGCCCGAACTGGACGGCCTGGAACTGGTCGAGGCGATCCGGGCCGAACGGCTCAGCGTGCCGGTGATCCTGATGACCCAGCACGGGACCGAGGAAGTCGCCGTCCAGGCCCTGAAGCTCGGCGCGGCCAGCTACCTGGCCAAGAAGAATCTCGAACGCGACCTGGTCGAGGCGATCGACGACGTCCTGGCCGTCACCTCCGCCCAGCGGCATCAGGACCAGGTGATCGAGAGCCTCCAGTCGATCGAGTCCCGCTACCTCCTGGAGAACAACGTGGCCCTGATCACCCCGCTGATCGGCCACGTCCATCAGAACCTCTCCCGGATGAAGTTCTGCGACGAGATCGGCCTGATCCGGATCGGCGTCGCCTTGCGCGAGGCCCTGATCAACGCCATCCACCACGGCAATCTGGAAGTCAGCTCCGAACTCCGGGCGTCCGACGACGACTCCTACTACGACCTGGTCGAGGAGCGAAGCCGGACCACCCCCTACCGCGAACGCCGGGTCTCATTCACGGCGAACGAGTCGCGGAACGAGGCCATCTACGTCGTCAGCGACGAAGGCCCGGGATTCGACCCGGCCTGTCTCCCCGACCCGACCGACCCGGCGAATCTCCACCGGGAATACGGCCGCGGCCTCCTGCTGATTCGGACCTTCATGGACGAGGTCCGCCACAACCCGCGCGGCAACGAGATCACCCTGATCAAACGCCGAGGGCCCGCCTGATCCCCGACCGCCGGCCGGCACCCCGGGCCGCTCACCAGCGCCGGGGGCTCGTGAAGAACGCGTCGAGATCGAAGACTTCTCGGATCGTCTCCCGGGCATCCTTCGTCGAGCGATCGCCCAGGTAGCGGATCAAGTGCGGGAGCATCTTGGGGGCGACCAGCGCCTCGCCGGGCACGGGCTCGCCGAAGACCTGCTCGTACATCTTCGGGGCCGACTCGCGGAGCAAGTCGGAGTCGAACCAAAATCCCTCGGCCGGGTGGTTCTGAACCGAGGAGTAGGTCCGAAGCGGCCCGAGCGGGCGGAACCCCATCGCCTTGGTGTAGAAGTCGCGATGCCGAGGGTTGACCGTGATCACCCAGGTGTCCCCCCCCTGGCTCAGATGGTAGTGCATCCCCAGTCGGATCAGCGAGACGAAGACCTGGCGGAATTCGCGGAGCCCCAGGTCCTTGTCGGCCGCGAAGCTGGTCACCTCGGCCACGCGTCGGCGAGATCGCCGGAGCGTCTTGATCTCCTCGCCGTAGATGTTCTCCAGCGGGAGCCCGAGCAGCGTATTGTCCGGGACCATCGAGAACGTCGCCAGGACCCGCCCATCGAGCTTCGCGACGAGCGTGACCACATCCGGCAGTGCATGGTACGGGGTGAACCGTACCTTGCTGGCCAGCGGCTCCTCGTAGCCCCGAGCCTGGTAATTGCTGGAGACCAGCTGGAAGGCGTCGCGCCACTCGGCCCGCTCCGAGGCGATCTTCACCCGGATGTCGCGAGCCACCCCGGGAACCCGGATCGACTCCGGCGTCCTCTTGGCGTCGGCCAGCCGGAATGAGGCCACGGGCAAGGACACGCCAAGCTCGGCCTCCGACCGAGGCTGCATCTCGCCGGAGTGGGGCCTCGGGCCATTCTCCCCCTCGCGAGACGCGGGAGTCCGATGCTTCGGGACATTCATCGGGAGATCGGTCCTGATCATCTCTCCGGCCTTCCTTCAGGGAATGATCGATCCTGATCGGGAAAGAGGGTCGACGAAGGAGTCCTCATCTTACGTCGATTCGAGACTCGGGACGGACCTCGTCCCGGTGGGGGGGCTCAGGTCGAACGAGGCCATCCGGTCGCGAGCGGGAGCCGGGGCGAAGGGGCCCGGCCGGCTTCGATCGAGACGGAGAGGCCTTGTTAGTGGAAGATCCATGACACACTTGGGAAACTGCAAACGAGACCGCTCCCCGCCCGAGAAAATCGCCCGATGCACGACCGAGGAGGATGAGGTCGCGAGCGATCTGCGGGGAGCCGCGATCGAGTCGCCCGACCGCTTCAGAACCTCCGAAGCCCGGCAACTCGCGGCCGTGTTGTCGGCCACGCGGGCCATCTTACGAGGAAAGGGAGAGACGGAACACCCCTTCTTCGGTTAAATTTGAAAATCATCTTATACGTGCTGAGATGAATGATTGCAGCCGACCATGTTGACATTCATAAACGCCAGTGAATACCATTCAGCCACCTCTTCCGGCCAGATCAAGCCAAAACGACGGGCCAGAGGGACCCCTTGACGGCGTCATGCGCCTGCCTTAGCCTCCGTTGGGCGAGCTGGCATCGATCGTTCGGGGGAGGCGGGCATGACAGTCGATCGGGGCGAGGGACCCGGAGGGACGCTACCCCTGGAGCTGCTGGAAAGCGGCGACCCGGCGTTCGTCGAGGCGATCCGGGCGGTCGACGACGCCGACGCGCTGGCCGATTTCGCCGGGACCTGGTACGAGGATTCCCGGCCCGAATCGAGACGGCTCCTGCTGGAGTATCTCGAACGCCCCTTGAATGCATACCGCCATGAAGGGCTGGTTAAACGCCTTTTCAAGCGGGCCGAGGCCGCCGGCGACGACCAGGCGATGGCCCGATTCCTGGTCCTCTTCGATCGATCGATCCGCCGGAGGACTCGCGAGAAATTCCGCTACGAAACCCGCGAGGTGGCCGACTCGCAGCAAGCCCAGACCCTTAAGGACGCCTGGATCGCGATGGGATATCGCTACGTCCGGGCGTATGAGACTCGCGGCGGGCAGACCGTCTACGGTCAGCGATTCGATGAGTTGATCGTCCATCCACGACGGACGACGATGCCCAGCGGCCGGATGATACCGGGCTATTTCGGGAAGACGGCGCCCGAATGGGCCGTCCGGTTCGGGATCGACTGGCATCGAATGGGCCAGCCCCGACCTCGCGATCTTCCGACCGTGGTCGAGAAGCTCAAGGGGCTCCGGCTGTTCACCGTCGCCACCCGTTGCTATCTCCGGCGTCGAGCCTGGCGTTATTTCCGGAATCTCGGGAGGACTCACCCCGACCGCTACATCGCCGGAGCCTCGGAGGCCCTGTCGCTTTTTCGCAACGAGGACGTGGCCGACGGGCTGGCCCTGATCGACAACTGGGGCCTGACCCACATCCTTTTCCACCATTGCCCGGCCCTGGAAGCCAGGGTGGGGGGCTGGACCATCGCCCCGGGGCGTTCGCTGGCCGAGCTGGCCCCCTCGCCGATCTTCGAATCGCTCTGGGCGGAGGCGACCGGGACCGTAGTCGGCCTGCTGGCCCGGGCCCGATGCCGGACGGTCGTCCAGTGGGCGATCCGCCGGATCCAGGCCGACCCCTCGAAGGCCCTGGCGATCTACCCGCTGGAGGGTTGGATCGACCTGCTGGGGCACGACGACCCGGAGATTGCCGGGCTGTCGGCGGAGATCCTCCGGGAAGCCGAGGGGCTCGACGCGATCGGGACGGCTCGATGGCTCGGGCTGGTCGAATCGTCGAGCCCATCGGCCCTCGATGTGGTCTGCGAACTGGCCGCTCGATACATCCGACCCGAGGAAATCGCGATCGATCAGGCCGCGAGGCTGGCGGGCCTCCGCCCCTTGCCGGTGGCCCGGCTGGGCCTCTCGTGGATCCAGGCCAAGGTTTCCAGGGGGGGCGAGGCCGATCCGATCCTGCTCGGGCTGGTCGAGGCCGGCTGCGTCCCGCTTCGGGGCGAGATCCTCCGCTGGGTCCGGTCGATGGTGGAGCCTTCGCCCGACTCGATCCTGGCATTCCTCGACAGCCGGCATGCCGATGCCCGGCGCGAGGGGTGGGACTGGTTCCAGGCCGAGCCCATGGTCCGCGACGACGTGGAGACCTGGCGAAAGCTCCTCGAATCGCCCCATGATGACGTCCGGCTCACCCTGGTGGCCGACCTGGAGGCGAGGATCGCGGGAGGAGACCCGTCGGGACTCGCGCGAGCGGTCGATGCCGGGTCGCTCCTCGGGCTCTGGGCGGCGGTCTTGCTGAATGTCCATCGAGGTTCGCGGGCCAGGCCGCCGGTGGTCCGCCAGATCCTCCGGAGGCTGGAGGCGAATCCCGACGAGGCCCCGCGTCTGCTCCCCTTGCTGGGCGTGGCGCTCCGATCGGTCCGTGGTCCCGAGCGTCGGGCCGGGCTGGTGGCGGTGGTCGGGCTGGTCGAGCGCCGAGCCGAGGTCGAGCCCCTGGTCCGCTCCACTTTTCCGGAGTTGATTTGGAAGTGACCGGATGCGATCATGCGCCGGTTCTTCGATCGTGAGGGAGGCCGGGTCGGTGCCCGAGACCAGCATGCTCCGGCGATCCGCCGGGGTTGACCTTGCCCACACGCTTGCTTCCCCAAGGCCGTTGTTCTTTGAGCCGTCGAGGCACTGCTCGCGGCGACTGGGTCAACGGATGTTCTCGCCGCGAGCAGTGCCTCGACGGCTTCGTGAACGACCTTGGTCGACGCTTCGAAGTCGGGCCGGCCCGGCCTCCCCCGCGATCGCAGATCCGTGAAGCAGGCTTTCCTTCTTCCTCCCTCTCCCCCTGGGAGAGGGCCGGGGTGAGGGTCATGGCATCCACGAAGACAGCCGCAAACCTGGTGTTACGAAAGCTTCCGTTCAATACGGGGGCCCCTCACCCCGGCCCTCTCCCAGGGGGAGAGGGAGGAATTCAGACCCGGCGAAGAGATCGGTACTCCGGACGGATTGAGGTCGGCCGATGAACCTGGACGTCGCCTATCGGACCCGGAGCGCGATCGTCTCCAACGCGGCCGGACTGGCCGTGGCCCTGGCCCCCAACCTCCGACGCGATCGGGTGAGCTTCGACGCGACCCTCCGCCACCCCTTGCGGTTCCGCGAGGCGATCGGGGCGTTGCACGACGTCGTCATCAGCGACCTTCGCCATCAGCCCAGGGACCGATCGGCGCACGCCGCCTATCTCGACGAGCAGAGGACCCGCGAAGCCTCGATCCGGAAAGGGGCGACCGCCGAGGCCCTCAAGGTGATCCGAGGCAACACCCCCTCGATGCCCGCGGCCGAGTTCGCCCAGCTCGAACGGGAGTACCGAGCCCACCGGGCCGAGTACTGGCAGGCCCGCCAGGACTACTCCAACTATCTGAGGTCCCACGACCCCGCGCTCTGGCGGCTCCTGATGCCGTGCGACCCTGTCATCACGGTCTCGCCCGACGTCCTGTTCTTCGAATGCTTCAGCGCCGATGAGTCGAGCTACGGCTGCCTGACCGTCGACCGAGGGGCCTTCGACCGCGAGCGCGATGTCCTGCCGGGGACGACCAACGTCGACTACTCCTGGGCCCTCTACGAGCACTTTCAGCTTTTGAGGAGCTACCGGGAGACGAGGTTCCTGGTCGACCCCGCCGGCTTCGAGGTCGGCACCGAAGGGCAGGGGGGCTCCTATCGCGAGGAGAAGATCGAGCTGCCGACGAGCTGGCTCCGGGGCTTCCTGAGGCTCCAGGGGGCGATGAGCCTGCCGATGCGTCGGGTCCCGCTCAGTCGCGAAGGGCTCTACAACGTCCTGGCGTTCCTCAAACGGCACAAGGCCGCTCGGAGCCCCCGAGCCGTCCGGTTCGAGCTGGAGCCGGGCCGCCCGGTGGCGATCGTCCTGGAGCCCTGGGAGAAGCGGATCGTCCTCCACGACCGCCCCTATGAAGGCCCGAAGGCCGAGTCGATCCGCGTCTGGGGCCGCGACCGGCTTCTCGTCCTGGCCCGGCTCTTGCCGCTGCTCGACGAGGCCGAGGTCTACCTGCTCGGCTCGGGCCTGCCCAGCTTCTGGTCGATCCGGATGGGCGAGATGCGACTGATGCTGGGGCTCTCGGGATGGACGGCCAACGACTGGACCTCGGGCTCGGCCCTCGACGCGCTAGCCCCGCCGGCCCAGCCGAGCCGCTACCTGGCCGGTCAGGTCGCCGCCACCTTCCGCGAGGCCCCGGCGCAGACACTGGCCGAGGTCGCGTCGAAGTCCGGAGGGACCGAGCCGGAAGTCCTCGCCTGCCTGAATCAGCTGGCAGGGCTCGGCCAGGTGATCCACGACCTCCACGCCGGCCTCTACCGATGGCGGCAGGTCATGCCGGTGACCCTCTCGGCCGAGTTGCTCGGCCCCGAGGACCCCGAGACGGTGGCCGCCCGCCACATTGCCACCACCACATCGGTCCGAGTCACGAAGGACGAAACCCGCCCCGATGGCCTCCGGGTCCTCGAAGGCCAGGTGCTCGACCGCCCCGCCACGCTCCTGATCGACGCCGACGGCCGGATGCTCCGGGGCAAGTGCACCTGCTCGCACCACCACACCGGGGGCCTCCGAAAAGGACCCTGCCGCCACCTCCAGGCCCTCCGCGAGAAGGCGTCGAGCCAGCCCGCCCCCTCGGGCCTGAAGGCCTGGTTCGCGTCGCTCAGGAATTGACGATTAGTTGAAGAGTGTCGTTTCTACGATGTCGAACGTAGTGGACTGACTTTGTTACTTCCCTTGGAACACTCACTCCAGCAGGGACGGAGATGGGCGGAAAGAGTTTTTGGTTTCCGCCGCGACCCCGGAGGAGCTCACAACGAGGTAGGGTTTGGAGTAGAGTTCACGCTCGCTTCCTGCTGATTGTGAAGCTAGCATAAGCTATCTAAAAGAGGTGGCCAAGAAACTTGCAATCAGGCGTGAACTTGAGGTCTCTTTGGCTCTTCGCTCGATGGTTGGCAAATACTGCAATGATTCCCGATTTTCAAGCCGTGATGCTACCCCTGATCGAAACCTTGGCCGATTGCCAAGAGCGGACAATGCGGGAACTGACCGACCTTCTTGCCGAACGGTTCGACCTCAGTGATCAGGAACGTGAAGAACCACTCCCAAGCGGCCTACAGAGTATCTTTAGAAACAGGGTGGCCTGGGCCAAATCTCACTTAAAATATGCCGGATTGCTGGAGAATCCGACCAGGGGTCGAGTCCGCATATCAGATCTGGGTCGCCAAATCCTCGCCGAGCAACCAAAATCGATCAACGTGAAATTTCTCAAACGCTTTACCGCATATTGCGAGTTTATTGGTAAGTCCCAGCCCAAAGTAGAGTCCGAGGTAGCATCGGGGGTGACGACTGTCATCGAGGAACAGCAAACACCTCTAGAACTAATCGATGCATCATATAAATCGCTTCGTCAGGCGACGTCAGAGGATTTACGCTCATGTCTCAAATCGTGTTCACCCGGATTCTTCGAGTCGGTAGTTGTGCGCCTGCTCATGGCGATGGGATACGGTGGTATAGCCGGACACGGAACGGTCACAGGCAGGTCGGGCGACGGCGGGATCGATGGCGTGATTAAACAAGACAAGCTGGGATTGGACGTCGTCTGCATTCAAGCCAAGAGATGGGAAGGAGTAGTCGGAAGGCCAGTCGTACAAGGCTTCGTCGGAAGCATGGACTACATTAGGGCCCGAAAAGGAGTGATCATGACGACTTCCACGTATTCTAGAGAGGCGATGGAGTTTGTAGACCGGATTGAGGGAAAGAAGGTCGTCCTGATCGACGGAGATCAATTGGCCGGACTGATGATCGAGCATGGGCTTGGGGTAACGACGACCGAGACATACGAGTTGAAGGTGGTTTCAAACGACTTCTTCGATGAGAGCGAGGGCTGAGATCAACCGCTGCACCAATCACACACTGCACACATGTAAAAACCGCCGTTTTCGATCCCCTATGTAGCTGATTTCCGTTTGACAGAGAAATCTTCATCGACGAAAGTCGGGACCGTCCCGCCTCCTAGTCCTCCGGAACGTCGTGCATGGGCTTCTTCCGCGACCTGGTCCAGCGATTCCTTGGCGGCGAGCCTGCTGCCTCGGTGCCGCCACCCACCACCACCAGCCTTCCGACGAGCCCGGTGGAAGCGACTCGAACGGACGAGCCGGCTCCGCGCCCGCCGGTCGAGCCCACGCCGGTCGAGCCCACGCCGGTCGAGCCACCGAAGACGCTCGGGCTCGATGCCGGCGACTTCCTGCCGGTATCGCGCGGGGAGTTGCTGGCGAAGGTCGTCACTTCGGGCTGGATGTTCGGCAACCTCTGGTTCGCTCGACGCGACCGGATTCCTCCGACGGCCGACGATCGGACCCGCCTGATCGACCGGGCTCTGGTGACTCATGGCCTGCTGAGTCCGGAGCGGCTCGCCGAAATCCACCGGGTCGGCGAGGAGATGGAGCGGGTCCGACCTCTCGAAGAGTCGATCCAGCAGCAGGCGGCCCTGGAAGGAGAGGCGGCGGTCCAGGCCGATCGCGCCGAGCGGGCCCGGATCAAGGCCGAGAAGAAGGCCGAGGCCGCCGATCGCAAGCGGATTCGCGCCGAGGGGATCGCCCACCGGCATGCCACCGACATCGTTTATCTGGGCCGAGGCGTCTCGAAGTTCCTGGGCGATCATCAGAGCGACCTGGCCCGGCTGGAGGCCGCCGGCTTGCCCGCGCTCTCCACCCCGGGCGAGCTGGCCGAGGCGTTGGGGCTCTCGGTGGCTCGGCTCCGATGGCTCGCCTTCCACGCCGAGGCGGCCACTCGGGTCCATTACGTCGAGTTCGAGGTCCCCAAGAAGTCGGGCGGGACCCGTCGGCTGAGCGCCCCTCATCGGTCGATGGCCTCGGCCCAGCGGTGGATCTTCGATCGGATCGTGGCGATGTTGCCCGCCGAGCCCGAGGCCCACGGCTTCCTGCCGGGTCGGAGCATCCTTACCAATGCCTCAAGCCACGCCGGGAAGGCGGTGGTGGTGAACATGGACCTCGAAGGGTTCTTCCCGAGCATCGGGTTCCCCCGGGTCCGGAGCGTCTTCCGACGCGCGGGCTACTCGCCGAGCCTGGCCACGATCCTCGGGCTGCTCTGCACCGAGTGCCCGAGGCGGACGGTGGTCTACGATGGGACGACCTACCATGTCGCCACCGGGCCGAGAGGGCTCCCGCAAGGGGCCAGCACCAGCCCCGGCCTGTCCAACCAGGTCGCCCGGAGGCTCGACCGCCGGCTCGCCGGGCTGGCCTCGAAGCTGGGGGCGACCTACACCCGATACGCCGACGACCTGACCTTCTCGGGCGATGAGACCCTCAACCCCAAGGTCGGCTACCTGATGGCCCGGGTCCGGCACCTGGCCGAGGCCGAGGGGTTCGCCGTCAACGAGGCCAAGAGCCGGGTCCTCCGCCGGAACACCGCGCAGGTGGTCACCGGCCTGGTCGTGAACGAACGGCCGGGCGTGTCCCGAGACGAGGTCCGACGCCTCCGCGCCATCCTCCACCGGGCGAAGCTCGAAGGGCTCGAAGCCCAGAACCGCGAAGGCCACCCCAACTTCCGCGCCTGGCTCCGTGGCAAGATCGCGTATGTCGGGATGGCCCGACCCGAGGTCGGCGGCAAGCTCCTGGCCGAATACGAGGCACTCGGCCCGGGAGCCTGATGGCAATGCCGCGATGGGGGCACCTCTCGGCACCCCCATCGCTAGTCGGTTCAATATGCGTCGGCGCTGATCACCTCGCCGCCGTTGCGGGTCGAGAGGGCCTGGTAGACCGGGACCGAGGTGGCGGCGTTGAGGGCATAGGTGTTGTAGCCGCTGTAGTACATCGCGGGCGGGGGATTCGCGCCCATCGCGAAGCTGGAGACCGTATCCTTGATGAACCGGACCGAGCCGTCGCACATGGCGAAGTTGGCGCCGCCGGGGTGGAAGCTGGAGGCCGACATGGCGAGCATCAAGGGCTGGCCCGGAGTGAAATAGCTGATGTAGTTCGTCTGCGTGGCCGGGGCCCGCTTCTGGGGATTGATGCCGTACATCGTGGCGAACCAGGACGATTCCCCGGGGGTGTAGCCCGAGAAGGCCCAGACCCCGAAGCCATACCGGCCGCTCTCGATCGGGATCAGGCCGTTGGCCGTCTCGCCGAAGGCGATCGTGTTGCTGGTCCCGTCGGTGATGCTGGCGATCGTGTTCGAGCTCTGATAGCCGAAGACGCCGTTGCCGTTCTGCTGGGCCGCCGCGATCTGCGTGGCGTTGGATCCCGTCGGGTTGCCCGTCCCATAGTTGGAAGCGAGCCAGATCCCGCCGCAGGCGGCGTAGCTGGTCCTGTAGAACGTCGAGGTCGAGGAGATGTAGGCGCCGATGTTCGAGGTGGCCGAGGGGGCCGGCTGGCCGGCGGAGATGGTCCCATCGCTCGGGCACCAGAGGATGCTCAGGCCGGTGGCCAGGAGCGTCCGGTTCCCCAGGTCGAAGGATCCAATGCTGTAGTTATACGCGCTCGCGATGGCTTGCTGCTCCAACTGCGGCAGCAGGGCCGGGAATGCGGTCATGCCGGCGTACCAATTCCCGTTGATCCCGCCATAGCCGAGGCTGGGGCCCTGATACATGCCCATCGGGAAGGCGTTATTGGCGCTGACGTAATTCGCGGCCGCCAGGCCTAGTTGCTTCAAGTTGTTGGTGCATTGGGCCCTCCGGGCGGCCTCCCGGGCGGCCTGGACCGCCGGCAGGAGCAGGGCGATCAGCACGGCGATGATCGCGATCACCACCAGCAGCTCGATCAGGGTGAATGCGCGATGGCGAGGGGCGAAGGCCTTCGTTCTCATGGAGTGACAATCCGGATCAGCGTTGTCGGATCGCTCGACCGACGACAATCGTCGGCGAGACTATATAAAAGAATTTGATCGCCTACATGAGAGGGGAGCTTTGCGGGGCCGGTCCAGGGTCATCGGCCGGAGAGTGGATGGTCTGGGCCGTCAGGTGGGTCGCGGGGAGGGGTCAACGAGCCGGGCGGTTCACCTTGGCCTTGGTCGACTTGGGAGCCACGGGTGACTTGATCGGCGTCGTGAGATCGATCACCGGCGGCTTTTCTCTCGTCCCGCAAGCGGCGATCGGGAAGGCGAAGGCGAAGGCGAGCGAGGACAGCCCGAGGCGTCGGATCAGTCTACGGTTCACGATGGCAATACCTCGAATTCACGGCGCAAGAGACCGTAGCGGGCGATGAGGGCGAGTGATTGAAAGCTCCGATGCCGGAGGGATCAATCCGAGGAGGGCAGGCAGGGGGGGGACCGACAATAACCCGACAAAACTCACCAATCCGACATGGACCACGCCCGCGGTCCCGGGTCGGCTTGAACAACATCCGCAATGATAGGAGCTGTTCGCCCGCAGGCAACCCCACTTGCGAAAATATCGAGAAGAACAGACGCACTCTTTTGTCAAATTGATACTTATTGTTTAGCCGAAAGATGGCCCGCCGATCCCACGCCTCCGGTCGTCGAGGACGAAGGGCTATCCCGCGCGGGCGTGGGAGATCGGTCCGAAGATCGCGGCCGAGGCCCCGGCACTTCGGGCGAAACGAAATCCTCCCATCTCACCTTGATTCGGCCGGATCTCCCCGTCATCCGCCCGGATCCGATCCTACCGCGCCCGGCCGGGCCCCTCAACCGAGCCCGATCACGACCTTGCCGAAGTGGGCCCCGCTTTCCAGGTGCTTGTAAGCCTCGACGGCTTGTTCGAAGGGGAAGACGCGGTCGATCACCGGGCGGATCTTGTGCAGGGCGATCGCGCGATTCATCGCCTCGAACATGGCGTGCGAGCCGACGTAGATCCCCTGGAGCCGGATGTTCTTGAACAGGAGCATCCGGGGGTCCACCTCGCCGCCTCCGGTCAGGACCCCGATCAGGGGGATGTGGCCTCCGAGCTTCACCGCCCTGAACGACCGCGCGAGGGTCCCCGCGCCTCCGACCTCGACGATGTGATCGACCCCCGCCCCTTCGGTCAGGTTCCGGACCGCCACGTCCCAGTCGGGCGTGGTCTTGTAGTTGATCCCGTCGGAGGCCCCCATCTCGCGGACCCGGGCCAGCTTGGCGTCGCTGCTGGACGTGGCGATCACCCGAGCCCCGGCGACCCGGGCGAACTGGAGCGCGAAGATCGAGACGCCGCCGGTCCCCTGGATCAGGACGGTCTCGCCCGCCTTGACCCTCCTCGATTCCATCAGGGCATGCCAGGCCGTCAGGCCGGCGCAGGGGAGGCAAGCGGCTTCCTCGAAAGTCAGGTGCTCGGGAACGCGGACCACCCCGCCTTCGGGCAGGACGACCTGCTCGGCGAGCATCCCGTCGACCGCCCCGCCCATCGCCGAGTTCGTGGCCGCCTCGGTCATCGGCCCGTCGGCCCACTCGCTGAAGAAGCAGCCGGCCACCCGGTCGCCGACCTTGAGCCCGGTGACCCCCGGCCCGACCGCCGCGACCTCCCCGGCGCCATCGGAAAGCGGGATCAACGGGAGTCGCTGATTCCGACCGTAAGCCCCCTTGATGACCATCAGGTCGCGATAATTCAGCGAGACCGCCCGGACCCGGACGGCCACCTGGCCATGGCCGGGTTTCGGTTCGGGTAGTTCCTCGGACTTCAGGGAGTCCGGCCCGTTCGTCTCGTGGATCCGATACGCTTTCATGACGGCAACCCTCTCGGAGAAAGCTGGGGAGCGACAATCCCCCAGTTTTCTCGTATTGTGACGACGGGTCAATCGCCCGGCAGCCCAGGAAGGCTGGTCGAGGAAGTTACCGCATCGAGCACACCCGATCGAGGTTGCGGGTTCATTCCGAGACTCCGAGCGAAGACCCATCCCACCGATTCACGATACTATCCAGGGTCTCCCGGTTGCGACCCGGGCGCGGTTATGATGACCTTGAGGAAACCTGTCCGATGGAACGACCGCCAAGGAACTCCGACCTCGGGTTCGTTTGGCCAGGCCCTCGGGGGGATTGCCAGGGACTCCTGCCTTGGGTTCGTTTGGCCAGGACAGTCCGGGATCGATGTTGTTACTTGGGTTCGTTTCGCGAAACCGTCACGGACCTCTAACGCCAACTCCAGCAAAGCCTTAAACACACGATGCCGGATGATCCTTGGGTTCGTTTGACCAAGGATGGGCAAGCCCCGCAGAGTTTGCCGGCGACAGAACAAAGCCATTGGGATCGCAAATCGAAGCCACTTTCCTCGAGGTCGTCATGCCCGAGCATCCCCACCTGATCGCTTCGCCGCACCGGGCGTTCGCTTCCCGACGGGACTTCCTCCGGCGGACCGGGTCGGGATTCGGGGCCCTGGCGCTGGCCTCGATCCTGGAGGAGCAGGCCCGGGCCGAGTCGATCAAGCTCCCGCTCAACCCGCTGGAGAGCCGGCCGGGACATTTCCCGAGCAAGGCGAAGTCGGTCATCTGGCTGTTCATGAACGGCGGGCCGAGCCAGGTCGATACCTGGGACTACAAGCCCGAGCTGGAGAGACGCGACGGGCAGGAGCTGGAGGGGTTCGACAAGAACACCGGCTTCTTCACCGGGCAGGTCGGCCCGCTCATGAAATCCCCCTTCAAGTTCGCCCAGCACGGGGAGTCGGGCACCTGGGCCTCGGAGATCTTCCCCGAGCTGTCGCGGCACGTCGACGACATGGCGATGATCTATTCGTGCTTCACCCACACCAATAATCATTCCCCCGCGCTCTTCGAGATCAACACGGGGATGAGCCGGATGGGCTTCCCGTGCGTGGGCTCGTGGGTGACGTACGGGCTCGGGACGGAGAACCAGAACCTACCGGCCTTCGTGGCGATGTACGACACGCTGGGACGGGGCGTCCCCAAGGGGCACGCGCAGAACTGGGGGGCGGGCTTCCTGCCGGGAGTCTTCCAGGGGACGGCCCTGAATGCCCAGGGGGCCCCGATGGACAACCTCGACCGGGGTCCCGGGCGGACCGAGGCCGAGCAGCGGGCGCAGATCGACCTGCTCAACCGGCTCAATCGCCGGCACCGCCAGCAGCACCCGCACGAGGCCGACCTCTCGGCCCGGATCGAGAGCTTCGAGCTGGCCTACCGGATGCAGATGGCCGCGCCCGAGGCGCTCGACGTCAATCTCGAACCCGAGCCGATCCGCAAGCTCTACGGGATCGACGACCCGAGATGCTCGCACTTCGCCAAGCAATGCCTGATGGCCCGACGGCTGGTCGAGCGCGGGGTCCGGTTCGTCCAGATCTACAGCGGCGGGATGGAGAACGAGCGGAGCTGGGACGGCCACGCCGACATCGCCAAGAACCACTCCGGGTTCGCCGGGGAGACCGACAAGCCGATCGCCGCCCTGCTCACCGACCTCAAGGCCAGCGGCCTGCTCGACGAGACCCTGGTGATCTGGAACGGCGAGTTCGGACGCCTGCCGATCGTCCAGAAGGGGGGGACCGGCCGCGACCACAACCCGCACGCCTTCACCACCTGGATGGCCGGCGGGGGCGTCAAGGCCGGGGCCCGGTACGGGGCGACCGACGAGATCGGCCACAAGGCGGTCCAGGACCGAGTGAGCATCAACGACCTCCACGCCACGATCCTCCACCTCCTGGGCATGGATCACGAGAAGCTGACCTATCGATCCAACGGGCGGGACTTCCGCCTGACCGACGTGGCCGGGCGAGTGGTCCGCGAGGTGATCGGTTGAGGCGAAGGCGGGCGGATCGATGGGGCGTCACGCCGCGACGGACGCCCCAGACTACACAACACTTAAACACACCAGCAATCAATCAAACTTATCAATGAGTCCTTGCAGGACCAGGACCTGCCGGCGGATCTGCTCGGTCGGGCCGTCGTCCCGAATTTCGAGGCGATCGACGGCGGCGCGGATCTCGGCCAGCGAGGCCTTGATTTCGGCGAGGTCCCGGCTCTTGCCCTGCTCGGCCGCTTCGAGGCGATCGAAGCGCCGGACGGCCTCGATGGCCTCGGCGGCATGCCGGAGATACATCTCGACCAGGCGGACCTGACCTTCGGGGGGCCGGTGGGAGGCCCGGAAGCAGGCGACGGCCACGCCGAGCCATTCCTCGTTGAAGAGGGGGACGGCGAAGAGGCCACGGATCCCCCCGACCCGGGCGAGGGAGACCCCGCCGAGTTCGACCGGTTCGGCCTCGAGGTCCTCGATGACGACCGATTTCCGCTCGGAGAGGGGCTGGCCCAGGATTCCAAGGTCGTGGGCCCGATCGCCCAGGAGCCGGGTGAGCTCCTCGGGCAGGCCGACGGTGGCGGCGACGGACATTCCCGGCCCGCCCCGCTCGCGGATCAGGACCATCGCCATGTCGGTCCCCTGGAGCGAGGTCATCGCCGAGAGGATCTCGTCGAGGGTCGCCCGCCACCCCCGGCTGGTGGCCAGCCGGGCATCCAGCTCGCGGAGATAGGTCAGGTCCCGGATCCGGAGGGCCAGCTCTCCCTTGGCGGTGTAGAGCTGGCGTTCGAGCTTCTTGCGTTTGGTGATGTTGACCATCAGGCCGCAGGATCCCGCCGTCCGGCCGGTCCCGGGGCGAGCGACCCGTACACTCTCGCGGAACCAGAAGGCCCGGCCGTCGGCGGCGACCATCCGATACTCGGCCTCGTAATCCTTCCCCTCGCGGAGCTGCTTGCGACGGTGGGCGATGGCCCATTCGCGATCTTCGGGGTGGAGCCGCTCGGCCCAGAATTCCGGGTGATCGATCCACGAGGAGGTGGGAAAGCCCAGCAACTCCTCGGCCCTCCGGCTGACGAAGGCATAGCGGCCGGTCTCGGCGTCGGCCCGCCAGAGGATGGCGTCGACCCCCTCGACGAGGCCCTGGAACAGCCCGCTCTCGAGTCGGGCCTCGGCCTCGGCGGCGTGGGCCTGGATCAGCCAGCGTTCGTTGGCCTGGAGCGAGTCTTCGAGCTGCTCGGTCCGCTCGACCACCTTGCGTTCGAGCCGGGAGTTGAGGGACCGGATCTTCTCCTCGGCCCGCCTCCGGGCCGAGACATCGCGGATCGTCCAGAGCAGGGCGACCGCTCGGCCCCAGGGGTCGCGATCGACGGAGACCCGGACGGCGGCGTCAACCGGCGGGAGTTGGCGGGGCTTGAGCCTCAGGTCGTATTCCTGGACCCCGGTCGATCGGGCGAGTCGGGCCAGTTCCGATCGGAACGCGGGGCGGCCCTCTTCGGGCAGGAAGACGATCAAGGGCTTGCCGACCAGGAATGGAGAGCCGATGTTCAGGACCACCGAGGCGGCGTGGTTGGCCTTCTGGATCGCCCCTTCCAGGCTGGTGACGAGGTAGGCGTCGGGGGCCTGATCGAACAGGTCGCGGTAGCGCTTCCGCTCGGCCTCGACCTCGGCCCTGGACTCCCGGAGGGCATCGTCGGTCTCCCGGATCTGCTCGACGGCGACCCGGAGTTCCTCGGTGGTCGAGTCGAGGACCAGCCGCATCTCCTCGGGACCCGCGTCGACGCCGGAATCCAGGCCGTCGATCCGCGTCTGGAGCGACTCGATATACCGAGAAAAGCCGTCGAGGACCGTCGGCCTGGCTTGATCCGGCACCATCGGCTCCTCGAGGTTCGATGCGGTGAACTTCGCCATGGCCTGGAGTTTCCTCGATTGCCCCCGCCCATTATGCAGGCACGGCGGGCTCCTCGTCCATGCTCAGGATCACGCCGTTGATGGCCTTCGCTTCGCTGGTCATCGTCTGACAGGTGACCCGGCATCGGATCGCCTTGCCCCGGCGGGTCCTGGCGTCGACGGTCAGTACCTGCTGATCCAACTCCCCCGCCAGGCAGGAGATGATCGCCTTCTTGATTTCCTCCAGGGGCAGGCCGATATCGAGGTTCAGCAGATTCTTCCCGATGGCCTCGTCGGAGCGGATCCCCCAGAGGTCTTCGGCCCGGGGGTTCCAGAGCTGGACGGAGAAGTTCGAGCCGACCACGATCACCCCGCTGGACAGACTCCGGAGGATCGACTGGAGAATGGAGTCGAGGGTGTCACGCTCCTCGTTCCGGACCCGGAGTTCCCCGTTGACTACCTCGATCTCGTCGTTGGTGGACTGGAGTTCCTCGTTCATGGTCTCCAGTTCCTCGTTGGTGGACTGGAGTTCCTCGTTGGTGGTCTCCAGCTCCTCGATGGTGGACTGGAGTTCCTCGTTGATGGTCTCCAGCTCCTCGTTGGTGGACTGGAGTTCCTCGTTGGCGACCTCGAGTTCCTTGTGCGAGGCCTGGAGTTCCTCCTGGAGTCGCCGGCTGCCCGTGGCGTCGGTGAAGCTCACGCTGGCCCCGAGCAGGACGGCCCCGGGATCGAGCAGGGGGACGACGTGGATATTGAGATAGACGACCTCGCCGGCCCCGACCGGCCATTCGACCTCGGAGATCCTGGCCGGTTGCCGATCCTGGTAGGCCCGGTCGATGCACGAGCGGAGGTCGGCCGGCCGATAGGAGAGGGTCAGGTCCTGGAAGGGACGTCCGAGATCCACCGGGTCGATCTGGAACATCGTCCGGGCCCGCTCGTTGGCCAGGGCCAGCAGGCCGCTGAAGTCGATGACGAGCTGTGCGACCGGGCTGGACTCGAAGGCGAACTCGCGGAGCCGGACGTGGCTGACCAGATGCGAGGCGGTCTCCTCCGCGGCGCGGGGCTGGCCCAGGATCCGGTCGCGGAGTTGATTGGCCCGGGGGACCCTGGCGAAGATCCGCCGCTTCAGGTCGACCGGAATGAACGAGCTATTGTAAGTCATCAAGGTCTCGACCTTGCCAAGCATGAGGAACCCGCGGTCGGACAGGGCGTAATGGAATCGATCGAGGATCCGGGCCTGGGTCTCGGAGTTGAAATACATCAACGTATTCCGGCAAGTCAGCAGGTCGACCCGCGAGATCGGCGCATCCTGGATCAGGTCGTGGCGGCCAAAGATCACCGACCGTCGGAGGTCTTTCTGGAAGGACCAGCGGGCGGCCCCGGCCGGCTCGAAGTATTTCTCCCGGAATTCGGGGGGCAGGCTCTCCAGCTCCTTGGCGTCGTACTGGGCCGACCGGGCCTTGGCCAGGGCGTCGTCGTCGACGTCGGTCGCATAGATCTTGACCCGGTCCCGGAACGCGTCGATCCCCAACGCCTCGGCCAGGACGATGGCCAGGCTGTAGGCCTCCTGGCCGGTGGCGCAGCCGGCGGACCAGACCCGGATCGGGTCCTCGGCCCGCTTGCTCGAGAGCAGTCGGGGGAGGATCTCCTCGGAGATCGTCTTCCAGGCCGGAGGGTCGCGGAAGAAGCTCGTCACGTTGATCAGGATCGTGTCGAAGAGGAGCTTGAACTCGTCCGGGTGGACCTCCAGGAAGTCGACGTACGGGACGTATCCATCGACGCGGACCTCCTTCATCCGTTTGCCGATCCGTCGGATCAGGCTGGGATGCTTGTAGCCGGTGAAGTCGAAGCCGCGGGACCGGTGCAAATAGTCCAGGAGCGACTCGAAATCGGGATCGGGTGGCAGAGACTCCGACTCAGATTCGGGCTCGTCGCTGGTCATGCAGCATCTCCGTTCATCACCAGCGTTGTCAGTGTCGGGGCGATCTCTTCGAGGGAAAGGATGAAGTCGACGCAGCCGGAGTTGATCGCCGCGCCGGGCATCCCGAAGAATTCCGAGGTCGCCTCGTCCTGCGCGATCACGGTTCCCCCGGTCGACTTGACCGCGCGGACGCCCATCTCGCCATCGGTGCCGGTCCCGGTCAAGACGACTGCGATCGCCCGATCTCGATAGCCGGCGGCCATCGACTCGAACATCAGATCGGCGGAAGGGCGGACGAAATGGACCAATTCGGTCTGTGTCAGCGAAAGCGAACCGTCTCCGTTAATCAGCACATGATGATCGGGAGGGGCGATCCAGATGCCGCCGGGGGCGATCCGATCGCCATCGCTGGCCTCTCGGACCTTCAGCGAGGTCCTCCGACCGAGGATCTCGGCCATCAGGCTCCGATGGCGTCGGTCGAGGTGCTGGACCAAAACGATCGGGGCCCGGAAGTCGGGCGGGAGGGCGGACAGGACCACCGAGAGGGCCTGGACTCCGCCGGCCGAGGCCGCCATGGCGACGATCTCGAACGGGGGATGGGCCTCGGTCGTCTTCCTCATCCTGGGCCACCTTCGCGAGTCGGAGGGTCGAGAGTCTCGGGCTCGGCTTCGGCCCGCCCCCTCCTACCCGCCGATTCTCCGAACCTGATGACGTCGTCACCTCTCATCATTCTCTTGCCTCAACCGCAGCGCGGATCGAACCCCCGATCATCCCCATCCAAGGAGGTTGACGGGAGCCTCTCTTAGGTGCAGTCCGAACTCAATTGACCGGGGCTTTCCAAATCTACTGCAAATCCCGCGATCAATCATGGTCAATCCGAAAAAATGGAGCAAACATCGGCACATCCTCGAAATATCGAGAGCTCGCATCATCATCGGATCTCCCGAGTTCCCGACCTCGAATCCCCCAGGGCGACGGGCGGATGGTGCACGGCCGCGAGTTTCTCCGGTTAAGATGTTTCACCGCGGCAACGGAGACTTGATCGTCGAAGCCCGGAATCGGCCGGGGCCCATCCCCTGGAGATCGAGATGCGAACGAGATTGCTCGCCCTGACGATCCTGGCGATCCTGGCGGTCGCCCCCGAGGCCCGGAGCGAGGTCCCGAAGCCGCCCGAGCCGCCGAAGACTTTCGACCTCGAGGCCATCGACGCCTATGTCGCGGGCGTGGTCCGAGAGAAGGAGATCACCGGCCTGTCCCTGGCCATCGCCCGCGACGGCAAGATCGTCCTCGCCAAGGGATATGGCCGGAGGTCCATCGAGGACCGGGCCCCGGTCGAGCCCGAGACCTCGTTCGCCATCGGCTCGGTCAGCAAGCAATTCACCTGCGCCTGCATCCTCCTGCTGGCCCAGGAGGGGAAGCTCTCCGTCGACGACAAGGTGGCGAAGTACTTCCCCGGCCTGACCCGGGCCGGCGAGATCACGCTCCACCAGCTGATGAGCCACACCTCGGGATATCCCGACTACTACCCGCTCGACTTCGTCGACCGCCGGATGAGCCGGCCGATCGGGGTGGATGCCCTGATCCGGGAATATGCCGGGGGCAAGCTCGACTTCCCCCCGGGCACGCGCTGGTCTTACAGCAACACCGGGTTCATGATCCTCGGGAAGGTGGTCGAGAAGGTCAGCGGCCAGCCCTTCGGGGTGTTCCTGGCCGAGCGGATCCTCAAGCCCCTGGGCATGGACCGATCGACGTTCGAGCCGTCGCAGGCCGACCCGAACCGGGCCCGAGGCTACACGCCCTTCGCCCTCGGCCCTCCCGAGCCCTGCACGCCCGAGGCCGAAGGGTGGATCTATGCCGCCGGGGGAGTCTGGGCCTCCGCCCCCGACCTGGCCCGATGGGCCACCGCCCTGATGGAGGGCAAGGTCCTGGATCCCGAACGGCTCCGGATCATGACCACCCCGGCCGCTCTCCTGGACGGTCGGCTCACCACCTACGGCTGCGGGATCGGCGTCCGCCGCGAAAATGGCGATATCGTCCTCTCGCACGGGGGTGCCGTCAGCGGCTTCCGGGCCTCGCTGTCGATGATACCCCGCCTGAAGGCATCGGTCGTGATCTTGATGAACAACGAGCAATCCGACGCGGGGATCGGCCAGGCCATCGTCGGGCTCCTGACCAAACCCGAAGGCGAGCCCGAGGTTCCCAAGGTCGACGGCCCCTCGCCCAAGGAGGCCGCGCTCGCCTTCTTCCGCGAGATGCAGGCCGGCCAGGTCGACCGGGGCAAGCTCGGCGAGGAGTTCGCCGCCTACCTGACCGACGAGCGGATCGCCGCCGCCGCCCCCCGGCTCAAGCCCCTCGGCGAGCCCGAGAAGGTCGAGGTCCGGGGGGTCCGAGAGCGGGGCGGGATGGAGGTCGCCGCGATCCGCCTCACCTTCAAGGACGCCGTGCTGGACGGGTCGCTCTATCGGACGCCCGACGGGAAGATCCAGCAACTCCTCTTCGAGAAGTCGCCGTGATCGGCATCAATAAGCATCGGCGCTGGTGACTTCCCCCCCGGCGATCGTGCCCAGCGCCCTCCAGACGTTCCCGGCGATGGTGTCCTTGAGGAACCGGACCGAGCCGTCTCCGAGGAGGACGTTGACCCCGCCGGGGTGGTAGCTCCGGGCGGTGATCGCCGCGAAGGTGGGGCCGCCCTTCTTCTCGCGCTGGCCGGTCAGGTCCAGGTCGCGCTGGGGATTGGCCGAGTAGCCGGGGGTCTGGCGATTGGGCGTCCAGGCGGTGGTGAAGCCGGTCTGGTGGGCCTGGCCGTCGCTCCATTCCGAGTGGCCGTAGGTGAACCCGCAGGAGCCGCCGTCGTATTCCGGGGCCACGGTCTTCGGGTCGGCGTTGGTGAGCGGGATGGCGTTGGGCTGCGTGATGTTCGCCAGGCCCCCGCAGTCGCGGAGCAGGGGTTGCTTGGCCTTGCAGTCGGCCGCCACGATCGTCTGGCTCAGGCCGTCGCGGAAGTCGGCCAGGCGTCGGCTCGTGTTGGGGGCGAAGGCCGACCGATTGGTCGCCCCGGAGAACCCGCCCCAGACGAACCAGTCGCCCATCAGGAAACCGTACGTCCCGACCACGCCCGACTCCCCGGGGATCGGAGACGAGTCGACCTCGCTCGGGCAGATGAACATCGCGACCCGCTGGGTCGAGACGGTCAGGTTGTAGGGCGATTCTCCCGAATAGTTGAAGTTGATCGCGCTGAACATCGGTCCTTGCTCCAGGAACGGCAAGATCCGCCCCGGGACGCTCCAGCCCAGCCAGAGGCTCACCTTGTTCCCCGAGCCGCTCAGGACGCACGAGGGCGGGAAGGCCCCGGCGATGCTCTCGTAGTTGTGGAGCCCCAGGCCCATCTGCTTCAGGTTATTGGTGCACTGGATCCGCCGGGCGGCCTCTCGGGCCGCCTGCACGGCCGGCAAGAGCAGGGCGATCAGCACCGCGATGATCGCGATCACCACCAGCAGCTCGATCAGGGTGAAGGCGCGATGTTGGGGACGTTTCATGATCATTCCTATCCCTATGTCCGTAATGTCGCCCCGAATCGGGGGTGCTCATCGTCGAAGACGACCGGGCCGAAGGCAAGTGAATGTTGAATGTAGGCAGGAACCTCGGGCCACTGATGAGCCCGGATCCGGGGAAAGTCGCCCGGATCGCGACCCTTCCGGTGTTGAAAGAAAATTCAAGGCGAGGTCGAGACCGGGAACCATCCGGGGTCATCGTCCGGTAGAATAGCGACCGGATCCGCGGGGTCTCCGACCTTCTCGACCTCCTGGGGAGCGGCAATCGATGGCTTGCGATTCGAGCGGGCGGGGCGATCGAGCCCCGTCGAAGATCCCGGCTTTCGTCCTGATTCTCGCCGGATGGCTGTCGGGCTCGGCCCCGGCCCAGGACGACGGCGAATTCTTCGAGAAGAAGATCCGGCCGATCCTCGCCAACCATTGCCAGCGATGCCACAGCTCGGCTAGGAAGCAGAACGGGGGGCTGGCCCTGGATTCGAAGGCCGGGTGGGAGCGGGGGGGCGACTCGGGCCCCTCCATCCGGCCCGGCAACGTCGAAGAGAGCCTCCTCCTGCAAGCGGTCCGGTGGACGGACGAGGCGCTCCGGATGCCGCCGGAAGAGGCGGGCGGAAAGCTGTCCGACGGCCAGATTGCCGACCTCGAAGCCTGGGTGAAGCGGGGGGCCTTCGACCCGAGGACCGACACAGGGCCCGGACCTCGGCCCGCCACCTGGGCCGAGGTCTTCGAGGAGCGTCGGAATTGGTGGAGCCTCAAGCCGGTCCGCAAGCCGCCCGTCCCGGAGGTCGACCAGGGCGATCGGCCGGGAAGGGCGGTCGATCACTTCCTCGATCGGCGGATGGCCTCCGAGGGCGTCTCGCCCGCCGCCGCCGCGTCCCCCCGCACGCTGATCCGACGGTTGTCGCTCGTCCTGACCGGCCTGCCGCCTACCGCCGAGGAATCGGCGGCCTTCGAGGAGTCGGCCCGTCGCGACCCGGGCGGGGCCTACGAGGCGCTGGTGGACCGACTACTGGCCTCGCCCCGATTCGGCGAGCGATTCGCGAGGCACTGGCTCGACGTCGTCCGGTACTCCGAGACCCACGGGAACGAGTGGAACTACGACGTCCCCCACGCCTGGCGGTACCGCGACTACGTCATCCGCGCGTTCAATGAAGACCTGCCCTACGACCAGTTCGCCCGGGAACAGATCGCCGGGGACCTCCTGCCCGAGCCCCGATGGAACGCCCGGGGACGATTCAACGAGTCGCTCATCGGGACGGCGTTCTATCGCTTCGGCGAGGTCAACCACGACAGTTGCGTGGACTTCGGCGTCATCGGCTACGACATCGTCGACAACCAGCTCGATACCCTCACCAAGACCTTCCAGGCGACCACCGTCGCCTGCGCCCGCTGCCACGACCACAAGAAGGATGCGGTCTCGACCCGCGACTATTACGGGTTGCTCGGGATCTTGCGCAGCTCTCGATCGGTCCAGCACACGCTCGACTCGCCCGAGATCAATCGCGAGGCCATCGCCGACCTGAATCGCATCAAGGCCGAGATCCGGGCCGAGCTGGCGTCCCTGTGGACGGGCGAGGTGAACTCGATCGACGGGGGGAAACTCGTCGACCGTCTCGGTCCGCCCGGCGAGAAGCCGCCGCCGATTTCCAGCCCGTCGCACGCCTGGGATGCCATGGCCCGTGCCTCGTCGTCCGAGGCCGATGATCTGTGCGGGACCTGGCAAAAGCTCGTCGAGGACCATGCGACGGAGCAGGCCGCTCGCTCCGAATTCAATCGAACGAAATTCCAGCCGGTGGCCGATTTCCGAGGGCGGATGGAGCCCGGCTGGACCACCAGTGGCATGGGACTGAGAGGAGGCCCGAACCCGGGCGTCGACATCACCCTGGCGCACGAGGGCGAGGCCGCGATCCAATCGATCCTCCCCTCGGGGCTGTTCACGTTCGGAGTCTCCCGGAAGCTCAACGGTGCCTTGCGATCGCCGACCCTCCCTCGGGGGGGCGGCAAGCTGAGCTTCCAGGTCATCGGCGGCGGACACAGCCTGTCTCGGGTCGTGTTCAATAACTGCCAGCTCAATTACACGAATCAACATTCGATCCATCACGACGACTGGACCTGGGTGACGGTGGATTTCCCGGACAGGTCGGCCGAGCTGCTCCCCTATGCGGAGTTGCTCACGTTCTGGGACAGCCCCAAGTACCCCGACCCGCTCGGAACCCTGGGCAAGGATACGGACAATCAGCGGCAGCCCTGGGACTTCCACACCAGGGACCCTCGCTCCTGGTGGGGGCTCCGACAGGTCGTCGCCCACGATGGCCCGGAGCCCCCCAAAGAAGACCTCGCCCACCTCGATCGACTCGAATCGGGCGACCCTCCCGCGAGCCTGGAGGAGCTGGGCTCGCGATACTCGGGGATCGCCCGGGAGGTCGTGGCCGCCTTCGCGGAGGGCCGGACGACCGACGACGACGTGAAATGGTTGAACTGGCTCCTGGATCGCGGCCTGATCTCGAACAAGGCGGACGCCAGCCCCCGGCTGGCCTCGCTGATCGCGAGCTACCGCAAGATCGAGGAGCATGACCTCTCGCCGCCCACCACGATCCCGGGGATGGCCGACGAGAGGGAGCCCTTCGATCAACCCATCCTCATCCGAGGGGAGTACACCAGGCCCGGCGATCCGACCCCCCGGCGCTATCTCCAGGCGATCGAGCCCGAGGGCACGACGCTCCCGCTCCCGGGGAGCGGTCGGGGTTTCGTCGCCGATCAGATCGCCAGCCCGACCAACCCGCTCACCGCCCGGGTGATGGTCAACCGCGTCTGGCAATGGGTCTTCGGCCGGGGAATCGTGCGGACGCCCGACGACTTCGGGCACCTGGGCGAGCCGCCCACCCACCCGGAACTCCTCGACTACCTGGCCGCGGAATTCGTCGAAGACGGATGGTCGGTGAAGCGACTGGTCCGCGAACTGGTCCTGAGCCGGGCCTTCCGAGCCGCCGCCAACCCCGCCGAGGGGACCCGCGAGCGCGACCCCGATAACATCCTCCTCTCCCATTACCCGGCGAGGCGGGCCGAGGCCGAGGTGATCCGCGACAGCCTGCTGGCGGTCTCCGGTCGGCTCGACGGCAAGCTCTACGGCCCGAGCGTCCACCCCTATCGCGACAAGGAAGACACCGAGAAGCGATTGTTCGCCGGGCCGCTGGATGGGGACGGACGCCGGAGCCTTTATATCAAGTTCCAGTTGATGGAGTCGCCGCGCTTCCTCAGCGTCTTCAACCTGCCCGGCGGCAAGGTCACGCAGGGCCGGCGGGATGCCTCGAACGTCCCCGCGCAGAGTCTCGCGCTCCTGAACGACCCGCTGGTCTGGAACCTGGCCGACCACTGGGCCGGGAACCTCCAGGATCGGGGTCGGACGATCGAGGACCGGGTGGACTTGATGTTCCGGGATGCGCTGGGACGCCCGGCCTCGGACCTCGAACGAGGGCGATTCGCCGAGGCCGTCCGCGCCTTCGCCGAACTCCGGGGCGTGTCCGACGCCGACCTCATGGTCAGCCGACCGGTCTGGCAGGACGCGGCTCACGCGATCTTCAACCTCAAAGAGTTCATCTTCATCCCCTGAACCCCGGGCGGAACGATCGATGGGACATCTCCAGGAACGCTGCCCGGGACGGGGCCTCCCGCCGCTCAACCGGCGGCAGATGCTCAAGGCGGGCGGGACCGGCTTCGGGTGGCTCGCGCTCTCGGCCCTGACGCAGGACCCGGCCTTCGGCCAATCGCCATTGCCCCGGAAGACCCACTTCCCGGCGAGGGCCAAAAACGTCATCTTCCTGTTCATGGATGGGGGAGTCTCCCACGTCGACTCCTTCGATCCCAAGCCCGCCCTGGCCGCGAACGAGGGCAAGCCATGGTCCGAGAAGCCCGAGCGGAAATGGGTCAAGAGCCCCTGGAAGTTCAACCAGCACGGCCAGAGCGGCACCCCGGTCAGCGAACTGTTCCCGCAGATCGCGACCTGCGTCGACGAGATCGCGGTCATCCGTTCGATGAAGGCCGAGTTGCCCATCCACTCGACCGGCGTCCTGCTGCTCCACACCGGGCACAACCTCGCCGGGAGGCCGAGCGTCGGGTCGTGGGTCTGCTACGGCTTGGGGAGCGAGAACCAGAACCTGCCCGGCTATGTCGTCCTGAGCTTCGGCCACGTCCCGGTCGGCGGCCTGGAAGCCTTCGGGAGCGGGTTCCTCCCCTCCAGTTACGAGGCCACGATCCTCAAGGCTAGCGGTGTCCCCCTGGACAATCTCCAGGCCGCCGAGTCGCCCGCCTCTCAACGTCTCAAGCTCGACCTGATCCGGCAGCAGGACCTCGATTTCGCGGCGGGGCTCGGCGGGGCCGATGCCGTGGAGAGTGCCATCCACAACTACGAGCTGGCCGCCCGGATGCAGACCCTGGTGCCGGACGTCCTGGATGAGTCGCGCGAGAGCAAGGCGACCCGCGAACTCTACGGGCTGGATGATCCCGACCTGAACACGAAACTCTATGCCAGGCAGTGCCTCCGGGCCCGGAGGCTGGTGGAATCCGGCGTGCGCTTCGTCCAGGTGAATTGCCCTTACGGCCTCTCCAACGGGACCTGGGACCAGCACGGGGGGCTCAAGGAAGGCCACGAGAAGAACAGTCGGCAGACCGACCGGGCCGTCGCCGGCTTGATCAAGGACCTGAAGCAGCGAGGGATGCTCGACAGCACATTGGTCCTCTGGGCCGGGGAATTCGGCCGGACCCCTCACGCCCCCGGGCCCGATGGCCGCGACCACCACACCGAGGGCTTCTCGGTGTTCCTGGCCGGGGGCGGCATCCGAGGAGGGACGGTCTACGGCGCGACCGACGAGTTCGGCATGAACGCCGTCGAGGACGTCTGCGACTTCCACGACCTCCACGCCACGATGCTGCATCTCAGCGGGATCGACCACGAGCGCCTGACCTATCGGAGCGGGGGGCGCGACTACCGACTGACCGACGTCAAGGGCCGCGTGATCCGGGAGATCCTCCTGTAGGCTCATCGATCGCTCCGGAGCACGGCCAGGCCGGGCTCCGTGGCCACCTGATAGCGGGCCTCGCGCTGGATGGGCTGATTGTGCTTGTCGCGCAACGACAGGACCACGTCAACATCCGCATGAGGGCCGATGGGACCATCGGGCGACTCGATCTCATAATCGGACAGGCGCAAGCCCGAGATCAGGTCATCGTCCACGAAGCGAATCGGCGGGACTCGCTTCGGGAGAGCCTTGGCCTCGCCTTTCTTCCAGGCTTCGAGGGCCGCGACCAGGGCCGATCGGGCCCGTTCGGTGTCGTAGGGGGGCTCGCTCGGAGACTCGCCGGTCCCCGAGCATCCCGCGAGGATCAGGACCAGCGGCAGGAGATTCCCTCGTCGATACCCCATCAGAGCGAGTCCGCGCCGATGACCTCGCCGCCCGCCACGGTCCCGAGAGCCCGCCAGATCATGCCGTCGACCGTGTTCTTGATGTACCGGACGCTGCCGTCACCCAGCAGGATATTCACGCCGCCCGGGTGGAAACTGCGCGACGTGATGGCCGCGAAGGTCGGGCCGCCGGTTCGCTCGCGCTGGCTGGTGATGTCGACATCCGGCGTGGCGAATCCGGGGCCTCCCGGCGTCTTCTTGTTCGGCGTCCAGGCGGTTGTCATCCCGATGTGATGGACCGCGACCTCCGGCCATTCGCAATGCCCCTCCAGCTTGAGCAGGCATCCGGTCGCCTGGTATTCGGGGGCCACGGTGATCGGGTCGGCGTACGGGCTGGGGATGTTGTTCGGGTCGTTGATCCGGGAAAGGTGGCCGCAATCGCGGACATTCGGCTGCCAGTTCTTCACCTCGGCCATGAACAGGGTGTTGCTCGTCCCGTCCGAGAAAGCAGCCCAGCGTCGACTGAGATTCGGGCCGAAGGCGCTCCGGGTGGTCGCGTTCCCGTTCGGCCCGGCGTAAACGAACCAGTCCCCCATGCAGAATCCGTAATTGGTCGGCCCGACCACGCCGAAGGTGCCATTCAACTCGCGGTCGCGCCGGACCTCGCTGGGGCAGATGTAGGTGGCGATCGTCTGGGCGGTCGCGGTCAGGTTGCCGGGGTCGCCGTAGCTGGAGGACAGGTTGATGGCGTTGTGGATGGCCCCCTGCTCGATGTGGGGCAGGATCCGGGCCAGGCCTCCCCAGGTGCTGGTCCAGAGCGTGTTCGAGGCGGTCGGGATCACGAGCGCCGAGGGGGGCATCCCCCCCCAGACCTGCTCGTATTGATGGACCGCGAGGCCGAGTTGCTTCAGGTTGTTGCCGCACTGGACCCGACGGGCCGCCTCTCGTGCGGCCTGGACGGCGGGCAACAGCAGGGCGATCAGGAGGGCGATGATGGCGATCACCACCATCAGCTCGATCAGCGTGAAACCGCGAGGTCGGCGCGTCACTTCGCGGCTCCCTTCTCGACCGGGACGTGCCGGGGATACTCCCAGCGACCCGCGTTGTCGCGAACCCAGTCGAAGTAGAAGCGAATCCCCCGGTCGGTCTGCTCGATCCCATTCCCGCCCGGCTCGGGATTCGGGGCCGTCCCGCTCTTGTTCGAGATCCCCTGGAGATACGCCGCGTGGAAGAGCATCACCGCGTTGGGGGCCTCTCGGTAGTCCTGCCACGAGGCCTTCATCTCGGCGATGTCGCCGGGACTGAACAGGCCGTCGTTCTCGTAGTAGTCGTGACGGGTCGTCTCGACATTGACCACGAACCCTCGGCTGGGGATCGGCATCGACTTCTGGATGATCCGGACGTCCATCCCCGGATACTCGTCGGCGGTCTCGCCGCTCTCGCTCGGGCAGACGCCGACCTCGATCTCGGGGGCGATCGCCTTGAACCACCCGGAAATCTTCGCCTTCTTCAAGGCCCCGTCGGGCTCGCGGAGCAGGGGGTGGTCGATCCGCTCGGCGTGGTCGTACTCGTGGACCAGGTCGACGAAGACGTTCCGAAGCTTGCGGGTTTCGAAGAACCGGGCGGTCTCCTCGAAGGCCCGGCGGAGGGCCGCCTCGTCGTAGAGGTCCTGATCCTTCCGGGGCGAGAGGACCCCGACCATCACCACCATCCCTCGGCGGTCGGCCTCGCGGATCAGCCATTCGAGCCGCTCGGCCACGTCGGCCTTGAGCCGGCCGTCGCGACGGAACCCATCCAGCCCCGCCTCGGGGTTCGGAGATCCCCCGTTGGTCCCCTGGATGTACACGCCGATCAGGTTGATCCCGTGCGCGACCATCGTGTCCAGGGCGTTGACGTGCCGCTCGGTGACCGACCCGCTATAAAGGGCATTCCCGCACCGGAGTCCCCAGAGCTCGACCGGTTCGCCGCCCAGAAACGCACGATCGTCCTTGATCTCGAACTCCCGGGTCGGCGGGCCTTCGGCGGCAACCGCGGTCGAGAGCCCCGCAAATATCAGAAACAGGACCGCCCACTTCATGGTCGTAACCTCCTCAGGAACCGAGACATCATCGGATTCGATCCGGACCAGGGATCTCCGAACGAATTAACACCCTAATTCTTTCGTCGACCCGCTTCAACCACCCAGCCCGGAAAATTCCGATGCCCGATCCTGAGGCAAACCGCCAGATCGCTCGGTCCCCGAACCCGGTGCGACCCGATCTTGTCCATTCAGCACGGACCGATCGAGTGGTCATCGGGCGGACCTACCAGACCGGGGTAGGCCGCGAACCGAATTTCTTAATATCCGGGATTGGCGGGCGAAACACCCTCCGAAGGCCGAATGATCGGCACGTTTCCGGAGTGATTTCCATGATCGGACGACTACGTTTCCCCTATCGGCACCGGACCACCGAGGCGGTCCTCCACGAGGAAGGTTGGGAGTGCCCCGAAATCCCCACCCTGGTCCGGGTCCTCGACACCCTATACCACCCGGGTCGTGACGGTCAGGGAGACCGCCGCCACCTCGACGAGGCCGCCCGGTGGCTCAAGGGGACCGTCGAGGCCGAGACTTCCACACCGCCCGTCACGCGGAACTGAGGCCCCGCACGGCCGATCCGACGATTGGACATCGTCTCCCAGGCCATGCGGGATCCCATTAATCGAGCCGGTCGGCCGGTTGCCGATCCGGGTCGATATCCCGGACGGGCTCCCACCCGGCCCCCGGGGTCCAGAGGTCGGTCCCCGAGCCCTCGGGATCGAGCGCGAAGAGGCGGACCCACCCGGACTCGACGAGGTCCCGGACCCCCTCCCGATCGGCCAGGATCGCCTCGATCCGGCCTTTCGGGGCCTCCACGATCACCTGGAGCCGGAGGGGCTCGTGGAACCATCGGCCATCGGGGTCGTGGACCGACTGGAGCGGCAGGCCGGTCCGCAGGTCGCCGCCATTCCCCAGGACGACCCCCAGCGTCCCCACTCGGTTGTGGAGCGTCTTGTTGCCGGAGCCGAAGACGCGATTATCCACGGTCGAGGCGAAATACTGGAGGTTGATCCACGACGCCACCACCATCGGTGCCGACAGGATCAGCCCGAGGACCGAGCCGTCGAGGTCGGTCGTCGCGTCGTATTCGTGGAGGAACGTCCGGCCTTGCAGGTCCACGCCCCGGGTCCTCTGACGACGCGCGACGAGGAACACGGCATTCCGCGCCAGGGCCCACTCGGGCCGGACCTCCGACCAGTCGCGGGCCCGTCGGCGGAGCCGGGCCAGGAGACCCCGAGCCGGTCGGCCTGCCAGGCCGAGCGAGCGGGCTCGCTCCTCGCGGACCAGGGCTCCTGCCTTCGCCAGGTGATCCCGGAGCATCGCGACGTCGGACGCGTGGCTCGCCGGGACCCGATCCAGATCGAGCAACGAGACCTCGTCTGCCGACGTGTCGTGCACGCCCGCGAGGAACCAGGTGTCCTCAGGGACCCCGTACCCTCGGCTCGAGAGCCCCGCCCGGACCGTAGGATCATTGAGGATCGCCGCCGCGACCCGGGCGTTGATCGCCCCGCCGTGCCCTCCGCAGGCCCCGCAATCCAGGCCCGCCTTGTGCGGGTTGTTGGCGCTCCGGCCTTCGTGGCCGCACAGGAGGACCAGCCTCGCGAAGCGGTCCCGCAGGCCCATGTTCTTCAAGATCCCGGCGGCCAGTTCGAGCCGGCTCTCCGCCTCGATGCCTCGCCCCGAACCGTCTCGATCCAGGCCGAACCGCGCCGCATGCTCGGAGCGATCTCCCGATGGTCGGGCCGCCAGGGCATCGCCGGCTAGGCCGATCCCATAGGCCAGGCCCAGCGTCTCCACGAAGGAGAATGAGGCCGCCGGCGCGACCAGGAGCGATTTGACCACGGCACCAAGCTTGAACGTCCCGGAAGTGCTCCGGGCGGCCGGGCCCAGGGCCAGGCTCGGCTTCAGGAGGACCGGGCATCGGGCACTCTCCCCGGTGTCGACTCGCCAGTCCAGGCTCACCCCGAAGAAGCCGGCGAAACCCAGGGTCTCGATGCCCGCCGATCGAGCCTCCAGGTGGCGTCGGAAGGGCTCGGATCGGACGTCGATGCAGAAGACGGCCTGGATCTCCGGGCGATTCGCGTCGATCGATCGATCCGGGGCGGCCAGCTTGCGGAGGATCCCTCGCGCATAACTGTCCTCCATGGCCTCCTGGAAGACCAGCCGGATCGACTCGTCCTCGACCCGATCGGGCGAGGGAACGGGACGCGAGTCGGCCGGACTCGGGGCGAGGAAGGCCACGGCGGCGTCGGTGCAGAGCCGGATCGCCAGCAGGTCCAGCAACGAGCCGGGATCGTCCCCCCCGGCCTGCCAGGATTCCCGACGGAAGTACGACGACCAGCCGTAAAGCCCGCCCAGGAGCCGGTAAAAGTAGGGCAGGCGCACGGCGGGAGCGACCTCCAACCCGGCCAGCATCGCCGCAATGGCCCGGTCGGGCTGGTCGGGGAGCCGTCTCGCCCATTCTCGCCAGCCCTGGAGACCGGCGATCTCGAACGACCGATCCACCCGGGCCGATTCGAGCCAGGACGCGTAGAGCCCCCGCCCGTCGTCGGGACGCTTCCAGGACGGCCCGCCGCCCGAGGCATGGACGGCGCACCATCGGGCGACCGATCGGAGGATCTGGTCGTGCCAATCCGTGCCATGCCGCCGATCGTGCCGCTCGGCGAAGGTGAGTGCCGGATACGACTCCCGACGGGCCATCTCGACGCGCCCTTCCAGGATGTCCTCCAGGGAACTCGCGGCCACCCGGGCCCGGCGAGCCGCTTCGCCCAGATCGGACGGGCCGAAGGCCCCCTCTCGCCAGCGAGCCCGGTAATACTCGGCCCCCGGTAACACCCGGGCCCCGAGCCCGTCGCCGACCGTCCGGAACGCCTCGGCAATGGGCCATGCGGAGAATCCCAGGTACGGGTTGACCGCGACATAGTTGGGCAGGTCCCACAAGGGTGGGATCCGGTCGCAGGCCCGGGCCGCCTCGTCCATCAGGGTTCCGGCGCCGACCTCGACCTCCTCGATCTCGGTGATCTCAAGCATGATCAACCCCCGTGATTTTGAATCGACTCCAGGCCCGATCCACCAGACGATCGGCGATCGCCCCGAAATAAAATCCCTGGAGGGCATGGACCTGGAAGGCCCGCCCCGCCCGAGACCGCCCGAGCGTCGGGAGCGCCGCCGAGATCCCGACGAGCGCCACCAGGCCGACGACGGGCAAGGTCGCCGCCATCCAGGCCATCGGCCCCGCCGGGGCCGGCATCTCCCCCAGGACCGGGTGCAGGAACGACGCGACTCCTTGATAGAGGGCGAAGATCGCGACCGCAGCGGCAACCGTCGCGACCAGGGCCCCGATCACTTGTCGGACCCGCCCCGCGAGATCGAGCGGCGACACCCGCAAGATCGTCACCCAGAGCTGCCCGATCGACAGGGCGACGATCGCCGTCAGGGCCAGTTCGCCGGGCGAATTCCAGGGATGGAAGCCGGTCAACCGGGACGCCAGCCCCAGCGCGGGCAAACTCGCGACGGTCCCGACCGCCGCCACCATCAGGGTCCAGCCCGTCGAAGCCGGGATCATCGGGCGAGACGGCCCGGGAAGGTCGCCCGACCGCAAGAAGCTCCACGCCTTGTAGCAGCCGTGGCCGACCATGTGCAGCGCCGCCGCTGGGAATGCCCCGAGTCCGCACTGGACCATCATGAATCCCATCTGGCCGACGGTCGACCAGGCCAGCGTCCGCTTGACCTTGACCTGGGCCCACATCGCCAGCATCCCCAGGCACGCGGTGATCGTCCCGACGAGGGAGAGCAGGAGTAGGGACTCCGGCACCCGGACGATCAGCGGCGAGAACCGGAGCAAGAGGGCTCCACCGGCGTTGACGATCCCGGCATGCATCAGGGCCGACACAGGCGTGGGCGATTCCATGGTCTCGGGAAGCCAGCTATGGAACGGGAACTGCGCCGATTTGGTCAGGGCCGCCGTCGCCACCAGCAGGGCAATCCCCGAGGCCCCGGCACCCCCCGTTTCCACGAAGGCTCCGAGGAAATCGTGAAGGTCGGTCGTCCCCCAGTCGCGCCCGATCAGCAGGATCGCCCCGACCAGCGCAAGGTCCCCCAACCGGCTGATCAGGAACTTCTTACGGGCCGGTCGCCAGGCCTCGGGACGATCTCCGTAATAAGTGAGGAGCTTGTGGAGACCCAGGCTGGTCATCGACCAGGCGACGAACAGCAACACCAGGTTCGAAGCCAGCATGAGCACATAAGCCATCGCAACCGTGAAGCCCAGCCATCGGAGGAATCGACGACGGCCCGGGTCGCCGTCGAGATACCGCATCGAAAATCGATAAGTAACCGCCCCGATCGCCGAGACCAGGAGCCCCAGCGAGGCGGCCAGGCGATCGATCCACAGGCCCGCCAGGCGGGCCGGATGCGGCGTCACGACCTGCCAGGCCAGCATCGCGACCGAGAACCCGGTTAGGGCCACCAGGGCCGCCAGGGGCACCCAGCCCAGATTGCCAGCCCGAACCCCGTCGGCCCGTCGCATCCCAAAATCGTTCCGATTTACTTCCATAAATGGTCTCGTTGTAATAGGACCCGGCCAATCCGGGCGTCCGACCCTATCCGGGGCCGGTCGGTTCGTGTTCGTTCGGGACGAAACACGACATTTGTTTCGCGTATCATTTATCGCATGATCGGACGGAAGTCAAGTTATGGATCGCAAAATTCCGCCCGAGGACAGCCCCGGCTGGACGTTCCTCAGCAATCACGGACACGTCCTGCTCTCGATCGCCCGCGATCCGGGCCTGACTCTCCGCGAGGTCGCCGGCCTGGTGGGGATCACCGAGCGAGCCGTCCAGCGGATCGTCGCCGACCTGGAGGCGGCCGGCTATCTGGAGCGGGTGCGCGCGGGCCGGCGAAACCGCTACGAGGTCCACCCCGAGCGACCGCTCCGGCATCCGATCGAGGCCCATCGGGACGTGGGGGCCTTGCTGGCCCTCGTCATCGAGGACGGCAAACCGTCGCCATCCGAGACCACGCCAGGGATCGAGTCGGACGGTAGCCCGTCCCGACCGACTCCCGGCCCGTCCCCCGCCCCTTAGAGATCACGCAACCGCCGATCGGGATGACTCGCCAGGACTGCAAGCCATGCGCGAACGATCCGAGACCGGCCTCCCACAAGAGGTCGCGATCCGGATCGTCGATTTCATCGGGGAGTTAGCCGAGCCAGCCCGCTCAACCCGGCTCAGGTTGAAGGGCGGTCCAACCCGGCAGGGGCCGGCTTCCGCATGACCAGCTCTCCGAACGAGCCGGTCCCGGTGCCCAGGCCATTCAAGGGCACGCCCGCTCGACTCTTGAAGCTCGACTGACGGGCCGAGGCGCGCTGGATGTCGGCCTCGGACTTGAGCGGGTTGGTGATGTCGACATTGGTCAACAAGTAAGTCCCGGATGGATCCAGACGACGGGCCGGGACCAGCGTCACGGTCGCCGTCCTCGCCTGGTACTGGGCCGACTTCAGCGGGATCAGGGCATTCTTGAGCTTCCCGGAACGCACGCTGGTGTCGTACAGGAAATAGTTGTGAACATTCGAGACCGCCGAGGGCTTCATCGGCTGGGTGAACGTCAAAGATACCCTGGTGGCGACCTTCCCGCGAACGATCAGTGCGGTCGAGGCGACCTCCGGGGCGATCGACGAGGGCGGAGCCACCTGCGCCGGGGCCGGCGGGAGCAGGACGGCGGACTCCGGCCTCGAACCCGCCCGGCCAGTCATCAACTCGCGGGACTCCAGCGACGCTTCGAGAGTCGGCGAGAACGAACGAGATGAAGATCGACGATCACAAATCATGGGGGCATCCTTACCGAAAATCCCGACCATCGAAGGTTCCCGGGAAAGATGACGAGGCCATCCACCGAGAACAGGTCCATCTCATTGTTCGACAAGAAATTACTTAGATCACCAGGGACTTCTCGGCTCCGGGAAACCCCCAAGCTCCCGAATCACTCCATCCTCTACAAACATCCTTATCAGCCCGACAGCGAACAGGAAGATCAAGGAGTGAACCGGAAGGCCCCGGTCCCAAAAGCTCGGTCCTACGGGAATGACGAGCGGTTCGATTTTCGGGTCGTTTCAAGATTCGATCTCCCGGACGGCGGCGAGACCTCTCCCATCCCATCCGAACCCCGGGTCAGATCCGCGAGCGTCTCGAATCATCCACATCGCGTGTTGCGACCCTGTAAAGTTGGTCCCGGAGCCCGCTTTCCTCGGATCATTTGCCGTGGTCGAATGAGAACGCACCGGGCGGGAAAAAGCGGATTCGTGGAGGATCGGGCAGGATGATCGTGCTTCAAGGGTCGGTCGAGGCGGGCCGGTTCATCCTCTGGGGCGAGTCGAGACCCGAGGCGTTGCCCAGAGGGCGCAAGCCCGGAGCGGCCCGACCTTCGGCAACCCGAATCTCCCCGCTGGACCCCGGCCCCGATCGGCTCCGCCAGGCGTTCGAGGAGGTGATCGACGGGGAAGGAGGGCCGAAGGCTGCGGTCGAGGTCGTTCAGGTCGTCGCCTGGCTGCCGACCACCGACGCCGGCCCGGTCGCTTCGAGCCCGATCGTGGCCGAAGCCCCCGCCCCCTCGGCGCGAGTTCGGCTCGCTCCCTGGCTCGTCTCGGGGCTCCGCCTTCCGACCGACCGGGCGATCGACCTGCTCCTGGCCGCCTCCGACCGTCCGACCCTGGCCCCCGGCCTGGTGGTCGGCGGGACCCTGGCCTACTGGGCCGAGGCCCTCCGATTCGCGGGTTCGCTGGTCGCCCGTCAGCAGTTCTTGCCGGCGGTCGAGCGGACCGAGGGGCAGGAAGGCCCTCGACACCGGGCCCGATGGTCGCCCGTGGCGATCGGGGCCGACGCCCCGAGGTTGGCGAGCCTGGCCCGGTCGCTCCCCTCGGCCGCCCGCGCGATCCTGACCGATCCCGAAGCCGGACCCCCTTCGGAGCCTGCCGCCGAGGTCCTTCGCGCCTTCCTCTCCGAGACCGTCGACCACCTCGTCCGGTCCACAGGATCGACCGCATCGACCGGCAAGAAGCCGCCGAAACCCCGGTTCGAGAGCCTTCACGACCAGTGGCTCCACGCGCTCGGGACTCCCGATGGGACCCTGGCCGGCGACCTCGACGAGCTGGACCGCCTGGCGGCGCAGGTCCGCGAATGGCGGACCCCCATCGCCCGAGCCTCCGCCAGCCCGTTCCGGCTCGGCTTCCGCCTGAATGAACCTCCGCCCCTCGATGAAGAAGCCTCGCCCCGGAAGACCGTCGCCCCGGCGGGGACCTGGTCGGTCCGCTACTTCCTCCAGGGGGTCGACGACCCGAGCCTGATGATCGACGCGGCCGACGCATGGAACCCGAAGGGGAGTCGCGCCGAAGTCTTCCGCCGGGGGGGCTTTCACCCTCGCGAGTACCTCCTCGGGTCGCTCGGCGAGGCGTCGAGCCTGGCCCCGGCGATCGAGGCGAGCCTGGTCCATCGCGAGCCCATCGGCTTCGAATTTGACGCCTCGGCCGCCCACGCCTTCCTGACCGAGACCGCACCGATGCTCGAACAGGCCGGCTTCAGCGTCATGCTCCCGGCCTGGTGGTCGAGGAAGGGGACCAAGCTCCGACTGGGCGCCCGGGCGGTCGTCAAGTCGCCCAAGATGACCAGCAAGTCCGGGCTCTCGCTCGACGAGATCCTCAAGTTCCGCTGGGAGATCGCGCTCGGCGACCACGTCCTGACCTACCGCGAGTTGCAGGCATTGGCCAGGCTGAAGGTCCCGCTGGTCCAGATCCGGGGGCAGTGGGTCCAGCTCAACACCGAGGAGATCCAGGCCGCGCTCGACTTCTGGAAGGGGAAATCCGAAGCCGCCATGCCCGCCCGCCAGCTCGTCCGGATGGCCCTGGGCGAGGCCAGGACGCCGGGCGGCCTGGCCTTCGAGGGCCTGAAGGCCGAGGGATGGTTCTCCGAACTCCTCGGGCAGCTCGAAGGGAAGGGGGGGTTCGAGAACCTGCCGACCCCCGAGGGGTTCCTGGGGACACTCCGACCTTACCAGGCCCGGGGCTATTCCTGGCTCGGCTTCCTCCGTCGATGGGGCTTCGGGGCCTGCCTGGCCGACGACATGGGGCTGGGCAAGACCGTGCAGACCCTCGCCCTCCTCCGCCGAGACTGGGCCGAAGCCGAGCCCAAACGGCGGAGGCCGACCTTGCTGGTCTGCCCGACCTCGGTCGTGGGCAACTGGCACAAGGAGGCCTCGCGGTTCACGCCCGACCTCCCGGTCCTGATCCATCACGGCCATCGGCGGATCAAGGGGGCCGACTTCAAGAAGCTCGCCGGCAAGCATGGGCTGGTGGTCTCCAGCTTCGCACTCCTGCACCGCGACCTCGCCCTCTTGCAAGAGGTCCCCTGGGCCGGGGTGATCCTGGACGAGGCCCAGAACATCAAGAACCCACAGACCCGGCAGTCACAGGCCGCTCGGGCTTTGAAGGCCAACTTCCGGATCGCCCTGACCGGCACCCCGGTCGAGAATCACGTCGGCGATCTCTGGTCGATCATGGAGTTCCTCAACCCCGGATTCCTGGGAACCCAGGCCGAGTTCAAGCGAACCTTCCACGTCCCGATCCAGGTCGAGCGCGACCTCGAGGCGTCGAAGCGGCTCCAGCGGCTGACCTCGCCGTTCCTCCTCCGACGGCTCAAGACCGACAAGTCGATCATCTCCGACCTCCCCGAGAAGCTGGAGATGAAGGTCTACAACACCCTGACCAAGGAGCAAGCCTCGCTCTACGCCGCCGTCGTCGAGGACGCCGCCAACCAGATCGAGAACGCCGAGGGCATTCAGCGCAAGGGGCTGGTCCTGGCCACGCTCACCAAGCTGAAACAAGTTTGCAACCATCCCGCGCAGTTCCTCGGCGACAACTCGAGCATCTCCGACCGATCGGGCAAGCTCTCCCGACTGACCGAGATGCTCGATGAGGCTCTCGCCAGCGGCGACAAGGCGCTGATCTTCACCCAGTTCACCGAGATGGGCGAGATCCTCCGCCGCCACCTCGAAGACACCTTCGGCCGCGAGGTCCCCTTCCTCCACGGGGGGGTCCCCAAGATCAAGCGCGACCGGATGGTCGAGCGGTTCCAGGCCCCGGGAACCGACGCCCCGAGCGTCTTCCTGCTCTCGGTCAAGGCCGGGGGGGTCGGCCTGAACCTGACCGCGGCCAACCACGTCTTCCACTTCGACCGATGGTGGAACCCCGCCGTCGAGAACCAGGCCACCGACCGCGCCTTCCGGATCGGCCAGACCAAGAATGTCCAGGTCCACAAGTTCGTCTGCCTCGGGACCCTCGAAGAAAAGATCGACGAGATGATCGAGCGCAAACGCGAGGTCGCCGGCTCGATCGTCGGGACCGGCGAGGACTGGCTCACCAAGCTCTCCACCGCCGAGTTGAAAGACCTCTTCGCCCTCCGCCGCGAGGCTCTCGGAGACTGACTCTGACACCGACGACCCTAGGCAACGTGACGCTCGCCGGGTGGATCCTGGAACGGTTAATCTGAACCGTCCACGACCGGAATGCAAAACGAGGGAGGATTCGACGATGTGGAACAACTGGGGCCGGTTCAAACCCTCGAAGCCCCGACCCGCCAAGGGGGGGATCAAGGCTCAATCCAAGAAGGGCCAGTTCGGCCAGAGCTGGTGGGCCAGGCGCTGGATCGCGGTCCTGGAGGGGTTCGACATCGGGGCGAGGCTTGGCCGAGGGCGGTCGTACGCCCGGAGCGGGCAGGTCCTGGAAGTGAACATCGGCAAGGGGCTGGTCCGGGCGAAGGTCCAGGGGTCTCGTCCCAAGCCCTATGAAGTCACGATCCAGGCCCGAACCATCCCCCCTCGCGACTGGGAGACCCTGGGCAAGGCCCTGGCGACCCGGGCCATCTTCGCGGCCAAGCTATTCGCCGGGGAGATGCCGCCCGACATCGAAAAAGTGTTCGAAGAGGCCAAGCTGTCCCTCTTCCCAACCCAGCTTGGCGACTTGCAGACCAAGTGCTCGTGCCCCGACTGGTCGAACCCCTGCAAGCACATCGCGGCCGTCTACTACCTGCTGGGCGAGGAGTTCGACCGCGACCCGTTCCTGATCTTCACCCTCCGGGGGCTCGCCCGCGACGAATTGATCGAGTTGCTCGGGCGATCCGGGGCGGTGGCTCAACCGCCCGTCGCAGAGGTCGCCCCGAGCCCACCCGAGCCGCTCTCCAGCGATCTCTCGACCTTCTGGGGAGGCCCGAAAGCGACCGAGGACGAACCGGCCGAGATCGAGCCCCCCTCCGTGGCCGCCGCGCTCCCCCGGAGGCTCGGAGGCTTCCCGTTCTGGAGAGGCGGAGAACCGTTCCTCCAGGCCATCGAGCCCACCTACACCCGGGCCACCCCCCGGGGGCTCGACACCGTTCTCGGGCAGGCCTCTCCGATGGCTCCGCCGGGAAAAGCCCCGACCGCCCGCAAAGGCCCCGCCCGTAAAAGCATCGCCAAGAAGGCCGTCGCCAGGAAACGCCCAAGAGCCTGAGCCTCGCCTCCACCCGCCTCGTCCTGTCCCCCGGCCGACTATCCCGATATAATCGAAATGGGTCACGAGCACGTCGGGAACGTCGAATTGGGTACTGACATGGAGTCGCCGTCAATTCTCGACAAGATCGTCGAGTCCAAGCTTCGAGAGGTCGCCGCGTCGCGGGTCCGCCTGCCGATCGAGGAGTTGGAGGCCCAGGCGGCCGAGGCCCCCCCGGTCCGCGACTTCCGCGCCGCGCTGGCCGGGCCGGGACCAATCCAGCTCATCGCCGAGGTCAAGAAGGCCAGCCCCTCGGCCCAGGTCATCCGGGCCGACTTCGACCCGATCGCCATCGCCCGGACCTACCAGGCCCACGGGGCGGCCTGCCTGAGCGTGCTGACCGACGCCCCCTACTTCCAGGGACACCTCTCATACCTCGCGCGGATCCGCGCCTCGGTCGCGATCCCGCTCCTGCGCAAAGACTTCTTGATTGACGAATATCAGGTCGTCGAGGCCCGGATGGCCGGGGCCGACGCGGTCCTATTGATCGCCGAGATCCTCGACGACGACCGCCTGGCCTCGCTCCTGAGCCTCGCCCGGCAGTGGGGGATGGCCGCCCTGGTCGAGTTCCACGACCCGGTCAACCTCCCGCGAGTCCTCGCCTCGGGGGCCGACCTGATCGGGATCAACAACCGAGATCTCCGCCACTTCGTCACCGACCTCGACCTGACCCTCCGCCTCCGAGATCAGGTCCCCCCCGGGGTCGTCCTCGTCAGCGAGAGCGGAATCCGGACCCGCGCCGACGTCGAGAAACTCGAAGCCGCCGGGGTCGCCGCCATCCTCGTCGGAGAGACCCTCATGAGGGCCCCCGACATCGGCCTGGCCGTCGAACGCCTCCTCGGCCTCGCCCCCGAAGCCGAACCGATCGCCCTCAACTGAACGGGGTAGGCGTCATTTCGTGGTAAAAGCGGCGAGTGCGGAAGCCTGGTCGTCGTGGATCGGGATGTACTCGCCCAACCGGAGGATATCGGCCCCGAACCGGACCGAAGGGTCCATCGAGCAGATCTTCAACTTCCCGTGGGCCGCATGCACCTGCTTCCAGAAGTTCAGGAGCGTGCCGAACGCCGTGCTCGACATAACCTGCGTCTTCTCGAAGTTGATGAGCAATTGGGTCTCCCCGGCCTCCAGCAGGGAATTCAACTGTTTGCCGAGTTCCTGGGCCATCTCCGGCCCTTGAATATGACGACTCAGGATCTCGACGACCGCCACACCACCGACTCGGGACCATCGGAAGTGGTTGGTTTTATCGGACATAACGCGTCCCCCGGCGAGATCCCCCGATGCCCCAATTGGGCAGCGGCGGAAGGGTTGTCGATGAAATCGCAAGATGATCAAGATGACAATACTTGGGTTTGACCCGCGCATCAACCAGTCATCCCCGCACTTCCGGAACTTCGAGCCAATTAAGGCGAACGAAGTCTAAAAGCCGGATTCTCGTCCGGATCAGTATTATCACGACGAACGGAACGTTTGTGTCGAACTCTCACGCTAGCCCAGCCGGAGTCTTTCCTCGACGAGCGGCCGATCCGCCCGAACCCCAACCCGCCCCGCAAGGCTCGATTCCCGACGCTTCTTCCGGCCCACGATCATCAGGTTCCTGACGTAGATCACCAGGCCCATCCCCTGGCCGACGACGAACACCGGGTCGCGCCGGTAGATCGCGTAGCTCATCAGGGTGAAGCCGCCCAGGAGGCTCAGCCACCAGAAGGCGACCGGGACCACCGAATCACGCTTCTTCTCCGACGCGATCCACTGGACCAGGAACCGCGCCGTGAAGACCCCCTGGCCCGTGAATCCGAGGATCTGCCAGTATTCGGGATTGGTCAACGGACGCCCTCCACTCCCGAGAGTTCCCTTCGCTGGGCCGTCGATCTCGGAGCCACCGACGGCTCGACAACCTCGAACCGGACCGGCCGACGCATCAGCCAGGCTACTCCGAGCAAATCGACGACTACCCGAAGCGACCGATTACCGAAGTGGTAATGCGACTTCCCAGCCCCTCTCGGGCGATGCCCCACCGGATTCTGGACGATCCGACAGCCTTCGCGGATCAACAAAGGCCCGAAAAATCGGTGAGAACCGCGAAACATCGGGAGACGAAGTGAGACGTCGCGCGGGAAGATCCTGATCGAGCAACCCGTATCCCGAATCGACTGCCCGAGCACCGCATTGCGCACTCGATTCGCCCAACGACTGATGACCCGCTTGGTCCAGACATCCTCGCGAGTCTTCCGCCAGCCCAGGGCGGCGTCAAAACCCGGCAAAACCTCCCACAAAGCCGCAAGATCAGTCGGTGGATTTTGAAGATCGGCGTCGAGCAGTCCCACCCAGTCTCCGCGCGCGGCCCGGAATCCCGCGAGGGTTGCCGCCGACTGTCCGACGTTGTTCGCCAGGGTTACCGATCGAACTTCGCGGTAATTCTTCGAGAGCCGATCGATGACCTGGGCCGAGTCGTCGGTGGAGCCATCGTCCACGATGAGGAGCTCGAACGCATCGAGCCGATGTCGTCGGTCGGTCCGCCCGACCAGAGGTCGAAAGACGGCGATCACTTCCTCGACCAGCCCGGGAAGATTGGCCGCTTCATCCTTGGCCGGGACGATGATCGAGAGCGTGTGCTCCCGAGTCGAATCACCGGTAGACCGGGGGGGATATCCCCGCTCTTGAATGAGATGCGCCTGATGGTGACGGATCGAGGACATGGTGCGGGCCTCCTTGCCCATCGCCAGTTCCATCCCGCGTGAGATGTTCCGACACGGCATTCTCCAGATATCGCCGGTTGCGCCCATCCCAAACGATCCGGAGCATCGATCCTGGACAACCCCTCGAACCCTTGTTACCCTTTCGCCCGGAAGGACTTGAATCGTCCGACCTAATCCTGGCCATAGATCAGGTGTTCGATTCATGACAGCCCTTTCCATGACACCCACCACGCTGGAACGCATCGACCTCCGGGATCTCGAAGCAAATCGCTTCAGTCTATCTATTTACGGCAACCCCGATGCGGAAATCGGCGGCCTCCTGGAGAGTGTTCGCGACCATGGAGTACTCGTCCCGCTGGTGATTGTCTCATCGGGAACCGGCTGGGAGGTCATCTCGGGGCATCGGCGGCTCGCTTGTGCCCGGAACCTGGGATTCACCGACCTCCCTTGCGAAATCCGGGTCATCGAAGGCGAGGAGGACCGTAAACGGGCGGTCCTGGAATATAACCGTCAACGGCGTAAGACATTCAGTCAACTCATGAGGGAAGCCGACGCCCTCGAGGACCTTTTGGGAACCGAGGCCAGGGAAAGGAGTCGGGCCAATCTCCGGAAGGGGACCGCCGAGATTGCCGATCGTCGGAATTCCGACAGTCGGACTGGTCGCACCGATTCTGCCGTCGCAGCTGCAATCGGTCTGGGCGGGAAGGACCTCTACCGCCAGGCCCGGTCGATCTGGAAGGTGGCCAGGGGTGGAGACCCAAGGGCCCTGAGCAGTGTCGAGCAGCTTGACGCGGGAACCAAGACGATCCACGCAGCCTACAAGGATTTGCGAAGACGCAACCGATTCACGACCGACTTCCGCCCGACCCCTTACGACGTCTGGGCATTCAAGCACGACCGAGCCTTCGGCATCCCCCACCCCGGCTCGATCCCACCTGGAATCATCGCTCACACGCTGCACTATTTCACCCAATCTGGTGCCCTGGTCGTGGACCCGATGGCAGGCGGAGGAACCACCCTCGACGTCTGCGAGTCGATGGGACGCCGATGCCTCGCGTATGATGTCACCCCGGTTCGACCAGACGTTCGATCGCATGACATCAGGCTAGGCTTTCCGCCCGAAGCCCGCGAATGCGATTTCATTTTCTGCGACCCCCCGTACCATACCATGCTGGCTCGCCAGTATTCCGAAGACGGGGTCGCGAACGAGCCGTTCTCCCATTGGCTTGCTTTCTTACGCGGCTTGGCAGTCGACGCGTTCGCGACCCTCCGACCCGGCGGTCGGCTGGCCCTCTTGCTCGCCAACCAGACGGAGAAAGATCTTCCCGCTGGCCATGGCTATATCGACCATGCCTTCCACGGATACAACGCACTGATCGGGGCCGGATTCTTGCCCGAGCGTCGAATCAGTTGTCCGATGGATGGAGCCTATCTCCCCCAGCACGTCCGCCAGGCACGACTCGACGGGCGAATGCTGGGACAGGTCCGCGACCTCATCGTCGTCCGGAAGCCTTTACCGGCAAATGGTTACGAAATTGGCTCGCCGCCCGCCAGTTCGTAAACCTTGCCCCGGACGAAGGGGTTGCTGAGGGTCGGATTTCGGCGGACGATCGGCTCGGGCAATTGAGCCACGGCCTGACGGACCAGTTCGTCAACTTCCTCGGTCCGAAGACTCTCGATGACCAGGGCGATCGCCGCATTCTCCGCCTCGCGGGCTTTCTCCTGGCGAAGCTGGTCCCGTTTCGTTTCCAGAACCCGTTGCTGGGCCTCTAGTTCCTTCCGACGAGTTTCCAGTCGGTTCGCCACCTGGGGCAACAGGTCGTATCCATCCTCGATCCCGGCCCGGATATACCCCGGCCCGTTCTGAAGTTTCCCCTGGCTCTTCAGGTACAGGGCATTCAGGAGGACTTTCGCGACGTCCTCGGGATCCTTCTGCGCCGCGAGACGCTCGGCAAGCCGTCGCGGGATTCCCTGATCCGTCAGTAATTCTTGTAAATCCACAGCAACAAGAAGCCGTCCATCGGAGGAGAGACGAAACGGAGTTCCCGGAATCGGGATGCTGGTGCTGTCTTCTCTCGTTCCCTGTTCTCGTTCGGGCCTAGGCTCGGGGCCGCTCGGGCCGAGGAATTGGGCCAGAGCCCCTAAAGATTCCGGCACACTCTTGGGGGCAGCCCCTAAAGAAATTGGGACTGTTTCGACCCCCTCCTCTAAAAATAATGGACCGGTCGGGGTGGCTTCCTGGGACACCCGGGTTTTCTTCCCGCTCGGCCTCTCCGGGGCCTGTCGGATGATCTTGTAGGCGGTCGACCGCCCCTTCGACTTGCTGGTCGCGAGAAGTCCCAGTCGGGCGAGGTCCTCGATCGCCGCCAGGACCGTCTGTCGGCTCAGGCCCGCCTGACGCGCAATGGTCCGAATGCTCGGATAGGCCCATCCGGTCGCGAAGTCGGCATAAAGGCCGAGGACCAGATAGACCTTGATCGCCGAGCCCCCGAGCGTCTTGAACGACTCGGAGCGGAGCAGGTCGTGTTCCACTCGGAAGAAGAACGATTCCATGGCCGACGGTCACCCTCCCTGGGACCTGACGACTCGAACGGCCGTTAAGCTAAATTAGGCGATTTCGTCCGAGGGCGGATCGGGCACATAATAGGTCTTCACCTTGCCGCGTTCATGGGTCGTCGACACGACCAGGCCGAGCGTCTCCAGCCGGGCTAGGCTGTCGATGACGGTGGGGCACGAGAGCCGGGTCTTCGCCATCAGCTGACTCAGGCTCATCGTCACGCTCTGGTCGGGAATCCCGCCGCAGGCGTCGAGCATGGCCAGGTAGACCTTGATCCCCTCGCCCTTGATCCGGGCCAGATAGCCCCGGTCAATGAGCACGCTCTTCAACCAATCGGTCTGGATGGGCATGGCGACGGGCATGGGCAACCCCCTCCCTGGAACTCGCAGCCTGAAGGCCCCAACCGAGCCCTCGATTCGACCGGAAGATCATCGGCGTTCCGATACATCCGCCCGGTGCGCCCCTGGGATCGATCTGTCCCATCCTCAAGGGTGCGACCCTCCTCAAGCAACTTATCGAACCGCGTTAGCCAACAACTCCAGGCTAATCCATGGTCAAGATCCGGACGACCCTGCCGAGGGCCACGTCCTGGTCATTGGGAGGAGGTCTCATGAAACCTCGGGGAAAATCGGGAGTGGGTTGTTGACCTTCGGCGAAGATCCGGTAATATGACTCTCGCCGCTGACGTGAACGCCGCTGTGACAAACAACGACGAAAACGATGAGTGGCAGTTCCAGTGATCACGGAGGGTACAGCGGCCCCAAAGGGCCGTTTGTCGTCTCCGCTATCGAATCGGAACAAGCGGCCGGAGCTTCATCCTCTTTAGGGTGGCCTGCTCCGGCCGATCGCGTCGGGTCGAGGCCCGGCGTCCTCTTTGACAATTCGGTCGATCGTATGCGTACACGCAAGTGATAGATGATGAGCCCTTGAGGGGAGCCGGCGTGGATGCGGCTCGATGCCTGGCAGACTCGCCTTATCCGCGACGAGCCAGGTCGGGCGGTTCATGCTGTCGCGGGGCGTGGGGCAGGGGGGTGACCCCCTCGAACATGACTCCGCGGCGACCAGATAGTTAGCTAGAATCCTCAAACTTGAGGGTTGGGTGGCACCTCGGTGCTTCCCCCAATCTCGAAGGGTTTGATCCTGGCTCAGAATGAACGTTGGCGGCGTGGATTAGGCATGCAAGTCGGACGGGCCGCAAGGCCAGTGGCGCAAGGGTGAGTAAGGCGACGGTAACCAACCCCGCGGATGGGCATAGCCGAGGGAAACTTCGGGTAATTCCCAGCGATGTGCGGACCTGGCATCAGGTCCTCACCAAAGATTTATCGCCGCGGGACGGGCCGTCGTGGTATTAGCTTGTTGGCGGGGTGACGGCCCACCAAGGCTGCGATGCCTACCGGGCGTGCGAGCGTGGCCCGGCACACTGGGACTGAGACACTGCCCAGACTCCTACGGGAGGCTGCAGTCGAGAATCTTCGGCAATGGGCGCAAGCCTGACCGAGCGACGCCGCGTGGAGGATGAAGGCCTTCGGGTTGTAAACTCCTGTCGAGGGGGAGGAAGGGGTAACCTTGACCGATCCCTGGAGGAAGCACGGGCTAAGTTCGTGCCAGCAGCCGCGGTAAGACGAACCGTGCGAACGTTATTCGGAATCACTGGGCTTAAAGCGCGTGTAGGCGGATCGCCGCGTCGGCTGCTGAAATCCCCCGGCTCAACCGGGGAACGGGCACCGATACGGGCGGTCTCGAGGGGGGTAGGGGGGTCTGGAACTTCCGGTGGAGCGGTGAAATGCGTTGAGATCGGAAGGAACGCCCGTGGCGAAAGCGAGGCCCTGGACCCTTACTGACGCTGAGACGCGAAAGCCAGGGGAGCGAACGGGATTAGATACCCCGGTAGTCCTGGCCGTAAACGATGAACACTGGGTAGGGGGCTCGCCGATGGGCTCCCTGCCGTAGGGAAACCGTGAAGTGTTCCGCCTGGGGAGTATGGTCGCAAGGCTGAAACTCAAAGGAATTGACGGGGGCTCACACAAGCGGTGGAGTATGTGGCTTAATTCGAGGCTACGCGCAGAACCTTATCCCAGGCTTGACATGCACGGATTAGCCGGCGGAAACGTCGGCGAGGCCGCAAGGTACAACGTGCACAGGTGCTGCATGGCTGTCGTCAGCTCGTGCCGTGAGGTGTTGGGTTAAGTCCCCTAACGAGCGCAACCCCTGTGTCTAGTTGCCAGCGGGTAAAGCCGGGAACTCTAGACAGACCGCCGGCGTTAAGCCGGAGGAAGGCGGGGATGACGTCAAGTCCTCATGGCCCTTATGCCTGGGGCTGCACACGTACTACAATGGGGCGGACAGAGCGAAGCCAAACCGCAAGGTCGAGCCAATCGCATAAACCGTCCCTCAGTTCGGATTGCGGGCTGCAACCCGCCCGCATGAAGCTGGAATCGCTAGTAATCGCGGATCAGCATGCCGCGGTGAATGTGTTCCTGAGCCTTGTACACACCGCCCGTCAAGCCACCAAAGCGGGGGGTATCCGAAGTCGCCGGAGCCGCAAGGCAGGCGCCGAAGATAAAACCCGTGATGGGGACTAAGTCGTAACAAGGTAACCGTAGGGGAACCTGCGGTTGGATCACCTCCTTTCTAAGGATACCTTGGAAATTCACCCGCCCCGGAGTACACGCCCTCGAGTTCCCGTAACGCGAGGGTGCCGGACGCGAAGGTGACATCGGCCCCGCCCGGATCAAGTCGGCCGCGAACACGCCGGCTCCCCACGGGGGTTCATCACTCTCATTCGTTGGTTCGCAGCACGATCGACCATGACTCCTGGTCGGGCAGGACCTGTCCTGCCTGGCCGGGCGTCGCATCTCGATTGCCCCCGATCGCGGGGCGTGGCAGGCCTTCTGGTGCTGCCCCGCCCCCTGGCCGGTGGCCAGCGAGGCCGGGATCTCGATCCCGGTGGCTCTTTCACAATTCGGTTGTTGGTCACACACGCAGCAAGTTTATGCGAAGTGTGGTAGTGGCATAGTTCATCAACGAACGTGGACCTTAACGGATCTCGGGAGAGTTTAAACCGCTCTCCCAGGGGTCGTTACTCAAGAGGCCGCATGGAGCGTCGCGAGACGCGCGGGGCCTCGAAATGATGGGATCATGGTCCATGCCGTGTCGGGATCTGTCGCGGATCGTCTTCCTTCGGGAGCACGAGATGGGGCGGGTTCGGATCGGCGTGGTCAAGCTCCTAAGGGCACGGGGGGGATGCCTAGGCGTCATCAGATGGCGGGCGTGGAAGGCCGCGAAAGGTCCGGGGGAGCTGCCCAACGAGCGTCGATCCCGGAATACCCGCTGGAGACCCGGGGAACTGAAACATCTCAGTACCCGGAGGAAAAGAAATCAACCGAGACTCCCTCAGTAGCGGCGAGCGAACGGGGATCAGCCTAAACCGGGTGGGACACCACCCGGGGTCGTGGGGCCGGAGTCGTGGGATGAGTGAGCGTTAGCCGAAGCCCGCTGGAAAGCGGCACCGGAGCGGGTGACAGTCCCGTAGGCGACAATGCGATCTCCCCTATCCGGTACCCGAGTAGGGTCGGGCACGTGAAACCCGGCCTGAATCGGCGGGGACCCTCCCGCAAGGCTAAGTACTCGATGACGACCGATAGCGAACCCAGTAGGGCGACCGAACGGTGGGAAGAACCCCGACCAGGGGAGGAGACTGAACCTGAAACCCCGTGCCTACGAGCGGTGGGAGGGCGTCTGGCTTCGGCCGGCCTGACCGCGTGCCTTTTGCATAATGATCCGGCGAGTTACTGTGTCCGGCGTGGTTAATCCCTTCAGGGGAGGAGCCGCAGGGAAACCGAGTCTGAATAGGGCGAGATTGTCGGGCGCAGTAGACGCGAAACCAGGTGAACTACCCATGGGCAGGTTGAAGCGACCCTAACCGGTCGTGGAGGACCGAACCCACCGATGTTGAAAAATCGGGGGAGGACCCGTGGGGAGGAGTGAAAGTCTTATCAAACCTGGAGATAGCTCGTTCTCTCCGAAATGGCTTTAGGGCCAGCCTCGGGCGTTAGCACGCGGGGGTAGAGCGACGGAATTCGGCCGGGGGGCTTCCCGCCTACCCGCCGAAACCCAACTCCGAATACCGCGTGCCGTACCCCGGGAGTCAGAGCGCAGGGGGATAAGCTTCGTGCTCGAGAGGGGAACAACCCAGACCGCCGACCAAGGCCCCCAAGACGACACTCAGTGGCAAAGGAAGTGGGATCGCGGTGACAGCCGGGATGTTGGCTTAGAAGCAGCCACCATTTCAAAAGTGCGTAACAGCTTACCGGTCGAGCCATCCCGCGCCGAAAATGACGGGGACTCAAGTGTCGCGCCGCAGTCGCGGATTCGGATTTATCCGAGTAGTAGGAGAGCGTCGCCCTCAGCAGTGAAGCCGGACGGAGACGACCGGTGGAGCGTGGGCGAGTGCGTATGCCGGAATGAGTAACGACAAGATGGGTGGGAAGCCCATCCGCCGAAAGCACAAGGTTTCCTGGGGAAGGTCAATCCGCCCAGGGTCAGTCGGGTCCTAAGGCGAGGCCCAAGGGCGTAGCCGATGGGCAGACGGTTAATATTCCGTCACCCGAAATGAAGGTTGAGTCAGCGAGGACGCCGGGAACTGAAGGGTCGGGGTGATAGACGCCCCCGTCCCGCAAGGGCGACAGCATTCGATCTGGAAGCCCTTCTTCACCCGGCCACGAAAAGCCCGCTGAGGACGACATTTCGGCCCGTACCGCAATCCGACACAGGTGTGCTAGGCGAGTATCCGAAGGCGTTCGGGAGAACCCTCGTGAAGGAACTCGGCAAAATGACCCCGTACCTTCGGTATAAGGGGTGCTCGGGGCAACCCGAGCCGCAGTGAATCGGCTCTAGCGACTGTTTATCAAAAACACAGGACTCTGCCAACTCGCAAGAGGACGTATAGAGTCTGACGCCTGCTCGGTGTCGGTAGGTTAAGGGAGCCGGTGATCGCAAGAGAAGCTGGCGACCGAAGCCCCGATAAACGGCGGCCGTAACTATGACGGTCCTAAGGTAGCGAAGTTCCTTGTCGGGTAAGTTCCGACCTGCATGAATGGCGTAACGACTGGAGCGCTGTCTCCACGAGGGACCCGGTGAAATTGTAGCCGTGGTGAAGATGCCACGTACCCGCGGTCAGACGGAAAGACCCCGTGAACCTTTACTGCAGGTTGACACTGGTCGGTCGGCATTTCTGTGTAGCATAGGTGGGAGGCAACGACCCGGCGGCGCCAGCCGTCGGCGAGCCATCGGTGAAATACCACCCTGAAATGGCGCCCGCCCTCACCGATCCGTGGCCCGGATCGGGACCGTGTTCATCGGGCAGTTTGACTGGGGCGGTCTCCTCCCAAAGCGTAACGGAGGAGTGCCATGGTACCCTCGGCCCGGTCGGCAATCGGGCAACACGAGCGCAAAAGTACAAGGGTGCCTGACTGCGAGAGCGATCGCTCGAGCAGGGACGAAAGTCGGCTTTAGTGATCCGGCGGTGCTGGATGGGAAGGCCGTCGCTCAACAGATAAAAGGTACTCCGGGGATAACAGGCTGATCTCCCCCGAGCGTCCACAGCGGCGGGGAGGTTTGGCACCTCGATGTCGGCTCATCGCATCCTGGGGCTGGAGAAGGTCCCAAGGGTTTGGCTGTTCGCCAATGAAAGCGGTACGCGAGCTGGGTTCAGACCGTCGTGAGACAGGTCGGTCCCTATCTGCCGTGGGCGTAGGAAACTTGCGAAGGGTCTCCCCTAGTACGAGAGGATTGGGGAGGACCGACCTCTGGTGTGCCGGCTGTCCCGCTCGGGGCATCGCCGGGTAGCCAGGTCGGGAAAGGATAAGCGCTGAAGGCATCTAAGCGCGAAGCTCTCTTCAAGACGAGGTTTCCATGACCCGCAGGGTCTGAAGGCTCCTGGAAGACGACCAGGTCGATAGGCCGGGAGTGCACGGCGGGCGACCGTCGCAGCCGACCGGTCCTAACAGCCAAGCGGCTTGACCACCCCGATCGGCCCCCGCCCCCAAAGGCGCGGACCCCGATCCGAGTGCGAGCCAGATCTCATCATCCGACGACCCCTCCGAAGAGGCCTCGTCGAGGATGGACGCCACCACCTCACCGACCACGAACGAACCTGCGAGTGTGACCCACACCCGGACCACCGCGTCCGAGGAGCCTGACCGCCCCTCGGACGATTTCCGGCGACGATACTGGCGGGGTCCCACCCGTTCCCATCCCGAACACGGCCGTTAAGCCCGCCAGGCCCATGATAGTGCGCAAGCGCGAAAGTCGGTCATCGCCGGATCCTTCCAACCAGGCCCGCCATCCCCAACCGGGGATGGCGGGCCTTTTTTCATGTTCATTGATCCTTTGCTTGCCTGATACCAAATCGCCTGAATGAGTGGCTCTTGTACAGTTCGCAGTGCGGGCCGTATCTCCGATCTCCAACCGAGGATAAGTTGTTCATACCCATTGATCCTTTTCTTGATTGACCAGGGCAATTATAAATTTCTCGGTTTTGATTGCTTGCATCAAAGATTCAAGCCTGGCAATACTGATCGCACTCGGCTCGCCGTCCCGGAGCCGCATTTTCAAATTTCGAGATTTGAGCGATTCAATTCGGTGGGATGGCCATGTCGAAAATCCGCGTGGATTGTCCGAGCTGCCGGGGTTCGTTTCAAGTTGGCGAACAATTCGCGGGCAAACGTGGCAAATGTCCTCATTGTAAAGAGTTGCTCCGTGTTCCGGAGTCGATCTCGGTCCCGTCGACTGCTGGGTCCGAGCTTCACGAGACGGAGACCTACGCGGTAGAGGGGGCCTCTGGGCCGGATGCCTCATCGCGAATGGCGGCGGCTCGTGTCTCGGTTTTGAAATCGAGGCCAGTCGGGCCGGAGCCCACCCGGCCTTCTCGGGCCCCTCTAGAAATCCTGGCGGCCTTCCGAGGTGAGATCCGGCCGGTTCGGCCAACGATCCTGTATCGGCTCTGGATTCTGGCTGTTACGGGCGTCATGATCCTGCTGCCGGCGATCTATCTGGGCCTGATCGGATTGGTCATCTTCGCCCTGTATCTTCACGCAACGGTCGGCCTGATCGTGTTCCAGAACGTTCGTCAGATGAAGGCGGCGTTGCTGATCTATGTCGGCCCACTGGTAGCCGGTGGAATCGTGGTTGCCTTCATGCTCAAGCCGCTTTTCGCCAGACCGGCGAGGCGGCCGGATGGTCGAAAGATCGATCCTTCGAAGGAGCCGTTGATCGCCGCGTTCGTCGACGGTGTCTGCTCTTCGGTCGGGGCTCCGACACCTTCGAGGATCGAGGTGGATTGTCGGGTGAACGCCTCGGCGCACCTGGCGAGTTGGGCCCTCTCGCCTTCGAAGGAGCTGGTCCTCACGATCGGCCTGCCTCTGGTCGCCGGACTGACCCTCAAGCAGTTCACCGGGGTGCTGGCCCACGAGTTCGGCCACTTCTCGCAGGGGGCCGGGATGCGGCTCTCGATCCTGATCCGATCGATCAACCACTGGTTTGCCCGGGTCGTCTACGAGCGTGACGAGTGGGACGAGACTCTGGAGTCCTGGTCGAGCGGAGGGAATATCTGGGTGATGTTGGTCGTCGGAGTGGCGAGGATATCGGTCTGGCTGACCCGGCGAGTCCTCTGGCTCCTGATGCAGGCGGCCCATCTGGTCAGCGGATTCCTGTCGAGGCAGATGGAATTCGACGCCGATCGCTACGAGGCCCGGATGGTGGGCTCGACCACATTCGCCGAGACGATGGGACGGATCGCCGAGCTGAGCGTGGCTTCTAACGCAGCCCACGCGGAACTGGAGGCGAGCTGGCGAGAGCGTCGGCTGCCCGATGACCTCCCCCGGCTGATCTCGCTGGAAGCCTCGAAGATCCCCGAGTCCTTTCGCGATGCGCTGGCCGAGGCGATGAGGTCGCGGCGGACCGGCTTGTTCGACACCCACCCCTCGGACAAGGACCGGATCGCTCGAGCCTCGATCGAGGGGAGCGAGGGTATCTTCTCGCTCGGAGGCCCCGCAACTGACCTATTCCGCGACTTCGATGCATTGTCCCGGGCGACGACCTATCTCTATTACCGGTCGATGCTCGGTGGGGAGGTGAGCCGGGAACAACTCTATCCGATCTCGGACGCGGTGCTCGACCAGGAAGTCCGGCGCGAGGGGTACGAGGCCTTCGGTCGGTTCTTCCTCGGTGGACTCGACCCGTTGCAGGCCCTCCCGCTATCGCCCAAGTACCCCGAGATCCTCCTCGACCCGAAGTCGGCCAAGCGGGAGTTGGTCGAGGCTCGCAAGGCAATGGAGAAAGCCCAGATCAGGGACGACTCCTCGGGGTCCTTTGCCGACCTTCACGACCGGGCCGTCCGCGCCGAGGCGGCGGTCCTCCTGCTGAAGGCGGGCAAGTCCATCCCGGCGGCCGGGTTCGGCCTCAGCAAGGCCACGGTCCCGGCGGCCGAGTTGGCCCGCGATGCGGTCGCGACCGAGCTTCGGGAGCGGTCGGAGACCCTCGAGCCATTCGGGCAAGCCGCGGCCCGTCGACTCATGTCGGCCCTGGCCCTGCTCGAAATCGAGGCCGTCGCGGCCCGGGTCCCCGATGGTCCGGCCCGTCGAGACGAGGCCAGGGCTCTCTATCCCTGCGCCTCGGCTCTGGGGAGTCGGATCGTCCCCGAACTGGGCCCGGTGGCCCGGGCGACCCACGCGACGAACCTCGTGGTCCAGAAGTTTCACGAGGGGAAGGGGCAGAAGGACGAGTCGCTGGTCAATGCCCTGCTCCGAGCTGCCAGGTCGCTTCACGAGGCGCTGACCGAGCTGAAGTGGAAGATCGGCGACTCGATCGATTACCCGTTCGAGCATGCCCAGGAGGGGGTGACGCTGGGCCGGTTCGCTTTGCCCGCCGTGCCGGATCAGGGGGAGATCGGCGATCTGCTGCAGGCCGGCTCCGAGGTCCAGGATCGCCTGCTCACGCTCCACTATCGGATCCTCGGCCGACTCGCGGTGACGGCCGAGGCGGTCGAACACGCCCTCGGCCTTCCCCCACTGGCGCCGATTTCCAAGGACTGAACGCGCCATCGAATGACGGTTCGATCAGGGTGACTCTTTCGGTATCTCCGGTCCGGCTGGGTTGCGCGCCGCTTTGGAAAGGGCTTCGGCCGCCTGCGCGTCGTCGGCCGATCGGGCGGCGGCGATCAATGGCTTGTAGGCGCCGATCGGGTCGAAGTTTGTGAGAATCGCCGCGATTTCGGCCGCAGAGGTTGGGTTGCCCGTTCCGAGCAGGGCCTCGTAATACTTCGCTCCTTCCACGCTCACTCGTTGTTTCATGTAGTCGCGAAGTGATTTGTCCTTCGGCACGAACGTCATGTTCCGTTGATATTGCTCGATCGACTCGCGGATCTTCGCCCGGGGGTCTACCTCTTCGACGATCTCCTTGTAGCGTTTGGCCTTCAGGAGTGGGTCGAGCGATTGGTCGAAGAGGTAATTGCGGATCAATTCGGGTTTCGATCGGTCGCCCTTGATCCGGTCGAAGAGGACGAGCGTCCGGTCCGGTTCGCGGAGGTTCGAGTTCAGGGCGGTGAAGCTCATGGCCTGGTCGAAATCGGCTTTCCCGGCCTCGATGGCCTGGCCGGCGGCGTCTCGCCGTTTGCGAAGCTCGTCGAGGGCCGCCGGGTTGGCCTTCGCGAGCTGGAGGATTTTGCCGAGGAGGAACGAGAGCCGGACGCCGGTGAAACCTCGGCTGTGCTCGAGGCCGTGATCGAAGCACCAGAGATATTCGGAGAGGGCGTCTTCGGGGCGATCCTTCTGGGCCAGGGCGTCGCCGTAGTTCATCCGGAGCATGGGATCGTTCGCGTTCTCGCCTTGAAGCTTCGCCCTGGCCCGACTCAAGCTGTCGTTCCCGGCCATGGCTTCAGTGGCGTCGGCCAGGAAGGTTTTGGCGTCGCGATATCCGACCAGGCGGTCGACCTCGGTCCCGTCGGGCCGGAGGAGGAGCACGGTCGGATAGACATTGATCCGATATTTTTCGGCCAATGCTTCTTCCTTCTCGGCGTCGATCTTGAGGCAGATGCCTTCCCTGGCCAGCCAGTCGCGGACCCCTTGGTCTTTCCAGGTCGTTTCATCGAGCTTCTTGCAGGGGCCGCACCAGACCGTGTAGAAGTCGATCAGGACCAGATTTTTGCCCGCTTCGGCGGCGGCCTGCCTGGCTCGATCGGGCGTCAGGTCGCGGAAGAGTCCTTCATCGACCCCGGCCAGGATCGTCGATCCCCAGGCGAGACAGAGGCCGAGCCAGGCGAGGGCATGGATCTTGGTCATCGGGATCGAGTCCTCTCGAATGGTCGATAATCCGACACCCCGGCGTCCTTGAGGTGAACCCTCAGCATCGTCGGGCCGGGTCGGAATTACAACGAAGAATTTCGATGATTGTCGAGTCAACGATGGTCTGATCCTTCATCGATGGGGGATTTCGCCCTTCTCGGTGGTCGCCGAAATGGGATCAGGTTGGTAGGATGAATGGGAGATTTGTCCGAGACCGACGGCTTTCGCGACGTGGGATGGCGACCGCTTGATGAGCGATCCGAGACGATCATTGTTCGAGGCTTCTCCCGAGGAACTCGGGGCCTGGATGGCGGAGCGGGGCCACCGGCCTTACCACGCTCGGCAAGTTTATCGATGGATCTTCGAGCGGCGTATCGAGGGGTTCGAGGGGATGTCGGACGTCCCCAAGCGGCTCCGAGATGAGATGGAAGGGGCCTGGACGGTCTTCTCGACGAGGATCGCGACTCACAATATCGCCCCCGACGGGACCGACAAGCTGCTCCTGGAATGCACCGATGGCCGGCGGATCGAGTGCGTCCTGATGGCCGAGCAGGATCGTCGGACCGTCTGCATCAGCACCCAGGTCGGGTGCGGGATGGGGTGCGTCTTCTGCGCCAGCGGCCTGAAGGGGGTCGAGCGGAACCTGACCAAGGGGGAGATTGTCGAGCAGATCGTCCGGCTCCGGAATCTCCTGCCCCCCGACGAGCGTCTGACCAACCTGGTGGTCATGGGGATGGGGGAGAGCCTGGCCAATCTCGACAACCTGATCCCCGCGCTGGACTGGATCTGTGCCCCGCAGGGCCTGGGGATGGGGCAGCGACGGGTGACGATCTCGACGGTCGGGCTGCCCGAGAAGATGCGGAAGCTGGCCGCGATGGAGCGTTCCTACAACCTGGCGGTCTCGCTCCACGCCCCGACCGAGCGGCTCCGCGACGAGCTGGTGCCGATCAACGCCAAGGTGGGGCTCCGGGCGGTGGTCGACGCGGCCGACGAGTATTTCCGGCGGAGCGGCCGGCGGGTGACCTTTGAATATGTGATGCTCCGGGGGATCAACGACGGCCTGGCCGAGGCCAGGGCGCTGGCCGACCTCCTGGAGGCGAAGAAGTCACACGCCAATCTGATTCCGTATAATCCAGTGCCGGGATTGCCTTACGAGCGGCCCTCGGCCGACGCGGTCCGGAGGTTCGAGGCGGTCCTCAAGGCCCGGGGGCTCAGCGTGAGCGTCCGGAAGACGAAAGGGCGCGAGATCGACGCGGCTTGCGGCCAGCTCCGCCGACGTTCGGAAGAGAATCCGGGCCCGGGCGATCCGTCGGCGGCCCCCGTCGGGGCCTCGACGGAATCCTGAGGGGGAGGTCCTTTGGCGACCGGCGAGAGCTTGGAGGCACAACTGGAGGCCCGGGACCCCGACGTCCGGCTCATGCTCCAGATTCGCGACGATGTCCCGGGAGCCTTCGAGGCCCTGGTCGGGCGTTACCAGCATCGGCTGGTCGGGATCCTGGCCCATCTGGTCGGGCGGGGCGACGAGGCCGAGGATCTGACCCAGGACGTTTTCCTGCGGGTCTACCGGGCCCGCAAGGGGTACAAGCCCAAGGCGAAGTTCTCGACCTGGCTGTTCACGATCGCCAATAACCGGGCGATGAACCACCTGAGGAGCCGGGGTCGGAACCCTTCGCCGGGCGTTGGGATGGGTTCGGTCTCGGAGGATGGTCTTCGACCGCTCGAAGATCGGGCCCTCGCCCGAGAGGGGACGCCCTCGGCCGAACTTCGGAGTGTCGAACTCTCCGAGGTGGTCCGCCAGGCGCTGGAGACCTTGGGCGAGGATCAGAAGATGGCGGTCCTGCTCAACAAGTTCGAGGACATGAGCTACGCCGACATCGCCGAGGTCATGGGGCGCTCGGAGGGGGCCATCAAGTCGCTCCTGGCCCGCGCCCGGACCGAGCTCCGAGAGCGGCTGGAACCTTACCTGAAGACCGGTCAGAGGGTGACGTGACGGATCTCCGAGGACCGATGGGTCGCGCCGTCGTCTCGGCCGGTCGAGTGCTCCGGGGCTGCTGGGATCAGGCGGGCCGGGCGGTCGATGCCCTGGCATTCCCGCCGACCTGCCCGGTCTGCGACGCCTCGACGGATGGTCCGGCGTTCTGCGAGGATTGTCGGGTCGAATTGCTCGGGGCGTCCGGCGTGGCCTGCCCTCGATGCGCGATGCCGGTCGGGCCTCATGCCGATGTGGCCGGGGGTTGCTCGGAGTGCCGGGGGCGTTCGCTCGGTTTCGATCGGGCGATCGCGCTGGGGCCTTATCAGGGGCCGATCCGCCAGCTCTGCCTGAGCCTGAAGCATGAGCGGAATGCCTGGATGGCCCGATGGGTGGCCGAGATCCTGGCCGAGCGCCGGTCGGGCTCGCTGGTCGAGGAGGCGGAGGCTCGCCCGCTGATCGTCCCGGTGCCGTTGCACTGGCGGAAGAGGCTCCGGCGCGGTTACAACCAGGCCGAGGCCCTGGCGGTCGGGCTGGGCCGGTCGCTTCGCCTGGAGGTCCGACCCGGGCTCCGGCGGGTGGTCGCGACCCCGAAGCTGGCCCTGGCGGGCCGGACCGAGCGGGCCAGGCTGATGCGTCAGGCGTTTCGGGCCCGGGGTCTCCGAGGTCTCCGGGGGCGGCCGATCCTGCTGGTGGACGATATCCTGACCACGGGCGCGACCGCGGGCGCGGCGGCCCGGGCCTTGAAGCGGGCCGGGGCTTCCCGGGTGGTGGTGGTCGTGGTGGCTCGGGCGGAGGGGAAGCCTTGATGGCGGTCGAAACGATCCGGATCGGAACCCGCGGGAGTCACCTGGCCCGCTGGCAATCGGGCTGGGTGGCCGACCAGCTCCGGGCCCTTCATCCCGGCCTGGTGGTCGAACTGGTCGAGATCAAGACGCAGGGGGACCGCGACCGGAACTCGCCGCTGGCCGCGATCGGCGGGACCGGGCTGTTCACCAAGGAAATCCAGCGAGCCCTGTCCGAGGGGTTGGTGGAGGTCGCCGTCCACAGCCTGAAGGACCTGCCGACCGCCGGGCCCGAAGGGCTGACCCTGGGGGCCGTCCCCCCTCGCGAGGATGTGGCCGACGCCCTGATCGCGCCGAATGGCCGGACACTCGAAGGCCTGCCCGAAGGGGCGACCGTGGGGACCGGCTCGCTCCGTCGGCGGGCCCAACTGCTCCACGCCCGGCCCGACCTGACGGTCGTGGGGGTCCGCGGGAATGTCGAGACCCGCCTGAACAAGGCCCTGCACGGCGAGCTTGATGGGGTGGTCCTGGCCGAGGCGGGCCTGAGGCGGCTCGGGCTGGATTCCCACGTGACCGGGCGACTGGGCCCTCCGGGGTTCTTGCCGGCGGTCGGGCAGGGGGCCCTGGGGATCGAGTGCCGGAAGTCCGACGAGGGGACGCTCGGGCTCCTGGCGGCCCTGGACGATCCGGCCACCCATCGCTCGGTGATCGCCGAGCGTCGGCTCCTGGCCGAGCTGGAGGGGGGCTGCATGATCCCCCTGGCGGCCCATGCCCGGGAAGTCGACGGGCTCCTGGCCATGGATGCCTTCGTGCTCGACCCCGACGGCCGCGAGCGAGTGGCCGCCTCGGCGACCGGACCGATCGATGAGCCCGACGAGCTGGGTCGGAGGGTGGCCGAGATCCTGCTCAACCAGGGCGCGGGTCGCCTCCTGGGACGTTCCTGATCGTCGTTCGCGGCTCATCCCGGATGCGTACCGCGAATCTTGGTGGAAGTCGGGTGGGCGTCCGGAAACGTCCGTGCTGCCAGGTTTGAGCGAATAAAGTGAGGATTGGACGTTCTGTCTGGCGCCGAGGCGTCGCCCCGATCGATTGACGGGGCATGCCCCGATGGAGCGCCGATTCTTATCGCGGTCGACTGGCCTTCACGAACTCGTCCCAGAGTTCGTCGAGGGTTCGCCCCGTCGCTTCTTGGAAGAGTACGGGCTTGTATTTCCCCTCCTGGCAGGCCCGGTTCAAGGTGGCGACGATCGTTTTGTCGTGAGTCTTCTCGATCCAGGCGAGGAACCGGGCGGAGGTCCGGTAGCTGTCCCGATAGCTCGCCCCTTCGGGGTCGAACGGGCCGATGGCCTCGCCGGGCTCATAGTGGAAGAACCGGACGTAATCGGCGATCCCCTCGATCAGCCAGCCGTGGTCGTCCTCGCTCCGGGGGTAATGCTGGATCAGGTGGGTCAACTCGTGGACGACCATCCCGAGGTCGTCGGGATGCTCGCGAATCCACGGCCCGGAGATCGTGATCGTCCGGCCGCCGGCGTAGGCGGGGACTCTCAGCCGTTTCTTGAAGACCAGCTTCAGTTTGGGCGGGGGCGAATCTCCGTCGGATTGGAGGATCGTCGCGACTTTGGGATACCAGGCCTCGACGACCCCCTTGGCCTGCTCGGCCCACTCGGCGGCCTCGGGTATGTCGGAGGTGTCGATCTCGACGACGATCTTCGACCCGGCCGGAGCCTTCGCGGTCGAGTCGCCCGCCCGGGGGACCTCGGGCCGGTCCTGGGCGAGAATCGCGGAGGGAGGGCCGGCGACCGCCAGCATCCCGAGAGTCACCAGACAGGAACGAATCATCATTTGGGAAACCTCGAGTTCGACTTCGACGGCCACCGGCCGCCCCGGCCACCTGGCCCACTCGATTGTATCCCCCGACCTGGGCCGTAAACAAACGGACCATCGCCCCTCGATTGGCCGACGGATGAGCCTCGATTGGCCGACGGATGAGCGTTCGCGAAGGAGGCGTCCGGGGCGTCCGTGGGCTTCCCCCGGCGAATACGGTCGATCCTGGGCGGATGGGATTCTTTCGGAAGTCTGTTTCGTCGTGGGCGGGTCCGGGACTTGTGGTTGCCCGAGGATCCTCAGCTGTCCACCCGGCGGCGGGAGCCCTCGGTCGACCTGTTCACTTCGGCTTCACGCGCATCGGGGTTTTGTCTAGACTGCCCGAGGTTCCGGGGTGACGGCCGGGGCCCGGGAGACACTGAGGCCGCGTTAAGGGAAGGAACCCATCGATGCGACGGATCGCGGTGCTGAATCAGAAGGGTGGGGTTGGCAAGACGACCTCCACCGTGAACCTCGCCGCCGCCCTGGCGGCCGAGGGGAACAAGACGCTGGTCCTGGACCTCGACCCGCAGGCCCACGCCACGCTCCACCTGGGCCTCCTGCCCGGCCGGTCGGGGCCGTCGCTCTATGATGTCCTGACGCAAGGGATGTCCTTGAAGGAGGTCCGCCGCGAGGTGGCCCCCAACCTCCACATCTGCGGGAGCCACATCGACCTGGCCGCCGCCGAGGTCGAGCTGATCGGCACCGTCGGCCGCGAGACCATCCTCCGCGATCAGCTCGACGCCGCGCTCGAAGAGGAGCCGTTCGACTACGTCCTGATGGACTGCCCCCCCTCGCTGGGCATCCTGACCCTGAATGCCCTCTGCGCGGCCCGCGAGGTCTTCATCCCGCTCCAGGCGCACTTCCTGGCCTTGCACGGGCTTTCGAAGTTGCTCGAAACGATCAACCTGGTCTGCAAGCGGGTCAACCGCGACCTCAAGGTCGGCGGCGTGGTCCTCTGCCTCTACGACGCCGGGACCCGGCTCGGCGGCGAGGTGATCGACGACCTCGACCAGTACTTCGACGGCCGGAAGCACGCCAACGCCCCCTGGGCCGACGCCAAGGTCTTCCGTACCCGGATCCGCCGGAACATCCGCCTGGCCGAGTGCCCGAGCTTCGGCCAGTCGATCTTCCAGTACGCCCCGACCAGCCGGGGGGCCGAGGATTACGCCTCGCTCGCCGGAGAGGTCCAGGGCCGCCCCCCCGCCTCGATCTGGCTCACGCCCGAGAAGCGGGTCGTCGACGAGCCGCATAGCCTGGCTTCTTGAGTGGCCTGCTTTCCTCCCTGATGCCCTCTCCTCGCGGGAGGGGGTTGGGATGAGGATCGCTCCACTCGAAGGGAGGGCGTGATGCTCCTGCTCCGCAAGTTCCGGTTCTCGCTGGCGCTGATCATGATGATGGTCGTGACCGCCGCGGCGGCCTCGGCCCTCTTCGCGAAAGTCCGCGCCCACACCCCGGCCGCCGGCCAGGCTTATCTAAAGGTCGACGCCCCGATCCTCTTCATCCTCTCGATCGGCCTGACCGCGATCGGTCTGGGGTCCTTGAAGGGGCACTCGGCGGGGCAGATGATGCTCCAGATCACGGTCGCGTGTCTGGGCTATGTCTCGCTGATCGGGATCGCCGAGGCGGGCTGGGAGCGTCCGCTCCTTTACTGGTTCCAGGTCAGTTTCGGGATCTTCGTGACCGGCCCGCTCCTGGCCCGTCAATTCGTCAAATCCGAGATGGAGCGCGGCCCGAGACGCGACTGGTGGAAGAAGACGTGCGAGTCTTTCTTCTTCGCGTTTCTGACGATGTTACTGGTCCTGGTGGGGCTGATCCTCGAATGGCTGGCCGTCTTGGTCGGTAGCCAGGTCGCCAAGGGCGCCTTCTGACCGGAGGGGCCAATCCCCCAATGCGATGGGTCGGGATCGACGAGGCGGGATACGGGCCGAACATCGGCCCCCTGGTGATGACGGCCGTCGTGGCCGAGAGTCTCGACGACCGACCTCCCGACCTCTGGGTCGACCTCGCCTCGACCGTCTCCCGGGCCGGGGGCTCTCCGAATCGGCTCTGGGTGGACGACTCGAAGAAGGTCTACAAGGCGGGGCAGGGGCGTGACCGACTCGACGCCGGTTGCCTGGCCGCGATCGGGGCGACGGGCCGGGCCGTCCCGTCGACGATCGGTCAGTTGATCGAGATCCTGGGGGCGGGGACGCTCGACGACGCCGAGCTATCCCCCTGGCTCGACGGCATCGACCCGAAGTATCCCGAACTCCGGTCGAGGAGCCTGGCCGACACGACCCTGGCCCGGCGACCGCTCGACGGGGCACCTTGGAAAGTCGTCGACGTCCGGTCGGTCGTGGTCGGGCCGAGGGCGTTCAACGACGGGCTCGAAGCGACCGGGTCGAAGGCGCTGGTCCACTTCGCCGCGTTTGCCCGCCTGCTGGCCCACGTCCGGTCGACGACCCCCGAGGGGCAGGCCGTCGCGATCCGGTCGGACAAGCACGGGGGGCGTCACTTCTACGGCGGACTCCTGGCCGGGGCCTTCCCCGAGGCCCGGATCGCTCGGGGACCTGAAGGGCCGGACCTCAGCCATTATGAGGTCATCGAGCCCAACCTGAGGCTCGCCCTGAGCCTGGTCCCCCGGGCCGACGCCGATGACGGCCTGGTGGCGCTGGCGTCGATCGTCAGCAAGGCCATCCGGGAAGCCTGGATGGACGCCTTCAACAAGCACTGGATCGCGCGCGTCCCCGGTCTCCGGCCGACGGCGGGGTATCCCGTCGACGCCGCCCGGTTCCGCGACGCGATCCGGGCCGGGTGCGAGGCCCGAGGGCTGGAGCCCCGCGACTGGTGGCGGGCGAAGTGAGGCGGGCCGTCGTGGGTCGGATCCAGGGTTGATCAGTTCTGCCATCTATAAGATGAGGGGGGCCCTTCGGGGTGGCAGGGGTTGTCGGTACTCCGCAACCCCGGTGATGGTCGATTCCCGTCTGGCGAAGATCCTGGACGATGACCAGCAGGCGATGCTCCGCGAGATCCGAGAGCGAGGCCCCGGTCGGTTCGGCCCTCCGGGGAACCGGCATTCGCCCCCGCGCGGCGGTCGCTGAACGGGACGACGACCGGCCTCTCGACTCGTCGAGAGGCTCGGGGCGTCGGATGGGTTTGAAACGGGGACATCGCCTTGATCAGCCGACGGTGGCCCGGCGGATCCCCTGGAGGGCGGCCTCGACGGCGAGGTTGTAGGCGGTGACGATGTCGGGGTCGGGATCGCTCCCGCCGTGGGCATGGATCGGCCGGGCGAGGAACTCGACGAGGACCTTGACCCGCTCGGTCTCCGCGCGGTGCCAGGCCAGCTCGTGGCGCGACTGCCATCGGGTCCGGGCTTCGGGAGGGCTCGATGCGGTCGGCGGGGCGTGGTCTTCGAGGGGGGCGGAGTCGGTGGGGACGGTCGAAGCGGCTTCGCGTTCGATCACGGATGTTCCATCCTTCCTGGGTGGCGGCGTTCCCCGTTCGGGCCTGGCGTCTCCCTTTTAGCATGGAACAAAAATCGTTGCCAAGGGCGGACTCGCCCGAAAATCCCCCCGGGCGCGCACCGCGACCCGGGCAGCTCCGCCGATCGGGCGGAGATCCGGGGGCATCGGCGCGACAATCGGCGGCCAGTGGACCAGGCCGAGGTGTTGCGGGACCCTCGGACCGGACGAGCCTGGCTCAGCGTTCGCGATAGACGATCCGACCCTTGGTGAGGTCGTAGGGGGTGATCTCGATGGTCACCCGGTCGCCGGGGACGATTCGGATGAAATTCTTGCGCATCTTGCCGGCGATGTGCGCCAGGATGCGGTGCCCGCTCTCCAGTTCGACCATGAACTGGGTGTTGGGCAGGGCCTCGACGATTCGGCCCTCGGTGCGGATCGGTTCCTCTTTGGCCACACAAAACTCCCGATGACGACCGCGGGCCGGCCCGTGGTCGCTGGTCAAGATTCGAACTGGGGACTGCCGGCACGCCCAAGGGCCGACATCCGGCACCCGCGCCCCTCACGGCCGGGGTACGGGGCGGCACGAGCCCCCCTCACGGCTTTTCGACCAGCATACCCGAATGATCCACCCAAGGCCAGCGCCGAAACCGGTCCGGCATGGGTTGGCGGGTGCCCCTCTCGATTTCGGCATTTCTTGTAGGGCAGGGCTTGCCCTGCCGAGATGGGGTCGCGGGAGGGCAAGATCGGCTCCTCGAAGCGATGCTCAACCAGGATCCGGCTTGAGGTGGAGGGCCGAAACCGGACCCTGAATCGGAGGACGCTCCCCGGATCTCACTGAATTCCTCCGCCCCTCATGTCGAGCTTATCCTTCTCCTGGCGCAACTTGGCGATCTCGTTCTGCAATCCGAGGATCTGGATCAGCTCCTGATATTGCTCCAGGGTGAGCTCGCCCCGATCGGCCTTCTCGATGGCGAGGGCCAGGGGGCTGGGATGATCCTCGGAATTGGACGAGGTGATGTACATCATCCCGTTTTTCACGTCATAGATCAGGCCCAACTGCTTGAGGGCCAGTCGAAGGGTCGTCTTGATCGGGACGCCGTCCAGATCCATCGAGATCGTCGAGGCCATCGTCTTTTCGGCATCCTGGAGGCCCTGCGGGTCGACGTAGATTGGGATCCCGGCCGGGAATTCCGGGGATTTCGTGGATTCCTTCAGATACCGGAGGAAATCCTCGAGCGGCGTCTCATTGGGGAAATTCATCGCGACGGGCTTCTCGAGCACTTCGAGGATGGCCTGCCCCATCGGGCTCGTGTCGGGCTCGGCGAGCTGGGCGATCCAGTTGGAGGGAGGTTCCGGGGAATCGACCGGAGCGACTTCAACCGAGACGGCCTCGACCTCGGCCGGCGGGCTCGGCTCCTCGGCTTCGGGGATGACGGGCGGCTGGGCCTCCACGTCGGCCGGTAGTGTCGGTATTTCGGGTTCCGGGGAATCGCCCGAGTTGGCCTCGGCCTGAGGGTCCTGGCCGCCGAGGGCGGCCGGCTCTCCGATCGACCGGGCTCCCGGCTCGTCCGCCCCCTGATAGCCCAGGACCGCCACGCTGGCGGCGAGCGTCAAGAAGACGGCCCCGGCGACTTTCATCTTGGTCAGGAACATGGCCCAGATCCCCTCATGGAACAGGGCGGCCGTCGATGCCGAGACCATCCCGGCCGTCGAGCCCGCCGCGATCTCCAGGGCCGCCCGAGTGGTCCGGCCCGCCAATGATCCCGGGACACTCGCCCCGGACGTCCGCAAGAATCCGGGGAGCGCGGCCCCCGCCGAGGGGGCGGCCCCCCTTCGCGAGAGCCGACCTTTCAGAAGGTCCCGGGCCCTCGAGAGCCGACCCTTGACCGTCCCGACGGGCCAGCCGAGTTCTTGACTGGCCTCCTCGTGGGTCAGGCCTTCGACATAGCAAAGGACGATCGGGGCCCGATACTTCGAGGGGAGTCGCGCCAGCTCCGCGTCGATCAGCGAGCCCAACTCGCGATCGGAGGGGGCGTCGATCATCGCGACCTCGGGGATCGGCCCGGATCCTTCTCGGAGCCGCCTCCGGGCCGAGGCCGTCCGCGCCCTCAGGGCCACCCGGTAGGCGACCCCGTAGAGCCAGTGCCCCACCGGGTCGTCCCGCTTGAGCGTCCCGGCCTTTTTCGCGAGGGTCAGGAACGTGACCTGGAAGGCGTCTTCCACGTCGCCCGAATCGCGGAGGACCCGGCGGCAGACCCCCATGACCATCGGCCCATGCCGGGCCACGATCGCCCCGAAGGCCACCTCGTCCCGACGGTCGAGATAACGCCGGAGCAGGTCCCCCTCGCTCAAGCCGGCGACGGTCCCCTCGCCGAAGAGGCGGACCAGGTCATGCCCGACCGACCCGAACTGTGCCCGTCGCATGAATGGCAAGCCTCCCGAAGCCGAGATCCACCCGTTAATCTCCGCCCGACGCCCGGCGGATACAAGATTCTCGCGATTGGCCGAAAATAATGCGACCAGGGGCGCAAAGGATGCAATCCATCCCCCCGGCCGGGCGGTCGAGGACCCCATCTCGCCGGAGCTTGCTCCGGGAGCCCGAGGTGGCCGGGTCCCCCTCGATCGAAATAAGGAAAGTCGTCGAGGGTGACAGGAAAGGCTGCTAATCGCCCCCGCGCGGAACGGAAATAAAGACGATGCGGCCCGATCCCCCAACCTCTGAGGACGGGAACGAAGCCATTACTGGTGCGCCGAACGAAGCCATTCTCCGTGCGCCGAACGGCTGGGTGGCAGGGGTAAGCGACAGCTTACCCCGGATCTGACGTTGCTCCCGGGGTAAGCTGTCGCTTACCCCTGCCACCCAGATTAACCATCTTGCGATCGAAGAGGGTGTTTTCAAACGAAGCCATTCGCGAGATCCGGAACGAAGCCATTCGCGAGATCCGGAACGAAGCCATTCGCGAGATCCGGAACGAAGCCATTCGCGAGATCCGGAACGAAGCCATTACCGAGATCCGTCTCGACCGTTCAAACTTTGCCTGCGTGAGGATAGAATTGATGCAAGCCGCCGACTTCCAACGATCTCCGAGGACTGGCATGCCCGGCTATGCGCTCGAAGGGCCGAAAGCCGCCCGGATGTACGAGGTGATCCTGCCCAAGAAGCTGGGCTACTTCGGCAAGGTCCAGGAAGTCCTGGAGGACCTCTTCGACGAGGAAGCGATCCGCGTCGTGCCGTTCATCCGGAAGTCGATCGCCGACCGTCGACGACGCGACCCGTCGTTCGACGAGGATGGGTGGGTCAAGACGCTTTGCAAGGCGTCCGGCGGCTACTCGATCTACGAGATGGACGGTCGGTACGTCTCGCCGCTCGGCCGACCGGTCGATGAGCGGGTCCTGGTCATCCGCTTCATCTTTCATAACACCGGGATCGAGGTCGACCCGACGACCGACTTCCTGGCCGCGTCGCTCGAAGTGGTCAACCACCTGGTCGCCCACCGATTCGCCGAGGAGCTGGGGGTCGAGGAAGAAATCTGGTTCCTGGAATATCCCGAGACCCGGCTGGCCATCTGGCGGAAGGAACGCCCGGGGCTCGCCGACGGAGACTATCAACTGTGAGCGCGGACCCACGCAAGCCGGTGATCGACCGATACGCCGACGGGGGCCTGATCCTGGTCCAGGCCGCCGGGGGCCTCACGCCCGAGCTGGCCCGCGAGCACCCGATCGAGGGGACCTGGAGCATCGCCCAACTCGTCGCGCACGTGCTCGACACCGACCTCGTCCTGTCCGACCGGATGAAGCGGGTGATCGCCGAGGATTCGCCCCGGCTCGAAGCCTTCGACGAGAACGCCTGGCTCACCCGGCTCGACTCCGGCGCCATGCCCGTGATGGAAGCGGCCGAGCTGTTCGCCGCCAACCGGAAGTGGATGACGCGCGTTCTCCGGGCGCAGGACGAGTCCGCTTTCGCCCGATCCGGCATCCACTCCGAAATCGGCAAGCTGACCCTGGCCGAGATCGTGGTCAAGGCGACGCACCACCTCGACCACCACCTCCGGTTCCTCTACGCCAAGCGGGCCAAGCTGGGCGTGTCGATCTATCCCCGGTACGCGGCCAATCCCGGCTTCTGAATCGAGAAGGAGATTCCGACGGTGGGAAGACTCTTCGCGGGAACCCCCTGGGACCGCCCCCCGACCTGCGACCGGTGCGGGAAGCTCGAAGCCGATTGCCAGTGCCCGCCCCCGGTCGTCGAGCCGGTCCGCCTCGATCCCGCCTCGCAGACCGCCCGCCTCAAGCTGGAGAAACGCCCCAAGGGGAAGGTTGTGACGGCCGTCTCGGGTCTCGACCCCGAGGGGAACGACCTGGAAGAATTAGCGGCCAAACTCAAGGCCCGATGCGGGACCGGCGGGACCCTCAAGGACGGGACGATCGAGCTGCAAGGGGATCATCTCGGTCCGGCCGAGGCGGCCTTGAAGGGGGTTGGGTACAAGGTCCGGAGAGGATAAAACAGGCCGGACTTCATCTGGCAGATATCCAAGAAGTAGCGGAATGCGACCTACCAATCACTTTCTGGAATTTGCTTTAATTTAAACTTTCGTTTGAACGCGGCATTTACATCCGGAAGAGTTTCGCGAGTGGACCGAAGCAAGGATAAGCACATTTTAGCGATATCGATTTCATCGGGGACGAGGTAATATGCCGGACCCCACATTCCAAGAATCCAGCCCTTCTCTTCTGATCGAGAGACCCAAAAACTATTGCCTTCCACTCCACGGGAAAGCACGATTCGATCGATGGCAACATCGTGATCGTTCTCCCATACAGTAAATCCGGATTTCTCGACTTGATCTTTTAAAGCCTTGTATTTGTCCATGATTTAGACTTCATTTATACCAGTAAATTGATCTAAGAGCATTCATTGGACTCGCGCATCCGATCACGCTTTGGCGGCTCACCATTTCGGTGCTCGACAGGCGTATTCGGGGATTCGTGGCGTCCTAAGCGTCACTGCGGAAGGCCACGAATGGCTATGACTTATTCAATGACCCACGGCGAGCTTTTCCCCGCACGCTTGGCCCTGGCCCCCATGCTGAGATCGCTGATTTCCAGAACGCTTGGATCGATTGCCAATATCGTATCAAGTCGAACCAGACGCATTCGCTCCATGGAGTAATCGCCGTTACCACAATGGAACTGCCAAAGGCTTCCACCTTCTTCATCGTCCTCGTGGCTGACTTCAACTATGGGCAATTGCCGCTCGGCAACATAATAGGAAGTCAATACAATCGCGTCTTCCGAGACATTGAACGATTTCAGTTGGTAACACTCCTCTCATTATGCATCGTCGAAACCCCTACGATTGGAAGCTCACGACCAAGGTCTAGATGATGGACAAATGAAGGGGATCGGTAACCAGGTCCTGTGGGGGTGAGAGAGCCAAATGGCAGGCCACTTTACTGCGACTCGTCCATCATCTCCCAGAGGGTCGGCTCGATGGCGTCGGCCCAGATCTGGTAGCCCTTTTGGGTGAGGTGGAGGAAGTCGGGCTGGATGGCCTTGGAGACGTGGCCTTCCTTGTCGAGGAAGCGTTCGCCGATATCGAGATACGTCACCGAGGGGTCCTCGACGAGTTTGGCGAGCCGCTTGTTGACCCGGGCGACTCGGGGGTCGGGCTCGGCGAAGGATTGGGAGGGGACCAGGCTGGCCCCCCGGGGGAAGATCCCCAGGAGCAGGATCTTCGAGTCGGGGAGCTTGCTCCGGAGCCGGGCGACGACCGTGGACACGCCCTCGATGACCTGCTCCTCGGTGTTGTTCCCCAGGTTGTTGGTGCCGGCCATCAGGACGACGACCTTGGGCTTGATCCCGTCGACCTCGCCGTGATCGAGCCGCCAGAGGAGGTGCTGAGTCCGGTCGCCGCCGATCCCGAAGTTGGCCGCCTTCCGGGGGGCGTAGTGCCGATCCCAGACCTCCTGACCGGTCGAGCTCCAGCCCGCGGTGATCGAGTCGCCCAGGAAGAGTAGGCCGACATCCCCCCGGCTCGCCCGTTCCAGGAATTCCCCGTGGAGCTTCATCCAGGCACCCGCCCGGGGCTCGGGGGCGACCGCGGTATTGGTCGGCGTGGGGGGCTGGTCGACCGCCCGGGCGACGACCGAGAGCGCGATCAGCACCAGGGGAGCCGTCCAGAGTCGTCGATGGGGCCGGGTCGCGGTCATGGCGAAGCTCGGGGGATCGGGGGATTCGAGAGGGAGAATCGACCCGCCCATTTTACTCCGGCTCCTCCCCTCGATCCAGCGGGGAAGCGTCGATCGGGCCCGGGTCGCCCTGGGCGGAGTCATCCGGGATTCCAGGCGATTTTCTGCCTCCCTCTCCCCCTGGGAGAGGGCCGGGGTGAGGGCTCGTCGCCTCGCCGCCGAGATTCGAAATGGGGTCGTCGGGTGTCGAGGGATTTTCGAAGCCCCTCACCCCGGCCCTCTCCCAGGGGGAGAGGGAGGAGAAATAGGCCGAGCCCTCTTCGAAGCTTTGAGGCACCTCCCAGGGCAGTCCGAAGTATTCGTCGAAGCAGACCTGATCGAGCCCGAGCCGGCCGGGGAAGGGGGCCTGGTCGGCGGCGAAGCCCAGGGCGAGGAGCCCGCCGAGGGCGTGGTCGTCGGGGATCCCGAAGGCTCGGCGGGCCTCCTCCTCGATGATCTCGTCGATCCAGGCCGAGGCCAGGCCCAGCGACTCGGCGGCGATCATCAGGGCGGCCGAGGCCATGAGCGCGGGCCGAATCGGGTCGGGGATCCGGGACCAGGTCCGGGCGGCGGTGGCCCGGACCCTCGCGGCGTCCTCGGGGCTGATTGCCCCGAGGGCGAGCTGGCGATCGACCACCGCTCCCAGGTCGGTCCGGTCGGGGTGGCGATAGGCCAGGACGACCAGGACGACGGGGGCCTCGGTGAGCCGGGCGTCCCCGTAGGTGCAGGCGCGGAGCCTCCGGCGGTTCCGAGGGTCGCGGACCACCAGGAATCGCCAGGGCTGGAGGTTGCACGGGGAGGGGGCCAGCGTGGCCAGCTCGATCAGCCGGGCCAGGAGGGATTCGGGCAAGGGGCGGTCGGGGTCGAACCGACGGGCGGTCCTCCGGGCTTCGATGGCCTCGGGGGCCGGGCTCGGGGGGGAGCCGTCGGGTCGCTGGTCGATCGGCCTGGTCATGGCTGGGGTTCCCGACCGGGCCCGCCTCGGACGGACGGGTCCGGTCGCCCCGAGTCTGGCGGCTCGGGGCCTCGATGGCAAGGGGAGGACGACCACTTCACCGGGCCGGGTTCTGGCATCGCGTGGCCGATTGGTTTAGATTCGGCTGCCGGGCGTCACGCCTCTCCGCGACCGACGCCGCCCCGGCGTCGGATCGACGTTACCCCTCACCCGTTGGGTCGCATCTCGAAGGATCAAGCCATGAATCGACGTGGTCACGGATTCGCCTGGGTCGCCTTCGGGGCCCTGGCCCTGGGGCTCGCCCCCAATGCCCTGGGCCAGGATTCCGATAAAGGATGGGTCTCGCTCTTCGACGGCAAGACCCTCGGCGGCTGGACGACGGCCGACGGCTCGACCGGCAAGTGGGAGGTCGTCGACGGGGCGATCCACGGCTCGGGCCCGGCCTCGCACCTGTTCAGCCCCCGGGGCGACTACAAGAACTTCAAGTACCGGGCCGATTTCAAGATCGCCGACAAGGCCAACTCGGGCATGTATTTCCGGACCAAGAAGGAAGGCGGCTTCCCGAGCGGCTACGAGGCCCAGGTCAACAGCACCCACACCGACCCGGTGAAGACCGGCTCGCTCTACAACCACGTCAAGGTCTTCGACATGCTGGTCAAGCCCGATACCTGGTTCACCCAGGAGGTCGAGGCCGTGGGCAATCACATCATCATCAAGGTCAACGGCAAGACCACCGTCGACTACGTCGACAAGAAGAACTCGTTCCAGCAGGGCCACTTCGCCTTCCAGCAGCACGACCCCGGCAGCCAGGTCTGGATCAAGAACATCGAGGTGATGGAACTCCCCGCCTCGGCCGGGAAGTGACCGAGCCGGCCCGATCCGCGAACCGACACCCGCAACCCCGCCCCTCGGGCGTGATTCATCAACGAGAGATTTCCCCATGACGCGACGATGGATGATGGCCGCCTGCCTCGCCCTGGGCTGGCTCGCCCCCGTGGATGCCGAAGAAGCCCGCGAGCCCGCAGCCGAAGGGGGGTGGGTCTCGCTCTTCGACGGCAAGACCCTCAGCGGCTGGGAGGTCGTCCCGCTCCCCGGCCGGACGACCAAGTGGGAGGTCAAGGACGGCATGCTCGAGGGCTCGGGCGAGGCCTCGATGCTCTACAGTCCCCGGGCCGACTACAAGAACTTCAAGTACCGGGTCGAGCTGAAGATCAACGACAAGGGGAACTCGGGCATGTACGTCCGGTCGCTCAAGACCCCCTCGTTCACCGACGGCTACGAGATCCAGGTCAACAGCACCCACGCCGACCCGATCAAGACCGGCTCGCTCTACACCCTGGTCCACCTCTACAAGGCCGCCAACAAGCCCGACACCTGGTTCACCCAGGAGGTCGAGGTGTCCGACGTCGACTATCGGGGGAAGATCGTCACCAAGTTCCGGGTGACGGTCGACGGGGAACTCCTCTACGAGTACCTCGACCACGACCGGCTGTTCAAGGAAGGGGCCTTCGCCTTCCAGCAGCACGACCCGGGCAGCAAGGTCACCATCCGCAAGGTCGAGGTGATGGAACTGCCGGCGACCGGGTCGAAGTAAGCCACATCTATCGATGAATCCCGGGGCGTCCGCCCTCCCGGCGGCGCCCTCTCTCTCCTCCCGACGCACCTGCCCGCCCGCCCGGCACCTCTCCGCCCGAGGCCGAAGGTCGATCGACGGACATTTCCGACCCCCCTCATCAGTTCATGATCCGGAGGCCTCGCCCGAGATGAGCCAACTGTTCGCGAAAAAACCCCTGAGCATGCTCCTGAATGAGATGGAGGGGCGAGGCCGCCTGAAGCGTGTCCTCGGCCCGATCGGCCTGACCAGCCTCGGCGTCGGGGCGATCATCGGCACCGGCATCTTCGTCCTGACCGGGGTGGCGGCGCACGACAAGACCGGCCCGGCCCTGATGCTCTCGTTCGTCGTCGCCGGGCTCGCCTGCATCTTCGCGGCGCTCTGCTATGCCGAGTTCGCCTCGATGGTCCCGGTCGCCGGATCGGCCTATACCTATGCGTATGCGACCCTCGGCGAGATGATGGCCTGGATCATCGGATGGGACCTGATCCTCGAATACGCCGTGGCCTCCTCCACCGTCGCCCACGGCTGGTCGCACTACTTCCAGGACTTCATCAAGATCTTCGGGATACAAATACCCGCGATCTTTTCGAACTCCCCCTTCGACCTGGTCGACGGCAAGTTCGTCGCGACGGGGCCCTACTTCGACCTGCCGGCCGTCTTGATCACCTTCGCGATCACGGCGATCCTGGTCAAGGGGATCCGGGAGAGCACGACGTTCAACTCGGTCATGGTGATCATCAAGCTGTCGGTCGTCATGTTCGTGATCGTCGTCGGGGCCAATTATGTCCACGTCGAGAACTGGTCCCCGTTCGCCCCGTTCGGCTACACCGGGATCAGCTTCTTCGGCCACCCGGTCGCCGGCCAGGTGGGCACTAGCGGCGAGCCCCTGGGGATGCTCGCGGGAGCTTCGACGATCTTCTTTGCCTACATCGGGTTCGACGCGGTCTCGAACCAGTCCGAGGAGGCGATCAATCCCAAGCGTGACGTGCCGATCGGGATCATCGCCTCGCTGATCCTCTGCACGGTGCTGTACATCGCCGTCTCGGCCGTGCTGACCGGCATGATCCCCTATGACAAGATCAACATCGACGCGCCGATCTCCGACGCCTTCGGCCAGGTGGGGCTCCCCTGGGCCAAGTACCTGATCTCGCTGGGGGCCCTGACCGGGATCACCTCGGTCCTGCTGGTCATGATGCTCAGCCAGCCCCGGATCTTCCTGGCCATGGCCCGCGACGGCCTGGTCCCGCCCGCCTTCTTCAGCGCAATCCACCCGAAGTTCCAGACGCCCTACAAGTCGACGATCCTGATCGGCGTCTGCGTCGCCCTGATGGCGGGCCTGCTCCCGCTCCGGATCCTGGCCGAGTTGGTCAACATCGGCACCCTGTTCGCCTTCGTGGTCGTCTGCGCCGCGGTCCTGATCATGAGGCGGACCCACCCCGACGCCGAGCGTCCGTTCAAGGTCCCCCTGGTCCCGCTGGTCCCGATCCTCGGGATCGCGATCTGCCTGCTCCTGATGTTCTCGCTCCCCTGGGAGAACTGGGTCCGGCTGTTCGTCTGGCTGGGGATCGGGTTCCTGATCTACTTCGGCTACGGGATTCACCACAGCGTGATGAACCCCAACTCCAAGCATCGCGCCTCGGACAGCGAGATCCAGGCGGGCTGATCTTCCCTCGATGACGGGCGATACTCAGGGCCGATGCCGATCCGCCGGATCGGCATCGGCCCTCATTCATTTGGCTGTCAATCAGGCCTGCATCGCCTTGCCCGCCCGGAGCGCCGCGGCCCACTTCGAGACGGCCGAGACCAGGATGACCGCCACCAGGCCGATCAGCATCACGGTCAGGCCGATGTTGATCCAGCCCTTCAGGGCTGTCTCGGCCACCCGGGTCATCCGGAGGAACTTGCCGGTGATCTCCAGGTAGCCGGCGGAACTCGTGGTCGTGGCCACGAAGCACATCGGCAGGACCGTGGCCCAGGCATACCGCGCCCGGCCCGAGTTCACGATCGCCGTGGTGACCACCGCCAGGGCGACCACCGCCAGGAGTTGATTTGCCACGCCGAACATCGGCCAGATCGTCTCGACCGATCCCGTCAGGATGAAGTAGCCCCAGCCGCAGACCACCAGGGCCGTCGCCAGGACCGACGAGCCCAGCCGGTCGAGATCTCCCAGCGGTTTCCAGAACTTGCCCAGGACCTCCTGGACCAGGAACCGGCCGATCCTCGTGCCGGTGTCGATCGTTGTCAGGATGAACAGGGCCTCGAACATGATCGCGAAGTGATACCAGTACTTCATCAGGCCCTTCAGGCCCGGCATCGCCCCCGAGAAGATCCGCGCCATCCCCACCGCCAGCGTCACCGCCCCGCCGGTCCGGCCGTGCAGGGATTCCTCGACGTCCTTCTCCATCTGGACGAGTTCGCCCCCGCCGTCGTGGTCGACGTCCAGCGCCTTCAAGGCCTGCTGGAACTGGGGTTTCCGGGCCAGGTCGATGTTGATGTCGTAATACATCGAGTTGGGCAGGGCCGCCGCCGCGATCAGGGCCACGATCCCCACCAGGCCCTCCATCAGCATCGCCCCGTAGCCGATCATCCGGACGTCCCCCTCGCGGTCGATCATCTTCGGCGTCGTCCCCGAGGACACCAGCGCGTGGAAGCCCGAGACCGCCCCGCACATGATGCAGATGAAGACATACGGGAAGATCGGCCCGTCGAAGTAAGGCCCGCCCCCCGAGGCGAACTGGTGGTTCACCATCGGGGCCTCCAAAGTCGGGTTGGCCACGCAGACTCCCACGACCAGCAGGGCGATCGTCCCGACCTTCAGGAAGCTCGACAGGTAATCACGCGGGCAGAGCAGGAGCCAGACCGGCAGGATCGACGCCACGAAGCCGTAACCGGCGATCGCGTAGGTCGTCTGCGCCTTGCTCCAGGAGAAATAGGGCTCCAGGCTCGACCCCGGGATCGACGCCCCGAGGACCGTCACCCCCAGGACCATCAAGGCCCCCAGGACCGACGCCTCGACCACCTTCCCCTTGCGGAACCGGTACATGTACCAGCCCACCGCGAAGGCGATCGGGATCGTGCAGGCGATGGTGAACGCCCCCCAGGAACTTCCCGGGACCAGCCGCTTCGCCCCCTTGGGCAGGACGAACCCCTCGGCCCCGTCGGACTTCGCCAGCGACTCCCCCTCGGGCACGGCCAGGCGGAACGACTCGTGGAACCGCAGCGACTCGTCGGGGCCTTCGCCGTAGTGGTAGGTCGACTCGGGAGGGACGTCGTAGATCCGGGACTGGCCCCGGGCGGCCTCCGTGGTGATCGAGGTCTCGGCGGGATAGACCAGGCGAGTCCCCGCCTTCATCGCGACCTCCTCGCCCCCCAGCGCCTTGACCACCACGATCCCCAGGCCCGCCAGCGCGATGATGATCACATAAAGAATGGCCAGGGTGGTCGCCACCCCCGCCACCGGGCCGATCTCCTGACGGGCCAGCCCGGCGAGGCTCTTGCCCCCCCGACGGACCGAGATGGCCAGGACCATCATGTCCTGGACCGCCCCCGCCAGGCAGACGCCCACCACCAGCCAGATCAGGCCCGGCAGGTAGCCGAACTGGATTGCCAGGACCGGCCCGATCAGCGGGCCCGCCCCCGAGATCGCCGCGAAGTGGTGCCCGAAGAGGACCCAGCGGTTGGTCGGGTGGAAGTTCTGCCCGTCGTTGAACTCGTGGGCCGGGGTGACTCGCGAGTCGTCCAGCGCCGCGACCCGCGCCGCCAGGAAGGCGCTGTAGTATCGGTAGGCGACCGCCAGGATGGCGAGGACCCCGAGCATGACCGGCATGGCATGGACGTTCGACATCGGAGGACAGATCCCGGGGTCAGTGGCACGAGGAAAGGGCGAGTGTTAAACCCACTCTAGAGGAGATGATGCCCCCGTCAAGGAGGGTCCGCGCCCAGGAGTCACTCCGGGGACCCCCTGGGCCGATCAGGGCAGGGCGGGGTCGTCGGCACGGACGTAGATCGGGTTGGAGTAGATCCATCCCCGATCCTCGCCGTCGAGGGTCAGCCAGCCCTCGACCCGAAAGACCCCCGGCGCCTCCACCGGGACCTCGATCCGATCCCCGGTCGCCTCGGCGACGACGCGTCCCCCCTCCATCAGGCGGATCTTGCAAGGGGCGGGGAACCTCGCCTCGATCCGACCTCCGGGCGAGAACCGGATCTCGTCGCCCAGGATGGACCTCGCCCCCGAACCGGAGATCAGCTCGAACCGGAACCCGGTCGGGTCGCAGATCCAGTCGTGCGAGACGTAGGCGTGCCCCTCGACCAGGGCGGCGCGGAGGGCCGGTTCGGTCAATTCGGGGGCGAGGATGTGGGTGCTGGCGTCCCGGAACGACCGGTGATAGGGGTCGAGGTCGAGACGGGCCACGATCTCGCCCGCCGATCGCCCTCGGGTCATCTCCCGGATCCCGGGGCGGAGGGTGGCGGAGACTCGCCTCATCTGGTCGTCCCGGTCGACGTTCGTGCCGACCAGGACCGTCTCGTCGTCCACCTTCTTCACCAGGAGGACCTGGTTGTGGTGGCAGTCGTTCGCCGCCACGCCCGTGAGCCGCTTCGCCTTCGTCTCGCGGTCCCACTTGGCCAGGTAGTCGTCGGGATATTCCACCTGGGCGGCGAAGACCTCGTCGGGATAGGCCTGGAGGTCGTCTTGAAGGACGCTTAACGAGGTCGGATCGGTCAACCGGAGGACCAGCGAGACCAGGCCCGCCTGATCCTTCTTGGCGTCGGCATGGCGGTTGTAGATCTCCATCCCGTCGAGGTCCGCCATCTCGTGATCGGGCCGCTCCTCGACATGCGAGAGGAAGGCCAGGCCGCCGTCGGCCCGGGCGGCCTTGAGGAGTTCGAGGGTCGGGTCGTCCATCCGCCCGAGGATCGACCGGGTCGGGGCGAGCAGGAACCCCCGGGCCTCGGACCCCGGCACGAAGAGGACGCCATCGTGGAGGCCTCGCCAGCTATTCTCGACGAAATCCCGGGGCGGTCGGTGGTGGTCGCTGAGGAAGATCGCGTCGACCCCGGCGAGCTTCGCCTCGGCGAGCATCTCCGGGCGAGTCCCCCCCGTGTGGGCCGAGTCCTCGGCGTGGGCGTGGAAGATCGCCCGGTAGTCCCGGAGCCCGGGGATCGCCGGGATCGTCGACCGCGAGGCCCGGATGGCCAGGGCATCCGCGTGGGTCGCCTTCAGGTGATCCGTGCCCATCCGCTCGATCGGCGGGCGTTTCCGGACCGGCGGGGCCGCCCCGGCGATCGCGATCAGGAGGAGTCCGATGAGCGCCCTCGGTCGAGAATCGAGCATGGTTCCGGCCCTTCGCGGATCGAGCTTGCGGGGAGACAGAGCGGAGATCGCGGTACCCCGCGGATCGAGGAGTGTATCGAGATTGATGAGCCGCCACCCCGGATCGGTGGGCGGATTGTATTGTTCACGAAGCGGGCCGGGGCGTCGACCGGCCGGGCATCCCGCCGGCCGGAATGTCGCGTTGCGGCCACCGAAGGCCGGGGCGGTCCCACCTTCCCCTTGACGAAGATCCCGCCGATGGATTCCAATCTGACTCGGCCTACGGACCGCGGTAGAACAGATCGCCGAACCCCTTGAAGGCCAGGGGGGCGGGGGAACCAATGGGGCCTATCTCGGGCCCCCGGGGCTAATCCGGGCCGGGACGTCCACCGGTCTTGACGGGGCACCTTCGGCCCCGAGCCCGTCAGCTAACCTCGCAGGCGTCCGAGGGGTATTCTCGCCGCCGAACCCTCCCGGTTCGGCGACTCCCGGCCTCGACAGGCCGGCCCCCATCCTCCGGTCCTCCAACCCCCCTAGCGGAGTGAAATCGGTCGACAATGCTGACCACCGGGGAACGTCCGCGCGAGTTGCGCTGGTATCATGCGGGACCGATGCTCTTCGGCGACTGGGGGACGAGCCGGCTCTACGTGCTGGGCCTCGCCTTCGCGTTCACTTATCGGGCGTCGTTCTGGTACGTCGCCGCGATGTGCCTGCTGATGATCGGGGTCGGCTGGAGCTACGAGATCATCTGCCGGCTCTTCCCCGACGGGGGCGGCGTCTACTCTTCGGCCCAGCGGAGGTCGCAGCTCTTGGCCGTCGTCGGCGGGCTCCTGCTCTGCGCCGATTACGTGGTCACGGCCTCGCTCTCGTGCCTCGACGCCTTCCATTATTTGGGGATCAACGGGTTTTACCTGAGCATCCGGGGGATCGGGACCTCGGGGGGGATCCCGCTGGACGCCCTGGCGGCGACCCTGACGATCCTGGCGATCGGCTGGCTCAACTATTTCGGGCCGACCAAGACCGGGACGATCGCCATGTTCGTGGCCCTGGCCACGGTGGTCCTGACCCTGGTCATCGGCGTGGCCTGCCTGCCCCACCTGGGCGAGGCGTTCGCGAGGGTGGAGTCCCCGTTCAAGCACGGGGTGGCGCGATCCTGGATCGGGTTCACCGAGATCGTCCTGGCGCTCTCGGGGGTGGAGGCGATCGCCAACATGACCGGGATCATGGTCCAGCCGGTCGAGAAGACCGCGCGCAAGGCGATCCTGCCGGTCCTGATCGAGATCGTGATCCTGAACCTGATCCTGGCCCTGGCGATGACCTCGCTGCCCGACGAGATCCTCTTCGAGAAGCTGCCCAACGGCGACCTGGCGCACACCGGCGACATGCTCAAGCAGATCGCCTCGCACTACATCAGCCCGGGCTTCGCAGCGGTGGCCTCGGTGGTCTTCGCGGCCCTGCTGCTCTCGGCGGTCAACACGGCGATCGGGGCGCTGGTCTCGACCCAGTTCATGCTCTCGCGCGACAAGGAGCTTCCCAAGGCGCTGGCCAAGCTGAACCGGTTCGGGATGCCCAAGATCCCGCTGGTGGTCGCCGCGGTGATCCCGGCGCTGGTGGTGGTCCTCTTCCCCGACGTCGAGAAGCTGGCCGGGCTCTACGCGATCGGCGTGGTCGGGGCGATCTCGATCACGCTGGCCTCGACCTCGACCAATCGCCAGCTCGAGCTCAAGACCTTCGAACGCGCCTTCATGCTCGGCCTGACGGCGATCATGCTGGCCATCGGCCTGACGATCACCCTGGAGAAGCCGGCGGCCCGGAGCTTCGCCCTGATCGTCCTCGTGACCGGCCTGGCCGGGCGCCTGGTGACGATCGTCTCCAACAAGGTCGTGCCGATCGAGCGATCGACCCGGATCGGCTACATGGCCTTCGCGGCCTCGGCCGTCGCCGCCGAGCTGGGGATCGCCCTGATCATGGGCGACGACTGGCGGGCGTTCATCCCGTCGTCGATCGTGGCCCTGATCATGGGCTATGCCAGCTACGAGACCCAGAAATACCGGGCGATCCTGCTGGCCCCGCCCGAGGCCCCGACCCTCGAGGCCGCGCCGGCCAAGCCCAGGATGATCCTCAAGGGGGAGTACAGCCCCAAGGAGCGGATCATGGTGGCCACCACGGGCAACCCCCGCCTGATCGACTTCGCGATCAAGGAGTGCAAGAATCGCCAGGCCGAGCTCGACATCCTCTTCATCCGCCACCTGGCCGTCACCCCGATGGGCTCGACCGCCCCGCCGACCCTGGCCGAGGATTCCGACGCCCTGGACCTCTTCGATCGCCTCCGGGCCCAGTCGCAGGAGAACGGCGTCCCGCTGAGGCTCCTCTACGGGGTCGCCCGGGACATCCCCGAGGCCATCCTCGACATGGCCGTCACCCACGGCGCAGACCTCCTGCTCCTGGGCACCACCCGAAGGGGGACCCTCTGGAAGGCCATGAAGGGAGACGTCATCCAGGCCGTCGCCGAACAGCTCCCCGAGCGGATCGGGTTGCTGATTCACGCGTGAAATCCGGAGGATTCGGGAGGGTGGCGGGATGGCCGGCGCCGAGGGATCGATCGGCCATCCCCTCCCGGTCGGCAGCGAACTCGCTCTCGGCTCTCAGGCCATCGCGAGGGATTCGGTGAAGCGGGTGGCCTCTCCCTTCAACTGCTCCCAATGGCCGCGGATCGGCCGGCTGGCCTCCTCGATGGCCCGGGAATCGGCCGCTTCGCCGAGGGCCAGCAACTCCTGGCAGGCGGAGGCCAGGGCCTCGGCCCCGATGGTCAGGAACCCTCCCTTGAGGCTGTGGGCCTCCCAGACGATCCGGGGGCGGTCGCCCGTCGCGATCGCCGCGTCCAGGCGATCGAGGCGTTCCGGGGTCTCCTCGAGGATCAGGCCGAGCACGTCGCGGATGATCTCGGGGTCATTCCCGCAGGACTCTCGGAGGGATTCCAGGCGGAAGGATCGGAGATCGGTCGGTGGTTCGACCACATCCCGATCCCGAGGGGCCTTCCCCCCGATCCCCCAGGCGATCAGGGCCTCGAGGAGCGGGGCGGGGCGGAGCGGCTTGGTGAGGTAGTCGTCCATCCCGGCGATCAGGCACCGCTCGCGGTCCCCCTGCATCGCGTGGGCGGTCAGCGCGACGATCGGGATGCGGACGCCCGTGGCCTTCTCCGCCTCTCGGATGGCCCGGGTGGCGGCCAGGCCGTCCATCTCGGGCATCTGCACGTCCATCAGGATCAGGTCGTGGCGGCCATGATCGTGCGCCTCGACCGCCTCCCGCCCGTTCCGGACGGCCTCGATCCTGCCCCCGAGCCGCTCGACCATCCCGGTCGCGACCCGACGATTGACGTCGTTGTCCTCGGCCAGCAGGACGAAGAGCGGTCGAGGGAGCTTCAACTCCCCGGCGACTGTGGGAGAGCCCGGCCTTCGGGACGAGTCGGGGTTCCCGTCCGTCGCCCGGCAGAGGGCATTGTAGAGCTGGGAGCGGCGCAGGGGCTTGGTCAGCACCGCGGAGAAGAGCCCGGCCTCGGGCTCGTCGCCGACGCGGGACTGGCCGAGCGATGACATCAGGACCAGCGGGGTCCGCGAGTGCCGAGAGGAGGCCCGGATGGCCCTGGCGGTCCGATCTCCATCCATCCCCGGCATGTCGTGGTCCAGGAGGACGAGCCGGTAGGGATCGTCCTCGGGGCTGCGCATGAGCTTCAGCAGCGCCTCGGCCCCCGAACAGACCTCATCGGACCGGCAGCCCCACGACAGGAGGATCTCGCGGGCGACCGTCCGGTTGGTCTCGTGATCGTCGACGACCAGCACCCGGAAATCGGCGATGTCGGGCCTGGGTTGGTCGCCTTCATCGGCCTCGAAGCCCAGTCGCAGCTCGAACCAGAACGTGCTGCCCCGGCCGGGCCGGCTCTCCAGGCCGATGGTCCCCCCCATCATCCCGACCAGGCTCCGGCAGATGGTCAGGCCGAGCCCGGTCCCGCCGAATCGCCGGTTACTCCCCCCGTCGACCTGGGTGAAGCTTTCGAACACCTCGGCCTGTCGATCCTCGGGGATGCCGACCCCGGTGTCGTGGACGAAGACCTTGAAGGTCGCCCGGCCCTCGTCCTTGCCGATAAGCCGGGCCTCCAGGACGACCTCGCCCTTGTCGGTGAACTTGACGGCGTTGCCGGCCAGGTTGGTGAGGATCTGTCGGATCCGGCCGGGGTCTCCCACGAGCCGGTCGGGGACCTCGGGATCGACCCGACAGATCAGCTCCAGCCCCTTCTGGTGGGCCCTCGGGGCGAGCAGGTCGGAGACCTCCTCCATGAGCGTCCGGAGGCCGAACCCGGTCGCCTCCAGGCTCAGCTTGCCGGCCTCGATCTTCGAGAAATCGAGGATGTCGTTGATGACCGTCAGCAGGGCCTCGCCGCTGGATCGGATGGTCTCGGAGTAGTCGCGCTGGAGGTCGTCGAGCTGGGTGTCCAGCAGGAGTTCGGTCATCCCGATGACCCCATTCATCGGGGTCCGGATCTCGTGGCTCATGTTGGCCAGGAACTCCGCCTTGGCCCGAGTGGCGGCCATCGCCTGGTCGCGGGCCGCGAGGAGTTCCGCCTCGAACCGCTTCCGCTCGGTGATGTCCTGGATCTGCGAGACGAAGTGGAGCGGGCTCCCTTCGGCGTCGCGGACCAGCGAGACGCTCAGGAGGACCCAGACGACGTGCCCATCCCGGTGGAAATAGCGCTTCTCCATCTGAAACGAGCGGATCTCTCCGGCGAGGACCCGGCGGACCTGATCGAGGTCGGTTTCGAGGTCGTCGGGATGGGTGATCTCCTGGAACGACCGGCCGAGCAGATCCGCCTCGGAGTATCCGACGATCTGGCAGACCGAGTCGTTGACCTGGAGCCACCGACCGTCCGGGGCGACCAGGGCCACGCCGATGGCGGCGGCGTCGAAGGCCCCTCGGAATCGCTCCTCCCCCTCGCGTAGCAGCGCATTCGCCAGGGCGAGGTCGGCGGTCCGCTCGGCCACCCTCCGCTCCAAGTCCTCGTTGAGCCGGCGGATCTGGGCCTCGGCCTCTTTCTTCTCGGTGATGTCGATGTTGACGCCGGCCATCCGGATGGCTCGCCCTTCCGGGTCGCGGGACACGCCCCCCTTGCTGGCGAGCCAGCGGACCGAGCCGTCGAGGTGGACGATCCGGAACTCGGTCTCGAAAGGGGCGTCGTCCGCGATGCTCCGCTCGAGGGCCGCCTTCAGGCCGGGCCGATCATCGGGATGGCTGGCTTCGAGGAACTCGATGATCGAGACGAACGAGATCCGGTCGGGCCGGCCATAAACCGAGGTCGCCCCGCCTTGATAGGTCATCCAGTCGTCCGCCAGGTCCCATTCCCAGTGGCCGAGCCGGGCGGCCTTGAGGACTCGCCGGAGGCGTTCCTCGCTCTCGCGCAAGGCCTCGGCCTGGAGGCGCTCGTCGTGGATGTCGGTGTTCGTGCCGAACCACTTGACGATCGCCCCCGAGTCGTCCCGGAGGGGCAGCCCCCGCGTCTTGAACCATCGGTACTCCCCGGAAGCGGAGCGGATCCGGAACTCGACGTCGAGGAAACCGCCGCTCTTGATGCATTCCCCCCAGTGCTCCATCAGGCCGGGGAGATCGCCGGGGTGGACCGCATCGGACCACCGGAAGCCGAGCTGATCCTCCTCGGGGACGCCGGTGTACTCGACCCACTGGCGGCCCAAGTAGTCGCAGTACCCGTCGGATCGGCAGGTCCAGACCAGTTGGGGGAGCCCCTCGGCAATCTGTCGGGAGCGGGCCTCGCCCTGGCGGAGCCGGTCCAGCATCCGTCGCTGTCCCCGATCGAAGAAGTTCAGCGAGCGGGCATTCCACCAGACCAGGCCGGTCGTGACCACCGTGCTCGTGACGACCTGCAATGAGATGCCGAAGGTTTCGCCGAACAGCCCGCGCCGGCTCCCCATCAGGCGGAGCCAGCCGATGAAGAAATAGAGGATTAGCAGGGTCGGCAGGAGGCGGCGGGCCATGACGCCACCCAGCGAGTCATCCAGGACGACGGCCATCGGCCCGCCGGTCGGCCGGACGAGCAGGAGGCCCCCGCAGAGGACGACGAATCCCAGGGCGGTGTGGACCGCGATCGACGAGAATTGCTGGAATTGATACATCCCTTGGACGCCGTAGGCATAGCCGACCAATGCCAGCAAGGAGGTCATGGCCGGGATGAGGGTGGCCCACTGCCCGAGGGCTCGCCAACGCCCGATCCTCGCGTTCAGGAGCAGGAGGGCGAGGCCGACGACGGCGAAATTCAAGGCGGAGACCGGGGACATCCGGCCGGGATGGAGCTCCTGGATCCCCGCCGGATCGACCCGGATCAGCCATTCGTCGAGGCCCAAGTCGACACCCGCCAGATACTCCCCGAGGGTGAGCAGGCCGATCGAGGCGACGACGGCCGCCAGGACCAGGCTCGCGGTCGTCAGTCGAGCAGGGCCGCCGACCAGGCAGAGCGAGGCCCCCGCGGCCACGAACGCCAGGGCTGTATTGGCTTTCATCGTGGCCCAGCCGTTCAGGACGCCCCTCAGTGTCGGGATGTCGAGAGCCAAACCGACCAGGACCAAGGCACCCAGGCCAACGCAAAAGGTCCCCGCCCACGTCGAGGCTCGCCTGGCCCGGGCGAGCCGCTGTTCGTCCCACCGGGTCGGCTCGACGGAGTTCATTCAACCTCCCGCAGGTCCCTCGGAATCTTCGAGCCAGCGAGACGGTCCGTGGGCCGTCGCGTCGATTCGGTCAGGTCGGATCTCGTCCGCGCCCTCGGGAATCATAGCGTCGGAAGATGCGACGGAGATCGTCCATGCGAATCGGCTTCGCGACGAAATCATCCAGGCCGGCGGCTCGATGATCGACGACGCCCCCATCATCCGCCGAGAGGGCGATGAGCCAGGGACGCCCTTCGGTTCGGCCACGCCGGAGCATCGAAGCGGCCTCGATCCCGCCCATCTCGGGCATCTGGAGATCGAGGAAGATGATGTCGTACTCGACGCGAGCCGCCTGCTCCACCGCCTCTCGACCATTGCTCACCGCCTCGGCCAGATGGCCCAACAGGCCGATCATGCCCTGGACGGCGGTCCTCAATAATCCGTTATCGTCGGCCAGGAGGATGCGATGGCAAACCGGATTCGCGGTCCTCGCCAGGGAGACTGTTGTCAGCATCGTCAACTCCACCTTGGAGAGAGAAGCACCAGACGTCGTCGTGCGATGCTTAAGACGGGGCGTCTTGTGTTATAGATGTCCAATCGAGCTGATTTACGCTTCGCTCCTACATCCCTGAGATTAAAAAATAAGACGGCGATTCACCATTGTCAACGGCAGGGAAGCCAGATCTGGCGGCAATGATGCCTAATCGCTGATGGGCCGTCTCAATCTTCGGCCCGAAGAACCAGCCCGATCCACCGCTTATGGGATCTCGTCTGGTCTCGGCCCGGCTAGCCTCCGGAACATCCGCCCTCGTTTTCGAGGGAGCCTGGGCCGGCCGAACTCGGGCATCCTGGGCTCGAACTGGGGCCAGGTCAGGACGGTCAGGCAGCTCGAAGCGTTGAGGATCGCGACCAGGACCTTCCCCCGGTGGATCGCCAGGACGGCCACGGCTTCGTTCTCCGGGTTCCGCCCGAGCCGACGCGTCCTCGCCAGCGCGTCCCTGAGCTGGGACTCGGCCGAATCGGGCTCGACGTTGAAGCGTCCGACGAACCGCTCGAGGGCGTGCCGGGTCAGCCGGGCCTTGCTGTAATCGCGCTGACCGGCCGCCATCCTCGCGCCTCCCGGGACACTCGGGGCTCCTCCGCCTCCATTATCGACGATCGAAGCCGCCTCGGCGACTGGTCATTCCGGGATCTCGGCCCGGGAAACAGGGATAAGATCAGACCCGATCGGAGGAAGATGATCGGAAGGCGGGAGTCCGGGCGGGCTTCCGCCTGCCCGGCACTCATCGAGCCTTGGGTTCGTTTTTCCCGGGGGAGGTCACCGCGTTGTCGACGAGAACGATCGGTCGTTGGGTTCGTTTTTTCTCGACCATCAACCGGGTCGCGCGGGAGCCCGGGTTCGTTAGGCGCGGGGCGAACCGGGGCATCCGGCGGGATTCGGGAGCCCCGGTGTTTGGTCTTAAGTTGTTTTTCGGTTGGGGTTTGTGGGCCGCTTGGGTTCGTTCGGTCCGCGAGGCGAGCGGGCCTTGGTCACTTCAGGTCCGAGGGGACCTTGCCGGTGGCGGCCCAGATCACGCCTCGGCGGGTCCAGGTCTGGAAGCCCGGGTCTTGGATGGTTGCGGCGTCGTGACCCAGGACGTTCTCGAAGATTCGCCCCTTGCCGTAGGTGCTCGCCCAGATCACGACCTCGTCCTTGCCGGTCCCCTTGGGCTTGGAGGGGTCGGAATAGGCGGTCGCCAGGACGACGCTGCCGGGGGGCACCAGGCAATTTTGGTACAGCTCATCGGTGACGTGGGCGAACTCGGCGGGAGCCCCTTCGGAGATCGGGTGGGGGCTGTCGGACCTCTTGACGGTGAAGTCGTGCGCCGGGCCGTGGAACCCCTGGGTCCGCCAGCCGCCGACGGCCTTCTCGAACTCGACCCAGTTCGGCTTGGTGAACGCCCCCGAGGCGTGGTGGATCAGGACCAGCCCCTTGCCTCCGTCGTGGACCGCCTTGAGCAAGGCCGCCTTGTTGGACTCGGACCAGTTGGTCTCGGGCTTCGCTTCGGCCGTCTTGAAGTCGTAGTAGTTGAGCAGCAGAACGTCATATTTGGCGAGGTTCTCGTCGGTCAGGTCGGTGGCCGGGGTGGTGGTGACGTCGACGTCGATTTTCCCGCCTTTCGAGAGAACCTCGTCGAGGGCCGGCGTGGTCGTCTTCCAGTCGTGGGCCGAGTGGGTGTTCCCGGTGATGATCAGCAGCTTGACCGGCTTCGAGGGCTCGTCGGCCCTGGCGGGGATCGTCGAGGCCCCGGCCAGCACGACGATCGGCAAGATCCATCGGCGCATCTCATTGCTCCCTGGTGCGTTACAAGTGGAAGGGGCCTTGGGGGATCATCGTCCCGAGCGGCCCGGGAGCCTGTCAGTTGAACGGATTCCGGATCGACGATCAACGGCCTGTCGCATTGAGGGGACCAACGCCGGATATCGATGACAAATGTACTGACAAGTTCAAAAAATTAAATCATCAGCATGCTCCGCCCCGAGAGACGGGTTCCTGGGGGCGATCGGGGAGGGAACGTCCGGGTGATCTGGCGGGGCCGGCCGGCCCCTCGGCGCGTGATGCGTCGGGGGTCGGGCGGCCGATGGGCCGGGCCTCGAGACCGGACGAGCCGCCGATGAGGCGGCAGGTTGGAGGTCGCTCGGCGGTCGTGCCCATCGCGGGTCCTGGCCCTGGGAGCGATGCGCCTGGGCCACCAGGCCGAGCCGCCCGGGACGCCCGGGAGGGCTTCCGGATCGAGGAGGGCCTCGGCGGGAGTCTCGTCGGGTTCGTCGCCGGGGCCATCGAAGGTTCCGGCGTCGTCGAGGACCGTCTCGTCGACGGCGATCTCGGTCGGATCTTCCCCTTCGAAGGATTCCATCGACTCATCAACGATCTCCGTCGCGACATCGGCGAGGGAAGTCCAGTCGGTGGGCTCGGGATCGGGAAGCTCGGACGACTCGATGGCCTCCGGGACCTCGGCCGCTTCGCCCTCATCCGATCCCGTCGGGTCGATGGCCTCGATCGGGACCTCGGGCTCGGGCAACCTTGCCCGGACCATCGGCCCTTCTTCGAAGCCGGACGATTCCGACGGGGCGGATTCCGACGGGTCGACCGCCTCGGCAGCGAGGTCGATCGACTCGATCGGTGGGCTCGGGGCAAGGTCTTCGAAGGCCGGTGCGTCGCCCGGCTCCGATCCCTCGACTTCCGACTCGGACCAGTTCCGGTCGACTTCGGCCTCGAAGTCGGCTTCGGGATGAGCCGCCTCGGTCTCGAACGAAGCCCCTTCGACCTGCGGCGCGATGCCGTCGGCGGCCGAGGGACATCCTTCGATCCCGGACGATTCGGATCCTTCCGCGAACTCCGAGGTTGCCGTCGACCCCGATGCGAGGACTTCCCCGGCCGGGTTGCCCTCCGGATTTCCGACGGGGTCGGAATCGGGCAAGGCATCCTCGGCCGGCTCGGCTCCGACGAAGCTGGGCTCCTCGGCGAGGGCTTCGGCTGGCCGGGCGGATTCGACGTCGGGAGACGCCTCGTCCGATCCCGGGGCCTCGGCCCGATCGAGGGGGTTGGCCTCGTCGGCCTGCGGCGGTTGCGGCGTGCTCGGGGCCTCGACCGGGACTCCCATGGGATCATGGGGTCCGGCCTCGGCCGACGACCTCGGCCCTTCGGACCGGACGAATTTACCGGGCGCGACTTCGATCCAGGTCGCCTCGATGGGCTCGACGGCCTGCTTCGCCTTCCGCGCCCTCCCCTTGCCTCGACGCCCCCGGGTGGGGGGCGAGTCGGCGGCCCGATCCGTCCCGACCGACGCCTCGGCCGAGGCCGGGGACGTCTCCGGGGTCGCCCGACCGGCGGAATCTTCGACCGGGAGGCCCGGCCCAAGGGTGTCCGCCGAGTCCGGGCCAACCTCGGCCGGTCCGCCCCGAGGGCGGCCGGAGGAGGGGAGCAGGATCAGGGCCATCAGGATCAGGTACGGCGGGACGAGCCACGCCGAGACCCACGAAGCGACCACCCAGGACGTCCCCGCCATGAGCAGGGCCAGCACCGTCGAGCTGAACGCCCGCGCACCGATCCGGGCCGTTGCCGGCCGATCGAGCGAGGGGTTGCCCTCGAGTTCCGGGTGGTTTTGATCGTCAACACGCACGCGATATCAGCTCCGGTCCGTCGAAGCTACCGAAGGGGGCCGGCTCGCCGCCGTCCGGCCCCTGTTGTCTCTATCGGACGCCCCGCGCGGACTCCTGGCGTTTTTGGGGCCGGACCGGGCGGAGGGGACTTGTCGGATGTCGTAGATTCCCGACAATCGGCGAGACCGGCACGATCTCTCCCCGATCGGGTCGGCCTTCACCTTTCAGCCATCACCGGTCCGTTATCCGTCATCTGTCTCCGTCGAGGGAGGATCAGGTCTCATGAGCGACCGACCCGAAGCGACCGTCCGTCCCGTCCAGGAATCCGAGGCCACCGGCCGGGTCGCCTCGATCTTCGAGGACATCAAGGCGACCAAGAAGATCGACTTCGTTCCCCGGTTCTGGCGGGTCCTGGCCACCTGCCCCGAGCATCTTTACCTGACCTGGACCCGCCTCAAGTCGATCATGCACCCCGAGGCCGTCCACCGGACCAGCAAGCTCGACCCATTGACCCGCGAGATCATCGCGCTGGCGGTCTCGGCCACCAACGGCTGCCCGTACTGCGTCCAGTCGCACACCGCGGCCGTGAGGAAGCTCGGGCTCGACGCCGAGGCCCTGGGCGAGGTGATGTCGGTGGTCGGCCTCTTCAACGCGACCAACGCGATCGCCCACGGCTACCAGATCGAGCCCGACGTCTTCCCGCCTCAGGACTGAAGGCCCGGCTCGGAGACTGAGACGGTCGGGGCCGGCTTGCGATCCGGCCGACGTTCGAGCGTCATCCGGGGGCGGTCCAGCCAGGCGTCGAACCGGCGGAAGGCCCGGAGCGTGAGGATCGCCGCGATCCACTCATAAACGACCAACAGGATCAGGCCGATGACGATGTAGTTGATGAATTCGAGCTGGCGGTATCCGTGGACCGTCAGCGTCGTCCACTCCCGAGAGACATACGAATACGAGACCAACGGGCCGACCGCCAGTCGGGCGGGGAGCCCGACGAACGAGACATATCGATCCCAGACGCCATATTCCAGGAACGACCAGAGCAGGAAGGCGGGATATCCGGACAGGACGAACAGGGCGGTGATCGTCGAGGTCAGTGCCTTCGACGTGCTGTTCGCCCGGAGCGAGGCATGGACGCCCACCGATGCGACCAGCCAGGTGACCAGGCCGAACATCAGGAGCGCCCCCAGGAATCCCAGAGGGTGGATCGAGCCGACCAGGAGCCCGATCGTCCAGAGGCCGAGCGGGACCGCCGCGAACCCTCGCTGGGCCCAGATCGCGCCCAGGGCCTTGCCCCGGAGGATCTCCCGGGCGGTCAGGGGGGTCGAGGTCAGGCTGACCCAGGTGTCCTCCTCGCGCTCGACCGTGACCGAAGACGCCGACGACCCCGCGACCGCCAGGAGCCAGATCGCCACGTACCAGGCCGAGAAGACCCGGATTTGCTCCAGGAACTTCTCGTCGCCGTTCCCCCAACCGCTCAGGCCTGCTCGCCAGAGGTCGACGAAGGCGTTCCGGAGCGTCTCGTCGATCCCGACGACCAGGATCAGGACGACCGAGACCAGGACCGTCGCCGGCAGGACCACCATCCGGGTGAAGGCGTCGGTCTGGATGAAATAACGCTCCTTCCACCCCATCGCGTCGTCGCCGCACTCGGGACGGTCCCAGATCCGTCGGCGAGCCCGAGGGCCTCGGTCCGCCCGGCCGAACCACCCCCGACGCGGACGGGCCTCCGCATGCCGGCGGAACGTCGGGCGGAGTTGCCAGACCGCCAGCAGGATCATCAACCCTGCCCCCGCCAGCTGGAGCCCGACCATCCAGGCGAACGGCTCGACCATCGCCCAGGGGCCTCGGGTCGTCCTCCCCATGAACATCATCGTCCTGACGTAGAGGGTCAGAGGGCAGGTCGCCCCCACCCAATCGACCACCGGCTCGATCCAGGAGTACGTCGCCGGATAGAGGCGACTGCCGAAGCCCCAGACCATCACCGGGATGAATTGCCAGCCCAGCATCAACACGTAGGCGATCAGGACCGCCTGCCGGACCTTCCGGGCCATCGTGGAGACCAGGACCGTCAGGGCCACCGCGAACGAGGCCGTCGAGAACGTCCCGATGTACGCGATCGCCACGTACTCCGGCGGGACCCCGCCGAAAAGCCCCAGGAGGCTCACGATCGGCAGGCCCAGGGCCAGGAAGACGGCCAGGTGAGGGGCCCGGCCCAGGACCTTGTCGACCACGATCTCAAAGCTCGAAAGTCGGCTGGCCATCAGGTAATGCAAGGTCTTCCGCTGCTTCTCGTCGGCGATCGCCCCGCCGAAAAGCGCGGGGATCATCAGGAGGATCGCGATCAGTTGCACGACCGCGAACCGGATAAACGTCTCCTCGGCAAATCGGGCCACCTGGTCGATCGTGACCGTCGAGGACACCGCGGTCGCCGATGCATAGCCGATCCAGATGATGAAGAGGAGCAAGAGCCCATAAACAAACCTCGCCGCGTAATAGCGGCGACGTCGGGCCGTCCGGAGCAACTCGGCGCGGAAGACGGGTCCCAGGATCATGGTCGGCGGCCCTCGGCTTCGGATCCTCGACGGAGCGATCCGAAGCCGAGCATATCAACCGGGGGCGGCCGAACCAATCGAAATCCGAAAGAATTCGTCGATAGGCCAGGGGGTGTGCCGGGTGCCATGCTCTCGCGAAGCGTGAGCATGTTGCGACCCCGACTCATGCTCACGCTTCGCGAGAGCAAGGCACCCGGGAAGCGACTTGGGCCCGAGCCCATGAATCTGCCTTGTCCACTCGATTCGGGGTCGGGGGCCTCCGAGGTCCGGCGTTGGCATGATTTGTGCCGCTCATATCGGATCGGAGGGGACTTGATCTTCGATTCGATACCGGATGCCGGCCCTGGGATGTTGCGGGAATGGCGGCCAATCGAGCCGGTTCGTCCCCATCATCGACGTTCGAAATCAAGCCTGGGCCCGATTCAGGAGACATTGCGATGGCCGACAACGAATCCAAGGGCAGTGAGGGAGTGGCCGGGGCCGCAGCCGGAGGCGCCGGGGGGGCCGTGATGGGCACGATCCTGGGGCTGGCCGCGGGCGGCCCGCTGGGCGCGGCCGTGGGTGTGGCCGTGGGCACCCTGGCCGGGGCGGCGGTCGGGTACTCGGTCGACTACGAGCACCACGAGCAGGAATTCCTGGATTACCACAAGTCCGATCCGGCCCGCGCCAGCCAGCCGTGGGAGCGGGCCAATCCCGCCTACCGATACGGCTGGGAGAGCCACGACCGGCCCGAGTTCCGCGACAAGACCTACGATCACGTCCAGCCCGACCTGCAAAAGGGCTGGACGGGCTCGGGCGATTTCGCCGACTACGAGCCCTACGTCAAGCACGCCTGGGAACGCCGGGCCGCCGTGATGCAGGACGGGTCGAAGGCCCAGCCCGCCAAGGAGTGATCGGGCGATCGGCCCCGAGTGAGACCCTCGATCATCGGCCCCGGTGGCAACTCGCCGGGGCCGGTGCATTTCAAGGTCCCGGCTTCGAGGCCGGGGCCAGCTTCCGGGCGACCTCGGCGGCCACGGCGGCGGTGAAGGTGTCGGTCGACTCGGTCCCGCCCAGGTCTCGGGTCCGGACGCCGTCGCGGAGGAGCCCGAGCGTGGCTTGCTTGACGGCCTGGCCGATGGCGATCTCGCCGATCTGGTAGAGGAGCATCGAGAGCGCCAGGAAGATGGCCGTGGGGTTGGCCAGGTTCTTCCCCTGGATATCGGGGGCGGTCCCGTGCGCCGCGTCGAAGAGCGCGACCCGGACCACCGACGAGGCATCGAAGGCGAGATTGGCGCTGGCCCCGATCCCGAGCGAGCCGGCCAGCCCGCAGGCCATGTCCGAGAGGAAGTCGCCGTACTCGTTCAGGACCAGGACGATCTGGAACCGCTCGGGGAGCATGATGACCTTGCCCAGGAGGGCATCGAACAGCTCGACGTTGTGGGCGACCTCGGGGTACTGCTGGGCGACCTCGCGGGTGACGGCCTCGAACAGCCCGTCGGTCGCCTTCTGGATCGTGTACTTCGAGGCCGAGGTCACGCGCTTGTCGGTCTTCCGGGCCAGCCCGAAGGCGTAGCGGGCGGCCTCGCGGACGGGCCGCCGCTCGACGATCCGGAGGCTCACCGCGCCATCCTCGCCGATCGGTCGGCCGGGGTCGTCGTACGTCCCCCCGGTAGCCACCCGGATGATGTCCAGGTCCAGTTCGCCCCGGAAATTGGTCGGGACCCCGGGGATGGTGTAGACCGGCCGGTGGATGACCGAGAGGTCGAGCCGCCGACGGAGGACGGCGTTGGGGCTCTCCTCGGCCGTGACGGTCGGATACTTGAGGGCCACCCGGGTCTCGGTCACTGCCTCGACGGCCTCGTCATAAGCCGCCTTGCCCCGGGCCCTCCGAGTGGCGAGGGTCAGGTCGACGGCCCGGAAATCGAGCTGGATGGGCAGGGAATCGGCCAGGGTATGGATGGCCCGGGACAGCTCGGCCCCGATCCCGTCGCCCAGGAGTTCGGTGACCGGGTAGGTGGGACGCATGCGTGATCGAGCTCCCAGGGAAGGGCGGGCGCGGGCGGGTTGTCGATTCGAGGATCGATTTCCCGCCCGGCTGAGTCTTCCATTGTAGGGAGATGCCGAGGGGCGTCAAACCGGGCCTCCGGGCGGATGGCGTGCCCGAAGATCCGTCGAGGCGTTCGCGTTGACTTCGCCGGGCGATCGGGGCCACAATCGGGCGACCGATCGGGCGGGGTCAGGCTCCTCGACCGATTCGAGGGCCGAGGGGTGTCTCGATGGGCCGATTTGCCGTGATCTTGCCGGCCGCCGGGCGTTCGACGCGGTTCGGCGACCCGAAGCAGAAGAAGATCTACGTCGACCTCGACGGCCGGGCCGTCTGGCTCCGCGCGGCCGATTCGTTCCTGGGCCGCGACGACGTGGCTCAGGTGATCGTCGCGATCCACCCCGAGGACCGCGAGCTGTTCGACCGCCGGTACGGGGCCGAGGTCGCGTTCCGCGAGATCACCGTCGTCGAGGGCGGGGCCGAGCGTCACGACACGATCGCGAAGGCCCTGGAGGCGGTCGACCCTTCGGTCGACCACGTCGCCGTCCATGATGCCGCCCGTCCTTGCCTTGCCTCCGAGCAGGTCGACGCCGTCTTCGCCGCCGCGATCGAGCACGGGGCCGCCCTCCTGGCCGTCGCCGTGGCCGACACCCTCAAGCGGGTCGGGCTCGATGGTGTGATCGTCGAGACCGTCCCCCGGGCCGGACTGTTCGGGGCACAGACCCCCCAGGTCTTCCGCAAGGACCTGCTCGTCAGGGCCTACGCGAATCGGGCCGGGCTCGACGAGGCGATCACCGACGACACCCAGCTTGTCGAGGCGATCGGCCACCCGTGCCATGTGGTCGAAGGCTCCCCGATGAACCTCAAGATCACCACCGCCGCCGATCTCCGGCTGGCCTCGGCGATCCTCAAGGCCCTACCCAGGCCCCCGCGCGACACGCCCCTGCACCCCTTCTCCGATGAGTCGGCGAAGTGGGAACAGGGGCCGAAACGGAGCCTGGATGACCTGTTCTGAGAGGAGCCCGAAGGGCTGGGCTTCCCACCAAATCCCCTGACTCGTCAGGGCGACCCCTGACCTGCAAGAATTGGCTCATATCGGGCGAGGCACGAAGGGCGGGGTCAAGCCCGCCGCCTGGAATCGGACCTTGTAGACGTGGTCGACGGCCGTGATGGCGAGGGTCTTGCCACCGGGGCCGCCCCAGTTGAGGTTCGAGGGGCGCTGGGGGAGGCCCAGGATTCCCAGGAGCTTGCCGTCGGGCTCGAAGACCCAGACGCCCAGGGCCACCGCGACGTAGACCCGGCCTTCGAGGTCGACCTTCATCCCGTCGGGGCCTCCGGCCTGGCCGGGGTCGAGGGTGCAGAAGACCCGGCCGGAAGCCTGGTCGATGGTCCCGGACTTCTCGACGTCGAAGGCCCGGACGTGGTACCGGGCGGTGTCGCAGACGTAGAGGGTCCGGTCGTCGGGCGAGAAGGCCAGCCCGTTGGGCTTCTCGAAGTCGTCGAGGACCGGCCGGGGGATCCCCAGGCCGTCGAGGGCGTACACGCCCTGGAACGGGATCTCGCGGTCGTCAGGCTGGACCCCGTAGGGCGGGTCGGTGAAGTAGAGGAGTCCATCGGACCGGGCCACGATGTCATTGGGGCTGTTGAGCCGCTTGCCTTCCCAGGCTTCCACGACGGTCTCGACGTTCGACCCGTCGGGGTCCATCCGCGAGATCCGGCGGCCGTTCTGCTCGCAGAAGACCACGCGTCCTTTCGGGTCGAAGGTCTGGCCGTTGGCGGCGTGGGTCTGCTCGCGGAGGACGCGCACGGACCCGTCGGGGGCGACCTTGTACGTCCGCTCGGCCTTGATGTCCTGGAACAGGAGCGAGCCGTCGGGGAGCCAGAGCGGCCCCTCGGTGAAGACCAGGCCATCGGCGACGGTCTCGACCGAGTCGCTATCCAGAAGCTTCGAGAGGCCGGCGTCGCGCAGGATGGGGATCATGGGTGGCGTCTCCAGGGGGGCCACGTTTTTCAGCTAACAGTCCCGTAGGGTCCGCTCGGCGGACCGTCTCCTGTCGCGTCAACGCCAAGGAGACGGTCCGCCGAGCGGACCCTACGGGACTACGAAGGGGCATTCCGGCGATCTTACGCCGGGCTGGCCTCGCCCACCAGAGACTCTACGCCAACCCGGTGGCAGAAGTCGCCGAGTGTCTCGTCTTCAAGGCGCTCGGCCTTGTAGCGGGCGAACACCGGGACCAGTTCGGGGACCACCCGGTCGAACGGGACGTAGTCCTTGAACTCGACGTTGAGCCGGTCGCCGAGGGTCCGGCCTCCCAGGAACACGGTGTAGGTTCCCGGCCCGGGCGTCCCGTCGTCGTTCCTCGTGGCCGACCGCCCGACCAGGCCGATGTCCGCGTTATAGGGGCGGGCGCAGCCGTTGGGGCAGCCGGTCATCCGGACGGTGAAGCGGTCGGTTTCGAGCCCGAGCGTGGTCAGGGCCACTTCCATCTGGTCCATGATCGTCGGGAGGGCCCGCTCGGCCTCGGTCACGGCCAGCCCGCAGGTGGGCATCGCCGGGCAGGCCATCGACCACCTTCGGACGGTGGAATAACGCTCGACCTGGGCGACGCCGTATTCCTCCAGCATGGCCTCGATCTCGGCCTTGTGGGCGGGGTCGATCCCGGCCAGCAGGATCGACTGCTGGCAGGTCATCCGGGACGGGGTCGGGTATTTCTCGAAGTACGCCTTGAGGAACGCCAGGAGTCGGAAGTCCCCCTCGTCCTTGATCCGGCCGTTCTCGACCGGGAGCCCCAGGAACAGCTTGCCGTCGCCTTGCTCGTGCCAGCCGAGGTGGTCGTCGACGTCGGTCACGGTGATCGGTTTGGGGTCGGCGAGCTTCCGGCCGAGGTATTCCTCGACCTTGGCCCGGAAGGCGGGCATCCCCCAGTCATGGATCAGATATTTGATCCGTGCTCGTTTGCGGTCGGATCGGTTGCCGAAGTCGCGATAGACCTTGATGACCGCCTCGCCCACGGCCAGGAGGTCGTCCCGGTCGACGTAGGCCATCTCCAGGGCCAGCGCCGGGAAGGTCTTGCCGGCGCTGGGGGTCGTGCCCAGGCCGCCCCCGACCAGGACGTTGTAGCCGACCAGCTTGCCGCCTTCGACCACGGCCAGATAACCGAGGTCGTTGGCGTAGACGTCGGTGCAATTATCCTCGGGCAAGGCGAAAGCCGTCTTGAACTTGCGCGGGAGGTAGGCCTTGCCGTAGATCGGCTCGACCGGGTCGTCGCCGGCGGTGGGGACCTTGATCGGGCCGGCCTTGGGGAGCAGGGGGTTGTCGACCTTCTCGCCGTCGAGCCAGACGTCGTAATAGCCCATCGACCTCGGGGCGCAGTGGGAGATGAAGGCGTCGGCATCGTCCTGCATGGCGTCTCGGACCCCGTCGCGGATCGGCGCGGGGCAGGTCAGGACGTTCCGCTCGACGTCGCCGCAGGCGGCCAGGGTGGAGAGCAGGACCTCGTTGATCGTGCGGATCATCGTGCCGAGGTCGGACTTGGGGATCCCGTGGAGCTGGAATTCCTGGCGGGTGGTGATCCGGATCGTGCCGTTGCCGATGGTCCGCGCCAGCTCGTCGATGGCCAGATATTGCTCCGGCGTGCATTTTCCGCCGGGCATCCGGACCCGGACCATCATCGAGTACGCCTTCTCTTTGCCCTCCCGCTTGAGGAGGGTCCGATGGTCGCGGTCGTCCTGCTGGTAGCTCCCGTGGAACTTCAGGACGGTGGCCGCATCCTCGGTGAAGTGCGAGATCCCGTTGAACGCCTCGTCGGCCAAGTGGACCTTGAGGTACTCACTGGCCAGCTTGATCGCCTCGACCTTGCTCGGCTTGGGCGTGACTGGCGGCTTCGACTCGGTCGTCATCCCCTACTCCTGACCCGGGCGGCGCGGCACAGGCCCTCGTGCCTTCGGGAAACATCGGTTCCCGCATGAAGATTGTGATGATCATTGTACCGGCCCGGGTCATCGGGATCAACGTCGGCCGGGCGGATGGCCGTCGGCCCCCGGTCAGCGGGCCCGGAGTCGGTCGAGCGTCTTCTGGGCCCGCTCCTGCCAGGTGGGGGGCGGGCCGGGGCCGTTCCGGGCGATCCTCAGGGCTTCCTCGTAAGCGGCGATCGCCTCATCGTCCCGCCTGGCCTGCGCGTAGAACGAGGCGAGGTAGTGGAGCGTATCGGCGAGCATCGGGGATTCCGGCCCGAACACCTCGCGGCGGAGCTTCACCCCTTCTTGGAGGAGGGCGATGGGGGCCTCGCCGTGATCGCCCAGATTCCAGTCCAAAAGCCCGACGACCTGGCAGGCCTGGGAGAGGGATCCTTTCACGTGGATCGACTGTTGGCACCCGCGGAGGATCTCCAACGCCTCGCGGGCGACTTTCTGGGCTTCGGAGGCCCGGCCCTGATCGCGAAGGGCCCGGGCGACGTTGAGGATCATGGAGGCGATCATGGGGTCGGGAGCGTGGACCCGCCGGAGATGGGCCAGGCTCTCGCGGTAATACTTCTCGGCCTCGGCGGGCTTGCCGGCCCGCAGGAGCTTGTCCGCGTAGATCGTGATGAAGTAGGTGGTCACGAAATGATCCTCGCCGAAGGCCCGGGTGGCCTCCTCGATGCATCGGGCGAAGGCCGGCAGGGATCGCTCGGGGCCGACGATCCTCTGGAGTCCCTCGGCCTTGACGTACGCGGTGAGGTTCGTCGCCGCCCGCGTCTCGCCTCGCTGGAGGGCGATCTTCGCCGCCTCCAGGAACAGAGGCGCGGCCCGGAGATGCTCATCCCTCATGGCCTCGAGGTAGGCCATGAAGACGAGCTGGACGGCGACCTGGTGGCTGGATGGTCCCAGTCGTCGTCGTCGGGTCGCCAGGGATTCCCCGAGCAGGCGGTCGATCTCCTGGGAGGTCCCGAGTTTTCCGGCAATTAGCGCGATCGCGAGGTGGAACTGGGTGGCGGCGACGCTTGGGTCGTCCGAGCTGAGCTTGGCGGACCGAATCTCCAACGCTCGGCGCAGGAGGCCCACGCTATCCGGGTCGAACCGGGCTTCCTTGGCCCAGCCGAGCGAATGCAAGCTCGCGGCGACATCGAGGTGGTCCGGCGGCAGCTCTCGACGGCGGATCTCGAGGGCCTCGGTCAGGATCGGCTCGGCCCGATCGGTCGCGCCCAGCCCGACGTAGACGTTGCCGATCGAGTCGAGCATCGCCGCGCGGACCAGCGGTCGGTCGCGGAGCTGGTCCTCCAGGGCCTTGGCACCCCGGTCGACCACGTTGAGGGCGGTCAGGCCCTCGCTCGACCGCCCGGCGGCGCCGAAGGTCCGGCCGGCCGCCGCGACCGGGTCGGCCTCCTGGAACAGGCCGACGAGGAAGTTGGCGACGCTGTTGGCCTTCTCCGCCTCGTCCAGCGCCGCCTGCTTGGCGGCCTTCTCCCGGTCGTTGGCCAGTCGGGCGGCATCGAGGGCCCGGGTCATCCGCCCGGTGGCCCGGGTCTGGGCGACGAGGGCCTCGGTCCGGGCCTCCAGGGCCTTGCGGGTCTCGCCCCGGGCGACGGCGATGAGGAAGGCGGCCGAGGTCGCCGCGATCGCGATCCCCAGGAGGGTCGCGGCCGCGGAGAGGGTCGCCGCCCGGTGCTGCCGGGCCCAGCGGGCCAGCCGATCGGCCCGGCGCTCGGGGAGCGCCGAGATCGGCTCGTCGGCCAGCCAGTGCTCGAGGTCGGCGGCCAGTTCCAGCGGGGTCGCGTAGCGGTCCCCGGGGCGGGTCGCCATCGCTTTCCGGGTGATCGCGTCGAGGGCCCGGGGCACCGTCGGCTCGACCTCGCGCGGGGGAGGGAAGTCCCCCTGCTGGACCCGATGGAGGACGTCCAGGACGTCGCTCGACCCGAACGTCGGGCGACCGGTCAGGATGTGATAGAGGGTCGCGCCCAGGCTGTAGACGTCGCTGGCCGGGCCGAGCTGGTCGAGGAGGCCGGCGGCCTGCTCGGGGGACATGTAGGCCGGCGTGCCCACCACCGAGCCCGCGATGGTCCGCGAGACGTCGCTCCCCGAGGGCGCCTGCAGCAGGGGCTCGTCGAGGTCGAGCGACCCGCCGGGGCCCGAACCGGGGACGATCGGGCGGGCCAGGCCCCAGTCGACCACGAGCGTCTCGCCGTACTTGCCCACCATGATGTTGGAGGGCTTCAGGTCCCGATGGAGGATCCCTCGGCTGTGGGCATAGGCGACCGCGTTGCAGACGTCCAGGAATCGACGGAGCAGCTTCTGAAGCTCGAGCATCCGCGCCCCGGGTCGGGACCCCTCGGACCCCGCCGCGTGATAGGCCGCGATCGACTCGGTCAGGCTGTCGCCCTGGATCAGCCTCATCGCGTAGTAGGGGCGGCCGTCGTGGTATCGGCCCAGGCCGTAGACGGGGACGATCCCGGGGTGTTCGAGCCCGCCGGTCACCTCGGCCTCGAAAAAGAATCGGGCCTGGCTGGAGGAGTCGTCGGCGTTCCGCTCCTGGATCTGCTTCAGGGCGACGTGCCGATGCAACTCCTTGTCGTGGGCGACGAACACCTCGCCGAGGTTCCCCCGGGCGTGGAGCCGGACCCGGTGGTATCGGGGGGAAGTGGGGAGATCGCCAGGGTCGTAATTGAGGATCGCGGTCGAGTCGAGGGAGATCGGAGACCGCGTCGCGAAGGTCCGATCCGAGTCCTCGACCACCTCGAGTTCGCCGAGCGTCCTCAAGACTTCCAGGGACGAGGTGCCCAGATCCAGGGCCGCGATGCTCCGGGCGGGATCGCCCCCGTGCCTCGCGAGGTGGCGGTCGAGGATCGGCCGGAGGGCGTCGCGGTCCGCCGGGTCGAGCTCTCCGCGCTCCACGAGGATCTCCGCGATGGATCGTCCCTTCTCGAACGTCCAGGCCTTCATCGCGTCGAGCAAGGCGTCCGACGAGATGAATTCCATCTGGAGCGCCAGGACGCCCAGCAAGAGGTTTTGGTCGGCCGGATGGGGCATCGCGGGCGCATCTCCAGCATCATGCATCGTCGGATCGTCGATCGCCCGCGATCTTCTCACAAATCGCGGACGGCGGACAATAAGATCGAGGGCCGGAGCTGCGGAGGGTGTAACCAGCAATTCTTGGGTTTCACGCCGCCCACTTCCAGAATAGGTCCCATTGGTCGGTGTGGCGGCAGCAGATCAGGGCGGCCATGGCTCGGGCGTTCTTGTGCCGCCAGCGGGCCCCGCGAGCTTTCAGCCTCAGACCCAGGGTCTTCGCCGCACCCTCCACCACCCCGCTCCCGATCGCATCGCCGGCCGCCAGACGGCCCGCGTAATCCAACCGCGTCAGGTGAGCCAGGAAGTAGTTCAGCAGTCGCTCCAGAGCCCCCCGCCTCTGCGGCGTGTCCTCGCGTTCCAGTTCCTCGCCGATCAGGCGACAGACCCCGCCCCAGCCCTCCTTCAGGAGCAACTCGCGGCCGTGCTCGTGGAACGTGGTCGCCTCGGCTGTCCCTTCGCCAAAGAGCCGCTTGCCGGCGAGGGCGATGTGCTGGCTGGCGTGGTAGATATCCAGGGTCTGCCGGCATCCGGTCAGGGCCCGGCCGGCCGCCTTCCAGATCCATGACGCCCCGTCCCCCAGCACGTGCAGGCGGGCCATCGCCGGCAGACCCAGCCGCTTCAGCCGGGCGTGCCAGGACCGGCGGAATCGCCGGGACGCCGAGATGTCGGCCCACATCACTCGGGCGGTAGCCTTGGGCAAGACGCGCGACTCCCACTGCTGGGGGGTCGCCGGTTTGGCCGTCGGTCGCTTCTGGGCCACGGCGATCTTCAGGTCGCGCCAGCCCTTCTCACGGGTGTTGACCTTGCCGGCGTCGACGGCGAACTCCCAGCCACCTTCGGCCTCTCCGAAGCCCTCGGCCGAGGCGGTCTCGGTGCCCTGCCAACGCGCGATCCGGCCGGCCTGACGTTCGCAATAGACCCGCAGGGTCTCGGCCGCCGGCGAGACGCCGAGCAGCTCGAGCAGGTTCTCGCGGGTCCGCACGAATGACAGGTCGGCGGCACTACGGCAGGCCTTGCGTTGCAATCGAGGGCTGAGGCCGCCGTCGAGCCCGAGGACGGTATCGGCGTGATAGCCTCCCGGCACGCAAGGGCATCGCGAGCCCCACCAGTGCCGCCTCAAGGTGATCGCCCCCAGGCAGGTGAAGACCTCGCGCGTGGCGGTCCCGCGATTCTCGCGAACCTGTCCACACGAGCAGATTCTCAGGAGAGCCCTTTTTTCTCGGCGTGCTCGAGCCGAGCCCGGACGGCGCGTTGGAGGAGCCGACGCTGGTGCTCGCGACCCTGTTCGATGACGGCCTCCTCGCAGACGTCGAGGACCGAGCCATCGGGGGTGGTGGCGGCGAGATCCTTCATCTCGCCGACGAAGCCGGCGTAGCCGCGAATCAGATCCTCGTCCTCGGCCTCGATCTCCAGGGTGATCACCTTCCGTGTCATGGCGGAACTCCGGGTGTCGGGTTCAAGAAGTCCACCCAATTTGCCAGGACGGACGATTCACCACCAGAGAACTTGGTTACACCCGCTGCGGATCCTGGCGGTCTCGAAGACCTAGCGACCGGCCGACCCGGGCGGATTCCTCGAAGGCCAGAGAAGGATTTCCGGAAGGCGCGCGACGACCCCGGCCGGGCAGTCATGGCCGCCCGGCCGGGGTCGCGAGATGGGGCTTCGAGGATCGAGGGGCGAGGGCCCTCCGGGCAAACTTAACGCTTCTTCTTCTTGGTGCGTACGGGTGCCACCTTCGAGCCGGTCTCTTCGTCTTCCACGCTCTGATCCTGGCTCTGGATCTCGGCCACTTGCTCGGGGGTGAGCTTCAGGGGCTCGATTTTCGAGGTCGCCTGAGAATCACCGCCGCAGCCTGGGAGCAGGGTCGCTCCGATCAGGATTGCCAGGGCAATCGGTTGACGCACGGTTGCACCTCTCGTGTCGGTCGTGAAGGAAAGTCGCTGGGTCCTGGTCAGTAGGAGTCGGCGCTGAGGACCTCGCCGTCGTCGATCACGCTGAGGCGACGGAAGGCGCTGGGGTCGACGCTGAACTTGATGAACCGAACCGAGCCGTCGCCGAGCACGGCGTTGATCCCGCCGGGGTGCGAGCCGCCGAACATCCGCCGCCAGGCCGTGTTGGTGTCCGTCATGTTCGGGGGCGTCTGGCAGATTGCACCCTTGAAGGCCGGGGCGGCGGAGTCGGGGACCGGGACGAAGTGGAAGCGGACGCAGTCCTCGTCCCAGCCAGCGTTCTGCCAGCGCTCGTTGTCGCCACCGTCGGCTCCGAGGCGGCTCAGGGGCAGCGACTTCTCGGCGGCCAGGATCGAGTTCGAGGTCCCATCGGTGAAGTCGGCCAGGGTCCGCTTGCCGCGGGTCCCCTGGAGGATCGCACCTTTACGCTTGGCGGTGTTCCCCTGGTTGATCGCCGCCCGCTCGTTGGCCCGAGGCGAGGCGCCGTTCGGGGCCTCCGGGATGTGGAGTGTGGGGTTGTCATTGGCGCCGCCGGTGCACTCGTAGGCCTGGCCTTGGAAGAAGCCCGCGCAACCGGCGTAATCATTCTTGCCCGTCAGGCCCGACCCGTAACGCTCGGGAGCCCGGCGGCTCGGGCAGTAGAAGCTGGGGATCGCCACCGCGGCCACGCTGTCCTGCCCGCCGTAGTCGGCCGGGCGAGAGCCGGCAAGCGGGGGCACCGAGAAGTTCGCGAGGTTGTAGACCGTCTGCTGCTCCATGTAGGGCAGGATCTTGAAGAACTGGTTGTAGCCGTTCGGATGCAAGGCATTGCAGCAGGTCGAGGTCTCGTAGCCGCCGGCCATCCAGTCTTCGTCGTAGATGCTCTGCGATGGGACCGGGTTGCCCGAGGAATCGACCGCGTTCGGATCGCCGTCGTACGGGCCCTGCGGGAAGTGCGTGTTGGCACTCTCGAAGTTCATGAAGCCCAGGCCGATCTGCTTCAGGTTGTTGGTGCACTGGGCGCGTCGGGCGGCCTCGCGGGCGGCCTGAACGGCCGGCAAGAGCAGGGCGATGAGCACGGCGATGATCGCGATCACCACCAGCAGCTCGATGAGCGTGAAACCCGCTCGTCGCGATGAACCATCGGTTCGCTTCGGCAGCATTGTCGGCTTCTCTCGCAATGGGAAGGATGGAGGGAATCCAAGGAGCGAGGGGCTAATCTAAGCGAGGGGTGTTAACGCTGATCGTGGATACGGCGTAGTTTTCGAGAATCTTGCCGACGATTATGGGCTGGCTGACCCTGAGATATGAATGTTTGATGAATGGCTTGTTGATCGCGAGTATGGCGGCGACAATTGCCGGCTGTGGGGCGACCCGGCCGAGGTCGCCCCCGGCACCCCCATCCATCCCGGAGCCATCGCCGATGCGTCTCGTCCCGATCGCCGCGACCGCCATCCTGGCCGCCATCGCCTCGGCCTGCCCGGCCGAAGACGTGGATCATCCCGCCTATCTGAGCTGGGCCGGTCATCCCATCGGTACCAGCGTCACCCTCAGGACCAGGACCGCGTCGAAGGGCCGCTTGCTCACGACGACCATCACGACCACGTTGAAGGAACTCAAGCCGGACGTGGCGATCCTCGAGTCTCGCAAGGTCAGCGACGCGACCGGTACGACGGTCGAGAATGCGCCGGAAATCGTCCGGATCAATCGGAAATTCCCGCTCTTGCCGGGTGTCAAGAAGGAGGATATCGGCAAGCCCCGAGGGGCCAGCAATCAGGGGGAAGAGACGATCAAGGTCGGCGAGAAGGAGTTCAAATCGGTCTGGTTCGACAGCAAGTCGAAGGGGGACGGCAACCTGGACTTGCTGACCCGGACCTGGATGTCGGACGAGTTGCCGGGACGATTGGTCAAGTCGGTGACCGAGATCCCGACGGCCGAAACGACCGTGACCACCGAATTGATCGAGTTCAAGGCCCCTTGATCGAGGGATGGTCAATAAAAAATGACCCCCGGAAGGGCGGCGGTTGCCGACTTCCGGGGGTCAAGCATTTGATCGAGCGAGTTACGCTTGCCGTGAAGGTCTTGGATCTCAGGACGCCGGGGCGGGCCTGGGGCTGGAAGCGGGGCGGGCTCGACCGGCCTTGACGGCCTGCTCGACCTGGGCCGTATTGTCGGCCATGAGCTTCTTGAAATCATCCTGGAGCTTGGCGAGTTGATCGCGGAGGTCCGAGTTGAGCGTCTGCGACTTGGCGATCTCGTCGAGCTTCTTCCGGACGTCTTCCTCGACCTGCGCGAATTCGGCGTCTCGGTTCTTCTTGTTGATTTCGGCCCGCTCGACGGCGGCCGTGTAGTCGGCAACCTCCGCCTTGAGCCGGGTCAGGCTCTCGACGGTGGCCGACTGCCGGCGCTCGGCGGTGGCGATCCGGACCAGGACCTCGGCGAGGTCACGCTCGGTGGCGTCCTGCTCGCGACGGGCCTGCTCGGTCAGCCGGATGATATCGGAGGCTGCCTTCTCGGCGTCGGCCTGGAGTGTCTGGAGTTGTTTTTCCTGCTTGTCGATCTTCTGTTCCCAATTCACATTGAGAGTCGTGACCCCCGAGAGGACCACCACCCAGATGATCATCACCAGCAGGATCAGGACGGTCAGGACTTTCCCGGCGGTCGACATCGGACCTCTCCTCGCCTGCCTTGGGCAACGGACGAGCGGACTGGATTGGGGCAACCTCGCGGTGCCACTCTTCACCACTATATCCTATCTTCTCGGGCGAAGGCCAGCCGCCAGCGTCCCGGCCGACCTCGACGCTTGCGCGATCGTCATCAACCGACCATTCCCCCCAGGATCAAGCCGATCCCCGGGCGGTGCGCGAGGGAACTCGGCCATCGCAATTCGCCCCGAACCCGGATCGAAATGCCAGGATGAGTGATTTTGTCGATGAAATGGATTTCGCTTGCAGGCGGACCCGGGACCGAGCATACCGGAATTATGGACTTCGCCTGTCACGCCCGGCTGATTCGTCCGTCTAGAAAATGGCGTGCTTGCATGGTTGAGGAGATTGAGGACGATGGAGTGTCTCGGACCCCGGTGCGCGGCGATGTTGCTCGATTGGTTGAAGGCCCAGCGTGATTCTCCCGATGAGGCCGCGGCCTCGTCGGCCTCATCGGCCTCGGGACGCCAGGGCCTGCTCTGGTCGAGCGTCGCTTATCGCGACGATGCCGCCACGATCGGCTCCGACGCGGAGCTGGCCGGGGCGATCGAGCACCTGGAATATGCCGTCTTCCGCCGCTACCAGAACACGCTGACCAAGGCCGAACGGCTCCGGCTGGACAACACGATCCAGAACGCGTTGTTCAAGATCGACCGGTACGTGGGGCGACTCGACGAGGCCGATCGGGCGAGGGTCGAGGACGACTGCCGATCGATCCGCGAGCGGGTCCGCGACGGCAAGGAGCATGCGGATAAGATCCGGCAGCAAGGGCGTCGGGCGGAGCTGAAGCTCTCGCAACTGGCCTCGCTGACGCCCGAAGGGTTCGAGGAGTTCGTGGGCGAGATCTTCGAGGCGCTCGGGTTCGAGGTCGAGCATGTGGGAGGGTCGGGGGACGAGGGGGTCGACCTGAAGGTACGCCGGGGCGGCCTCAACGGGATCGTCCAGTGCAAGTACTTCAGCCGGGGCGTGGTGGGCTCGCCCGAGCTCCAGAAATTCCTCGGGACGATCCATCATACCCGGAGCCACAAGGGCTACTTCGTCACCACGCGGACCTTCACGCTGGCCGCCGACAAGTTCGCCGTCGATCATCCGATCGAGCTGATCGACGGCCCTCGACTGGTCGAGCTGGTGCAGGAAGCGATGGGGCCGGGTGCCCGTAAGGAACCCGAGCCCGCCTGGTTCTGAGGCGGCCCGCGTCGCCATCCTCGCGGGTATTTCGACAAATTTACAGAACTGGCCGGCATTGGGTTCCCTCTATCCTAGAATCCAGATGGGGATGGCCCGCAAGTTGCAGATTTCGAGACCAGCGAAGGGGCCTCGGCGATGTCCGGCAAATCAACATGGGAACGGGAATGGGGCGGGTTAGAAGTTGCTTGACTGGGAGTCGACGCGCGGGTTAGCCTCGGCCTGGTGATCGCGGGGTGATACCGCGATCCGACGCGTCACGACCAGCCAAGGAGGGTTTGGAATGGCCACTTGCAAGAATGATGCGGCGTTGAGCGACCTGGATTTACCCGCGGAGTTCGAGGATCTCGAAGGACTCCTCCGGGCCGACCTCCGGGCCGTGGTCGCCATGCTGTCCCAAAGGGCCAACGAGCGCCTGCTCCTGACCCGTCGCGAGCAACTCCAGCTCCGCGCGAACCTCTGGAACAACCTGACGGCGGCCGTCAATCAGGCCGTCGAACCGCTCTCGGCCGATCGTCGCTAAGAAGATCCGGTCGTCTCCTTCGACCGGGCGAGAATCCCCCCATGTCCCAGATCGTCCTCGGAGTGACCGGCTCGGTGGCAGCCCTGCGGACCCCCGCGCTCTTCGAGGGGCTCCGCTCGCCGGGGCACCGCGTCCGAGTGGTCGCGACCGAACCCTCGACCCATTTCTTCGACCCGGCCGAACTGGCCCTCGACCCGTTCGACCCGCTCGGCGGCCCCGTCTTCCGCGACTCCGACGAGTGGCCCGACCACCGATGGCAACGCGACGACCCGGTCTTGCATATCGAGTTTCGCCGATGGGCTGACCTGCTCGTGGTGGCCCCGCTCGACGCCAATACCCTGGCCAAGTTCGCCCTCGGGCTCTCCGACAACTTCCTGACCTGCCTGTTCCGCGCCTGGGACTTCGCCAAGCCGGTCATCCTGGCCCCGGCCATGAACACCCGGATGTGGGACAGCCCGATCACCAGGAGGCACCTCCGCCAGATCCTCGAAGATCGGGGCGAAGGCGGGCATGGTGATTCGTGGACCCTGGACGAGGCCGACGAGGTCTTCGCCCGCCACGCACCCGGGATCGTCCTGGTCTCCCCCCAGGCCAAGCGTCTCGCCTGCGGCGATATCGGGCAAGGAGCGATGGCGGAAGTGGCAGCCATCGCCGAGGTCGTCCGGCAGGTTCTGGAATAGGCCGGGATAATCACCCGAGCTTGTTCTTGGAAAACAGCGTCATGAGCAACGATTTCTTGGTATGACGCAGGCGAATCTCCTCGGTTCGCGTCCGAGCTTCCTCGGGACGTCCGGACCGTTCGGCGAGTTCGCGAAGGTCGACGAGGATCTCGACCGCCCGATCGTAATTCGCGGAAATCCTCGTGGCGATCAGCGTCTCGACCTCTCGCCAGGCCAGAGTCGCGCAGCCTCGCGGGTTTTCTGCAAATCCCTCAGTCATTGCTCTCCGATGCTTCAACGGTATTGATCAAGATATGACATTCCCGCGTCCATCAACAACTCCTTGGCGATTCGGAACAATTGCTCGTCTCGGGACCAGCGAAGCGGATTGCGACCCCAGCTGAGATTCAAAATGAATCTCTCCTCTTCCAAGAAATAGAATCCAGCCAATTTGACCGTTCCCCGATCGCGACACATCCGAATGGCGAAGCTTCTTTCGCAGCCTTCGCCAAACTCTGGTTGGATCTGCGTCTCCAAGGTGATGCCAGCCCGAGCCATCAGAGCCGGTATCCTTTCTATAAAATCGTCCGGGCAGGTATAGCTAACCCCTGACTAGACCATGACAATCTCCTGCGCGTGTCACCTTGTGCATGACCCGTGACAGTTCTCGCTTTGCGTAAGGCTGTATTCTACGGCGAAGGGGCGTTGTTCGTCTCGGGTGAGCAAGCGATAGTTTTTGCTACTGTGCTTGTGTTTTGTTTTATTCTGGCGGTTGTGGGGTGAGCTCGGGGCCATTCGTCGTCTATTGATGCTCGCCGTTTGCCGGTTCTCCACCGGAATTCTTGAAGGCGTCCTATTCCACTCTGCGAAATGGGACCGTCGGCCCGCTCGATCAAAGGAGATTGATATAGGGCCAGCTTCGTTGCGATCCGTGTCATAATCGGCGATTTCCCCTTGACATTCGATCCCGGTGCGGGATTACTATTACGAATCCCGATAGAGTCCCGCGTGCAGTATGAGGACTTGCCGAGAGGCATTGCGTCCATGCAGCTCGAATCGCTCAAAATCTTCTGCGACGTGGTGCGCTGGGCGAGCTTCTCGCGCGGGGCGCGGGAGAATGGGATTTCGCAATCCTCCGCGAGCCAGGTGGTCCATCAACTCGAGGTCCGCCTGGGCGTGAAGCTGATCGATCGGTCGAAGCGGCCACTGGTCCCGACGGCCCAGGGCAAGGTTTATTACGAAGGGTGCAAGGATCTGGTCGGTCGCTACTTGGAGGTCGAGAATCGGGTCAAGGCCCTGGAGAACGACCGGCATCTGGCCGGGACCGTCCGGGTGGCGTCTATTTATTCGGTCGGCCTGCACCACATGAGCCGGTACGTCGAGCGGTTTCGCGCGGCCTATCCCGAGGCGGACGTCCGGATCGAATACCTGCACCCGACCCGCGTGATCGAGAGCGTCATCGGCGGCGAGGCCGAGCTGGGGCTCGTCTCGTTCCCCCGGAAGTGGCCCGAACTCTCGGCGATCCCCTGGCGCGAGGAGGAGATGGTCCTGGCCGTCCACCCTTCGCACCGTTACGCGGGGCTGGACGTCGTGGACGCCAAGCAGCTCGATGGCGAGACCTTCGTGGGGTTCGAGGGGGGATTGCCCATCCGTCGGGCGGTCGATCGGTTCCTCAGGAAGCACGGGGTCCACGTCCGCGTGGCCCTGGAATTTGACAACATCGAGACAATCAAGCGGGCGGTCGAGGTCCCCAGCGGCGTGGCGATCCTGCCCGCCCCGACGGTCGCGGGGGAGGAGAAGGCGGGCACGCTCCGCGCGATCCGGTTCCGCGAACCTCGACCTACTCGCCCCCTGTCGATCATCCACCGGAGGTCGGACCAGCTCGGCCTGGCCACCTCTCGGTTCCTCGCCCTCTTGACGGCCGACGCCGAACCGTCGGCCCCCGTCACGGCGTCGAAATCGACGGCCGATGGGCCGGCCTTCGCGGCGGACGCCCCGAAACGGGGCGCCGGCGAGGGCCTCTAACCTTAATCCCCAGGGTCGCGTCCCACAGTCGAGGCGGCCCGAACGGGCCTCCGGACGTCCCGAGGGCCCGCCGCAAACGAAGCCCACGGCAATGGTCGTGGAAAGTGAGCTACCAATGAGTTCAGGATCAGGACTTCCGTCGCCTCAGGGCCTTTACGACCCCCGTCACGAGCACGACGCTTGCGGCCTCGGCTTCGTCGTCGACGTGAAGGGTCGGAAATCGCACAAGCTGGTCCGCGACGGTCTGAAAGCCCTCGAAAACCTGGACCACCGGGGGGCCTGCGGATGGGAGGATAACACGGGCGACGGCGCCGGGATGCTGATCCAGATCCCCGACCGGTTCCTCCGCGAGGTCTTCCTGTCCGAGCGTTGCCAGGCCCTCGGGGTAGCCGAGCCCGGCCCGGGAGAGTACGGCGTCGGGGCGTTCTTCACCTCGCCCGACCCCGAGCAGCAAGCTTTCGGCATGGCGCTCTTCGAAAAGATCGTCGAGGAGGAAGGCCAGGTTTTCCTCGGCTGGCGGCGGCTGGTCACCGACAATTCCTCGCTGGGCCTGGGGGCGCGGTCGGTCGAGCCGGCCATCTTCCACGGCTTCGTGGGCCGAGGGCCCGGGGTCGTCGACGAGGATCGGTTCGAACGCAAGCTCTTCGTGATCCGCAAGCGATTCGAGAAGGAGATCGAGACCTCCGGGCTCGACGACCACAAGTTCTTCTACTTCTGCTCGCTCTCGTGCCGGACCGTGATCTACAAGGGGATGCTCACCCCGACGCAGGTGGGCGCGTACTTCGCGGCCGACCTCGGCGACGAGCGGCTCGAGAGCGCCCTCTGCCTGTTCCACTCGCGGTTCAGCACCAACACCTTCCCGAGCTGGGAGCTGGCCCACCCCTACCGGATGATCTCCCACAACGGCGAGATCAACACCCTCCGGGGTAACATCAACTGGATGAGGGCCCGCGAGGCGCTCTTCGCCTCCTCGCTCTACGAGCCGGGCGACGTCGAGAAGCTTCTGCCGATCATCCGAGAGGGTCTGAGCGACACCGCCTGCCTGGACAACGCGGTCGAGCTCTTGGTCCGCTCGGGGTACTCGCTGCCCCACGCCATGATGATGCTCGTGCCCGAGGCCTGGGAAAACCACGAGACGATGTCGCAGGTCAAGCGCGACTTCTATCGGTATCACACCTGCCTGATGGAAGCGTGGGACGGCCCCGCGTCGATCGGCTTCACCGACGGCAAGGTGATCGGCGCGGTCCTCGACCGGAACGGCCTCCGCCCGAGCCGATACTGGGTGACCAAGGATGACCTCGTCATCATGGGCTCGGAAGCTGGCGTGCTCGACGTCCCGCCCGGGGACGTCGTCCTGAAGGGGCGGCTCGAGCCCGGCAAGATGTTCCTGGTCGACCTCCAGGAGGGCCGGATCATCGACGACGAGGAGCTGAAGCACTCGATTGCCTCGGCCCAGCCCTACGGGAAGTGGCTCCAGGAGTACATGGTCCCGCTGGCCGAGATCCCCGAGGCCCCGCACGTCCCGGGCCCCGACCATGAGACCCTCCTGCATCGCCAGCAGGCCTTCGGCTACACGCTCGAAGACCTCAAGTACATCCTCATGCCGATGGGTAACGCCGGAGAGGAGGCGATCGGCTCGATGGGGACCGATACCCCGCTGGCCGTGCTCTCGGACCGGGCCCAGCCGCTCTTCAACTACTTCCAGCAGCTCTTCGCCCAGGTGACCAACCCGCCGCTCGACTCGATCCGCGAGGAGCTGGTGACCTCGGTCCTGACCGGGGCCGGCGGCGAGGGCAACATGCTGGAGCCGAAGCCCGAGAGCTGTCGGCAGATCGCGCTGGAGATCCCGATCCTCGACAACGACGAGATGGCCCGTCTGGAGCAGCTCAACGGCTGGCGGGGGTTCAAGTCGGCCACGCTCCGGATGACCTTCCCCGCCGCCGAAGGGGCCGCGGGGATGGAGCGGTCGCTGGACCGGATGTTCGAGGAGGCCGTCGCCGCGATCAAGGGCGGCGCGAATCTCCTGATCCTCTCCGACCGCGGGGTCGACGCCGATTACGCCCCGATCCCCTCGCTCCTGGCCTGCGCCGGGCTCCACCACCACCTGGTCCGGATGGGGATGCGGACCCGAGCCGGCCTGATCATCGAGTGCGGCGACGCCCGGGAGGTCCACCACTTCGCCCTCCTGCTGGGCTATGGGGCCGGGACGATCAACCCGTATGTGGCGTTCGAGACCCTCGACGACATGATCTCGCAGGGGATGATCCGGCCCGAGGTCGACCACGCCGAGGCCGTCAAGCGGTATCGGAAGGCGATCAAGAAGGGCGTGGTCAAGGTGATGTCCAAGATGGGCATCAGCACGATCCAGAGTTACCGAGGCGCCCAGATCTTCGAGGCGATCGGCCTGAATTCCGAGTTCATCGACCGCTACTTCGAGAAGACCGCCTCGCGAATCGGCGGGGTCGGGCTGGAGGAGATCGCCCGCGAGACCCTCTACCACCACCGGAAGGCCTACGCCGACCGCGAGGTCGGGCCGGCGATGCTCGACTGGGGCGGCCAGTACCAGTGGCGTCGCGAGGGGGAATTCCACCTCTTCAACCCCGAGACCGTCTTCCGGCTCCAGCACGCCACCCGATCCGGCAAGGCCGAGATCTTCCGGCAGTATTCGAAGATGGTCGACGAGCAGAATGAGCGGCTCTGCACGCTCCGAGGCCTCTTCGAGTTCAAGACCAAGGGGCGACAGCCGATCCCGATCGAGGAGGTCGAGCCGGTCGAGTCGATCTTCACCCGGTTCGCGACCGGCGCCATGTCTTACGGCTCGATCAGCGGCGAGGCCCACGAGACCCTGGCCATCGCCATGAACCGGATCGGCGGCCGGAGCAACACCGGCGAGGGGGGCGAGGACCCCGCCCGGAACATCAAGGATCCCAACGGCGACGATCGCCGGAGCAAGGTCAAGCAGGTGGCCTCGGGCCGATTCGGCGTGACCAGCGAGTACCTCGTCAGCGCCGATGAGATCCAGATCAAGGTGGCGCAGGGGGCCAAGCCCGGCGAAGGGGGCCAGCTCCCCGGCCAGAAGGTCTGGCCCTGGATCGCCAAGGTCCGCTTCTCGACCCCGGGGGTCTCGCTGATCAGCCCGCCCCCGCACCACGACATCTACTCGATCGAGGACCTCGCCCAGCTGATCCACGACCTCAAGAACGCCAACCCTCGGGCCCGGATCAGCGTCAAGCTGGTGGCCGAGGTCGGCGTCGGAACGGTCGCGGCGGGCGTCGCGAAGGCCCACTCCGACGTGATCATGATCTCCGGCCACGACGGCGGGACCGGGGCCAGCCCCCTGACCTCGCTCAAGCACGCCGGGATCCCCTGGGAGCTTGGCCTGGCCGAGACCCAGCAGACGCTCGTCCTGAACCGGCTCCGCGACCGGGTGATCGTCCAGACCGATGGCCAGTTGAAGACCGGCCGCGATGTCGTGATCGCCGCGCTCTTGGGGGCCGAGGAGTACGGATTCGCGACCGCGCCGCTGGTGGTGATGGGCTGCATCATGATGCGGGTCTGCCACCTCGACACCTGCCCGGTCGGGATCGCCACCCAGAACCCCAAGCTCCGCGAGAAGTTCGAGGGGAAGGTCGAGCACGTCGTCAACTTCTTCCGGTTCGTCGCCGAGGAGGTCCGCGAGCTGATGGCCCAGCTGGGATTCCGGACGATCGACGAGATGATCGGCCGGAGCGACCTGCTCGACATGAAGCGGGCCATCGACCACTACAAGGCCCGGGGGCTCGACTTCAGCAAGATCTTCTACCGGCCCGAGACGCCCGCCGGCTCGTCGGTCCGGAAGTCGATCGAGCAGGATCATGGGCTGGCCAAGGCGCTCGATCAGGAATTGCTCCCCCTGGCCGCCCCCGCCCTGGAACGCGGCGAAGCGGTCGAGATCGAGATGCCGATCCGGAACGTCAACCGGACTGTCGGGACCATCCTCGGCTCCGAGCTGACCCGCCGATACGGGGCCGCCGGACTGCCCGACGACACGATCAAGCTCCGCTTCCACGGCTCGGCCGGGCAGAGCTTCGGGGCCTTCGTCCCCCGGGGGATGACCCTGATGCTCGAAGGGGACGCCAACGACTACGTCGGCAAGGGCCTCTCCGGCGGCAAGATCGTCGTCTTCCCGTCACGCCTGGCGAAGTTCGTCGCCGAGGACAACGTGGTGATCGGCAACGTCGCCCTCTATGGGGCGACCAGCGGTCGGGCCTTCTTCCGAGGGCGGGCCGGAGAGCGGTTCTGCGTCCGGAATAGCGGGGCCCTGGCCGTCGTCGAGGGGACCGGCGACCACGGTTGCGAGTACATGACCGGGGGCGTCGCCGTGGTCATCGGGCCGACCGGCCGGAACTTCGCCGCCGGGATGAGCGGGGGCTCGGCCTTCATCTTCGACGAGTTCGACGAGTTCCCCGCGCGTTGCAATCTGGGGATGGTCGCCCTGGAGAAGCTGGAGGAGCCCGAGGACATCGAGACCGTCCGCGATCTCCTGATCCAGCACGCCGGCTACACCAAGAGCACCGTCGCCGCCCGGTTGCTCGGCGACTGGGACTGGGCAGTCCCCAAATTCGTCAAGGTCATGCCGGTCGACTATCGGCGAGTCCTGGATCAGCAACGCCAGGCGGCCCGGGAGCGAGAAGCGATGCAGCAGTTGGAGGTGAGCGGTGGGTAAGCCGACCGGATTCCTGGAGACCCCGCGCGAGACGCATCCCTACCGCCCGGTCTCCGAGCGCGTCGGCGACTACCGCGTCGTCTACGAGCCGCTGCCGATCCTCAAGGTTCGCGAGCAGGGCGCCCGCTGCATGGACTGCGGCGTCCCGTTCTGCCACCAGGGGTGCCCGCTGGGCAACCTCATCCCCGACTGGAGCGACCTGGTCTACCGGGACCAGTGGAAAGCGGCGATCGAGCGGCTGGAGGCGACCAACAACTTCCCCGAGTTCACCGGCAAGCTCTGCCCGGCCCCCTGCGAGGCGGCCTGCGTCCTCGGGCTGATCGACCAGCCCGTGGCGATCAAGCAGATCGAGGAGAGCATCGTCGACAGGGCCTGGGAGGAAGGCTGGATCGTCCCCCAGTTGCCCAGGATCAAGACCGGCAAGAAGGTCGCCGTGGTCGGCTCCGGCCCCGCCGGGCTGGCCACCGCCCAGCAACTGGCCCGAGCCGGGCATGACGTGACCGTCTTCGAGCGCGATGACCGGATCGGGGGGCTCCTCCGCTATGGCATCCCCGACTTCAAGATGGAGAAGCACCACATCGACCGCCGGCTCGACCAGATGAGGGCCGAAGGGGTCGACTTCAAGCCCGGCGTGAACGTGGGGCACGACATCACGCCCGACCGGCTCCTGGCCGAGTACGACGCCATCTGCCTCTGCGCCGGGGCGACTCGCCCTCGCGACCTCGAGATCCCCGGACGTCAACTCGACGGCATCCACTTCGCGATGGACTACCTGACCCCGCAGAACAAGCGGGTGGCCGGCGACGTCATCCCCGACGACCAGTTCATCACGGCTAAAGGTAAGGATGTAATCATCATCGGCGGCGGCGATACCGGGGCCGACTGCCTGGGGACGGTCCATCGCCAGGGGGCGAAGAGCGTCGCCCAGTTCCAGATCCACCCGCATCCCCCCGAGGACCGGCTGCCGGACAACCCCTGGCCGCAGTGGTCCAACGTCTTCCGGGCCAGCGCCGCGCACGAAGAGGGGGGCGTCCGAGAGTACTCGATCCACACCCGCCGGTTCCTCGGCGATCACGGCAAGGTCAAGGCCCTGGAGACGGTCCACGTCGAGATCCACCCCGGAGAGCACGGCCGAAGGGGGAAGATCGTCGAAGTCCCCGGGACCGAGAAGGTTTATCCCGCCGATCTCGTCCTCCTGGCGATCGGCTACACCGGCCCCGATAAGGGCCTCCTGATCGACGGCCTGGGGATCGAGCTCGACGACCGGGGCAACGTCAAGGCCGACCTCGACCGTCGGACCAACCAGTCCAAGGTCTTCGTCGCGGGCGACATGTCCCGAGGCCAGAGCCTGATCGTCTGGGCCATCGCCGAAGGTCGTCATGCCGCTCACGCCATCGATAAATACCTGATGGGCCACACCGAGCTGCCCAGGCCGCTCGATCATGGGAATGATCGGCGACCGTTTGTGTAATTTCTACTTGATTGAGCCGAATTGACGTCGAACTTCGTTGAGCGAAGTCAATCTGTCTCAATCATTGATGTCCTAGCTTTCGAACTTTCCAAAGAAAATACAAGTCATCTGATTTAATGCCGTTTCTAGCGTCTTGCATAGCCATTAATTTCTGTAGGTAATCGATCGCTAGTTTCCCATAGCCTAAAGACTTCGCTGCTTCCATTAAGTCGCTCGGTATCATGCCACTGTAAATCCCAAACGAAATCGCTCCGATTATTCCTACAGTGCTTCTGAATGTGTTGGTAAGCAGGTCCGATTGGGCTTGTTTGAGTTTTTGGTCGAGGGATACTAGCCTGGGTTCTAACACGTCCGAGAACAGTTGCTTTGCCTTACTCTTGTTGAATCCTGTGTCGGATTTCCGGTATTCGTCGATTGTTTTGTATAGTGCTGCGCGATACTGAATGAAGGCGTCGGGCTCGCGGGCACGAATTTTGATGATACTCTCGATATGTGAGTTTTCAAGCATAGGTAAAATTGAGGTCAGATGTTGCTGTGCAATCGCATTTCTGCTAATCGTGCTCGGTTCGTTGTGTATTTTGTTAAGGATATTAACGTGTAAGTCGTTGCTGGTAACAAATGATGAATCGAACAGTTGCGCGAGCGTCATTTCGAACGTAATATTTTTGATAGCTGATGCGGCCATCTTGTTGTGTAGTCCAATTTTGTTCCGTATGTTCTTAGACAGAATCAGTTTCTCTCCCTGCTCGAGCCTTTTTTTGAGCCTTGGCATTGAAGCAAGAGGTTCCGGGATAGAATCTCGAGTGTATGCGATGAATCCATGCTCTAGGTAGGGTTCCGGGCAATTGACAAGATAGGCGAAGAATTCGTCTGCTAAATACTCGGCTGAAATGGAAGAATACTCATAATATTTGTTTGCGAGCGAAACCTCTTCTTGGTCGAGTTTGTAGGCCATCTCGCGACTAATCAAGTCGTTAGACCAGCAGTTGGGACAGGCGTGTTCTGGAGGACTCGCAAATTGAATTAGGCCAGCCCGCAGGAGTGGTTCTAATTTAAGAATTATCTCGATATCGTCGAATAAAGACTCTTTGATTTCGTTTTCTGAAAAACGTTCTAATCGGTGAGAGTAATCGGTAATAAAATTGTTGATGTACAAGGAATCGCTAAGCATGACTGCAAAGCGAGCAAGTTCATCGATTCTTTGCATGCGGCAGCTGAGATTAGAGCAGCCGTCTCTGCTGCCACCCAATGTGAGCGATGCAGCATGAGTTTGCGTGCCCGGAATTGGCGCAAAGCTCAGAGGCCTCGTATCTTCTATTAGGTTTTCCATCAAATTCACATATTTTGTCTCAGTCAATTTGTTTATGGCGGATTTGGATATGCCTTTGCGAGTGAGTATCCCGCGACGCTTGAGTGTTTCTATCATTGATGGCATGGAAGTGAGTATACGCCAAAGGATCAAATCTTTCAAAGTCTCTTAATCCGCCGCCACCTGGTGATGGCGGCGGACTCTTACTTCTCTCTATTCTCGTCCTCGATGTTACTTGATGAAGAGCATTTCCTGGTAGGTGGGGAGTGGCCAGAGGTCGTCGGCCACGAGTGTCTCCAGCTTGTCGCCGGCGGCCCGGACCCGGGCCATGGCCGGGATCACCGCGTCCCGGGCGTGCTTGGCGTGGGCCATCGAGTCCCCGGCGTGGTCCTCGGCCGACTTCTCCAGCTCGGCCAGCCCGGCCTGCAGCTCGCCGATGGTCTTCGAGAGATCCCCCAGCAGCTTGGTCTGCCCCTCGGGCACGGCCACCCCGGCGGCCTTCAGCGCCCCGATCGAGCTGGCCACCTCCCCCTGGTATCGGATGGCCGCCGGCAGGATCTGGCGGTAGGCGATCTGCCAGGTCAAGCCGCTCTCGATGGCGATGGTCTTCTTGTAGTTCTCCAGGTAGATCTCGTACCGCGAGTGGAGCTCTCGTTCGGAGAGGACGCCGTACTTGCCGAAGAGGGCCACGGCCTTGGGGGAGATGACGTCGGGGATGCTGTCGATGGTGTTCTTGCGGTTGGGCAGGCCGCGGGCCTCGGCCTCCTTGTGCCAGGCCTCGGAGTAGCCGTCGCCGTTGAAGATGACCTTCTTGGCCTCGGCGATCATGCCGGGGAGGATGGCCTGGATCTCGGCGTTGAGGTCCTTGCCGGCCTGGATGGCGGCCTCGAGCTTGGTGGCGACCTCGTCCAGGGCCTCGGCGACGATGGTGTTGAGGACCACGTTGGGTCCGGCGATGGACTGGCTGGACCCGACGGCGCGGAACTCGAACTTGTTGCCGGTGAAGGCGAAGGGGCTGGTGCGGTTGCGGTCGCCGGCGTCTCGGGGGAGGGTGGGCAGGGTGGAGACGCCGATCTGCATGGTGCCGCCGGCCTTGGTGGACTTGGCGCCCCCCTTCTCGATCTGCTCGACGATGTCCTGGAGCATGTCTCCGAGGAAGACGCTGACGATGGCCGGCGGGGCCTCGTTGGCTCCCAGGCGGTGGTCGTTGCCGGCGTGGGCGACGGAGAGCCTGAGGAGGTCGCCGTGGCGGGAGACGGCCACCAGGACGGCGGCGAGGAAGACGAGGAACTGGGCGTTCTCGTGGGGGCTGTCGCCGGGGCGGAGCAGGTTGTTGCCCAGGTCGTCGGAGAGGCTCCAGTTGACGTGCTTGCCCGAGCCGTTGACGCCGGCGAAGGGCTTCTCGTGCAGGAGGAGCTGGAGGCCGTAGCGGTCGGCGACGCGTTTCATGGTCTCCATGATCAGCATATTGTGATCGGTGGCGACGTTGGCGTTCTCGAAGAGGGGGGCCAGCTCATACTGGCTGGGTGCGACCTCGTTGTGGCGGGTCTTGACGGGGACGCCGAGCTTGTAGAGTTCCAGCTCGGTCTCGAGCATGCAGGCCAGGACGCGTTCGGGGATGGCGCCGAAGTAGTGGTCCTCCATCTCCTGGCCCTTGGGGGGCTTGGCCCCGAAGAGGGTGCGTCCGGCGTTGATGAGGTCGGGCCTGGAGAAGTAGAAGTGTTTATCGATGAGGAAGTATTCCTGCTCGGGTCCGCAGGTGGCGTAGACGTGGGCGGCCTCGCTCTTGAAGAGCTTGAGGATGCGGAGGGCCTGCCTGGAGACCGCGTCCATGGACCGGAGCAGGGGGGTCTTCTTGTCGAGGGCCTCGCCGGTCCAGGAGCAGAATGCGGTGGGGATGCAGAGGGTGGTTCCGTTGGGGTTCTCGAGGATGAATGCGGGGCTGGTGGGGTCCCAGGCGGTGTAGCCGCGTGCCTCGAAGGTGGCTCGGATGCCGCCTGAGGGGAAGCTGGAGGCGTCGGGCTCGCCTCGGACGAGTTCCTTGCCGGAGAATTCGGCGATGGCGGTCCCGGCGTCGGTGGGTGCGAGGAAGGAGTCGTGCTTCTCGGCGGTGAGCCCGGTCATGGGCTGGAACCAGTGGGTGTAGTGGGTGGCCCCGCGTTCCATGGCCCACTCTTTCATGGCGGCGGCGGCGACGTCGGCGATGCTGGGGTCGAGTGCGACGCCCTTCTTGATGGTGGATCGGAGGGCCTTGTAGACGGCCTCGGGGAGGCGGCTGCGCATGACCTCGTCGGAGAAGACGTTGATGCCGAAGAGCTGTCGGACGGGTGTCTCGGCGAGGATGCGTGCGGTGTCCGGCGGCCTGGCGACGACGGCGGCGATGGCGGCCTGGCGGGCGGTGGTCTGACCCATGACGTGTTCGGCTCCGGTGAGAGTTGTGGGACGCATGTCGTCGCGTCGACGCGGATCGGGATCGACCGAGCGGGGACCCTGGCCTTCGACGGTCGGGCGATGGTGGAGAGGGGAAGGGCGGCAGGTTCGACGAGTCGCACCAGGGCGTCTTGCGGCGATCTCGAGGAGACCGATCGGGCCGGGATCGTGGAGCTTCGTCCTTCGATCGATCCGGTCCCCGGGCGGGCTTGCCGACCCATTCTGGCTCGGGGTCGCATTATATCGGTCCCGACGACCGACCGCTAGGGCCCGACGGGCAAGCCGGGCTCGAAGGGATCGGGCCAACGAGATCGCCCGGCCGTCCTCGAAGGAGGAGGGCCGGGCGTCCCGGGAGAGTTGGGAGAGGAATGGCGGGTCGCTCGTTCAGAAGAGCAGGATGACGTCGAAGCCGAGGGTGAACTGGCTGCTCCGCGTGTTGTCGTTGTAGACCTTCGCCCCGTCGGTGAAGTCGTAACGAGCCTCGGGGCGGATCCAGAGGTAGGGCTTGGGCTTGTAGATGGCACCCAGGGTGAATTCGGAGTAGTTGGCCGCGGTCCCGGTCCGGACGCCGTTGTTGTCGCGGAAGATTTCCGACCGCCAGACGCCGGTCAGTTTCTCGTTGAACTGGTAGAGGAACCAGTTGCCGAAGCTATACCACTGGGCGTTTTGCCGGTTGAATCCACCGGTGTTGCCCAGGGCGAAGGGCACGTTGGTCTCCCAGCCCTGGTCGGTCTCGAGCACCTGGGTCAGCTTGTCACTCCACTTATGGGTCAGCACCGTGGTGAAGAGGTAGCGGCCATTGCTGTGGTATCCGGGGTTGGCCTTGCCGGCGAACTGAGGGGGCGGGGGGATCGAGCCGGTCGGGTAGATCGGGTTCTGGCTGGCCGGCAGGAAGGTCGGGAACTGGTTGGGGCCGGAGATGAAGATCGTGGAGAGCGAGGTCTTGCCGCTCTCGCTGGTGGCGCTGAACCCGCCGATGTATCCCCAGGTGTACCGCTGGTCGAACTGGCGGTCCCAGCCGTTGATGGCACCGTTATAGATGTTGATGTTCTTGGTGAGGTGCAGGGTGGAGACCATGCCGGAGTGGGTGAACGGCTGGCCGTAGTTGAACATATAGGGGACCGAGAGCAGCGGCCTGCCGGTCGCGGGGACCACCTCGTAGCCGGCCAGGGTGTAGAATCGGCCGCCCTTGATGTCGAGGCCACCCTCGGTGAACCAGGGGAGGTGGACTTCGGCATAGTACTGGGCGGGGTCGTATTGCGAGAACCGATTGGCGGTGAAGGCCCGGTCGAAGATCCCCTTGGCGTGGTTGAACTGGGCGTCGTTGCCGAAGAGACTATCAATTCGGAAGCCGAAGTTGATCTCGTCGTTCTGTTCCAGCGGCTTTTCGAAGATCAGATAATACTGGTTGCCCATCCACTGATTGGCCCGATTGTTCGGGTTGACGCCGAAATTGAATCCATTGGCGGGGCGGCCGTTGGTGTTGCCGGTGAAGCTGTTCTGGAGCCAACCGTAGACCTGGATCTTGGACTCGGGATCCATGTGCAGCAACTTCATGAGGAGCTTGGTCTCGTCGGTCTCCTCCTCCTCGGCGGGCGTCTCGGCGGCGAGGGCAGTGTCGGTCGGCTCGCCGCCCAGGCCTTCTCGCTCGGAAGCGGGCAGGCTGAGGTCGGTGTTGGTCGACTCCATCGCGGCCTCGCCGCCGGGGTTCGTCGGCGGGACCGGCGGGATGGGTGCATCGTCGGCCGGGGCCTGGGTCCGAATGACGGCCTGGCCGTCATACGGGGCATAGGCTCGGGGGGCCGCTCCCGAACGATCCATCTGGGCTTCGGCGAGCCCGCAAAGACCAAGGACCAACGCGGCAATGAGCGCGAAGGTCGATTTATTATGATTGACGTTCATCCTGAACGACTCCTCAAGTCTTCCTGATTTGATAAGGGGGGAAGGCTGTCCTGCCACTCCTCGATCATCGCCCGGACGTCCGATATGAACGCATCCTCCCGGGCAATCCCAACTTTCCGTACCCACTTATCGTCAGGGATGCGCTCGTCCTCAAGGGATTTGTGTCAAATTGGGATTGTGCTGGGACTTCTGGATCTGATCGCAGTGGGGGTTGGGCGGGTTGCGTGGACTGTTTCGAGGCTGGTGATTGTCCCGTCGGGCATCGGGTCGAACGCGAATCCTTGTCCAACGAATTGCGGGAAATTGCCTGTTGGTCTCGACTTACTGGGATGTGGGGTCTTGCATTCCGGGAAATTCACGTCATATTATTGCGAAATCCAGACTGTGAAACAGGCGGGACGAGCGTCCGCCCCCGGTGATCCTCCGACGATCGACGCCTCGCCGGTCGTCGCGCAGGATTTGGGCTTCTGGATGATCGAGCCTCGAAGGCTTCTCAACCTCCCGAGGATTGCCCGGTCCGCCTTCCGTCGAGTTCCCCCAGTCTTTGGATCGTCGGTCTTTGATTTTTCCCTCCGCCCCGGACGTCGGTGTTGAGGATTCGTCCTCGGTGCCCTCTCTCGATCTTCTCTCCCAGGATCGGGACGCCCGGGCCACCAGCGTGGTCGACCCTTCCCCATCCCGCCGGCCGCCCCACGGCCCGCCTGAACCCAGGTGACCAAAGTCATGAAACGCGTGGCTCCCATCCCGTTCGTGCTCTTGTTGGTGCTCGCCCTCGCGGCCCTGTTCGTCCCGGCCCGGCCGACCGCGGCCGAGGGTGGCGACCCGATCAATTCGGGCGACGTCGCCTGGATGCTCACGGCCTCGGCCTTGGTCCTGCTGATGACGCCGGGCCTCTCGTTCTTCTACGGGGGCATGGTCGGCTTCAAGAACGTGGTCTCGACGATGCTCCAGAGCGTCGTGGCGCTGGGCGTGATCAGCCTGGTCTGGGTGGCCGTCGGCTTCAGCCTGGCCTTCGGCGACAGCATCTCGATTGCCGGCAAGGGGGTCGTGGGCAATCCGCTGACGTTCCTGTTCTTCGACGGCGTGAAAGATCTGACCAACAAGGATCTCGCCCCGACGATCCCGCTGTTGCTCTTCGCGCTATTCCAGCTCAAGTTCGCCATCATCACCCCGGCCCTGATCACCGGCTCGTTCGCCGAGCGGGTCCGGTTCTCGTCGTACCTGCTGTTCATCGTGCTGTTCAGCATCTTCATCTACTCGCCTCTGGCCCACTGGACCTGGCACCCCAACGGGTTCCTCCGGACGATGGGCGTGCTCGACTTCGCCGGCGGGACCGTGGTCCACATGTCGGCCGGATGGGCGGCGCTGGCCGGGGCGATGCTCCTGGGTCGCCGGAAGAGCCACATCAACAAGGAAGCCCACTCGCCGGCCAACGTGCCGTTCGTGCTCCTGGGCACCGGGATGCTCTGGTTCGGCTGGTTCGGCTTCAACGCCGGTTCCGCCCTGGCCGCCAACGGCACGGCGACCCTGGCCTTCGCCACGACCAACACCGCCTCGGCCGCGGCTATGCTCTCCTGGATGTTCTTCGACTGGCTCCGCGGCAACAAGCCCTCGGCCCTGGGCGCGTGCATCGGAGCCGTGGTCGGGCTGGTGGCGATCACCCCGGCGGCCGGCTTCGTGACCGTTCGCGAGAGCATCATCATCGGCGTGGTGGCCAGCGTGGTCAGCAACCTGGCGGTTCACCTCCGGACCAAGTCGACCCTCGACGACACCCTCGACGTCTTCCCCTGCCACGGCGTCGGCGGGATGGTGGGCATGATCGCCACCGGGATCTTCGCCGATCATGGCCTGGCCGACGGCGAGACCGCCCTGTTCATCTCGCACATGATCGCCCTGGTGGTCGTCTCGGCTTTCGCCTTCTTCGGCTCGCTGATCCTCTTCAAGATCACCGACCTGATCATCCCCCTCCGCGTCACCCCCGAGCAGGAAGAGGTCGGCCTCGACCTCAGCCAGCACGGCGAGACGGCCCTGGGGGCCGACCTCCTCATGGGTGCCGAGGATCCCGCCCACGGAGCCCTGGTCTCCAGCGGCGTCTGATCCTCTCGGAATCCTCGGAAATAGGGGCGAACCACTCGCCCCGATCGACGAACCGAAGCCGGCCGATGCTCCCGCTCCAGGGGCGTCGGCCGGCCTGCTTTTGCAATCCTTCTCGACGAGGATCGCCGGGGCTGATCACACCCGGTCGAGCAACTCCCGGTAGCCGTCGGCTTCATTCTTCCAATCGCCATAGCAGGCGGTGAGGCCGCATGTCACGCATCGGCATCCGAGATAGATCCACTTAACATCCTCGCTGTCTTCGTACAGGGCGACCCCGGCGGTGACTTCGAAGATCGCACCACCGCACAAACATTCGCACTCTTCGAACTCGGCATCGGCCAGGTAGTCTTCGCTATCGCCGATCGGATGCTCGGCCCCGCACGTTGGGCAGGTCCGAACCGCCACGCCCGCGCCCTCATCCATCTGGAGTCGAAAGGCCTTCGACCCACACGGACAGGCCGCGTCGGCGAAATGCTCGGCCAGGTAGGAATTGAGCTCGCTGTAGCGGATCAACTCGATCCGTATGTCGCCTTGATCCTCGCCGTACCAGTGTTCATCTCGCTTGACCAGAGCCATCGATGATCCTCCGAGAGTTCTCTGCCCTTTCGCATCCCAGTGATCGAAGATTATGCGTCACGGCACCTACGAAAAGGCCCGCCGCCCTCTCCGTTGAGGAGAGGGCGGCGGGCCTTGGTTTTCGCGATTTCGCTCAGCCGTGGCTTACTTGATGAAGAGCATTTCCTGGTAGGTGGGGAGTGGCCAGAGGTCGTCGGCCACGAGTGTCTCCAGCTTGTCGCCGGCGGCCCGGACCCGGGCCATGGCCGGGATCACGGCGTCCCGGGCGTGCTTGGCGTGGGCCATCGAGTCCCCGGCGTGGTCCTCGGCCGACTTCTCCAGCTCGGCCAGCCCGGCCTGCAACTCGCCGATGGTCTTCGAGAGATCCCCCAGCAGCTTGGTCTGCCCCTCGGGCACGGCCACCCCGGCGGCCTTCAGCGCCCCGATCGAGCTGGCGACCTCGCCCTGGTAGCGGATGGCCGCCGGCAGGATCTGTCGGTAGGCGATCTGCCAGGTCAGGCCGGACTCGATGGCGATGGTCTTCTTGTAGTTCTCCAGGTAGATCTCGTAGCGGGAGTGGAGCTCGCGTTCGGAGAGCACGCCGTACTTGCCGAAGAGGGCCACGGCCTTGGGGGAGATGACGTCGGGGATGCTGTCGATGGTGTTCTTGCGGTTGGGCAGGCCGCGGGCCTCGGCCTCCTTGTGCCAGGCCTCGGAGTAGCCGTCGCCGTTGAAGATGACCTTCTTGGCCTCGGCGATCATGCCGGGGAGGATGGCCTGGATCTCGGCGTTGAGGTCCTTTCCGGCCTGGATGGCGGCCTCGAGCTTGGTGGCGACCTCGTCCAGTGCCTCGGCGACGATGGTGTTGAGGACCACGTTGGGTCCGGCGATGGACTGGCTGGATCCGACGGCGCGGAACTCGAACTTGTTGCCGGTGAAGGCGAAGGGGCTGGTGCGGTTGCGGTCGCCGGCGTCTCGGGGGAGGGTGGGCAGGGTGGAGACGCCGATCTGCATGGTGCCGCCGGCCTTGGTGGACTTGGCGCCCCCCTTCTCGATCTGCTCGACGATGTCCTGGAGCATGTCTCCGAGGAAGACGCTGACGATGGCCGGGGGGGCCTCGTTGGCTCCCAGGCGGTGGTCGTTGCCGGCGTGGGCGACGGAGAGCCTGAGGAGGTCGCCGTGGCGTGAGACGGCCACGAGGACGGCGGCGAGGAAGACGAGGAACTGGGCGTTCTCGTGGGGGCTGTCGCCGGGGCGGAGCAGGTTGTTGCCGAGGTCGTCGGAGAGGCTCCAGTTGACGTGCTTGCCCGAGCCGTTGACGCCGGCGAAGGGCTTCTCGTGGAGCAGGAGCTGGAGGCCGTAGCGGTCGGCGACGCGTTTCATGGTCTCCATGATCAGCATATTGTGATCGGTGGCGACGTTGGCGTTTTCGAAGAGGGGGGCCAGCTCATACTGGCTGGGTGCGACCTCGTTGTGGCGGGTCTTGACGGGGACGCCGAGCTTGTAGAGTTCGAGTTCGGTCTCGAGCATGCAGGCCAGGACGCGTTCGGGGATGGCGCCGAAGTAGTGGTCCTCCATCTCCTGGCCCTTGGGGGGCTTGGCCCCGAAGAGGGTCCGCCCGGCGTTGATGAGGTCGGGGCGAGAGAAGTAGAAGTGTTTATCGATGAGGAAGTATTCCTGCTCGGGCCCGCAGGTGGCGTAGACGTGGGAGGCCTCGCTCTTGAAGAGCTTGAGGACGCGGAGGGCCTGCCTGGAGACCGCGTCCATGGACCGGAGCAGGGGGGTCTTCTTGTCGAGGGCCTCGCCGGTCCAGGAGCAGAATGCGGTGGGGATGCAGAGTGTGGTGCCGTTGGGATTTTCGAGGATGAATGCGGGACTGGTGGGGTCCCAGGCGGTGTATCCTCGGGCCTCGAAGGTGGCTCGGATGCCGCCGGAGGGGAAGCTGGAGGCGTCGGGCTCGCCTCGGACGAGTTCCTTGCCGGAGAATTCGGCGATGGCGGTCCCGGCGTCGGTGGGTGCGAGGAAGGAGTCGTGCTTCTCGGCGGTGAGCCCGGTCATGGGCTGGAACCAGTGGGTGTAGTGGGTGGCCCCGCGTTCCATGGCCCACTCTTTCATGGCGGCGGCGGCGACGTCGGCGATGCTGGGGTCGAGTGCGACGCCCTTCTTGATGGTGGATCGGAGGGCCTTGTAGACGGCCTCGGGGAGGCGGCTGCGCATGACCTCGTCGGAGAAGACGTTGATGCCGAAGAGCTGTCGGACGGGTGTCTCGGCGAGGATGCGTGCGGTATCCGGCGGCCGGGCGACGACGGCGGCGATGGCGGCCTGGCGGGCGGTGGTCTGACCCATGACGTGTTCGGTCCCTGGGGGATGAATGAAGGAAGAGGACCCCTGACCGTCCGGGCGTTGATCCAGGTCCGGAATTCATCCGTCCCGAGGGGCGTTCCGACGAGGTTGGCCAGGCGTTGGGGGTCGGCGGAGAAGTGCGGCTGCTCGCCGTGAAGGCATCGACGTCGGGCCCTGGGTCCGGACGCGTGGGCGCATCCGAGCCGTTCTCGGCGGTCGCGAGGACCCGATCGGGGAGAGCGATCGGGGCCGAATGATTCCGGGGCGGGTTGGGTCCGCCGAGGGTCTCGCGGAGCGTTGCCGATTGGGACCGAAGTCGAGGCCCGCCCAGGGGACCGGGGGGGCCCGTCATCCGATTCTCGCTTGGGGATGTATCATAGCGGGGACGCCCGTCGACTGCCAGTACCCGCCCGAGATCGGGGCGGGTTCCGGATCGGGCCGGGAGATCAGGCAGGGGAGCGTACGGTGCGATTACTTCTTGAGCTTGGCGAGGACCGCGGCGGGGTCGGACTTGACGGCCTTCTCGCAGCCCGCACAGCAGATGAAGAAGGTCTTTCCGTCGATCACCTGCTTGATCGGGACGCCCATGCCGCCTTCACCCAGGTTGTCGCCGCTGACCGGGCAGGTTACCTGGGCCAGTGCGATGGCCTGGTCTTCGGGCGAGAGCTTCTTGATCTCGGCCAGTTCTTCCTCGGAAAGTTTCGAGGCGTCGGCGCCCTTCGGGGCCTCATCCTTGGCCGGCTCGACCGGCAGCGGGGTGACCTCGGTGGCGTCCTTGGGGGCTTCGGGTGAAGGTGCGGGGGTCGCTTCGGGGGAGCCCGGGGCGGCGGGGATGGAGGTCTCGGTCGTCGTGGTCCCGGCCTCGCAGCCGGCGAAAGCCAGGAGTGCGACTAAGGACCATCCGAAACGTCGGGTCGGGGTCATCGGTGAGATCTCTCGGTGTTCGGGGGAAATCGGACCAACCCGAGGGGCAGGATTCGGCCCTCGCCGGGACGGAACAATTGTAGGGGAGTCGCCCCGAGTCGCCTAGGGGCGAGTCGAGACGCGTCCCTCTCGTTCAGGCCAGGTGGTCGAGGTCGTCGACGGGCGGGGCCTCGACCGGGATCCCCTTGTAGAATCGGCGGTTGTCGACCGCGAAGATCTTGCCGGTGAACTCCTCCTGGGTGGTCGATCGCATCCGTTCGCCGACCACGGCATTCATCTTGGCGTCGATCTCGTCGGCGTAGTGGACGATCAGGGCTTCGAGGGTCGCCGGTTCCTTGGGCGCCCCGTACTCCATCCGGCCGTGGTGGGCGAGGATCGCGTGCTCCAGGAGCATGAGCGTCTCCTCGGGGAAATCGCCGATCTCGCGGGCCTTGTCGCGGATCATGTCGCGGCCCAGGACGATGTGCCCGATCAAGGTCCCGTGCTTGGTGTACTTGGCCTCGACCGGGTGGTAGGCCAGCTCGCGAAGCTTGCCGATGTCGTGCAGGATCGCGGCGGCCACGACAACGTCTCGATCGAGGGGGGGATTCAGGTTGTCGTAATATTCGCCATAGTGCCGGAGCAGGAGCGTGCAGACCCGGGTGACGCTCCAGATGTGTTCCACCAGACCGCCGCTGAAGCCGTGGTGCAGGCTCTGCGCCGCGGGCATCTTCTGGAATAGCTCGGAGTTCTCGTCGAGGATCTCGCGGACCAGGCGGGCCAGCTCGGGCCTCCGGATGTGCTGCTCGACGAATCCGAGGATCCGCGCGTAGCACGATCCGGGCGGATACTTCGAACTCTCGACGAGGTCGAAGAAGTCGTAGCCGTCGGCCTCGTCCTCGGGGACGACCTGGCGGCATTCGATGATCTTGATCTGGGGGCCGAACTTGGAATCTTCGGCCTTGGCCCGGATCCGGAATCCTTCGAAGGGGATCCACTCGGCGGCGAACGGCAGGAGCGGGTCGGACGACCAGATCGGGGCCACCCGGGTCGCCCGCTTGTCGCGGAAGTGGCACTTGTAATAGGGGTTGCCGTGCTTGTCGGTCCCTCGATCGGTCTTCACCAGCGCGGCGAAGAATTCCCCCTCCTGGCCATCTTCCAGGTCGGAGAGCCTCACGATCGCCGTGTCCGTGCCCGCCATGCCCCGACGCCCCTTTCCCGCCGCCCCCTCGCGATGGTCTCACACCACGACGCATCCCATTTTATCGTCGATGCGCCCGCCCGAGGTTGAGCTAATCATCTGGCGACTACGGTTCAAGGAGATATCATGTTCGGTTGTCCCCTACAAGACTGGTCAAAGGTTCAAGGGTGGGCTCGGTGTCGATCGTGTCGATCAGGGGAAATGGGCGGCCTCGTCGAACCGGGGGTCGCCGTGGGAGCCGTCCGGCCGGGGCGGGATGAGGGTTGATGCTCCGGTCTCGAACTCCCGAGGGGGGCCGGCGATCGTTGCCGGTCGGGCTGCGGTTCGTGGGCGGTCCTCAATCGCTGGGGCAGGCCCGTGGCGACGATCCCCGCGAAACAGCCGGCCTCGGCGATGATCTGGATCAGCCTCCAGGCCAGGGCGATGGCGATGGCTTGCCCCGGCGACATCCAGGGGACGAGCATCGAGGCCAGGCAGGCCTCGCGGACGATCAGGCCCCCGGGCGCGAAGAGCGCGAAGAATCCCACGATCCAAGAAATCGCGTTGGCCGCGATGATGGCCGGGATCGGGCAGTCCGAGCCGCCGGGGATCGACCGGACGATCACCACCAGGGTCAGGCCGTTGAAGATCCCCATCGCCACGTAGAAGAGGAAGCCCCTGAAGAGTTTCCGACCATCGACCCCGGCCGTTCGGAGGCCTCGGAGGCGATCGAGGGTCCCGGCGACCTTGTTCCGGACCCGGGAGGAATGGCTGGCCCCGTATCCCAGGGCACCCCCGATGAGGAGGGTCCCGAGGATCCAGGCCCCGACCGTCGAGGGGTCGTGGGCGGTCCAGCTCTCGGGCCATTTCAGGCTCCGGAAGCCCACCAGGGCGACGACTCCCCAGGCGAGGGTGGTCACGACCAGCTCCAGGGCGAGGCTGGCGGCGACGACCGGCCCGGCCAGCCCCCGACGAGTCGCCAGGACCGCCCTCGACCCGAACGACCAGAGACTGCCGGGGAGCCATCGGCAAGCCTCCGAGGCCAGCCAGATCCGGGCGGCCGGGATCGCCTTCACCGGCTCGCCCAGGGCTCCGAGGATCAGGCCCCAGCCGGTCGCGTTGACCACCCGGTAGGCCAGGCTCAGGAACAGGGCCAGCCCCAGGTGGCCCATCGAGAGATCGGAGGCCGCCCGGAACATCGGGCCGCCATGACGGGACAGGCTCGATGCCATCCCGGCGGCGATCAGGCAAACCAGGACGGCCAGGGCCAGCCTCCGGACCCAGGGGTGAGCGAAGATCTTGGACACGGTGGGTTCACCTCGGGAAATCCAGGGGAGACCGGCCTGGCCTCTTGCCAATATCTAGCTCACGACCGGCCTGCCGTCGCGACGAGTGATCCGGTCATCCCGCGCATCGTCCCGATTCCGGGTCGGATCACTGCCCCCGGAAGCCGTAATAATGGCCCCGAGATCGGTCCCAGAGGAAGACGGTCCAGAGGTAATTCCGGTTGGCGATCTGGAAGTTCTTCCGGAGGAATAATTCGAGCCGAGCCCCGGGATATTCCCATCGGAGATTCTTGCCTCGATTGCGGAATTTCTCGCGATTTACGACTACCCAGAGCCGTTCGTGCTTCAGGCAAGCTTCCATCAGGTCGTCGATCGAGCCGATGACCTCCCCTCCGCCGTTCCGGTCGATCAGGCGGCCTTTGCGGAGCATCACGAAGTCCTGGAGCAGGGGGATCGAGAGGTCGTAGGTGACGTGCCCGGCCTCGAGGTAGGCGGCATGAGGGTGGGGCTCGTTGGCCGCGATGGCGTCGCCCGGGCGCAGGTTGGCCCGGACGTAGCGGAAGGCCCCGGTCGAGTCGTTGAGGATCTTGCAGTCGTACGAGTCGACGATCCTCCACGGGGAAAAGGCGAGGAAGAAGGCCGCGAAGATCGGGACGCAGAGGACCACCGCCACCGGGCGGACGTCGAGGGCCTCCTTGGCCCGCCGGGTGTTGATCGCCAGGCGCTCGGCCATCAGGCCGATCCCCCGGAAGGAGAGCAGTAGCAGGAGGGGGATCATCCAGTACTGGTAACGCAGGCTCACGTGCGTGACCATCAGATTCGTGAAGAGGACCCCGGTCAGCAGGAAGAACGCCAGGGCCCAGACGACCCGCCCGCCCCGGCGGACCAGGAGCGGCGTCGAGACCAGCAGCGCCAGGCTCGGCCCGACGTGGAGCCGGGAGTATCCCAGGAAGATCGAGACCAGATTGAAAGGGTCCCAGAAGTGCGGCTTGATGCCGGCCTCGACATTGGGCGAGACCCCCTCGGTCCGGGTCAGGCACCAGGTCTGGAAGACGACCAGGTCCATCACGATCAGCGTCATCGCCACGCCGACGATCAGGATCAGCCGGATGTTATCGGGCCAGCCGGCGTCTCGCCCCAGCAGGAACAGGCCGATGGCCAGCTGAAAGACCATGATCGCGGTGATCTCCTGACTCAGGACCGCCGCGAAGAACGCGAAGATGGTCAGGTAGCGATACCCCTGATGGGGCCTACCCAGGAACCCCAGGCAGAACCAGTAGATCGCCACGAGCGAGCAGAACTGCTGCTGCTGGTAGAATCGGACCAGGTGCGACGAGAAGATCGCGAACGGGTGGATCGTGAAGAAGCACATCGCCCCGAACCCGACCCAGGGCCGCTTCATCAACTTATCGCCGGTCCGGTAGATCATCAGGGCGGTGGCGATCCCGAACATCGCGGTGGGAATCCGCATGGCCCAGAGGTTGTCGCCGAAGAGCCAGACGATGGCCCCGACCAGGTAATGATAGAAGGGGCTCCGGGTGTAGTAGACCCCTTCGGGGACGAAGGCGGGAGTCCCGGTGTGGGCGATCGCCACGACCGCCTGGCACGAGGCGTACTCGTCGTCGTCGAGCGGCTGGAAATCGAGCTTGTAGATCCGGAGGACCCCGCAGGCGACCAGGACCGCGCCGACCATCAGGGGCCAGGCCGGCGACCTTGGGAGTTGGCCCACCCGGGCGGCCAGGGACAGGACGGTCTTCGAGAGCACGATCGGCGAGGCCGCCACGGCCAGGAACACGTAGGGCCAGACCCGGGGAAGTCGGAAGAGGATCGCCTCGTGACGCTCGAGCCAGGAATTCTCGACGATCAGGGCCGCGGCCAGGACCGAGATCGGCGGGAGGAGGGCTCGCGAGAGGAATTCGCAGCTCTCGGCCAGGGCCAGGCGTTCGGAACGGCCGGATTGCCGGGCCAGCAGGGCGTCCAGGAGGATCGTGGCCCCGGCCAGCAGCCAGGTCGCCGCCACCGATCCCAGGATCCAGTAGATCTTCTCCATGAAGAGCTGCGAGGGGTCGTGGGCGATCCCCCGGTAGACGGTCGGGGGCCAGGGCTTGCCGAGGACGCGGGCCCGGCCCAGGATCGAGCAGGGCACGTCGTGGCCGAAGTTCCCCGAGCGATCCTGGATCCGGCCGAACCATCGCGAGGCCTGGCTGCTGGCGATCTCGACCCGCGATCCGTCGCTGAAAAGAGCCGAGCCGTCGACCGCCAGTTGAGGCGTCCATCCGAAGGCCTCGGGGCTGAGCGGGGGGATCATCCGGACCTCGATCGTATTGCGGCCGGCGTGGACCATCGACCGGATGTTGTAGGCCATCAGGCCGCCGCTGGCCCGGTCGCGGCCCAGGGCCTTGGCGTCGCGCGACTCCGGCAAGGGCGGGGTGGCGTCGTGGGCCATGATCCCCTCGCCCTCGTCCTTGATCGGGTCGTAAGTGCCCGGTAGGTCGCTCCGAGTGGTGGCCCGGGCCTTGTCGCGGGTCCGGTTCAGGGTGTCCTCTCGGGGCTTGAAGGCCAGGATGCTGGGGTCGCCGTGGCGGGGCGACTCGAACCGGTCGCCGACGAAGAGCGTGCCCACCTCGTCGGGGTCCAGCAGTTCGGGCGAGGCCGGCAGGTCGGCCCCTCGGGGGGCCCCCAGGATCCAGTCGCCCGAGTCGAGGTCGGGGTTGCCCAGCAGCGGGAGGCTGACCCTCCGGCCGTTGACGAAGAGGTCGAACGAGCGGTTCACGGCCAGCCGGACCCAGGCATCGAAGGGGAGATCGGGCAGCTCCCACTCGCGACGGAACCAGACCGTGTCGGTCGAGCGGGCACCTTGATGCCGGAGCCATCGGCCCTCGAATGGCGTGGTCAGGACGTGCGGGTCGAAGGCCAGGAAGTGGAAGTCGGGGGCGTCGGCCGAGGGGCCTTCCAGCACGATTGCCCTCCGCCAGTCCTGGTCGGGATACGCCGTCTCGGTCCAGTCGTGCCGGGCATCGAAGGTCGGGACGGGCTCCCCCAGCCAGTCGGGGCCGCTGTCGATCCGGATCGTCTGGCCCGACCAGAGGAGGATCTCGCCCATGACCCGGATCGCCGCCGGGGCGCGTCTCGATTCGACCTCGACGCTGAGGACGTTCCGGCCCGGCTTGAGATACTGGGTGATGTCGGAGAAGACCGGGAGCCAGTCGTTCCGATGGGAGGACCATTGATACTCGCGGGGGAAGTTCAGCGCGAGCGCCGCGGGGCTGGGATTGAGGAGCTGCCCCCCCTCGCTCAGGCCGGTCTGGAACGGGCGGGTGGGCCTCCAGAGGTAGAACCGGCAGGCCGGGTTCTGGTTGACGCAGACCTCGAACCCCTCCCGGGCGGTGACCGCGATCCAGGCATGCTTGACCGGCCCCGGCAGGTCGATCCGATGGCGGAAATAGCCGGAGTAGCCCGGTCGCCCCGGCGCCTTGATCCAGTCTCCTGTCATCGAAAGCCGGCGAATGTAGGGGCCGGGGCTCGACCTCCAGTGGCCCATCGCCAGGCCGAACAGCAGGCCGAATACCGTGGTGACGATCGCCAGGGTGATCGTGTGCCGGCGGCCTCGGGTCCACCAGGAGACGAGCCGCGAGGCCAGCTTCGATCGTCCCGGCATCATGGCTTTTTCACCTTCACGGCGTCGATGAAGACCTCCTCGGCGTCCCCCTCCCGGAGCGCGGCGAACATCGCGTTCTCGTGGCTCAGGGCCAGGACGATCGCCTTGTTCGGCATCTGGAAGTAGGCATAGGTGGCGTCGATCTGGCGGACCAGGAGATCGATCTCGGCCCGTCGGCCTGTCCGGAGGAAGGCCAGCTGGAGGGCGTAGTTGGCCTTCAGGTTGCAGGGCTCCTCGCGGAGGACGGCTTCGAACCAGTGGACGGCGTCGTCGAATCGCCCTCCGTTGAGGGCGTGGGTCGCCTCTCGGAGGATCGAGCGGAGGGCCTCGCGACCGACCGCGGAATTCTTCGGGGCCTCGGCGACCAAAGCCTGGTAGACCTGCATGGCCTGGGCGTATCGGCCCTGCCGCTCCAGGAGGTTGGCCCGGAAGAGTCGCCCCTCGAAGGTCCGATCGCGGCCCATCCGGAAGTCGAGCAGCCCGGTCTGCGCGACGAAGAAGGTATCCTCGGCCAGGGCCGGCAGGGCCGCTGTGGCCCGCCTGAGATAATCCCCGGCCCGGTCGTAGAGCCCCAGGGCCGTCGCCCTCCGGGCCCGTTCGAGATGGCGGGCCGCGGTCACGACCGGGATGGAGACGGCGAGCGTCCCGACCACGAAGGTCGCCACCCCGACGGTCGCCGCCCGGACGAACCGGCGGCGGTCCGATTTGCCGCCGGGCAGGCACTCGCCGAGGATCAGCAGGGTCATCCCGAAGAGGGACGCGATCCAGCCCCGGTTGAGGAACTGGCAGTAGCGATTCGAATAGCCCAGCGTGTCGAACCAGACCGCCAACCGGCCGAACTGGAATGCTCCCAGACCCGAGGTCGGCATCCGGATCACGTTGATCTGCCGGGGGGTGTCGACCAGATAGATTCGGTCCTTCCAGGACTTCCGGCTGTACTCCAGGTTGGTGCAGAGGTCGCCGCCGAGCCAGGTGAGGTTCTCGTGCTGGATGTGGAGCCAGTTGGCCCGGGCCGAGATCGAGGGCTCCCACATCATCACGACGCACGGGAAGAAGAGCTGGACCGACAACGCCGAGGCGGCCAGCATCGCCTTGCGGTCGCTGGTCCTCCGGTGCCAGAGGTGGCCGAGGCCCATCAGGGTGGCGAACAGGGCGCAGCTCACCCGGAACGGGATCGCCGATCGTGGCTGGGCGGTCGTGCAGGTGAGCTTAGCGCCGGGCTTGATCACGAAGCCGGTCGGGACCGACATCCAGGGCTTGACCATCCCCACCAGCAGGAGCAAGGCCCCGAGGGCGGCCATCGCTCGCGAGACCAGGCAATGCATTCGGGTCGCCTTTCGGGTCGGGGATGATCCGGATCGTGTCTCCGGGCTCGAGGATCTGGTGGCCGTCGAGGACCACGACCTCTCCGGGCCCGAGGCCGTCGCGGACCTCGATGTAGTCGCCGTCGATGATCCCCAGCGTCACCTCGCGGGGGACGGGCCGGTCGCCGTCGACGAGGTAGACCAGCCCCTTGCCCGCGGTGATCGCGAACACCGCCTCGCGGGGCAGGGACAGGGCCTCGGAGTTGGCCAGGACGACGGCGAAGCCGGTCATCCCGGGGAGGACCGGGATCCCTTCGACGCGATCGACCTGGACCTTGACCACGAAGGTGGCCGGCCATTCGGGGGCACCGGTGCCCATCGGCCGGATCGGTCGGGTCGACTCGGGGCCGCCCAGGTCATAGCTCACGAAGGGGTTGATCCAGGTGATCCTGCCGTGCAGGACCCGATCCGGGGAGGCCTCCAACCGGACGTCGACGGGGTCGTCGAGCTTGATCCGGCGGAACGATCCCTGGTCGAAGTTGGCCTCGAACCACGCGCCGGAGGCGATCACGAAGCCCGGCTTGCCGGGGTCCTGGTTGTACTCCCCCTCGTGGACCAGGCAGCGTTCGAGCCGGCCGTCGGCGATCGAGTAGACCTTGTAGTCCTTCAGCTCGTGGATCCGGTGCTCCAGGGCCAGCTCGGCCTCCTTCACGGCCGCCTCGGCGATCAGGACGCTCTGCGAGACGCCCTTGCTGGACATCTCCAGATTGAACCGGGTCTCCAGGATCGTCGCCTCGGCCTGGATCATGGCGATCTGGAGCTTGAGGCTCTCCTCGCGGCGGAGATATCCTTTCTGGTTCAGCCGATCCTGGATCGCGAAGAGCTGCTTCTGGATCGCGTATTCCTTCTCGGCCGCGTCCAGGCGAATCTGATCGCGCCGGGGCCGCTCGTAGGTCAGGACATACGCCGATCCGATCTTGACCCGGGCGAGTTCGGCGTTGGCCGTCTCCAGGGCCGCCCGGGCCGCGTTGGCCTTGATCTCGGCCTTGGTGGAGTCGACCTCGGCCAGGAGCTGGCCCTTCTGGACGAGATCGCCGTCCTTGACGTGCATCTTGACGATCGTCCCCATGGGCACGATCGAGACGATCAGCGGCTCGCTCCGGACCAGCCCCTCGCCCAGGCAGGTCCGGCTCAGGACCCGCCGGGTTGCGCGGGTCGCGGTCACCGGGAACGGCTTCTTCAGCTTCCGGAGGATCGTGCCGTACCCGAACTTCGATGTGTAAAGGCGGCTCATCGGGTTGGCGTAGCCCGGCATCACGACGATGATCAGCAACGCCACGATCGTCGCGGCCGCGACCGTCAGCGTCAGGCTGATCCAGGAGTTCGCCAGCGCGATCCGGACGGCCAGGCGAGGCAGGCCCTTTGCTACTCGGAGGGCGCGGAGGGCCAGGGGGATGATCTCGGAGGAGCTGGGAATCCGAATGGTCCGCGACTTCCAGGAGCCCACGCGTCGATCCCCCTCGATGATTCACTCCTCGGATCGACCGGTTCCCATCCGGGCGGACCTTCCTTGAAGGCGGCCGACCCGGCCCCCTCGTGTTAACCTAAGACGCCGGCACGATCCGGGCGACTCGATTGTCGATCGAGAGCCTCCGGCCTCACTGAGTCCCGGCGTACTCCCGGGCGATGCGGGCGGTCGGGCGACCGCCGATGGCCCCTCGATAGACGGCCTCGATGGAGTCGGTGATCCGTCCCCAGTCGAATTGCTCTCTCGAGAATTCGAGGCCGTTCCGGGCCAGCTCCCGCGCGTAGTCGGGCCGTTCAAATAATTCGAGGATTGCATCGGCCAGGCGCTCCGGCGACTTCTCGGGGACCAGCAGGCCGGTCCGGCGATCCTTCACGACGTCGGGGATCCCCCCGACGGCCGAGGCGACCACCGGCTTGCCGTGGGCGAAGGCCTCGATCGGCCCGACCCCCAGGCCCTCGGTATCCCCCCGGTCGTCGATGACCGACGGATTGACGTAGACGTCGCATTCGGCATAGCAACGGTCGAGGGTCTGGTTGTCCACGAAGCCGTGGAACTCGACCACGCCCCCGAGCCCGAGCGACTCGGTGATCGCCTCCAGGCGAGCCCGCTGGTCGCCGTCCCCGGTGATGACGAGCACCGCCTTCTGACGTTCCAGGATCCGGGGCATCGCCCGGATCAGGTATTCCACCCCCTTGCGCTGGATCAGGCGGCCGGTGAAGAGGATCCGCCGGGTCTCGTCCGGGGCTCGCTGGTGCTTCGACGGCTTGGCCTCGACGGTCGTGCCGTAGGGGATGATCTGCGAATCCCGGCCGCTGAGCTTCCGGACGTCGGCGGCCGTGGTCGAGCTGTTGCAGATGATCCGGTCGGAGCCCAGCAAGGCGGCCCGGAGCAGGGGGCGGACCCAGCCTTTGCGGCGGGCCAGGGCGAATTCGGCGCCGTGGCAATTCGCGACCACCGGGGCCCCGCAGGCCCGTCGGGCGGCCGAGGCGATCGCCCCGTGCGGGAAGGGCCAGTGGGAATGGATCACGTCGAATTGCTCGCGACGGGCCAGCTCTCCCGCCGCCCTCGACCCCATGACCACGTACGGGACGCCGAGCGTCTGGAGGAAGGGATTGCCCAGCTTGTTCGTGGCCCCCTGCTCGTGGGTCAGGACCTCCCAGGCCTTCGGGGCGTAGCGGAACCGATGGACGGGGACGCCGTCGATCGCGTGAGACGACTGGCCCTTGTAGGCGGGGGCCAGGACCGTGACCCGATGGCCCCGGGCGACCAGGTGTCGGATCGACTCGCGGAGCCAGGGGACCGCGTAGTCGCCCTCGTGTCGGGGGTACGTCGAGCCGATCACGCAGACCTTCAGCGGTCCCGGTTCGGCGGAGACAGGAAGATGGACTTTCATGGGTGCGTGCTTTCCACGAAGGGCCGGCCTCGAACACGGAGCCGACCCCGAAGGGTTAGTGATCCTGATAGGCGGTGGGGATCTGGGTCACACCTTCCCGCTCGAATGGATGCGAAGTGTCCTTGACGATGGGGAGCTTCCAGTACGACCGAAGGCCTCCCCGGATCACGAGCTCGGCGACGATCCCGCAGCCGAAGGTGAGGACGCCCGTGGCCGCGAAGACGACCCCCGAGACGATCGTCGCCAGGCCCGCGATGGTCTGCCATGCGATGGCCGAGATCAGGCCGATCCCGATCAGGGCGGCGGCCAGGGCGAAGCAGCCCGCCGAGATCGCCCCGAAGAAGTGGGAAGGCCGCTCTCGATAGTTCCGCATGAAGCCGAGCGTGATCATGTCCATGAAGCCGCGGATGAACCGCTCGATCCCGTACTTGCTCACCCCGTGCAGGCGCGGGTGGTGCTGGACGACGATCTCGGCGCTCCTGAAGCCGCCGATGGCCGATGTGGCCGGGATCATCCGATGCATCTCGCCGTGGAGCGTCAGGCTCTTGGCGACCTCGGCCCGGTAGCACTTGAACCCGCAGTTGTGATCGTGGAGCGTGACGCCGGAGAAGTGGCTGAGCATCCGGTTGAAGATCCGGCTGGGCAGGACCTTGTGCCAGGGATCGTGGCGGACCTGCTTCCAGCCGCTGACCAGGTCGTAGCCTTCGTCCAGCTTGGCCAGGAATCGGGGGATCTCGGTCGGGTCGTCCTGGAGGTCGGCATCCAGGGTGAATATCACCTCGCCGTGGGCCGCTCGGAAGCCCGCGGTCAGGGCGGCCGCCTTGCCGCAATTCCGGCGGAACTTCAGGCCCCGGACCTGGTCGGGATGCTGACGGGCGATCGACTCGATGATCGACCACGAGGCGTCGCAGCTCCCGTCATCGATGAAGATGATCTCGATGGACTGATCGGGCCCGAATTGTGCGGCGATCCGTTCATATAGCTCGACGATCGTCGCTTGCTCGTCCTTCAGGGGGATCACGAAGCTGACGTCGATCTTCGTATCCGTGCCCGGTTCCGGCCCGGCCACCACGAACGCGGAGGAATGATGTCCATCCCGCATCGAGCGCAGGAACTCTTCCTCAATGGGATGACCTTGATCCGTGCGGTTGATTGTCCTGTGGGGCATGGACCTCTCCTTGATCGGGATGAACACGAGGCCAGCCTCGGGTCCCGAAGCCGGGCTTGTTGGGAGATTTGCGGGATCGGCCGTACGTGGCCGCTGAATAAATAGTTCTCGGATGCGGGCTTGTCCCGAAATACGAGCTGATTTCATGATTGGCTGATGAGATGACGCCTCCGTGCGGGATCGGATCGAACCGATCCGATTGATTCGACGAGATGCCGCGCCATCACCGATGCCATTCGTGCCGGCGAGGCGCGGCCGGGAGCTTACGGACCTCCCCCGACCGCCGGCGCTCCCAGCCGTGACCTAGGCTCCATTCGACGATCTAAGGTCCGGGCACCGGGGAGCATGCGTGATGATGGAGCAGGCGGGGTTGTTGATGGCGTTCGGGGTCGGCCATGCGTGCTTCGCCGCGCTGGCGATCAATGTCATCCACGGGTATGGGATCAAGGATCGGGCCCTCGATCCGGCCATCCGGGGGGTCCTCCTTTCGATCGCGGTCATCACGCCGCTGGCGGGCGTCTGGCTCTGGCTCAGCCCCTGGCCGACCTGGCCGGGCCCGATCCGCGCTTATGCGGTGGCCTGCCTGGCGATGACGCTGGTCTTCCTGCCAGCCTCGACGATCCTCCGGTCCTTCCGGAAGATCCCGGAGGGGATCTCGGGCCGGACGACCGACCTCGACCTAGCCGAGGCCCTGGGCGCGGAGACCCTGATCGGCGAGGGGCGATGGTCGTGGGCCCTCCGGCTCCCGGGAAATGAATCGCTCCGGCTCCGGAGGGAGGACTGGGTGGTCGAGGTCCCGGGCCTGCCGATCTCGCTGGCGGGCCTGAGCATCGCCCAGGTCACCGACCTCCACTTCGCCCACTGCTATCGGCCGAGGTTCTTCGAAGCCGTCGCCGACGAGATCGGCCACGGGAGGACCGACCTGGTCTTCTTCACCGGGGATCTGCTCGACCACGATGATTGCTCGCCCTGGATCGCTCCGATCTTTTCGAGGATGTCCGGTCGGATCGGCCAGTTCGCCATCCTGGGCAACCACGACTACCGCCACGACGGCCCGGCCATCCTCGGCGAGATGGCCCGTGGCGGTTTCGAGGACGTCGACGGCCGATGGGTCCGGCTCGAATCCGGGGGCTCGACCCTGGCGATCGGCGGGACGTCGTACCCCTGGGGAGAGTGCCCCGACCCCTCGACGATCCCCGCCTCCGACTTCCGGATCTTGCTGAGCCATTCGCCCGACATGCTCTATCGGGCCGCCTCCTGGGGCGTCGACCTGATGCTCTCGGGTCACAACCACGGGGGCCAGATCCGGCTGCCCGTCCTCGGCCCGATCCTCATGCCGAGCCGCTACAGCCGGCGGTTCGACCGGGGCTTTTTCCGGGCCGACCGGACGCTCCTCTACGTCTCCCGAGGGGTCGGGGGCAAGGACCCGATCCGCTACGGGGCCCCGCCCGAGATCTCCCGGTTCGTCCTCCAGCCCGCGCCTCGGGATCGGATTCGAGCAAGGGGACATTCCCCGGCGAAGGCCCAGCGTCGGGCGTTCAGCCTGGCCCGATGAGTTGGGGATCGCCCTCGGGGTCGGGGCCTCCCCGCCTTTCGGTCGGATGTGGACTTCTCCAAGCGAGGCCGAGCCGGCAAAGATGAGTTCCGAACGCCAGGCGGTCCAGGTAGCCTGGAGGGCGTTGCCCCTTCGATGACCGCCGAGGGCCCTCCGACGATGACCACGTCCTCAACCGCTCGAACGGCCGATACGCTGGGAGTCCTCGGGCTGCCGATGCCCGTCAAGGAGATGGCCGCGCGTCCCTGGGACGTGATCGTCGTCGGGGCGGGGCATAATGGCCTGACCTGCGCGGCCTACCTGGCCCGAGCCGGGAGGAAGGTCCTGGTCCTGGAGGCCCGCAAGCGGGTGGGCGGGGCCTGCACCCTGGAGGAGGTCTGGCCGGGTTATCGGGTCTCGCCCTGTGCCTATCTGGTCGGCTTGCTCCATCCGCTGGTGATCGAGGAGCTGGGCCTGGCCGAGCGGGGGCTCCGCTGGGTCCCCGCCAGCGCCGGGATGTTCGTCCCGTTCGACGACGGATCGAGCCTCCAACTTGGCGAGGACGACGCCCAGTGCGAGGAGGAGATCCGCAAGCTGGCCCCCGGCGACCTCTCGGGCTGGCGGGCGATGAACGACGTCAAGCGTCGGCTCCGCGACGCCCTCCGGCCTCCCGGCGAGGGGGACCTCTGGATCGGCCCGGCCCCGAGTCGCGAGCGGATCGAGGGCCTACTCCGAGGAGATGAAGAAGCCCGGAAGATGCTGTTCGACTGGTCGATGGTCGAGTACGTCGAGCGGTATCTGGACGACGAACGGCTCCAGATGGCCTACCTGGGGCAGGGGGTCATCGGGACCAACGCCAGCCCCCACGACGCTGGGACGGCCTCGATCCACTTCCACCACGCCTCGGGCCGGCTGGGGGGCGAGCCCGGGATGTGGGGGTACGTGGTCGGCGGGATGGGCATGGTCTCGTTCCTCCTCTGCGACGCCGCTAAGGCCGAAGGGGTGACGGTCGCCACCGATGTCCCGGTCGCGAAGATCGTGCCGGGCGAGGGGGTCGAACTGGCCGGCGGCGAGCGAATCCGGGCCCCGGTGGTGGTCTCGAACGCCGACCCGAAGGTGACGCTCAAGCTCCTGGGAGAGTCGGCCGACCCGGCTTGGCGGGCCCGGGTGGATTCGGTCCCGATGGTCGGCTGCACGGTCAAGCTGAACGTCGCGCTCCGGGAGCTGCCCGACTTCACCAGTCGCCCGGGGACCCGCCAGCCTCACCACTTCGGGCAGATCAACACCCCGCTGACCAAGGACGAGTGGCGGAAATATCACCGGGCCGCGCAGGCCGGGCGGCTCCCGCCGAGGCTCTGGACCGAGCTCTATTTCCAGACCGCCCACGACCCGAGCGTGGCCCCCGAGGGGTCGCACACGATGAGCGTCTTCGCGCAATACGTCCCTTATGCCTTCGAGGAAGGTTCGTGGGAGAGTCGGCGGTTTGAGGTCGGCCAGACGGCGCTGGCGTCGATCGCGCGGTATTGTTCCAACATGCCGGACGCGGTGATCGCCGCCGAGGTCCTCGGTCCGCCCGACATCGAGCGGCATGTGGGCCTCAGCGGAGGGCACATCTTCCAGGGGGAAATCCTGCCGGATCACCTCTGGGACCGCCGACTTACGCCGGAGACCCCGATGGCGGGCGTCTATCTCTGCGGGGCCTGCACCCACCCCGGAGGGAGCGTGATCGCAGTGAACGGCCGGAATGCCGCGATGGAGATCCTCCGGGGATCTCCGACCCCGACCTGATCACGACGAGGCCCGACGCATGAGCCACGACGCACTGCCCGAGGTCTACCTGGCTCGCCACGGCGAGACCGCCTGGGCCCTCTCGGGCCAGCACACCGGCCTGACCGATATCCCGCTGACCGAACGCGGCGAGCGGAACGCCCGAAGCCTCGGCGAACGGCTCAAGGGCCTGTCCTTCACCGAGGTCTGGACCAGCCCGCTCCACCGCGCCAGCCGGACCTGCGAACTGGCCGGGTTCGAAGGCCAGGCCAAGGTCAATCCCGACCTCGTCGAGTGGGACTACGGCGACTACGAGGGGCGGAAGACCGTCGACATCCGCCAGGAGAATCCCGACTGGTTCCTCTTCCGAGACGGCGTCCCCAACGGCGAGTCGGTCCAGGCCATCGGAGCCCGAGCCGACCGGGTGATCGACCATCTCCGAGGGATCGAGGGGAACGTCCTCCTGTTCGGGCATGGCCACTTCTTCCGGGTCCTGGCCGCCCGATGGCTCGACCTCGTCGCCGGCGACGCCCGCCTCTTCCTGCTGGGGACCGCATCGCTCAGCATCCTCGGCTACGAGCACAACCCCGAGGAGCCGGTCATCAAGCTCTGGAATGACAACCGGCATCTAACGGATTAGGATGTTCTCGCTTGAACTCATTCAAGCGAGGTCGTCCCGCTCTTCCGGGCGATTCTCGGGCTTGTCGGGACGATCATCGCCGTAAGTCAGATGGACGAGTTTTCGGGTGCCGAGGAGGAAGAGGGTCGCCAGGCCCAGATAGAACGCGGCATAAGTCAGCATCCCCCGAGGTGACTCCGTGCTGCTAGATCCGACATTATAGATGAAATTCAACGTGAACGCGGCGGAGATATATTCTACGCAACGTATCAGCATCCATACTCCGAAGAGGCGGACTCCCGCGGAAAATAGGTCCTGGGATCGCATCGATGGTCGTTCCTCGGGATCCTGGTGGCCCTCACCCCCGGCCCCTCTCCCAGGGGGAGAGGGGAGCAATGTTGGCATGAAGATGTGTTTCGTCAGAGGACCGTCCGGAAATACTCCAGGGTCCGGACCAGCCCGTCGGCGCGGTCGATGGTGGGGTTCCACCCGAGGATCGTCTGCGCCCGGGTGATGTCCGGGCGTCTCCGGCGAGGGTCGTCCTGGGGGAGCGGTTCGTAGGCGATCTGGCTCTTGGTTCCGGGGACCATCGCGAGGATCTCCTTGGCCAGCTCCAGGACGGTCAGCTCGGAGGGGTTGCCGATGTTGACCGGCTCGTTGAACTCGGAGTGCAGGAGGCGATAGATCCCGTCGACGAGGTCGGTGACGTAGCAGAAGGAGCGGGTCTGGTCCCCCTTGCCGTAGACGCTCATGGGCTCGCCCCGGAGGACCTGCCCCATGAAGGCGGGCAGGACCCGGCCGTCGTTGAGCCTCATCCGGGGGCCATAGGTGTTGAAGATCCGGACGATCCGGGTCTTCACGCCGTGGAACCGGAAATAGGCCATGGTGATGGCCTCGGCGAACCGCTTGGCCTCGTCGTAGCAGCCTCGGGGGCCGATCGGGTTGACGTTCCCCCAGTAGTCCTCGCGCTGGGGGTGGACGTCGGGGTCGCCGTAGACCTCCGAGGTGCTGGCCAGGAGGAACCGGGCGTCCTTGGCCTTGGCCAGGCCCAGGGCATTGTGCGTGCCCAAGGCCCCGACCTTGAGCGTGGGGATCGGGTGGGCCAGGTAGTCGGCCGGGCTGGCCGGGCTGGCGAAGTGGAGGATGTTGTCGACCGCCCCGTCGATCGTGATCGGCTCGGAGACGTCGTGCTTGATGAAGGAGAATCGCTTCTCGCCGTCCAGGTGGGCGATGTTCCGCATGTGGCCGGTCAGGAGGTTGTCGACGCAAACGACCTCGTGTCCTTCGGCCAGGAACCGCTCGCAGAGGTGCGAGCCGACGAACCCGGCCCCGCCGGTGATCACCGTTCTGGGCATCTCGAAATCTCCGATCCCCGGACTTTCTTTCGTGTCTCGATCCCTCGTCGAGACACCTTACATTGGACCGGCCGGTCCTGACAACCGCCGAAGGTTCAGGGCAGGCCTTCGGGCCGACCCGGATCGACCACTCCGGGAGCCCCCTTCGAGCCTAGGCCCCGGAATCGTCGGAAGAGATCCAGGACCCGACCCCAGTGCCGCCGGAGGCCGTTCGATGGCCGGGCCTCGTCCTTCTCGGGCTCCAGGCCGAACGGTCGGGCCTCGACGCGGAACCCCAGGGCCCGGATCCGGATGGTCATCTCGAAAGCGGCCATCATGTTGTGGCTATGGACCGTGAATCTCGCCCGGCGGAGATGCTTCCGGGGCTCGCAGGCCAGCCATCGGACCACCTCCATCCCGCAATCCTCCCGGTCGATCTGGACGAAGACCTCGCCGCCGAGGTCGTGGTCGAGGTGGATCTCGTCCCAGGGTTCGGCCAGCTTCGCCAGGCACTCCGGCACGGTCTGGACCCAGGTGGCTTCGGGATGTCGGCGCAGGAAGGCGGCGGCCCGCTCGGGGTCATCGTCCAGGAACAGGCGTCTCCGGGGCTTGGACAAGGGTAAGGGGGGGTCAGAGGGTGGCTCAGGAGCCCCGGGCGGGAGCGGTCGCGGATTCGACCGATCCTTGCCAGCGGGCGCGGACTTCAGGCAGCGGGTACTCGGTGATCGGCAGGCCCAATGCGGGGAGTTCGCGGAGCCGGAGATAGCCCCGGGTCACGCGGGCCTCCTCGGCGGCGACGAAGTCGGGGTCGAGGCCCGACTTGGCGAAGTACCCCTCGGCGACGATCGGGCCGAAGCCCTCGTAAACGATGAACTGGCTCAGGGAGGGGTTGCAGGTCAGGTGACGCTCCTGGGTCGTGTGGAGCGTCTCGGGGTCGACTTCTCCCAGCACATAGCGGAGGTAGAGGTCGGACTCCTCGATCTGCTCCACCTCCAGGCCGCAGACGTCGCAAAGGTAGCCCTGTTCGCAGACGGCCATCGGCGGATCCCTCGCTTTTGATCGGATCGTTCAGCCCAGGAGGTCGGCCATGGTGTAGAGCCGGGGGGGCTTGCCGGCCAGGAACTTCGCCGCGTCCAGCGCCCCCCGGGCGAAGCCGTCGCGGTTCAGGGCCCGGTGCGACAGCTCCAGGCATTCGCCCATCAGGCCGAAGACCACCGTGTGTTCGCCGGGGTTGTCGCCGGTCCGGAGGGCGTGGACCCCGACCTCTCCCCGAGGGCGTTCGCCGACCAGGCCCGACCGGCCGTGGATCAGCCGGTCCGAGCCGATCGCCTTGGCCGCGATCTCGGCCAGTCGGAGTGCCGTCCCGCTGGGAGCATCCTTCTTGAACCGGTGGTGACGCTCGACGACCTCGATATCGGCCGAGTCGCCCAGGGCCTTCGCCGCGTCCCCCACCAGCTTCATCAGGAGGTTCACCGCCCGGCTCAGGTTGGGGGAGATCAGCAGGGCGATCCGGTCGGCCTGCCGCTCCAAAGTGGCCTTCTGATCGGGCTCGAACCCGGTGGTCCCGACGACCAGCGGGATGCCCCGGGCGGCGCAGTCTTCGCCCAGGACGAGGCTCCCGGCGGGGGTCGAGAAGTCGATCATCACGTCGACATCCCCGTAGGGCTCGAACGTGAGCGGGACTCCCAGCGGGCCGAGGCCGACCAGGGGGCCGACGTCGGACCCCAGCCCGGGATGATCGGGGAGGTCGACCGCGGCGCCCAACGTCAGGTCGGGGTCTTCCTGGATCAGTTGAATCAGCCGGGTTCCCATCCGGCCCGTGGCGCCGTGGATGCCGACCGAGAGCGGTGTAGCGGGCAATGCGGGAGTCCTCGCCGAGGTAGGGCCGGATCCGACGCTTTCCCGCGTCCGACGGCCCCCAACCTGGAAACTTGATCTTACCCGAGGATCGGGGCGGTCGCGAGGCGAAATGCGGTCGCCGCCTCGATCACTCCGGGGCCGAAGGCCCGTCAGTCGCCGGGCTCGGAGTACAGGGCGATCGTCCGGATGATGTCGTCGAGGTCGTTGGCGACGCTCACCGGGCGATTGGCGAAACCGGCCCTCCGGACGCCCCGGCTGCCCAGGACCTTCTCGAAATTCTCCTGGTCGGTCCCGTGATAGGCGACCGTCGCCGTCGGGTCCTTGAGCTGGTGGCCGGTCAGGATGCAGACGACCGACTCGCTCGGGGCGATCACGCCTTCCTCGCGGAGCTTCCTGGCCCCGGCCACGCTGGCGGCGCTGGCTGGCTCGCACCCCAGCCCGCCGGCCCCGACCCGGGCCTTGGCGTCCATGATCTCCTGATCGGAGACCTGGCGGACCACCCCGTCGCAGAAATCCAGGGCCCGCAGGCACTTCTTCAGATTCACCGGTCGGTTGATCTCGATGGCCGAGGCGATGGTCGAGGCCTTCGCCCCGTCGGTGTCCATCTTCTGATAGTAGGCATCGGTCACCGCCATATCAGGCAGGCCGTTGAGCCAGGACAGGCCGTGGTGGCCGACGAGCTGGTCGAGCGTCTGGGCCCCGGCGGCGTTGATCACGGCCAGCCGGGGGACCCGATCGATCAGGCCGAGATGCTTCAGCTCGATGAACGCCTTGCCGAAGGCGCTGGAATTGCCGAGGTTCCCGCCGGGGACGACGATCCAGTCGGGAGGCTCCCAGGCCAGGGCCTCCAGGACCCGGTACATGATCGTCTTCTGGCCTTCCAGCCGGAACGGATTGACCGAGTTCATCAGGTAGATGCCCAGCCGGTCGGCGACCTGGCGGACCCGGTGCATCGCGTCGTCGAAGTCGCCGACGATCTGGATCGTCAGGGCCCCGTGGTCGAGCGCCTGGGCCAACTTCCCGTAGGCGATCTTGCCCGATCCGATGAAGATGATCGCCTTGAATCCGAACGGAGTGGCCGAGCAGTAGACCGCCAGGGCCGCCGAGGTGTTCCCCGTGCTGGCGCAGGCCACCCGTCGGGCATTGACCATCCTCGCATGCGTGAATGCTGCGGTCATCCCGTTGTCCTTGAAGCTCCCCGAGGGATTCATCCCCTCGTACTGGAGCCGGAGCTGGCCGGGATTCATGCCGACATACTGCCCGACCTTGTCGGCGACCTGGAGGAGCGTCTGCCCCTCGCCGATGGTCACGACCTGATCGGCCGGCGCGAAGGGGAGAAGCTCGCGGAACCGCCAGACGCCGGAAAAATTCAGGGGATTCAGGCGGCTGGCCCACTTCGCCTCGAAATCGGACAGTCGTTTGGGGACGGGCAGGCGGTCCCAGTCGTACACGACGTCGATGAGGTCGCCGCACTCGGGGCAGGCGAAGGCCACCTGATCCACGGACAGCGTGGTCCGGCATGCCGGGTTGAGGCATTGCTGGTAGGCCAGGTCGGTCTGCGTCATGGGGACCACGGGCATCGGGGCGTTCTCGGGCTCGATGCGAATGGCCGACGGCTTCCATCCAGGCCGGAACCCGGTAACTGGGCCCGACGACCGCCTCGACACCCGCCAGGCTTTACTCTACCGGCAGGATCACGGGCACGACAAGCCGAAATTCGCGCCCACGACCCTCGGGAATCGCCGGACTTTGACCGATGGAGGGACAAGAAATCCGTCAAAAAAGTTGCCTCGAGCTTCCCCTCGACGTATACAATAAACTCAAAACGTGCGATTTGGTCACTCTTCAAAGATTCACGTATCGGTTAGGGTTGTTTTGGCGGCGGATTGGCAATATAAAACGATCCACGGTTCGTTAAGATGACTTGTTGTTGCTGGGCAAGAACGGAGACGACAGCTCGCGACGAGAAATCGGGTTGACGTTCCTGGCGGATTTTCTATTGTTATAAGTGAGATATCTGTAAACCTTACTTCTGTAAGAGTTGGTGGATGTCGTCCTGAGTGGATCAATGTCCAAGTCGAACAGAACTTGGATCGATGGCATGTTTCGCCATCCTCGCCAAATCCTCGGCTTCCCCCCGGCCTGCAGTCGCTCCCTTCCTTTTTCCCGCCTTTGACGCATTTCCGGTACCACAGAGGAGTCTCATGGCAGTTACCACGTCAAAAGCTTCGACTTCCAAGGCCGCTGCTCCGAAGCCCGTCGTCCCCCCTCGTCCCTCGCCCGAAATTCGCCGGGTGGCCGACCTGCTCAAGCAGGTCTCCGATCCGACTCGGCTGCAGGTCCTGATGCTCCTGAATGAGAAGGAGCGAAACGTCTCGGAACTCTGCTCCGATCTCGGAACGCAGAGCCAGCCTGCGGTCAGCCACCACCTCGCCTTGCTCCGTCACGGTCGATTGATCGAGCCCAGGCGCGCCGGCAAGCATAACTTCTACGGCTTGACCGAGGCCGGGCGTGAACTGGCGGAAGTCGTCAATTCCATCGTGGGTTGATCTCCACTTTCGCTGCACCGGAACTGCGGAAGTGTTGCAAGGGTGGTCCGCCGCAAGGCCTACTGGCTTCGCAGCGGACCTTCTTTTATTATTGGGCTCGCTTTCCGAATCCACCGCGTATCAAGGGCTGGGCTTGGGGGCCGGCCTGACCGCCAGTCGATCGACCACCCGGGTCACGCCCACCGTCTCCCTGGCCAACTCGACGGCTCGTTGCTTGGCCTTGGCGTCCGCCACGGTCCCGTTCATCGAGATCACGCCATCGTCGGTGCTGGTGAGTTCAATCGTGGCATCGTTCAACGCCTTGTCCCAGTGGATCCGGCCGTAGACCCGGGCCTGGACGCCCATGTTCTCGACCGATTCCTTGGCCTTGGCGAATTGCCTCTTGGCGGCCTGGCCCAGGTCCTTGAACCCCTCCTTGATATCCTGGCCCACCTCGTCGAGCTTCTGGCCGACGCTCTGGCCGGTATCCTGGGCCCGAGCGGGCCCGGCCCAGGAGATCGCGAGGGCGGCAACGGCGAGGGGCATCCATCGGGCTTGCTTGCGATTCATCGTTCTGTCTCCCTACCTGGTCGAGGGTCCGGCGGCATCGGGGATGTCGCACGATCCGTTCGGTCGCGGCGGTCAGGAGACGCAAATCGGGGGCCGGGCCGAGACCTCGTCGATCTCGGCGGATCGGTTCAGCCCCGGGGCTTCTCCGAGCCGTGGACGCCGGGCGTGGCGTCGGCGGGCTGGACCGGCTCGGCCAGGCATCGGCGGATCAGGTCGAGTCCGTGGCGGACGTCGGCGATCCGCCCGGCCTGGTTGCCGACCTCGCGCTCGACGACCAGGGGGCCGGTGTAGCCGACCGCGCGGAGGGTCCGAAGGAACCGGGGGATGTCGACCTGCCCCTGGCCGAGGGGGACTTCCTGGCCCCACTGGCCCGGGATGGTCGGGCGGATCGCGTCCTTGACGTGGACGCTCCGGATGTCGGGGCCGAGGATCTCGACGGCGTGGATCGGGTCGCCCATGTCGTAGAGGAGCATGTTGGCCGGGTCGAAGTTGACCTTGAGATTGGGGGATTTCAGGTCGTCGAGGGTCATCCGGAGCAGGAGTGCCGTCTCCTGGCCGGTCTCGAAGGCCAGGGTCACGCCCTTCTCGGCGGCCATCTGCCCGGCCTTGGCGAGGGTGTCGAGCATCGACTTGCGGCCGGGGTCTCCGGCCTCGGGCAGGAATCCGGCGTGGAGCATCAGGTCGGTGAGCCCCAGGGCGAGGGTCCGGTCGATGGCCCAGGCCAGCCGTTCGAGCCGCTCGGGGCGGGTGGCGGGGTCGCCGAATCCGCCGGTCGCCTGGATCGTCTGGGGCGTGGTGTAATCTTCCCCCGGGAATCCGAGCATCGCCCCGGTAAGGGTCAGGCCCGAGGCTCGGGCGGCCTCGGGCATGTCGTCCCCTTCGGACCAGCTGGCGTGGTGGGGGTCGCCGCAGGCGATCTGGGTGGCGTTGGTCCCGAGGTCGCCGAGCAAGCGTTTGAGCTCCTCGACGCTGCCGACTTGCAGGCTCCAGGAGCAGACGCCGACGGTCAGGGGGGGCAGGGGGGAGTTCGGTTGCTGGGACACGGGCTCACCTTCGGGTCGGGACGTGGCTGTCTTGGGCTCCGGCCCCGATGATAGCTTCCGCCTCGATGCCGGGCGACAGGCTTCCGACGATATTTGATCGGCCGTCGTTCTGTTTCGGCCCCGGGATCTCCGCCCGAAGGGGGCTCGGATCCGGGGAATTGGCGGGGATCCGGGGAAGGAGAGGCCGGCCACTTTCGGGCCGGGGCTCGCCTCAACTATCGTCGACCGTGGTGGCCGATTCGACCGGCCGATTGACGAGATCGTGGCTGAAGACGGTCCGGTCGCGGCCCGCGTTCTTGGCCTGATAGAGCCCTCGGTCGGCGGTGGCGATCAGGGCCGAGATCGACCGGGGCCGTCCGGGAGGGGTGAATGCCAACCCGAGGCTGGCGGTGACCCCGAGCGGGACCCCCCCGGCCAGGATTCGCCGAGAGGCGAGGGTCGATCGGACCCGTTCGGCACGCTCGGTGGCCTGGTCGGGCGCGGCGACCGGCAGGGCCACGACGAACTCCTCGCCGCCGTAGCGGGCGACCAGGTCGTCGGTCCGCGTCGCCTGGCGGAGGACCACCGCGACCTCGCGGAGGACGATGTCGCCGACCTCGTGGCCGTGGGTGTCGTTGATCCGCTTGAAGTGGTCGATGTCGAGCATCAGGACGGCGGTCCCCAGGCCTCGGAGCGACCCGCGGTCGGCCAGCGGCCCGAACTGGGACAGGAAGAACGCCCGGTTGTACAGGCCGGTGAGCTGGTCGCGGACGGTCCTCTCGAACATCTCCCGCTGGAACTTCTCCTCGCAAGGGTCGGGGCGGATGAACTTGAGGATGACGTTGGCCCCGATCTGGAGCCGGTCGCCGTCGTCGACCCGGACCGGGGTGTTTTCCGGGAGCCTCTGGCCATTGAGGAAGGTCCCGTTGGTGCTGCCCAGGTCGGTCAGCCGGACCTGCCCTTCGTCGTCGGTCCCGAGGTAGGCGTGGTATCGCGAGATGCTCGAATCGGGCAGCTGGATCGTGTTGTCGGCCGAGCGTCCCAGCCGGCTCCCCCCGGCGGACAGCCGGAGCATCGCCCCGGGGATCCCTCCGCTGAGGACGATCAGATACATCGGATGCTGGGACGACGAGGAAGAAGATGAGCCGGCCTGGCCGGAGCCCGCGAGGAGGTCGCAGAGGTGGGTGGCGCCGTTATCGTCCATGGTCGATCCTCGTTCTGCGGTCCTTGGACTGGTTCGCGACCCCAGGTTTGTCCCGATGCCGACCGGGTCGATCGGGCTGACCGACGCGGCCCAGAGCCCGTCTCCCGTCAACCCTAGGTCGCCGCCGAAGCCTGTCAAATGATCTCCCGGGAGGATTTTTGGACGGCCCGAGGGCGGAAGGGCGGGGATCGATTCCCGAAAGGCCCGGTCGACGGGATTCCCTCGTCCCGAGGCGACCTTGAGCCGGATCGCCGGATCGGGGTATAACCGGGACGCCGCCGAGGGGTTGCGACGGGGCGTCGCTCGGCCCTTCGGCCCGGCCCGGGGGTCGTCCGGGTCTCTGGCGTCCAGGGAGAGGGACCCGTGCGAATCACCCCGATAGCGATCCCCCGGCCCCGCGCCTCCTGGCTCGTCGGCCTGAGCCTGCTCACACCGGCCGCCTTCGGGCAGGCCCCGACATCCGCCACCAACGCGCAGCCCGGCCGGACTGTCCCCGAGGCCCTGGACTTCGCCAACCGGCTCTACCGGGAGCGTCGGTACGACCTGGCGGCCGAGCAGTTCGAGCTGTTCCTCAAGGACGCCCGGCCCGGGGCCGATCCCGACGCCGCCAACGCCCGCTTCGGCCTGGGCAACGCCCGGCTCTTCCTGGGCAAGTACCGGGAGGCCCGCCAGGCGTTCGAGGATTTCGTCCGGTCCGCCCCCGACCACCCCAACGCCCCGACCGCCCGCTACCGGATCGGCGAGACCGCCTACGTCCTGAACGACCTCCCCGCCGCCCGCCGATCCCTGGAGGCCTACACCGCCAGCGGCCCCGCCGACCGTCGGTATCTCCAGGCGGCCTGGTCGCACCTGGGCGATGTGGACTACCGGCTGGGCGACCTCCCCGCCGCCCGGAAGGCCTACGAGAACGCCCTGGTCGGCGACCCCCAGGGGAGCCTGGCCGATCGGGCCCGGCTGGGCCGAGGTCGGGTCCTCGCCGCCCTGAATGAGACCGAGCCGGCACTCCAGGCCCTCCGAGGGCTGGCCGAGCGGGGCGGCCCCGAGTGGCTCGACAAGGCCCAGTTCGAGATCGGCCGGATCGAGGCCTCCTCCGACCACTGGCTCGAGGCCGCCAACGCCTTCGAGGCCGCCGAGAAGGCCGCCCCCCGAGGCCCGATGGCCGTCGAGGCCCGGGTCGAGCGGGCCGAGGCCCTGCTCAAGCTCAAACGGGTCGACGAGGCCGAGGCCCTGCTCAGGCCGATCGCCGAGGACCCCGCGCAGCCCCTGGCCCCTCAGGCGGCCGACGCCCTGGGGGCCTCGCTCCTGGCCCGGGGCAAGGCCGCCGAGGCGCTCGCGACCCTGGAGGTCGCCCGGTCCCGGTTCGCCGGGTCCCCGTCGGCCCCGATCCTCCAGTTCCACGCCGCCGAGGCCGTCCTGGCCGCGGGCCGACCCGACGAGGCCCGGACCCGGTTCCTCCAGCTTGTCGAGGACGACCCCCGGTCCCCCCTGGCCGACGATGCCCAGCTCCGGGCCGCCTCGCTGGCCCTCGACGCCAAGGATTGGGCCGCCGCCCGGCAGGCCGCCGGACCGTTCGACGAGCGGTTTCCCCAGAGCCCGCTCCGGGCCGATGCCCGACTGATCGACGCCCGGGCCGCGCTCTCCTCCGGCCAGCCCAAGGACGCCATCGAGATCCTGACCGGAGCCCTGGCCGAGGACCGACCGAGCCCCGCCGTCGCCCAGGCGATGACCTATTACCTGGGCCTGGCCTACCAGAGGGCCGGGCAGGCCGATCAGGCCGCCGAGGTCTTCGGCCGGCTCGCCAAGACCCCCGCGCCCCTGGCCTCCGACGCCCAGTACCTCCTGGGCCAGACCGCCTTCGACGCCGGCCGGTTCGCCGACGCCGTCCCCGCCCTCCAGAAGTACCTGGCCGACCGGCCCGACGGCGAGGTCGCCGACCATGCCCTGGCCCGGCTCGCCCAGTCGCAGTCCGAGCTGGGCCAGGCCGCCGAGGCCGACGCCAGCCTGGCGAAGCTCGCCGAGAAGTTCCCCAGGAGCCCGACCCTCAACCCGACCCGATCCCGACTGGCCGAGTCCGCCCTCGCCGCCGGGGAGTTCGACCGGGCCGCCGGGCTCTTCCGGGCTTCGAGCGAATCCGCCGAGCCCGCCCAGAAGGCCGGGGCCCTCTCCGGGCTGGGCTGGTCGCTCCTCCGGGGGGGCCACCCCGCCGAGGCCGCCGAAACCTTCGAGGCCCTCCTCGAAGCCTCGCCCGACGACCGGCTCGCCCCCGAGGCCGCGCTGGCCCGGGCCTTCGCCCTGAATCAGGCCGGTCGGCCCGAGGAGGCCATCGCCGCCTATGCTTCGGCCCTGGAGAAGTCCCCGAAATCCCCCCAGGCCGGCCCGGCCTCGCTGGCGCTGGCCCGTCTCAGGGCCCAGGCGAAGCAGCCCGAGGCCGCCCAGGCCTACGAGTCGGTGGCCCGCGACCACCCCGAGGACTGCGGCGAGCCCCTCGACTCGGTCCTCTCCGAGTGGGGCTGGACCCTGGTCGATCTGGACCGGCAGGCCGAGGCCGACGACGTCTTCGGCCGACTCCTCCGCGATTTCCCCGAGAGCCCCCGGGCCTCCGACGCCCGCTACAACCTGGCTGTCTCCGCCTTCGCCGCCCGGGACTTCGACCGGGCCCTCGACCTCCTCAAGCCCCTGACCGCCGAGGGGGCCGAATCTCGTCCGACCCTGACCCCCCCGGCCCTGATCCTCCGGGGGCGAGCCCAGGCCGAGAAGGCCGACTGGGCCGGGGCCTCCTCGACCTTCGCTCGCCTGATCGCCGCCGACTCCGACGGGACCTATCGCCGGGAGGCCCGGTTCTGGAAGGCCGAGGTCGCCTTCAAGTCGGGCGACGCCGGGGCGGCCGAGCCCGAGTTCGCCGCCCTCGCCGCCGAAGCCCCCGCCGAATCCGACTTCCCCGGGCTAGCCTCGACCGCCCGGGCCAGGCAGGTCCAGTGCCTCGCCCAGCTCGGCCGATGGCAGGACACCCTGGCCGCCGCCGATGCGTTCCAGGCCGCCGGCTCGTCCGACCCGCTCGCCCCCGAGGTCGAATATGCCCGGGGGCGGGCCTGCCAGGGGCTCGCCCGCTTCGACGAGGCCCGCCAGGCCTTCGACAAGGTCCTGGCCGCCCGGAAGGGGACCGACCTCGCCGCCCGAGCCCAGCTCATGCGAGGAGAAACGTATTTTCATCAGAATATGTATCGGGACGCCCTCCGCGAGTTCTACCGGGTGATCCTCCAGTACAACGCCCCCGAGTGGCAGTCCGCCGCGCTCCTGGAAGCCGGCAAGGTCCACGAGAAGCTCGACCAGTGGAAGGAGGCCGCCGAGAGCTACGAGAATCTCATCAAGGCCCGGTATCCCAACGACCGGAACGTCGAGGAAGCCACCCGGAGGCTGGAAGCCGCCCGGAGGAGGGCCGGACAATCCCCGGGGGCGGACGACGCGAGCAACCAATGACGGGGAGCGGGCCGGCCTTCGTCATCGAGGCTCGATCTCTTCCCCACTTCCCAAGCCGGGGCCTCGGACCGGATAATAGGCGAGGCGAACCGAGCGACTCGGGCCCGCCGGGAGGATCCGAAGCATGATCGACCAGATGACCCGAAAGCCCCTGTGCGTCTCCACCGACGGGACCGCCGGGCCTTACATCATGGTGCCCCTCAGCCAACTCCCCGAACTCCGTCAACTGCTCGACGATCACGGCATCCTCCACCTGGTGGAGGAAGATGCCATCTCGATGAACGGCGAGCCCGAGATTGCGACCATCGACCTCGGCCGGGAGGTCGACGTCTCGGCCGTCCAGGAAATCATCGACGGCGTCCGTTGACCTTGGGGAAGAGCTATGTCCTTGTCGGAGGAGATCCGATCGCTCAGGGATCGAGTCCTGGCCGATCTCGTCTCGGTTCACGATTATTATTCCAACACGAAAACCGCCTGGCGCATCGTCCACAAGGTCATCACCGCCGGTAATACGATCACGGTCAGGAACCTGGCCACCGGGACGGTCACCACGCAGGCCGACCTCGCCAGCAAGGCGAGGGGGTACGTCGCCGAGCAACTCGCCGAAGCCACGTTTCAGCAATTCATCTCCCTGTTCGAAGAATTCTATTTCGATTTCTTATGCCTTTGGCTGACCGCCTATCCCCAGAGCCTGGGCAGGAAGACGGTGGACTTCAAGGTGGTCCTGGAATCGCTCGACAAGGAAGCCATCACCCGGCATGTCGTGAAGAAAGAGTTGAATGAGATCCTGTATGATCGACCGACCGCCTGGTTTGCCTATCTGGAAGACAAGGTGAAGCTGGGTTGCCCTTCGGCCGGGGAAATCGAGCGGGTCGCGGAGGCCAAGGCTTCGCGTGACATCCTGGTCCACAACCGCAAGATCGCCAATCGAACCTACGAGTTGAAGTCCGGGCAACTGGCCAGGTTTCGCGAGGGGCAACGGCTGGACATCCCCGAGCCTTACCATCGAGAGACCTGGGAACTCATCCGGAAGGTGGTCGGCGACATCTCGAACGCCGCCATCGCAAAGCTGACGTAAGCCCATGCCGACCCCTCCCCGAAGGTCGGGCGTCGAGCATCGATCGACTTTCATGGATCCGAACGGCTCATCTCGGCGGATTCGAGGGCGTCCCGCCCCTCCAGGACCCTTCCGGGATCGGTCGGATCATCGGTCGAGGATCGGTCGGGCGAGCCGTCGAGGGCCACCGGAGCCCCGGCTCGGCCTCCTCGAAGTCCTCCCGATCCTCGAGGCCGAACGAACCCAGGACCTCCTCATCAATTGCCTCGACGGGCATCGAAGCCTCGGCCTCGACCCGACGCAACTCCTTCAGAGCCTTGTAGACCGCTCGTTCGGCGGCGGCCTCGTAACGGCGGGCCAGGATCGCCTCGCGTGACGGGTCGAAGCACGCTCGATCCGCCGCGCCGGCCCGATCCGCATCGATGGCCTCGAGGTCGAGCGTCTTCCGATGCTCCAGGAGCGATTCGATCTCCTGATCGATCAGGCGTCCCATTTCGTCCCGAGCCCAGCCGGCGCGTTCGGGGTCGGAGAGCCCTTCGCCATCGACATCCGAGAGGAATTTGAAGTTGCCGATGATCGCCTCGGAGAGGGCGTGGACCCGGATGACCGGGACCTCGGCCCAGCGCTGGCCGGTGAGGTTGGCCAGCCGGTCGCCGTAGGTCCAGTCCCACCGGCCCGAGTCCAGCTCCTCGCGGAGTTCCAGGAGGCAGGCGATCAGCCGGTCGACCCCCTCGGGCATCGACCGGAGCTTCCGGGCGTAGGTGGCCGGTTCCTTGATCAGATAGGCGAGGGTGTGGTCGACCTCGGCGATCCGGGCCTCGTCGAAGTCGGCCTCGGCGTGGGCCGCTCGATGCTCGATCGCGGCCAGTTCCTGCGAGGAACACCGCTCGACCCGGACGGTGAGTCGCGCGATCCGCTTGACCAGATAATGCCCCATCTCGCAGGTCGGCCGGATCTCGCGGAGCATCGCCGCCGACCGTCGCCGGACCTCGGCCGCATCCCCCTCGGGCACGACCACCCCATCGCCGGCCATCCCGTGCTTGAGGGCGTTCCGCCGGGAGATCGCCTTCCCCTCGGCCGAGATCGGCCCCCGACTTTTCAAACCATTGGCGCGAGACGCGGCGATCTGGGCTTCGGTGCGGGACATCGGCGGCAACTCCGGATCAGGCTCTGGTGATGAGGGGAACGCTCCGTTTCTCAAAGGATCGTGCCGATCGGGAATTTTTAAGCACACGATCCGGGAGGACCGAGGGAATCGTCGAAGAAGTTGGGCCGTTGCTCGGAACGGTTTCCCACCCATCATGCCGCGCAGGAATGCCGATCCGAATGGCATTCTCGTAGCTACCGATCGAGGGATAGGGATACCAAATGAGCGGCGAACCGGGTGGGATGAAGCGTCCGGTCATACGCTTGGCTGTTTTCCGTACTTCTTCCTGTACGCACCGCGTGCCGCTTCTTGCTCGGCGTCATCCGGCGAACGCTCTATGATCCGGCCGTCCTTGATGTCGTAGGCTCGAGTTCCAATGTCAGAGGAATATATAACTAAGGAACCCGAAGGTGACCAGGCGAACGCCCATTTTTGCCCATCGGAAGCCCTGGTTTGGAATGTGATTTCACGCTTCGTTTGCGTCTCTCTCACTTTGAGCCGGACGCAGTATCGGAGACTCGGGCCAGCCTCCTCACCCGAGATCTCGGGTGTCACAGCGTAGGCTCCGGACGGAGAGACAAGAGGGGCTGCGACGGGAGGCGAACAGCCTGCCATCAAGAGGCAGAACAGTGATGTGCGGAATAATTTTTTCATAAATCGATAACGTGAAAATGTGTTTAATGAAAGACGATCGAGCGGACCCGAATCGGTTCTACCTTGCATTGCCTCCCGTCGCTAGGCCGAATCAATGAAGAATCGGCGAAGGGGCACAAGGCGAAGAAACTGTACCTGTTAACCCAACAAAGGGTCGGGAAACCTGTACTTTCCGCAACTTCCTCTACTTGAGCCGCTGAGGATCGCGTGGACTCAGTCCGGCTTGGTCGGGACGATGACGAGACGCTCTTGACACCACCTCGGTCGGCCATATACTCAAGATCGTTGAGTTCTCACGGTGCTTGAGCAACAAGGTTCGCGTTGGGGGCAAGTCATGTCGGACGACGAACTCGGTCGCCTCAAAAGTGATCTCGATGTGATGCGGGGTGCAATGGGGCTGCACGTGCCCTTCGGCAAGGGGGTGTTGGCGGTCGGCATCTCCCTGATGGCCACGGCGGCCCTCGCGGCGGTCGTCAGCCTGCTCGTCGAGCGGGACTCATTGCAACAGGCCTTGCCGACCGCGGTGATGGTCGCGGGGCTGATCGGGCTGTTCCTGCGATCCCGGCGCACCCCCGGCCTCGACCCCGAGGTCGTGAACCAGGTTGCCGTCTCGATCTGCATCTATGGCGTCGTCTGGGTCGCTGCATGCGGATATCTGATCGCGGGCATCGCCGGCCCCTCCCTGGAACCGTCCCGGACGGCGGCGCTGCACGCATCCAGCGTTGGGTTGCTCCTGACCTTCTCCTTCCTCCTGGTCCGTTCGGCGTTCAGGAGCAGGCAGCGGCACTACTGCCTCGGCCTTGCCGTCTCGACCCTGCTGGCCGGGATGCTGCTTCCGGTCCTCGACTGGCATTACAGCTATCCCCTCGCTCATGGCTTGATGGCCGTCGGCTACCTGGCGGGCGTCGCGATCCAGTCAGCCCAACTGCGGGAGGCGGTGGCGAGTCATGCAGCCGATTGATTTCAACGGGCTCGATACCACGGTCCATGGCCCCTTGCGGCTGGGTGTGCTGACTGCACTCCAACTCGATGGGCCTCACGACTTCACCGCCCTGAAAAAGAGGTTGGGCGCGGCCGATGGCAGCCTGGGACTGCAACTCCAGAAGCTGGAAGAAGCCGCATACGTCAGGTCCGAGAAGTCCTTTGTCGGCCGTCGCCCGAGGACGACCTACCTTCTGACCGGGAAGGGAAGATCGGCCCTCGCCGGCTATCTGGACACCCTTCAGCGGCTCTTGGTGGCGATGGGGCGTACCTCAGGAGCGGGCTGAACGCACTCGGCGGCGGCGCTTCCTGCACGACGCTGCGTCGCGCCGATTGGCCGAGGGCGGTTCCCGCCCTATTTCTACCACAACCGGACGGCGACGATGATCCCCGTGGCCCAGTTCAGCCTGGTCACGGCGAGGTCGGCCCTCCCGTTCAACTCAGTGATCAGCCGCTCCACATTCCGAGAATGGTCTTCAGGCCAGTTGGCCTGGGGCAACATATCGTCCACGACGTAGAGGCCGCCCGGCTTGAGAAGACGCAAGGCGTCGTCCAGGTGGCTGTACTTGCCCGGCCAGGCGTCGGCGAACACGACGTCGAAGGATGATGCGGCCTGGGCGGACAGCCACCCGGCGGCGTCCTCGACCAGGAACGTCGCCCTCGGGTCGCCCCCCAGGTGATGGCGTGCGACCTCGGCCACCCTCGGGTCGTCGTCGATGCTGACCAGCCGGGCATTGGCGTCCATCCCGGCCAGGAGCCACGCCGCCCCCATCCCCGTGCCGGTCCCTACTTCCAGCAGCGCCCCACCCGGCTTGCTGGCGGCCAGGGTGCGAAGCAGGGAGCCGGTCCTCGGCTCGGACGCCATGTCGAACCCGAGGGACCGGGATTCGGACTGGAGCCGCCCGATGACCTCGGGTACGTTGGAAACTTCGCCGTCGTTCACGGGGTTTTCCTTTCCTGGGGCGGCTTGAATCCCCCGTTGGTAAGCCGGTCGCCGTGCCTGTCAACCCGTCGCCAGACCGGATCGTCCGTGGCGAGGTCCTTCGGCAGCGAGACACTCCGCAGCATCCGGGGGTTCGGGAGGCCGAACCAGGGCACGAGTTCCGTAAGGGTGGGCAACACTCATCGGCGTTTTTCCCCAATCCTCTCATCGGTCCGGGTGCCCGAGAACAAGCCCGGCGCCGGAGTTGGGGTAGGGTGTGGTGAGGTGGACGGTGCCGAACCTACGCGTTTCGGTATCATCGTCAACAGAGCGAGGAGTGAACATGTCGGAAATTTACGTCAGCACCGATATCGAGACGGACGGTCCGATCCCCGGCCCGCACTCGATGCTCAGCTTCGGCTCCGCCGCCTACACCGCCGAGAAAAAGCTGGTGGCGACCTTCGAGGCGAATCTTAGCACGCTCCCCGAGGCCCAGGGTCACCCCGATACGATGGCATGGTGGCAGACGCAACCCGAGGCGTGGGCAGAATGTCGCCGTGACCTTCGAGAGCCCGAGGAAGCGATCCGGGCCTACGTCGCGTGGCTCAAGTCCCTGCCCGGCAAGCCTGTCTTCGTCGGCTATCCCGCCGGGTTCGATTTCCTCTTCGTCTACTGGTACCTGATCCGGTTCGCCGGGGAGTCGCCGTTTTCATTCTCGGCGCTGGACATCAAGACGTTCGCGATGGCCACCCTGGGTACCAGTTACCGCGAGACGGCCAAGCGGCGGATGCCGAAGCATTGGTTCGACCACTTGCCGCATACACACAAAGCGTTGGACGACGCCATCGAGCAGGGCGCGTTGTTCTGCAATATCTTGTCAGACAACAGGAGACTTCCGCGGACAAAGGACCGGGAAGCCGAAGGTTAACGAATTCTCCGCCGCTCACGTCGTCACGTGCCGACCCATCGGCCCCCACGATCGTCGCGGCCGCATCTCGATGTCGTCAGCCCAATGATATTCCCAGCCCTGAGTATACAAGCCGCAGCCCCGCTTCCTGACGCGGTCATTCCACCGTCGGCGGCGGTTCAGGATGCTCGGCTTCAGGTAGATGTCACGCCTGGCTTTGTGCCAGCGGCAGTGGTTGAGCGGGTAGGCACCTTCGGCGCGGATCAACTTGCGGAATCTTCGGAGCGCGTCTTCGATCGACTCGTCCTCTTCCAACTCGATCCGGATACCCATGTTGCGGCGTCTTGACGGCTGACGCGATGCCGGGGGAAAGGCGATTTGACGAGAGAACACCAGGATTGTCGCACCGTGTTCGCGGAGCGGCAAGTCGGGATGGCAGCAAGTCCCGTGGAATGGGCGGCACTCATCGGGCTCGATCTCGCCGAAACGGGTCGGTGCCCCACCCTGCCGAACTTCTCCGACGCGAGGTCAGGGGCCGTGCTCGGCGATGGCCGATGGCTTGGCTCCGTGGTGTCCGCATGCTCGACAGGCGGCCCTTCGCTTATTCTCCCAGATGCTGCCGGACGCCCCACAGCGGATACAACTCTTCGAGTCGGAGGGGCAGGCGTTGCAGGCGGAGGAGGATCTCATCAACCGGGTGCGTCCGGCGTTCTTGGTGAGCCGTGCCAGGCAGACCGGACAATGGCGCTTGCCTCGCCGCAACTTGGATGGGGAATCCGACCGATTCTGGGGCTGATGCGGCGTGGCGTCTTCTCGTTGCCAGTCCGGCATGCTTCCGCATCCCCTCCATCGAACATGTGATTATTCTGTCGAGAGAGAACGATGCCTCCCAGATGGGTCGAAGCCGATCCTGGAGGTCCGGGAGGCTGAAATACGTCGCTAACGCCAGCGGTGGACGACCCCGAAGAAGATCGCGAACGCCGAGATGATGACGGCGGCGATGATGAGGGCAGCCCGGGCTGGGGGTGATTTCCCCGGATCGAGCGGGCTCCAGGGCGAGAAGTCGGAGGTGATCGGATCGGAGTTCGACCTTGCCTTCTTCATGGTTGGGCCTCCCCTCGGTGGTTCGAGGATAGCGGAACCGGGGGAAGGCCTCAAGGGAGGGCAGCGAAGCGGGCGTGGGGGATCAGGATCTTCCGTAGTTGGACCGTCGGGGAGAAGAGGCAACATCCGGGGCGAACGTAACGAACGAAGGGCGGCTCCCGCGATCGCGAGGAAGCCTCCCTTCGTCAAGAATGACCGGCGAGGGAGGAGTGGGTCGGGCTCAGAACTGATCGGCGCTGATGACCTCGCCGCCGGACCGGGTGCCGAGCGCCCACCAGATGTTCGGCTGGAGGGTGCTCTTGATGAACTTGACGCTGCCGTCGCCCATCAGGACGTTCGCCCCGCCGGGATGGTTGCTGTTGGCGTTGGTGATGTTCGAATGATCGGCCGAGAAGGAGGGGCAGCCGACGCAACCGAACCGACATTGGCCCCACTGGTGCTGCGTCGAGCTGGGGGGGACGATGGTATTGAACATCGTCATCGTGTCGGCACCCCAGGCCCAGTAATAGCCCCGATTCACGCTCAGGCTAGTCCCATTGGTGGCCGTGGCGAAGGCCGTGCTGCATTGTTGAATGGTGGAGAGTAACATCGCGGGATTGACGCTTGCGTTCTGGACCTGAAATCCGCCGTTGATGTTAACGCCGGTGACACGAGGCCGGGGAGTGGTCGCGGCGCTGTCGCCGACCAGCCCTTCGCTGAAGGCGACGGTATTCGACGAGCCGTCGGTGCAATCCCTGAGGCCGTACGCCGTCGCGTAGTAGAAGAGGCCCGAAGATCCGCCGCTGGACCCCGAATTGCAGGCGGGGCCGTTATCCACGCCGCTGCTCGCGTATGTGGTCGTGCCCATGCTCGCGTAGTAGTTGTTGATGAAGGCCTTGCCCGCGTTGCCATCGGAGGGGCAGAGGAACGAGGCGACCTTCGAGTTGGTGGCCGTCGAATTGACCCCGGCCGCCACGACGATCGGGTCGATGGAGAAATTGATCGCGTTGTAGAGCGCGGATTGCTCGATGTATCCGAACATCAGCGCCTCCGCGCTCCAGCCGGTCCAGGCCACGCAGGGGAGCCCCCCGTTGGAGGGATTGATCGGGTTCCTCGACGCCGCAGCCCCCATCGGGAAGGTGTCGTTCGAGGTGTGGTAGTTGTGCATCGCGAGGCCGATCTGCTTCAGATTGTTGGTGCACTGGGCGCGTCGGGCGGCCTCGCGGGCGGCCTGCACGGCGGGGAGCAGGAGGGCGATGAGCACGGCGATGATCGCGATCACCACCAGCAGTTCGATCAACGTGAAGCCGCTTCGACGGATTCGAGCCTCTGACATGCGAATCTCCTCGCCTGATTGACGTGAGGGAAATGCCCCGCGATTTTGCAGGGAGGCACCCCCACCTGAGGCCGTCGGTCGCGACGTCGCCCCCGTGAAGATGGCTCCTCGGGCGTGTCCTGCCGGAAGTGTCCCGACGATTCGTCGGCCTTCTCGCCCTCGCCCGCCTCTCGTGTCGTCCCTGCCGGCCCGCGTCTCGTCGGCGTCCCGCCATCACGCCGCCGGCGGCGTCATCCGGCCAGGAGTGGCGGCGTTATACGGTAAGAAGCGACGACGGCCCCGGGACTGTCCCATCATTGATGCAATAAATCGAAATCGCGGCGATGGAAGCCCGTCCCACGACGGGGAACGCCCCGGATCCCCGATAGGGAATGGTGAACCCGTTTGCATGTCGTTTTCTGGCGACATGCAAATTCATTAAATATGAAAAGCTGATTGTCGATCCTCGTCCGGCCCGATCCCGGGTGTCGCGAATGTGTCGCGCGGGATATCACGGAGTAGGGCCTCTGCACGAGCTGAATTATCGATAATATCCGGCCGAGGTCAAGTCTCCGTTGAAGATTGTACGCGATATTGTTGAAAACTATAAAATTGGATGATTTGTTTTGTTATTTATGATTGATCGTGAGAAATGTGGGGTGATCCGGGCCGATGGCATCCCGAGGAGGGATCGATGTCGCGACCTCGCTCGACGATCGCCCGTCGCATGGCCGCCGCGGCAGCCCTCGGCATCGAGATCGGATCGACCCGGCTGACGTCCCCGCCGGGATGGCCGGACGGCACCCGGGAGCGGCCATTTCGGCTTCCTCTGCCCCTGGCCCTCCGATTCGGCCTCTCGCCGCTCGCCCCTTCGGGAGTGCGCGGGCCGGGCGGCTGTGGTGGCTCACCGCCGCCGGCCTTCGCTCACCCCGTCGAATAGAGCACATACGCCACCTTGGCGTCCGGGACGATCCGCTGCTGCTCCGCCTCCTGTTCGGCCTGGAGTCGGCCCCGATACTCGACGCCGATCTCACGCAGGCGGGCCATGTCGCGGTCCCACTTCGGGACGTCGTTGGCGTACTCGCCGGTGCGGGGGATCATCGGCCGTCCCAGGATGAACAGGTGCGGGATGTTCGACTCGCGCAACACCTGCCGATGCCATTGGTTCGGCGCTCGCAGGGGCACGACGAACCCGCCATCCTCCAGCGCCTGCTCCAACTGATCTCGCCGTTCCCCCTGGACGTTCATGGTGTCGAAGTAGGCGAAACGCCCCTTGGAGAGTGCGGCCGCCTGGACGCCGGCGATCCGCGTCATGTCCTCGACCGGGAACGCCTGGAACGCCTTGACGTTGAGGATGAGGTCGAATGCCTCCCGGCGGAACTCGTCGCGGAAGTCGTGCACTTCGGCGGCGAACGAGCCGGCGGGGTCCGCCGGGCCGAGTGGTTCGGTCAGGTGGGCGAATTCGCCCGACTCGCTCCGCTGAAACTGGATCGCCACCGGCGACACATCGGTCGCGACCGCCTGCAACCCGAGATGGGCGAGGAGGCGGGCCAACGGTGAAAGACCGCACCCCGGAACCCAGACGGACCGCCAGCCGCGCGACTTGAGAACTTCGGCGAGCTGGGGCAACTGCTCCACCCCGATCGTGCCGATTTCCTCGTCCCACGGGTCTCGCTGGCGGCGTGCCAGCCTCGACTCGTAATGGGCATCCCAGCCCAGGTGGTCGTTCCAGTCCTCGGGCATCTTCACTTTGCGCATCTTCGCCACCGGAGTTCTCCTTCGGCCGGTTTTGCGCATTCAAACGGAAAAGTCGAATCGAACCGGCCAACCGAACGCATCTTCTTGGTATGTATCAGCGGCCCGAGTGTGACAGGCGATCGAGATTGGATCGTTTTTCGTCCGACCCTTCCTGTCTTGGAAAACTGGGTGATTTGGGATGTTCATGTGACTTGGTGGGGGGGGTGATCTCTCTCGATTCTGTCGTATGATAATGACGACCGGCGCCAGCCGGCCCTCTCCCTAAACTCCCGCCTTCACCTCCCCGAGATTCCTCGATGGTCCCCACCTTACTCACCACTTCCCTCGTTGCCTGGATCTTCTGCCTGGTCCGATATCCATTCCGGCCGGTCTCGGCCGTTGGCTCGGCCCATCCTCCGGAGGGATACTTCTTCGGAGATCCCGAGAGCCCGACCAGGGCCGAGCGCGAGGCACGGACGTTGCAGTTCGCAGGTTCTTCCCGCTGATCTCACGCCGTAACCTCGTCGTTTGCCATCTCGGCCCCGATCGAGGCCCGGGCTGTTTGTGCCGGGCCTCGCTCGTTGGCCTCATCGAAATTCCGTTGGATCTCGACCATCCCACGAGGTTCGGCCTGTGTTGCGCCCGGCGGTAATCCTCCCGGAAAATGGGGAGTGGTGCTGCGCCCCCCTGGACATGAATATCGGGCATTGGTGGAATGCCACCAATCCAGTGATGGGGCGATGTCGCCCCGATCGGTTCCATCGGCCTGGCCCTTCGGGCTTCAGGCCCGGGAGGACCTCATGACCCGGTACCTCGTGATCTTGCTCGCGGCCTTCGCATGCAGCATGGTGTCGGCAACCCCGGGGGCTGACGACAAGCCGAAGATACGCACCTGGCGGTATCTGGGCGAAGATGGCCACGTCGGCACCATCTCCGGCCCAGACGGCGAAGACTGGACGGAAAGGCGACCGGCCGACGAGGTGTTGAGCACGTTCCAGTTCCTGCGCCGGACCAACCGATTCACGGAACTGATCGACAAGACCCGCAATTTCACCCTGATCCTGTACTGGGACGGCGAGAGCGAGTGGAGCGTCGGCGAGGGCTGGAACACCTGGCACAAGGGGACGTGGGAGGAAGGGCCGCGGCCGAAACCGGAGTCTGAGGACCTCCATTGAGTGGCAGGATCGGAGGCCACCTTCGCCGATGGGCCTTGGTGATCGGTAGAATGAATGTGCGTTCGTGTGTGTTGTTTTTGTCTGGATTTAAGTCCATGACGCTCCGTCATGCGCACTGGTGACGGAGTGCCGTCACCAGGTTTGGATCTCCGGAGGCCCTGGCCGGTCCCCGCTCAGACCGTCACCACGACCTTGCCCACCTGCTGATTCGACTCCAGGTAGCGATGGGCCTCGACGATTTCCCCGAGCGGGAATGTCCTGGCGATGAGCGGCTTGAAGCTGCCGTCGGCGAGGCCGGCGTTGATGAAGGTGACGGCTTTCTCCAGGCGTTCGGGGTCGCTGGTGATCTCCATCATCACGTAGCCCCGGATCGTGAGCCACTGGCCCAGGACCCCGAAGAGGGGCAAGGGGGTCGGCTCGGTGCTCAGGGCCCCGTAGAGGAAGAGGATGCCCAGTTTGGCCGTCGCCCGGGTGAGCTTCTCGAAGGTCGGGCCACCCACGGGGTCGAAGATGACCCTGGCCCCCCGGCCGTTGGTGAGTCCCAGGATTTCCTTCACCAGATCCTGCTCGTCGGTGGCGATGACGTGGGCCGCTCCCGCGTCGAGGAGCGCCTGCCGCTTCGAACTCCCCCGCGTCAGGGCGATCGGGGTCGCGCCGACCTTGTTGGCGATCTGGATCGCCGCCAGGCCGACGCTGCTCGACGCCGCCGGGATGACCAGCGCATCCCCCCGGGTAAGCCCCGCGATGTCGATCAGCGCCCCATAGGCGGTCACGTACTGCATCCAGACCGCCGACGCCTCCTCCCAGGAGAGCGAGGCCGGATGATGGATCACCGCATGCACCGGGGCGTTGGCCAGATCGCCGTAAAGCCCGTAGTCGTTCAGGGAAAAGCTCGGGATGGTGCTGACCGCGTCCCCGACCTGGAAGCCCTGAACGCCCGGCCCGATGGCCTCGACCGTCCCGGACGCCTCGTAACCGAGCCGGGCGGGGAGCTTGGGCTCCTCCAGGTACTGCCCGGAGCGGAACATCGCCTCGGCGCGATTAAGCCCCAGCGCCTTGACGCGGATCTGGACCTCGCCCGGCCCGGGGGCAGCGATGTCGATCTCATCGATCTTCAGGACTTCCGGCCCGCCGATCTCGTGAAAGCGGACGACTCTGGCCATGACTTGCTCCTGGTGAGGCTCTCGGCTCGATCACTCGCATTCTAGCGGTCGGGGCAACGAGGGAGGCCTCGTGCGGCGATCGGTATACGTTCGATCTGGGCAGCGGCGACGTGCTGGCATAAATGAAGGGAAATACCTTGCTGACCCCGTCGAAGAAGAGGACGGACGTGACGGCGAGGAAGAGGATCGTGGAGCCGTGGGCGACGAATCGGCCCGCGATCCCGCCTCGCTTCGCGAGGCGTTCGAGCCGTCCCGACGCGAGCGCAGCCGGGGCCTGCAAGGTGAAGAAGGCCAGTTGATAGCCGGAGAACCGCGAGGTCGCGATCCCGAACATCAGCTCGTGGAACACGCCGCTGACGAGGAAGACGAGCACCACCGAGCGGGCGGGCGCCCGACGTCCGCCGGTCGTCCGGAAGACATTCCGATACATCCATTCATGAATCCGGTCGTTGTACCTTCGCCAGAACTCGGACACGGTCCGCGACAGGTAGATGTCCCGGATGATCGGGGTTGTGTCGAATCCGGCCAGGTGTTCGAGCCCGCAAAGGGCACGCGAGAGCGACTCGACCGCCACGACGAACGCCAGCAACATCGCCGCATGATGGAGCGCGAAGCTCGATCGGATCGGGTCGGTGCCCGACAGGAACCTCAGCGTCAGCACGGACCCGATGACGCAGGCGATCCCGACCACGATGCGCGAGAGGTGCGGCCAGGGGCTTTCCGGGCGTCCCAGCCGTCGCCTCTGGTCGGGGTAAACGACGGCGAACACCGGGAACGGGATGAGGAGTCCGTAGTAGTCCCGGAGGATCGTGCCACGGTCCAGGCGATCCCACCGGCGGAAGTAATCGATGATCTTGAAAGCAAGATCGCCCGAGAGGACGGCGGACGCCGCCCGAAGCCCGACGCTCGCCGAGGGGATGAGCAACGGGCAAGCCAGGATCACCGGCACGAGGCACCAGGCCGCTTTGGCGGCGGGCACCACTCGAAGCCTCAAGAGGATGAGGGGGGCCGCGACGGCGCAGCCATAGGCGACCGCGAACGCCAGGAGGAGGGGGCCAGCCGTGCTCATCGGTCACCATCCCGGATCTGACGCATCACGCAACGCCGCGTCATACCTCGGCCCGGCATCGGAAAATCTCGAAGATTTGGTGTACGGACGTTGACAGGATGCCGATGAAAGATTCCAATCCTCGAATCCGACCGTGTTCCTGATCATGTGAACAGGACAGGCCGGGCTCGATCATTCCGGGAGGTTACCATGTCACACCCGATTCCGGCAGGGCATCACGCCATCACGCCGCACCTGGTCATCAAGGGGGCATCCGAGGCGATCGAGTTCTACAAGCGAGCCTTCGGCGCGGAGGAGATCGACCGGACGCCGTTCCCGGCGGAGGATGGCGGGCTCAAGATTGGCCACGCGGAGTTGAAGATCGGCGATTCCAGGCTGTTCCTTGCCGACGAGTTCCCCGACTATGGATCGGTCGGCCCGGGTAGCAGCTCGCCGGTGATCCTTCACCTCTACGTGACCGACGCCAACGCCGCGTTCGCCCGCGCCGTCGAGGCCGGTGCCACGGTCAGCATGCCCCTGTCCGACATGTTCTGGGGCGATCGCTACGGCAAGGTGATCGACCCGTTCGGTCATCACTGGTCGATCGCCGAGCATCTGGAAGACGTCACGCCCGAGCAGATCCAGGAGCGGATGGCCGCCTTCGCGGGCGAGCCCTGCGCTTGAGAGGGGCCGCGTGAGTCGATGCCGGATCTCGCCCGGGCCGAGGTTCGGTCCCCCGCTCGAATTCGTCGCGCACAAGATGGCCCGCCCCGGAGATCGGGGCGGGCCTGATTGGTTATGTGCTGTTGTTTTTATCGGGCGAGCTTGCGGCGACGCCAGCCGTAGCCGATCATCCCGAGGCTGCCGAGGCCCATCATGACGATGCTGGCGGGCTCGGGCACGGCGTTGGATTGCAGGACCACCCGATCCAGGAGGGCGCCGATGTTGTCGCCCCCGGCGTTCGAGAACGAGATGTGGAAGTCGCTCGTCGGCGAGCCGATGACGAAGTTGATGGTCTCCGTGGTGAACGGGTCGGCCGAGTCCCGGGTCAGGATGGTCGAGCCGAACAGGCTGGCATTGTTCGATGTGCCCAACGAAACAGTCACCACGTTGGTGTCGCCCCGCTGCGAGCCCGCCAGGTCGAAGGACAGGGTATAGGAGCCGGCCGCCAGGCTCTGCCCGTTCGAGGACATGACCCCGGCGTTGAAGGTCGACCCGTCGAGGTCGACGTACACCCCGTTGCCGGGCAGGAAGTCGAAGAATCCGTTACCGACCGTGTCCACGGTCCCGGCCGAGATCGACCAGTTCGCGAAGGAGTTATAATTGAGGCCGGTGCTCTCCTGGTCGAAGTCGTCGCTGAAGATGATCGCGGCCCGAGACTCGCCCGCCGCCAGGCCGAGGAACAGCATCATCGCCGTCAGTGCAATCCGCGTCGAAAGTCGGTTCATCATGGAACTCCGATAGTCACGAATGAGGGGGAGGTGTCTCCGAGCGGCGGGGGATTTGCGTGAGGTTTGGTTGCCGGAAGCCGCCGGGACTGGAGCCACTATTGGCAGGGTCGGGCTCGGGCGTGGAGGCCCTGTTGGATGGGTTAAACGCGAGGATGCAGCGGGGCACCAACCGGAGTGCTGGAGCATCAGAAGGCCACGGCCATGATTCGCAAAATCAGCCTGGAGCCCGAATCGGGATGAGGGCGGGCCTCGCCGCGATTGCCCTCGGGGGCGGGCAATCCTGCTTTCCGCAACCGTCCGAGGGAATGGCCCCCGCCTCGCCTCCGGTGTAATCTCGAATCGTCCGATACGCGGCGGGTCGTCCGCGTTTCACCGGTCGGAGAGGTAACCGAGCATGCACCCCCGAGATCGACGGATAAGCATTTTCGAGAGATCACGATGGCTCGTCGTGTCTCTGATTTCGATGCTGCCGATGGCCACGGTCGAGGGGCAGGACAGGCCCAACATCCTCTGGCTGACCAGCGAGGACCACGGGACGCAGATGGGTTGCTACGGCGACCGATATGCGAATACTCCCCACGTCGACCGGCTCGCGGCCCGGGGGATGATCTACTCGCATGCCTGGTCCAACGCCCCGGTCTGCGCCCCGGCCCGCTCGACCCTGATCTCGGGGATGTACGCGCCCTCGACCGGAGCCGAGCACATGAGGAGCCTGGTCCCGTATCCGTCAGGCCTGAAGATGTTCCCGCAGCTCCTCCGCGAGGCCGGCTACTACTGCACCAACAACGCCAAGGAAGACTACAACCTGGCCAAACCGGGCCGGGTCTGGGACGCCTCCTCGAAGTCGGCCCACTGGAGGAATCGACCGTCCGGTCGGCCATTCTTCGCGGTCTTCAACTCGGAGAAGAGTCACGAGAGCAAGATCCGCACGCCTCCCCCGATCCCCGGTCACGACCCTGCCGGGGTGAGGGTCCCGGCCTATCATCCCGACACGCCCGAGGTCCGGGCCGACTGGGCCCGCTATCACGACGGGGTCACCGACGCCGACGCCGACGCGGGCCGTCGACTGGCCGAACTCGAACGGGACGGGCTGGTCGACGACACGATCGTCTTCTACTTCGGCGACCACGGGTCGGGCATGCCCCGGAGCAAGCGCTGGCCGTATGACTCGGGCCTCCGGGTCCCGCTGGTGGTCGCCATCCCGGAGAAGTGGCGGCACCTCGCCCCGGAGGGGTATACGCCCGGCGGTCGATCGGATCGGCTGGTGAGCTTCGTCGACTTCGGCCCCACCGTCCTCAGCCTGGCGGGTGTCCGCCCCCCGGCGTGGCTGCAGGGGCACGCCTTCCTCGGCGAGTTCGCGGCCCCTCCGCAGCCATTCCTGTACGGATTCCGGGGACGGATGGACGAGCGTCGAGACCTGGTCCGGAGCGTCACCGACGGGAACCTGGTCTACATCCGCAACTACATGCCGCATCTGATCTACGGGCAGCACATCGATTACATGTTCCAGACCCGGACCACGCAGGTCTGGAAGGCGCTCCACGATCAAGGGAAGTTAACCCCGGCGCAGGACGCATTCTGGAATCCCAAGCCGCCGGAGGAGCTTTACAACCTCCGGGACGACCCCGACGAGGTGCACAATCTCGTCGACGCCCCCGAGCATCGGGAGTCGCTGGATCGGCTCCGGCAGGCCCACCGGGACCACGCCCGTGGGATCCTCGACGTGGGCTTCCTTCCCGAAGGGGACCGCTTCCGCCGTTCCCAGGGAGCGAGCCCTTACGACCTGGCTCGCGAGCCCGGCCGCTACCCGTTCGATCGGATCTTCGCGACCGCCTCGGAGGCCTCGATGACCGGCCTCGACGCCCTGCCGGATCTGAAGTCGAAGCTCGTCGACGACGATCCCGCAGTCCGCTACTGGGCGGCGCTGGGGATCCTGATCCGAGGGAAGGCCGGCTTCGAGTCGGCCGGGAAGGAACTCGCGAAGGCGCTGGACGACCCCTCGCCCGAGGTCCAGGTCGTCGCCGCGCAGGCCCTCGGGACCCACGGCTCCGAAGAGGATCGATCCCGGGCCATCGCGAATCTCCTGAGCCTGGCGGACTGGTCGAAGAACGACGTCTTTACCTCGATGACGGCGCTGGCGGCGATCGACGACCTCGGCCCGAGAGCGGGCTCACTCGCGAAGTCGATTCGAGCCTTGCCAGCGAAGGGACCCGCCCCCGATCCCCGCTACGCCTCCTACGTCCCGCGGTTGCTCCAGGACCTTTCCGGGCGGTAGGCTCCGGCCTCGAAAGAGGCAGAGCACCAGGCTCGGGAGTCAACAGACCTCCGCCCGAGGCAAGGTCAAGGAACGTCATCCGGCAGGCCGTCCGGGGAATTCCCTCGATCGTCGGTCAGGTATCCCCGGCCGGACCCCTCGTCGCCGCAATCCGTCACTTCAACCGGCGGCCTCGGTCGCTCGGGCATGTGTCGGCCTCGAACAATCACGGTCGGTCGATTGACAATCGGCCGCGTCGCGATAATATGTATTTGGAATACCTGTTAAATTCCCGCCGGACGATCCGGGTGTTCTCCACGACCCGGCGACCTGATCGGGGACGGGCGGCTCATCACTCCCATGGTGTGGAAGAGGCCGATCGATGGCGCATGCAAAGCGGATTTCTACCCAAGGCGTTGCCTCGGTCCGGCTGGGCGCGTTCTTGCTCGGTTGCTCCGCCTTCGTGGCTTCGACCTCGCTTGGCCAGGAGATCGACCGGGACCCGATCAACTACAGCGTGGCCGCGCCCCGGAATGCGGTCTCTCGGCTCCAGGAGCTGCTGGATCGGGGTCAGGGGACTCTCGAATACGAGCCGGAGCACGGCTATCTCCGGTCGCTGCTCCGCGCCCTCGACGTGCCCGAGTCGTCGCAAGTGCTCGTCTTCTCCAAGACCAGCCTCCAGCGGGATCGGATCTCTCCCCGGACACCCAGGGCCATCTACTTCAATGATGAGGTGATGATCGGTTCTTGCCTTCGCGGGCGGGTGCTCGAGATCTCCGCGGCGGACGAGGTCCTTGGCACGGCATTCTACACGCTCGACCAGTCGGAGGAGACGAAGCCCGTCCCGCAACGACAGACCGAGTCGTGCCTGATCTGTCATAGTTCTTCGGCCAATCAAGGCTTCCCCGGGCACGTCGTCCGTTCGCTCTTCGTGGATCGCAAGGGCTATCCCCTGCTTTCCAGCGGGACGTTCCGGACCGATCACAAGAGCCCGATCGCCGAGCGCTGGGGGGGGTGGTATGTCACGGGCACCAGCGGCGCCCAGATACACCTGGGGAACATGACCATCCCCGGGTCGAGACGACCCGAGGTGGTCGATAACTCCGGCGGCGTGAACGTGGTCGACCTGAAGGATCGGTTCGCGACCTCGTCCTATCTGACGTCGCACAGCGACATCGTCGCGTTGATGGTCCTCGAGCATCAGGCCGGGATGCTCAACCGGCTGGCTCGCGCGGGGATGGAGACGCGGATGGCCTTGCACTACGAGCGCGAGATGAACAAGGCGCTCGGACGCCCGGACGATGCGGAGTCCCCGACCACGCGGTCCCGGATCCGGAGCGTCGGCGATGCGGTCGTCCGGTACATGCTCCTCGGGGGCGAGGCCCCCTTGACCGAGCGGATCGAGGGCACCTCTTCCTTCGCGGCCGATTTCAGCGGGCGCGGTCCCCGCGACTCGAAAGGCCGGTCCCTTCGCGATCTCGACCTCAACGGCCGATTATTTCGATACCCTTGCAGCTACCTGATCTATACGCGGTCCTTCGACTCCCTCCCGGTCGAGGTGAGGGACTACGTCTATCGAAGGCTCTGGGAGCATCTCGGCGAGTCGGAGACCGGCGAGGAGGATCGCAAGTCGGAGACCGGCCAGGAGGATCCTCGGCTCAGCGCGGAGGATCGTCGGGCGATCATCGAGATCCTCCGCGAGACGAAGCCGGGATTGCCGGATTACTGGAAGGCCTCGTCCCCTTGATTCCGTCGGTCGCGGCCCGATCATCGGTGGATCGTCGGATGGAATGGCAACCGAACCCGACCGGGAGGTCCGAGGCCCCCTCGACGCGACCGTACGGCGTTCCCCCTGACGGGAGGGATTGGCGTCCCTTGTGCGGATGCCGCGGGATCAACGAGGTCTCGATTCCCGCGATTGTCCGCGAGTTCTACCAGGGAGCCCGCCTCGATGACCGCCTCGGGTCGGCCTTCGAGGGACGCGCCCGGGGATGGGGCGACCACCTCTCGCGGATGAACGACTCCGGGACCGCGGCCCCGTGCAGCCATCCCGGCGGGGCTCCGGCCGGCCGGGAAACCCCATCGCGCGAGTTCCGGCCTGAGCCTCGCTCATCTTCCAAGTATCCCGTCGCACTTTTCGAGGAGCTTTCCATGTCGATTCCAAGCGAGCAGCCGGGTCCGGTGATCGATGTTCGACCGCTCGGGCTTGGGCTGGTCGACGCCAGGACGACGGCCCTGGTCAAGGCCGGGAGCCTGCAGGTTATCCGCCTGGTGATCCCCCGGGACAAGGAGATTCCCACCCACTCGGCCCGGGGTGAAATGACGGCCCATTGCCTGGAGGGACGCGTCGCCTTCACGACGGGAGGGGTCACGCACGAGCTGGGGGCCGGGCAACTGCTCCACCTCCCGGCCGGGCAACCCCATTCCGTTTTGGGGATCGAAGACGCTTCTCTCCTCGTGACGATATCCGCCCCTTGAGGCTCGCGGTTCGAGGGATCACCGGCTCGCCCGGAGTGCCGAATTCCGTGACGCGACGTCCCGAGCCTTCATACTCCGTCGCGGATCCGATCGGGACGTGCCAGACCCGGGTCGGCATGCGATGAAGACGCTTCTCGTCGATCGAGGCGGGCCGGGGTCCACCGAAGGCGTGAGTTGGCCCAGATCGTCTTTCGGCGAACACGAGCCGCCGAACGCCTCGGGGACCGGAGCCGCTACCGGCGGGGATGGGCCCGAGTGAAGGGAGTGTATGAAAGCTCCCGCACTCCAGGGCGGCTTCGACGGGGGGCCCATCGATCCTGGCGAGTCGCCTGGACCGCGACGGCCCTCGGGGGCGGGATCCACCAGGACCGGCGAGATTTGTCGGGGGGCCGAGCGTTGGGGGCGCTCCTGAACTTGCCCGATGCTCCGGCTCGTCGGCCGTCACGTGTTCCCGTCGCGGTGGCCCTCCGCAGGGATGATGCTGATCCCCCCGGTCCGTTCGAGGATGGCGTACTTGACCTGGGCCATCCGCTCCAGGCCGTGGAGGCGTCGGGCGGCCTCCAGGATGTCGTCGGGGCCGACCCTGGCTCGCCGCATCCTCGACTCGATCGGGCGGCCGTGCTCGACCAGGAGCGTCGGGACTCCGTCGACCCATTTGTCGAGCCGGGGCCAGCGCCTTTTGGCCAGCGAGAAGCCAACGTCCAGGGTGATCAGGGTCAGGATTACGAGGAACGCATTGGTCAGCGAGTAATCCTCGCCGATCATCGCGTTCTGCGTCGCCTCGCTGATGATCAGCAGGAGGACGAAATCGAAGGTCGTCGTCTCGCCCAGGGTCCGACGGCCCGAGGCCCGGACCACCACCATCAGCAGGCCGTAGACGGCCGCCGCCCTCAAGACCGGTTCCAAGGGGACCTCCCGTTCGCCTTCAAGGATAGATGAAGTGGGTGAAGCCGAGCTTCGGGCCGTCCCCCGCGCGAACTTGCCCGCGAAGCGGGCCCGGGTCTTCGGGATAGGCGTGGAGCTGGATCCGGACCGGCCGATCGGATCGGACGACCGGCATGACATAGGTAATGCCGTCGGAGCCGACCTCGACCCGGGCGGGGTCGGGCTCGACGCGGCGGATGTCGGCCCGATCGGCGTACTCTCGGTCGACCCAGATCCGGACTTCCTTCCCGGGCCCGGGGGGGACGATGAACTCCAGGATCGTCTCGGCCTGGCGGCGGGCGAAGCGGCGGTACTCCACCCGCAGGGATCCTCCCCCGTCGCCGACCGAGGCCTTGCTGATCGGGCCGTCGCCGAACAGGCCGATCAGGCCAAGTAGGAGGATCGCCGCCATGATCGACCAGGCGACCCGCTGCCAGGCCCAGGTCTTCTCCTGGAACGGGATGTCCTCGTCAAGCTCCAGTCCGCGGTCCTTCCGGGCTCGGGGCATCGCCTCGCCTCCTCGGGTCGTTCGTTTCAGGGCATGACGCGGAGCCCGACGGCCGTGTTCAGGTCGAGCTGGCTCTGGCGAAGCTCGATCAACGCGTTCCGGTATTGCTGGACGACGTCGTTGTAATCCTTCTGGTCGTCGAGGTAATCGCCGACCTTGGAGGGGTCGTCGCGGAACTCGCCGAACGATCGGTCTCGGGCCTGGCGGGCGGCGGGGATGACGTCCCGTTCCAGCTCGACCACGTCGGCGAGGCCCAGCTCGACGTCGAGGGCGGCCTCGCGGACCTCGTGCGAGGCCTGTTGTTCCAGGGCGGCCATCTCCACCTGGGTCTGCCGGGCGTTGCACTCGGCCCGGGCGATGTTCCCCTGGTTCCGGTTGAACAGCGGGAGCGTGGCGTTCACCCCCGCTCCCCAGGAGTAGGTTGCCTTGTATCCGAACGCCTTGCCATCCTGGAACGTGTAAGGCTGATAGACCAGATAGACGTCGGAGAAGCGGTTGGCCCGGGCCAGCTTGACGTCGGCCTGGGATCGCGAGACTCCCAGCCGGTAGGCGATCAGGTCGGGCCGGGAGGCCAGGGCGGTCCGGACCAGTTCGTCGGCGGGGATGGTCGGAGGGGCGGGCACCCGGAGCCGACCCCGGATCCGGAGCGACTCGGCCTGGGTTGGGGGGACGTTCAGGATCTGGGCCAGCGTCCGGGTGGTCCGGGCCAGCTCGCGGCCCGCCTGTCGGACCTGGAGGCGCGACTGCTTCTCCTGGCTCTTGAGCTCGACGATCGCGCCCTCGGCGGCCTCGCGCTCGTCCTCGGCCTTCTTCCGGGCGGCCTCGTCCCCCTCGGGAGCGGGATTCGCCGGGGCTTGTCGGGCCCGGGCCTCGGCCTGCCCGCGGATCCTGGTAATCCCTTCGAGGAAGGCTTCGCCGTATCGGAGGGTCTCGCGGGCGGCCAGGACGTTGATGAAGGCGCCGTACAGGTCATCGATGAGCTGGCGGGCGGCGTCCTGGAACTGGGCCTCGGTGACGCGCCGGGCCATCCGGGCGACGGCGACCCGCGCGTGCCGCTTGCCCGTGACGTCCAGCGGGAACGAGAAGTTCACGTCGTACTGGGGCTGGCCGCCCCCGCCCCCGGGACGTTCCTGCGTGTACTTGCCGTAGGGGACGAACTGGGCATCGCCGTAGACGATCGGGTTGTTCCGGAGCCCCGCGGTGAGGACGTCGGCCTCGGCCTTGGGGATCTCGAACCTCTGGGCCATCAGCGTGAGGTTCTGCCGCAGGACCTGGTCAATGGCGAGGTCCAGGGTCAGCCCGTCCTCGGGCCCGGCGTCCCCCTCGGGCTCGGGGATATCCAGGCCGGGGCGACGGGCCAGGGAGAACGGATCGATTTCGGACGGCTGGACTCCCTCGCGATCGCGGCGGAGGCGCTTCCGGAGGGCCTGATTCGAGCCAGGCCCGCCATCACCCCCGGGCCGGGTGTCGGGGATCGCCGTCGGGCCGAGACGCCCTCCCAGGAAGCCGGGCGGCTGGGTCCCCGGGGAGTTCGGCCGGCCCGTGGTCCCCGAGGCTCCGATGGGCGGGCCGAAGAGCGACTCGTCGGGATCGCCTGGGGAGTCTTTCAATCCGCTCCGGGACGGCGAGCCCACCGTCCCGCCCTGACCCCCCTGGCCGCCCCTGATCCCGCCGAACTGGCCCGGGTCGTCCGGAGATCCTCCCGGGTCCGGGTCGACGGCCGAGCCGCGTGCCCCCCCCAGCCCGGCCCCTGGAGGCCCGCCCGAGCCGGCACCGGCGTTCATCCCCTGTCCCCGGGCGATCGAACCTCCGGCCGCCATGACGACCAGCGACAGGATCGCCGGCATGCATCGCCGACCGGGTCCTCGGACCGGCCTGGTACTCCCGATCATCGGACCCCTCCCATCGAAGTCTCGGCGAATTTGCCGAGCCTGATCCGTTCCAGGAGCGAAGATCGGGCTGAGTGGGCGGGCCCGTCCAATCTTTCCGCCAGGACGTCGTTCCGTGAATTTTCCGGCCGGAGTGCAGGAGTCCCGCCCTTCGCCACGATAAAGAAGAGAAGAGAGGAACCGGAACGCCGGGCGACCCTTCGCGGTCACCTGGCGGCGAATCGCCGAAGGACGTTCCGCTCGCGGGCTTTTCTCGGACCTGTCGAGAAGACTCGCGTCCGCCACAGGTAAGGACGCCGTCCCATGAATCGATCGTCTTTCGCGGGCCTAACCAAGGCCGGGGCCGCCGGCCTGGCCCTGGCCTTCGTGTTCCTGGCGGGTGGGGCCGACGGTGGAGCAGGGGCCGGGGGAAATCCGACCCTCGATGTCGCCTTGAAGCGGGCCGAAGTGTTCGGGAATCGGGCGGTGGCCTGGTATCGTCGGACCCCTCCGGTCGACCGCGTGACCTGGGGGGGGCTGGGGGCCTGCGCCGTCCTGGGGTTGATGGTCCTGGCCGAGCGGTCGCTGGTCGTTCGCCGTCGTCGAGTCACGCCGGGCGGCTTCCTGAAGCGGTTCCGCGAGCGGCTCCAGGATGGCAAGCTCGATCGTGGCAAGGCCTTGGATCTTTGCGAACTGAACCCGAGCCCGGTCTCGCGAGTGGCCCTGGCGGCGGTCCGTCGCTGGGGGCGCCCGGTGGCCGATCTGGAACGCGCCGTGGCCCTGGCCAGCCGGGTCGAGACGGATCGGCTGAAGCGGAACGTCGGGACGCTCCGACGGATCGCGGCGATGTCTCCCTTGCTCGGGTTGCTGGGTAGCCTGATCGCGGCCGGTCGGGCCCTCTCGGTCCCGGGCGCGGCCTGGGGGCCTTCGCTGGGGAACTCGCTGATCCCGCTGACCTCGGGCGTGGCCCTGGCGATCCTGGCCCTGGTCGCCTACGACGGCCTGGTCGGGCGGGTCGAGAAGCTTTCCAACGAGATCGACCGCCTGGGGGCCGAGACGGTGGACGCCATCGCGATGTCCAGCGTCGTCGAAACCCCGGCCGTGCACCGGCCTTCGGAGCCCCGACGCGGCCCTCACATTCCGGTCCGGGGCTCGCACCCGATCCGGGTCGAGATCCCCGACTCGATCGTCCGGAATCTCGATCGGGACGACGATCCCTTCGATGACTGATCCCGGACTGGCCCGGCTCGGATGGCGGTCGACGGGCGATTCCGATACAACGGAACCCGGCTCGGCGCCCGCCACTCGGTCCCTTTGGTCCAGGATGCGACCCGATGACTGGCCTCAACCTAGAGACGTTCCTCCGACTGATCCGGGCCGATCTCGGGACCTGGGCCAGCCTCGCCCTGATCGCCCTGATCCTGGCGGTGATGACCTGGACGAGCTGGGGGTCGAGGCGTGCCTTGCGGAAGTGCCTGGTCCTCTCGATCGCCGCCCACGTCGGCCTGATCGCGTATGGTAGCTCCTCGCCGGTCGTCCTCAAGGTCCTGCAACTCGCCTCGGCCGATCGCAAGCCGCCGCCGAAGACCGAGCGGATCCGGGTGACTCCCTGGGTCGAGCCGGACCGGAAGGCGGACGGTCCGGAAGGCCGGCGCTCGCGGGATATCTCGGCCTGGGATCGCGACAAGAGCACCCTGGCGATGGCCGAGCCGACCCGACCCGTGCCCCCGACCAGGACACCGGATTCCCCGAGCCCATCGCGGGTCGAGCCGACCCTGGACTCGCCCGAGACGGTGGCCCCCGAGGTCGAGGCCCCCGCACTCCCCGACGTCGAGCCGCCCCCCTCGGCCGAGTCGATGCCCGCGGAGCCGCCCCCATCCGTGGCCCCCGGCGACCCTTCCGAGGTCGCATCGGCCCCGGTCGAGCCGATCCCGTCGGCGAGCGAGTCCTCCACGCTCCCGGGACTGCCCGCCGTGGCCGACCTCCGGGCGAGGTCTCGGCCTTCGAATCCCATCGGGTCTCAACCGGTGACCCGGCCGGGCGGTTTGACACCCGTCGCGCCCCTCCCGGAGGCCCAGCCGACCCGGACCCCGGTGGTCGAGATCCCTTCGCCGATCCCCGCTCGTTTCCCGGATGTTTCGAGCCCGAGAGAGGATGCGCCGGTCGCGGCCCAGGCCGACGTGGACCCCGGCCCCTCGGTCGAGATCGCGGCCCCCTCGATCCCTTCGCCGGGAAGTGCCTTGCCCGATGCCGAAATCCGGCGGGCCCCCCGACCGACCCGTCCCGAGCCCTCGTCGGTGGGGATCCCACTCCCTCGCCGTTCGTCGGATGACTCGGCCCCCCCGGCGATGGCCCGTGCGATCCCCCGAGGACCGACCGCTCTCCCGGTGACCCCGGGGGCGGTCGGCCGCCGTTCGCTCTCCGAGGTCCCGTCGGTCTACCGGTCGAGGCTCGACCCGAACCGGACCTCGCTGGCTCGCCGGGCCGGGGCCAGCGACCTCAGCGAGCAGGCCGTCGAACGGGCCCTCGACTGGCTCGCGCGGCACCAGGATCTCGACGGCCGATGGGACGGCGGGACCGCCCGGTTCAAGGACGGGAGCGTGGCCAAGGACGACGACTCGTTCACGATCCACTGCCCGGCCGGCGAGGTCTGCTTCGGCGAGTGCTACTACTGGGAGGCCGACACCGCCCTGACCGGCCTCTCGCTCCTGGCCTACCTGGGGGCGGGCTACACCCACGTCGACGGCAAATACGCGGCAGTCGTCGGCAAGGGGATCGAGTTCCTCCGCCGGTCGCAGAAGCCCGACGGCGACCTCAGGGGGGTGAGCCTGGCGGTCGGGATGTACTGCCACTCGATGGCGACCCTGGCCCTCTGCGAGGCCTACGCCCTGACCGGAGACCCCAAGCTCCGCGACCCCGTCGAGCGGGCCGTGGCCTTCCTGGTCCGGTCGAGGGCGATCGACGGCCTCTCCTGGCGATACGCCCCGGGGGCCCCGGTGGGGGACACGAGCATCCTGGGCTGGGCGGTGATGGCCCTGAAGTCGGCCAAGACCGTGGGGATCCCGATCCCCTCGACGACCCAGGCCGGGATCCTCGGATGGCTCGAGAAGGTCGGGACCGGCCCGGATGGCGGGCTGGCCCGCTACCAGCCCGGCGAGAAGGTGACGCCCACCATGACCGCCGAGGCCTGGGCCTGCCGCCAGTTCCTCGAAGTCGGAGGCCCCGGCCGGGCCAGCGACGAGGCCGCCGCCTTCCTGATCCGGAACCCGACCGACGGCGGAGGTGAGTTCAACGTCTACTATCTGTATTACGGGACGCTGGCCATGTTCCAGCACGGGGGCGAGGCCTGGTCGACCTGGAACGCCCGGGTCCGAGACCAGATCGTCGAACGCCAGCAGAAGGGCGGCCACAAGGCCGGGAGCTGGGACCCCGACGACAGCCGCTACGGGACCCACGGGGGCCGGATCTACGGGACCGCCCTGTCCGCCCTCACCCTGGAGGTCTACTACCGCTTCCTCCGCCTCTACGAGCCCGGTTCGGACAACGTGCCGGTGGCCCCCAAGCCGGTCGACGGCGGGACCCGCCGGGCGGGACTGGTGCCGCCGGGTCGATGAGTCGCAATCGTACAGCCTTTACCCGATGCGGAAGAGTGGCGATTGACTTCGGAGGAGATCCGCAAGATGTCCGCTCCAGAGGTCGGGACAACCGAGGAATCAGAGCGTCCCGGCCGGTCCGAGATGGGCACGAAGGACGTGACCGATGGGCAATCCAGGAAACGAGGGAGTGGGAGGCTAACGGCTTACTCGGCCTGGGCGTTCGCCATTTTTGGTGTCCTCGTCGGTCTATATATGATCGGCCAGTATGCTTTTTACCGTTTCACTCGCTCGATGACCAACGACGCCTTCGTCGAGTCCCACATCGTCCACCTCGCGTCGCAGGCCGGCGGGCTGCTCACCCGGGTCGAGGTTGAGGAGCATGGTCGGGTCAAAGCGGGGCAAGTCCTCGCGGAGACCGACCCGACTCCCCATCGTCGCGAGCTGGAATTGGCCCAGGCCAAGCGGGAAGTGGCGGCGGCGGCGCTCCGGCTGGAGGAGTCGACGCTGGAACGGATGGTCCAGGAGCATCCCCGGAAGGTCGCCCTGGCCGAGAAGGACCTCTCCGTGGCGGACTCGGCGCTCACCCAGGCCGAGCGGCAACTGGTCCTCACCACTCGCAATGTCGAGGAGGAAATCCATCAGGCCAAGTCGGCCGTCGACTCGTCCCGGGCCGCGCTCACCAAGGTCCGCGAGGATTACGACCGATACAAGCAGCTCTTCGAAGAGAAGTCCGCACCGGAGCGGAAATTCCAGGACGTGACCCGCGAATTCAAGATGTCCCAGGCCGACTTCGAAGCGGCGGAATCCAAGCTGTTGAAGGCGGAGGCGAACCGGCTCCAGATCGAAATCGCCTCGCTCGGGGTGGCCCAAAAAGCTCGGGAGAAGGAACATGCGTCCGAGCAACTCCGGTTGGCGGTCCTGGGCGAATTGGCGATCGATGAGGAACGGCGGGCCGTCGCCCAGAAACGGGCCCAGGTCGCCGAGGCAGCCCGGGTGGAGCAGACGATCCTGACCGGCCTGCAATACACCAAGGTCGTGGCCCCGTTCGATGGTGTGGTCGTCCGTCGCTACCGGAACCCGGGCGACCATGCCCCGATCGGCTCGCCGATCTTGAGCCTCTACGACCCGGAATTGGTGTACGTTACCGCTTATATGGAAGAAGAACGACTGGAGGGCATCTCGCCCGGCAATCGGGCCCGGGTCTGGTTCGATGCCATCTCCGGGTCGATGGACGGGCGAGTCGTCTGGATCGATCGCGCCACCGGGGCGAACTTCGCGCTGCTCCCGCGTGACGTCAGTTCGGGCGAGTTCACCAAGGTGACGCAGCGCGTCCCGATCCGGATCGCCATCGATCGCGGCGAGCACTGGAGCGAGCTGAGGCCGGGTCTCTCGGCAACGGTCGCCATCACGCACGGGCCGGGCGATCCCGCATGGGCCGAGAAGGAGGCCGAATGGGAGAGATCGCGGGCGTCTCGAGGAGTCAGCCCGATCGATCCGGCCTCTTCGGATCGGCCGGGGGTCCTCCCCAGGCCATGAGCACCGGGATGACCAACCCGCCCACGCCCGAGGATTCGGTCTCCCCCGACCGCCGGATCTGGCACGGGCTCCAACTCCGGAAGTGGACGGTCCTGGCGATGCTCCCGCCGCTGTTGATGACGGGGATGAACTCGACGGTGACCGACCTGGCGCGTCCCTTCATCGTCACCGAGCTCTCCTCCGATCGCTACCGTTACCAGTGGGTCACCGGCTTGACCTTGCTCGGGGCCGTCGGCGGGATGTCGATCATCAACTGGGCCAGGGCCCGTTTCGGCCTGAAGCGGGCCTTCCTGGTAGGCCTCGTCCTGTTCACCCTGGGCAGCCTGGCGATGGGCCTCTCTCCGAACTTCGAGATCCTGGGCGTCGCTCGATTCTTGCAGAGCTGGGGCAATGGGATGGTCGTCACCACCGTCCTCGCGTTGCTCTGGCGAGAGTTCCCCGAGGATCGCGACGCCTCGATGGCGCTCTACGTCCTCGGCCTCTACTTCGGCAGGATCCTCGCGCCGAGCGTCAGCGCCTACCTCATCAACCTTCCTTCGTGGCGGTCGATCTTCCTGGTCAACGTCCCCGTCGCGGCGGTCGCGGTGCTCCTGACCTCCAAGACGCTCCAGCCCGACCAACCGCCGCAAGAGCGGCATCGAGAGCGGCTTGACCTCGCCGGGTTGGCCCTCCTGTTCGCCTGGATCGGTTGCTTGATCCTCGGCCTCTATCGCTTCCAGAAGTGGGGTTGGGAAACGGCGGGCGAGACCTGGCTCGTGGCGGGCCTGGGGATCTTGGCCTTCTCGGCTTTCCTGATCCGCGAGTTCACCGCGGAAGACTCGCTGCTCAATCTCTACCTGTTCGGCCGGAGCCGCTTCGCCCTCGCCGTCATCATCAAGGCATTGGCGGACACCAACTTCTTCACGGTCCTGGCGATCCTGACGCGGTACATGGCCGTGACCCGCGACTATCAACGATCGACGACCGGGCTGGTGTTGTTGCCGGCCGTTGCCTCGATGGGTGCCACTCTGCTGCTCTCGGCGCGGTTCGGGACCCGTCGCGACCGCAAGGGCCGCCTGATCCTCGGGCTGTCGGGCATGGCCGTGATGAGCTGGGTCCTGGCTAGCATCGACCTCTACACGGACAAGCATTGGATCTCGGCGATGGTCGCCCTCTGGGCGGCCTCGGCGGGGCTGGTGGCCTCGCCCCTGATCTGCATCTCGCAGGAGGACATGACCATGCAGGAGGTGGCGGCTTCCTCGTGCATCAAGAACCTTGGCCTCGTGCTGCCGTCGGCCATCGGTGGTGGGCTGATCGCCATCTTCTCCGAGCGGAGGACCGATGCCCAGTTCGACGCCCTACGGCTTGCGATCGAGCCGAACCGGCCGGCATTGATCGATGTCAGTCAAAGTCTGGCCGACCGCTTCGCCACTCGGGGGCTCGATCCTGTCGAGGCGACGAGCCGGGCCTCCGGGGCGGTCGCCGAGTTCGTCCGAGACAACGCCTCGGTCTACGCTCAACAGGCGTCGCTCCAGCTCCTGGCGTTGATCGTGGCAGTCGGAATCCTCCTGGCATTCCTGCTCAAGCCCCTGCCGCCGCATGCCAGCGGACCGATCCGGGGTTGATCTCGTTCATGGTCGAGCCCCGGGTGGTCGTGCCAACCCCGGCGGGTTGATCTCCGACGGCGAGGTGATTCGGTCGAGCGAGGGACTGAGCACAGGACGGCCCGGCCTCGATGCGTCGAGCCCACCGGCATCCTCGAGTGGCAAGGGGAGAGGATCCAACAAGCCAGGTGGGAGGATCGACGGCCGTTGTGGAGGCCGATCCGGGTTGCCTCCTCCCGAGTCCGGGCCGAACGGCGAGCCATTCGAAGGGGGAGATGGCTCGGGAGTGGCTTCCTTCACCGCGTCCGGAGCGATCCCCGCCCCATCACGCCGGGCGATCGGGGACGCGATGGCGAACTCGAGGCGGGCGATCCCCGACTGGTAGTCGTAATAGGCAGAGTTGTACGATTGTTGGGTGCGCGTCATCAAGGTCTGGGCCTCGATAAGCTCCGTCGGGATCGCATCCCCCGTCTTGAGCCGATTCCCGATCAGGCGGAGATTCTCTCGGGCCTGGGCGAGCGCCGTCCGAGCCTGGACGATGCGCTCGCGAGCATCCTCGATCGCCCGATAGGCGACGTTCGTCTCGTAGGCGACCCCATCGCAGATCGACTTGGCCAGGGCCATCGCGGCCCGGGCTTCCGCCGTGGCCGTGTGGATCTGGCCCTTGCGTTTCCCCCCCGTGTAGAGTTCGAGGGTCGCGAAGGCCCCACCGCCCAGGACGTTCGCATTCTGGACCGCGGTGCCCGTCACGTTCGAGAGGCTCGATTGGATCGATAAGGTCGGCAAGAACTCGGATCGGGCGATCCTGATCTCGGCGTCGGCGATCGCGATCCCTTTGCGGACCACGGCGATCTCGGGCCGACCTTTCGCCGCGATTTCCAGGCACGCTTCGAGGCTGGACTCGACCCTGGGTTCTTCGAGCCGCTCGATCACCCGGGTCGGCGCATTGATATCCAGGCCGATCGACCGATTGAGCCCCGCCACTGAAACCTCGGCCGCGCTCTTCGCCTTGATCTGAAGCTGGCGGACCGAGGCGTTCTCGACCTCGGCCTGCAGGAGTTCCTCGGGCGTGATGACGCCCCGCTCCAATAAGTCCCGGGCGTCCTTCAAGATCGCCTCGGCCCGAATCATCGACTGATTGGCCGCGACCAGGGTTGCCTGAGTTTCGAGGAGCTGGAAATACGCCTGGCTGACGTCATACTCGGCCGCCTGCAGGGATCGTCGATACTGGAGCTCGGCGATTTCGATCTTCAGGACCGATTGGTTGTGCTTGGCCACTTGCCGGCCGAACTGGTAGACATTCCAACGCAATTGGGCTTCGGTGACATTGAAAGCCTGGGTCCCCGGCCCGAATCCTCGGACGGGCAGGACCGGGAACCGGTCGTGTATCCCGGCATAACCCGTGTTCGACGAGAAGGCCTGATAACTGTAGCTGCCGAGGATGGTCGGCAGATAGCCGGAGAACGCAATCTCTTCCCCGCCCTTGGCCTTCTCCACCGCCTCGCGATCCTGAGCCACCTGCGGGTTCAGCCGGATGGCCAGGGATTTCGCCTCATCGAGCCCGAGCGGCACGGCACCGTCTCGAAGTTCGACCGCTCCGTGACGAATGGACGTTTCGGTCGGCGGCAGGGATGCGCGGGCCAGATCCGGGTCCAAGGCGGCCCCGGGCTCCCCCGAGGAATTCAACTTCTTCGAGGGCGAAAATGTCGTCGCGGACGCGTACTCTTGAAGGACGCTCGGATTCGACTCGCGCCGGGCCGATGGCCACCTCGAGACGCATCCCGAGAGTAGGAGTGAGCCGGTAGCGAGGAGCCATCCGGTTCGCAGGGTCGGAGCCATCGAATTCCGTTTCTCGATTCATCCAAAGAGATAGGAGCGGGCATTCGAATTCGATTTTGGAGATGGCTGTTCGGATGATGGACGGATCTTGCCCGGTTTTATCTGTGTTGGAGGCGAAATCGTCAACCCCAGCATCCTCCGCCACGCGAGGGTGCCCCGGCCGGGCCAGCGACGAGGCCGCCGCCTTCCTGATCCGGAACCCGACCGACGGAGGAGGTAATTTAAATATATAATATAGTTATTTTTTGTAGATGGAAGTGTTCCGGCACGGGGGCGATGCCTGGTCGAGCTACCATCCGGCCATCCGGAGCTCCTGCGCTTCGATTTTGGTAGACTCGCGACGAATTCCACCCTCATCGACCATTCCGGGGGATCCGCCGTGGATTTCAAAGAGCAACTCCGGCAACAGATCAATATCCTGGAAACATCCTGCAGAGATTATGACATTGGGAAACGGGACGAAGCGATCCGGCTGTCGATGCCTTTGCGGGCCATGTTCCACCAGACGGGAAAATCCACTTCGCTGATGACGCACCTGGGAGCGAGATTCATCCGGCTACTTTCGACCGCCACGAAAGCGCCGAAGTCGAACCCGAGTGGATCTTGGTTCTCCCTCGTCCAATGGGACCTCGACCCGGCGTTCTCCATCTTCCGCTGCAAGCCGAATTTCAATGCGTCGAAGCCCGCCCATCGCGACATCCTGCTCGGCGATTGGTGGGGGAGTGAGACGATTTATCAGTTCGATCATAAGAGGGTCCGAAGGAAGGATCTGGTGTTGGTCGCCGCCAACAAAGATGGAGCGGGTCATGTCGATTCCGAACTGCCCCCGGATTATCATTGGCTGATGGACGGGGGCGGCTGGAAGGTGAACTTTCGGCCCGATCATGGCCCGGAGCGGGAAATCACCCTTCACGATGCGCACCTGGCTGTCTTGAGGCAGATCGCCCACGAGGTCCTGAATAGCCGAGAGTTGATGGCCTTGGCGGTGTGAGAATCCCGAAGCTGCGGTCGTGGAGATCAACTCTTCGGGAAAGTCGCGGGTATCTTCGATGGGGTCGGCCTTCGGGGTGCCGGGCATTCTCCAAAGAATCGGGGAGTTTCGATTGATGAGTGATGATCTGGCCTCGGGTTTTCAGGACGTCGACCGCGCCTCGGACTTCGCGGTGTATTCGAGTTGCCTGGATCTCGTCGAGTCGCTCCCGTTCTTCGCCGATTGCAAGCGAGAGAGCTTCGAACGGCTGGGTGCCTCTCCGAGGCGTCGGGTCCTGGACGTCGGATGCGGGCTGGGCAATGACGCGGCCGCCCTGGCGGGGCTGGTGGCGCCGGGGGGGATGGTGGTCGGTGTCGATGGCAGCCGGGGGATGATCGAGGCGGCCCGGGGGAGGCATGGCGGGGTCTCGGGCCTCTCGTTCGAGGTGGCCGACGCCGCCTCACTGCCGTTCGAGGACGCGAGCTTCGACGCCTGCCGGATCGACCGGGTCCTGCAACATATCGCCGACCCCTTCCCGGCGATCTCCGAGATGACCCGCGTCCTTCGTCCCGGCGGCGTGCTGGTCGCTTACGATAACGACTGGGAGACGCTGACGGTCGACTCGCCCGATCGCCCGCTGACGCGTGCCGTGCTGAATGCCTGGTGCGACCGATTCCCCTCCGGCTGGATCGGCCGTCAGTTGGTCCCTCTGTTCCTCAAGGCCGGGCTACGCGATGTCGTCGCGTCCCCCAGGACCTTGGTGCTCCGCGACCTGGCGGTGGCCGATCGGCTCTATCTCTTCTTCGCGACCGTCGCTCGCCTGGCGGAGGTCGGGGTCGTGGGCCGGGACGACGCGGACGGCTGGTCGGAAGGGCTCCGGGCCGCCGACGTCGAGGGCCGCTTTTTCAGCTCGTACACCGGGTTCCTGGTCTGCGGGACCCGGCCGGGGGGAGCCCCCGATCGGGAGAACTGATGTGAATTTGTTCCGGATCGCCCTGGCCAATCTCGGGTACCCGACCCATCCCGAAGAGTCGATCACTTGGGTCTCTCAGGCCATCGGCCGGGCCTCGGGCGAAGGGGCCCGGTTGATCTGCTTCCCGGAATGCTACGTGCCCGGCTATCGGGGAATCGGCAAATCCGTGCCTCCTCCCGATGCCCAACTTCTCGAACACGCCTGGTCCGCCATCGCCGGATCGGCGGGGTGGCAGAGGTTACGGAATTCCGTAACCTTGGTCTTAGAGAGAAGATGTGGACGGCGAATAGGGGTTGCGTAATGCCGTAACCCCTGCCACCCCGCCGGGAAGGGGATTCTAGAAGTGCTCTATTACTACTCCGTTAATATCAACGGCAATTGCAATGAGCGATCCTTGCAATAGGGGCAATTGTGCCGACAGATCGGGGCCAGCAGCCTCTGCAAGGCACGGCGGATCGCCGGCACCGTGATCACCGGGCGGGTCCCCCCCTTTTTCCCGGCCGGGCCGGGTCTCGTTCCTCGCGTTCTCGCTCCAACGCCAGGAACCCGAAGGACAGCATCACCAGGCAGGCGTGATGATGAAAGCCACGCCAGGAACGCCCCTCGTGATGGTCCAATCCGAGTTCTTCCTTCATCTGCTGATAACCTTGCTCCACCGGCCAGCGGCTCTTCCAGAGCCGGACCGCCTTGATCCGGCTGGTTCGGCCCGGCAGGTTCGAGAGGGCGTACTTGATCTTGCCGTCGGCCTGCTCCTCGATCAGCAGCCAGACCGGCTCGGCCCCGGCGCACTCGCCGGTGGCCCAGCCCCCGCCGGGCCAGACCCGAAGCCAGGCGAAGCGGCCCGACAGCTTCCCCTTGGTCCCCTCGCGCCAGGTCACCTTCCGCAGCGGTGTCGAGGCGGCCAACTCTCGCAGGCTCACCGGCTTCGGGGTGCCGGCCTTCAGTCGTGATCGCCGTCGCGGCCGCCCGCCGGACCCCGGCGGTCGGATCGCCGGCCCGGGGACCTCCCACGACGGCTCCTCGGTGAAGACCACCATCTCGTCGGTCACGCCCACGATGTAGGACAGGCCGCGCTCGGCCAACCCCTCTCGGAAGAGCCCGGAGACGCCGTAGCCGGCATCGGCCACCACGAGCCGGCCGGGCAACCCCTCGGCCCGAACCAGATCGAGAAGCTCCAGGGCGATCTGGCCCTTCGTCAGTGCTCGTCGTTGCTCCCGGGGCACGCCCGCCTTGTCGCGCCGCTTGGAGTCATCGAGCCAGGCCTCGGGCAGGTAGAGCCGCATCGCCAGCGGGTAATGGCCCTTCGGGGCGACGTAATGAACCGAGGGTGCGACCTGGCAGTTAGCCTTCTTGCCTTGAGCCCCGCAGTACTGACGCTGCACACCGACGGAGAGCTTGCCCTGCTTGGGGAAGCTCGTATCGTCAATGACGAAGATGCCGGCCGGAGAAGCGAAAGACTCGGCCATGACGGAGCGATGACGCTTCCAGACGGCCATCTCGTCCCAGGTGCTCTGGCCGATGAACTGCTGGAGGGCCTGGTCGAGGTCGGCGACGACCAGGCCGGTCGGGAGGGTGACCTTGCGCGAGAGCGGCTCGATGCTCTTGCGGTCGCCGTCGAGGATCAGTCCCTGGAGGTAGACGCCGGAGTATTGGGCCTGTCGGGGCCGGTTGAAGTCGTCGCGGAAACGGGCGGCGTAGGCGTCGAGCCGTTCGAGGACTTCGGGTGCGAGTTCGGGGGTATAGGTGCGATTCATACCCTGCATACGAACCGGCCAGGCGTTCCGTTCGTATCAGATAACGGAGTAGTACTATGGGGGGCGACATTAGTCCGGACAAGGACCTTAAACGTGAATGACGAAACATGGGTTCGCTGTGAATTCGAGGGTTACTTCTCTGTTGACATGCCAGAGAACACCGATGTCAACTTCGAAGACGATCATAGCACGGTGGTATTTACGCTTCCCAGTGTTCCGGCGACGCAAGTTGTCGCAAGTGTCTATCCGAATCGATCCGGCACCCCGCTGACTCGCCGGAAGCTGCGTTCTCAGATCGCTCGGCATATGAAGGAGTGTACGGACGTAAACAGATTCGTGTGCGAAGTGCCAGTAGATGTAAGCGATGAATTGATTTCATATCAATGTGTTGGGTTCTCGGATGAGGATCGCGTCTGGGTTTCCAGGATCTATGGGCGCAACAAGGGAGATCAATTCCTCCTGATCCAATGGAATGGAGAACCTGACCAGATTGAACAATTTGTCGGTGTTTTTATATCGTCTATTGAAATTTTGTTCACATGAAATTCGGAATTGCAGGAGCAGGCCCCGCGACTGCCCCGCGTACGGCGAACGATGATCGCGTTGGCGATATTCGCCTCTTCGCTCGTAATCTCTCCGTAAACAGTGCGCGCGGGCGACGATGATCAAGAAACAGCGGTTGACGCGATCGTGACGGCGGGTGCGCGGGACTTGCTCTGGGAAGAGTCCCTGATCAGGAGGGGTGTTGTGAATCTGTTTCGGATCGCCCTGGCCAACATCGGGTACCCGGCCCATCCCGAAGAGTCGATCACTCGGGTGTGTCGGGCGATCGAGGAGGCTTCGGGCGTTGGGGCTCGGTTGATCTGCTTCCCGGAATGCTACGTGCCCGGCTATCGGGGAATCGGCAAGTCCGTTCCTCCCCCTGATTCCCAATTTCTCGAACACGCCTGGTCCGCCATCGCCGGATCGGCCTCGAAGGCCAGGATCACCGTGGTTCTTGGGACCGAACGCCTCGTCGAGGGGGCGCCGGTCGCGACCGTGCTGGTGATCGACCCGGACGGGTCGATCGCGGGCTTTCAGGACAAGGTGCAGATCGACCCATCGGAAGAGGGGACCTACGCGCCAGGGCGCGACCGACGCGTCTTCCAGGCGGGACCTTTGACCTTCGGGGTGGCGATCTGCCACGAAGGCTGGCGGTATCCGGAGACCGTCCGCTGGGCCGCCCGGCGTGGGGCTCACGCGGTGTTTCACCCGCAGTTTCACGAGGCGGAGCCCGATTCTTATCGCCCGACCGCCTTCGCCGATCCCTCGAACACGTTCCACGAGAAGGCGGCGCTCTGTCGAGCGGCCGAGAATACCTGCTACTTCGCGACCGTCAATTACGCGAGCGACGGATCTCCGACCACGTCGGCAATCGTCCGCCCGGATGGGACGCTGCTCGCCTATCAGCCCTACGGCGAGGAAGGATTGCTGGTCGCGGACATCGACATCGACTCGGCGACCGGACTGCTGGCGAACCGATGTCAATATGGGCCGTGATGTGATGGGATGAATACGGGTCGTGGAGCCGGTCGATCGGCAGGCCCATCAACGAGGCGACCCGCCGGGCGTAATGCGCGCCGGCGGGTCGATGGGCCTGATCTGATCCTGCGATGGCGTCAGACGGCCGTGCGGGTCCGGGTGCCGAACCAGCCGAAGGCCAGCAGGACGATGGCTCCGATGGTGGCCAGGATCCAGCCGCCCGGCTGATAAGGGGAGGTGCCGAGCTGGAGCAGGTAGGCTACCCCGCCCCCGAGGAGCGAGCCGAGCACGCCCAGGACAATGGTGGGGAGGATTCCCATCGAGTCGTTGCCCGGGTGCAGCATGCGGGCCAGGAAGCCGGCGACCAGTCCGAGGATAATCCAGCCGATGAGAGATCCAATCATGTGAGTTTCCTTTGTATTCGGCGATGCTTCGAACGATGCAGAATCAACCGACCGGGTCGGAATCGACCGAGTGTTTTCAGTCGGTTGTTTACGCTTTACGGATAACGCACTTCGTGTGCCGTGGATTTCGGAAATCGCAGGTCCGGCATGAATTCGGACATCGATCTCGACGATGCGGGCCACGAACCGGGTGATTTCTCCGGTCGAACCCGCCCGGCCCATTCCCCGGCAAGGCCGGCGATCGGGAGAAGAATGGGGCTGTGGAACCGGATGTCGGTTCATTTCTCCCCGCCGGGAAATGAATGATCCGGCCCGGATTTTCTCCCCGCGAGACCCGACCCTTCTGGTAGGATTCGTGTTTGAGAAAAGTTGAAGGGCGATGTCGTCGCGGGGATTCTCGGGGAGATCGGACTTGCGGATCTCTCCTGGACGGGTCTGTCCTGGGCGGGCGGGTGGATGACCCCGGTCGGCCGAGGCAACGAGGGTTCGGTATGCTGACCATCGCGGGGCCGGGCGGGCGTTACTGTGACGGGTTCTCGCGTCGGAGCTTCCTGAAGATCGGGGGGCTGGCGCTGGGGGGACTCTCGATGCCGGAGATCCTCCGGGCGGAATCCGCGAGCGACCTCCGATCGTCGAAGAAGGCGGTGATCATGGTCCTCCTCCCGGGTGGGCCCCCGCACCTCGACATGTACGACCTGAAGCCGGACGCCCCCGCCGAGATCCGCGGCGAGTTCAAGCCGATCGCGACTCGCGTGCCGGGGATCGACATCTGCGAGTTGATGCCCCGTCTGGCGGCGAGCATGGACAGGTTCGTCCCGGTCCGATCGCTGGTCGGCGGTCTCAACGATCACAATCTTCACCAGTGCCTGACCGGCTGGGAGTCTCACCCCCGGCAGGACGACTCTCGCGACATCCCGGGCTATCCCGAAGGGGGCTGGCCCTCGATCGGGTCGGTGGTTTCGAAGTTGATGGGGCCGGTCGACCCGGCGGTCCCCCCGTTCCTGAGCCTGGCCCCGTCGAAGGCCGAGTCGACCACGAGGGCGTCGCTGAACCAATCGGGCTACCTCGGGGCGGCCTTCGCGGGGTACGAGCCGTTGAAGGCGGCCGAATCCGGCCTGGTCCTGCCCGGGATCACCCTGGACCGCCTGTCCGACCGCCGGTCGCTCCTGGAGAGCCTCGATCTGTTCCGCCGGAGGGCCGACGTCTCCCGCGAGGAGGTCGCGCTCGACGGCTACACGAGTCAGGCGTTCGACATGCTCACCTCCAGCCGGATCTCCGAGGCGATGGACCTGTCCCGCGAGGACCCCAAGGTCCGCGAGAGGTACGGGATCCCGACCGAGGCGGAGTCGGTCAACGGGGGGGCGAAGCACCTGGAAGGCTTCCTGATGGCCCGCCGGCTGGTGGATGCGGGGGTCCGTTGCGTGACCCTGGCCTTCAGCCAGTGGCCCCTGGAGCGAGAGAGCCGAGGGGGGCACAACTGGGACTGGCACTTCGACAATTTCTCGAAGGCCCGCAAGACGCTCCCGATGCTCGACAGGGGCATCGTGGCCCTGGTCGAGGACCTCGCCGCGAGCGGTCGGCTCGACGATGTCTCGATCGTCGTCTGGGGGGAATTCGGCCGGTCGCCCCGGATTAACGGCTCGGCCGGTCGGGATCACTGGCCACAAGTCGGGGGGGCCTTGCTGGCCGGGGGCGGCATCCGGGCCGGTCAGGTCCTGGGGGCAACGAATCCGATGGGCGAGCACGCCGTCGATCGCCCGATCCATTATCGAGACGTCTTCGCCACCCTCTACCACAACCTGGGGATCGACGCCGCCAGCACCTTCCTCCAGGATCGGAGCGACCGCCCCCATAACCTCGTCGACGGACGCAAGCCGATTCCCGAGCTGATCTGATCGGCGGAGTCTGGTCCCGAAATCCTTAGGAGCGTACAATCGGCCTCGTCGACCGATCGGGGTCCGTCCTGGATCCTTGAAATTGGTCCGGGCCGGATGATTCCTCCGTCGAAGGGGAGACGTGGCGTTGGATGCTTCGACGATGATGCCGATGGTCTGGACCCAGCCGATGGTCTTTGCCCAGGCGACTTCGACGGGATCGGTCGGCGAGACCGGGTCGACGCTGGTCCTGGCGTTCCGCCGATGGTCGGGGAGCCTGACGCTCTCGCCCCCGGAGGCGGTGAATAGCCCCTTCTCGCCGGGCCTCTGGGCCTGGCTGATCGGGCTCGGGGCCTTGCTGGTCCTGGCCCTGGCGTTCCAGGGGCCGGGCCGGGCGCTCGGTCAGTTGCTGGATATTCCGGGGCATGCCCGGCTCCTGGCCTCGGCGATCGGTCGGGTCCGGCGGTCGGGTCGGCTCCTGGGCCTGGCCGTCGGAATCTCGGTGCTGGCCTGGACCACCAGCCAGTCGCTGAACTACAACGTCGCGACGGGTCGAGATGATCAACTCTTGCTGACCAAGGGGCGGCGGCTGGTCGATGTGGCGCTGAACCAGGGGGAGCTGGCGGCTTTGACGCCTCTCCGAGACGTGGTCATGCTGGGCCTGATGATCCCGTTGCTGGTCGGCGCGGCGGTCGTGCTGTTCCAGTTCTCGACGGATCGCTGGGGCTCGGCGATCCGCCCGGCCTGGTCGGTCCGCCGTCGGTCTTCGCTCTGGTCTACCGTCGGCTGGGGGGCCACGGCGCTCTACGCCCTCTACCGCTTCGTGGGCATGGTCACCGGCAACGCCGACCTGCCGCTAGGCGGGTGCATCATCGTCGAGGCGGGGGTGATCCCGGCCCTGATGGTCCTCTCCGACGCCGTGCTGGTGGCCTGGGTCCTGGTCGAGCTGCGGAACGCCGGGCTGGGTGATCAGGAGGGAGAGCCCCTGGACGTGGTGGGCGTGACCCTGGTGATCCCGGCGGCGGCCCTGGCCTGCCTCCTGGCGTTCCCGGCTCGGTATGTCGCCGCGGCGTTCTGGCTGGTCGTGGCCAACCATCTCCCGAATCCACCGAGCCCCGGCTCGCCGGCGGCCCTGTATCTCCGATGGCAACTGGGCTGGGGCCTGATCGACCTCCAGGCGGCGGCCCTGGTGGCGGTCGGGATGCTCGGCGTGGTGGCCTGGTCCCGAGGGACGCCGCGGGATGCCCTGAGGGGATATTTCCGGATGCTCGCCGCCGAAGGGGGACACCTGGTCGCCGCCCTGGCGTTGGGGGGCCTCGCGGCGGGAGGAATCTCTGCCCTGGCCTACATGCTCGTGTTGTCGCTGCCTTATTCGACGTGGGCCCTGTCGGCGGCCGACTCCTACGCCCATTATGGCACCTTGCCGGTCGGCCTGATCTTGCTGGCGGCGCTGGTCGAGCTGGGCGAACGGTCGCTGCCGATGGCGATGCTCGCGAGAGCCGAGAGCGTCTCCGACGAGGCACCCGAGATCGCGATGGCCTGAGCCTCGGCCTCGGCCCTGGGGGGATCCGTCGTGGTCGAAGGATAGGAATCGACGATGACAGGGACGATCATGTTTGCGGGGCCCTCGAGTCATCCCGGCCCGGTTCGCTTGACAGGAAATGGGTGTGGGGGTTGTAATGGGTTGAGATGGCTCGACGCCCACTCGGGCGGCGTTGGCTCCCGCCGATAAGGCTGCATCGCCCATTCCTCCGGCCCGGCACTGGTCGCCGGTAGAAGACAGGCCGGGCTGGAAGACGGTCTTCTTAATTCCCCATCGTACGGCACTGTTTGACAATTCGGCGGAGCCTCGTTCCGAGGACCCTTTCACCGCGCGCGAGACTCTGCCAGCAAGACGGCTCCCGCGCCTTTCGCGATGCGCACCGCCCGACGGATCCACCGTTCAGGAGGGAGACTGCTCATGTCCGCAGGATCGGATCTGATCGCCCAGATGGCCGGCCGCCAAAATCTGGCGGATTACCAGAAAAAGCACTGGCACGGCTCCTTCGCCGACTACCTCGATATCATCCGCACCAATCCCAAGGTGACCCGGACCGCCTACCAGCGCGTCTACGACATGATCCTGGCCCACGGGATCGAAGAGGCCGTCGTCAATAAAGAGAAGGTCGCCCGTTACAAATTCTTCGATGACCCGATCGGACAGGGGCAGGATGCCATTTTCGGGCTCGACCGGACCTTGATGAATCTGGTCAACGTCCTCAAGAGTGCCGCGCATCGTTACGGGACCGAACGCCGGGTCCTGCTCCTGCACGGGCCGGTGGGCAGCTCCAAGAGCACGATCGTCCGGCTGCTCAAGAAAGGGCTCGAGCATTACTCGAAGGAGGATGACGGGGCCCTCTACACCTACGGGTGGCGCGAGGAGGGGCTCGACGGGACCGACACTTACGTCGACTGCCCGATGCACGAGGAGCCCCTGCACCTGGTCCCCAACGAGTTCCGCGCCGAACTGGCCGAGACGCTCAACGCCGAGGCGGCCGAGCACGGGCACCCCTACCAGATCAGCATCGAGGGGGATCTCTGCCCGTTCTGCCGGCAGACCTTCAACGAGCGGATGGCCAAGTGCGACGGCGACTGGTCCAAGGTCCTTTCCGAGATCCGGGTCCGCCGCCTGATCCTCTCGGAGCAGGATCGCGTCGGGATCGGCACGTTCCAACCCAAGGACGAGAAGAACCAGGACGCCACCGAGCTGACCGGCGACATCAACTACCGGAAGATCGCCGAGTACGGGACCGAGAGCGACCCCCGGGCCTTCAACTTCGATGGCGAGTTCAACATCGCCAATCGCGGGGTCATCGAGTTCATCGAGGTCCTCAAGCTCGACGTGGCTTTCCTTTATGACCTCCTGGGCGCCAGCCAGGAGCACAAGATCAAGCCGAAGAAGTTCGCCCAGACCGACATCGACGAGGTGATCATCGGGCACACCAACGAGCCCGAATACAAGAAGCTCCAGTCCAACGAGTTCATGGAGGCCCTGAGGGACCGGACCGTCAAGATCGACGTCCCGTACGTCACCCGGCTTTCCGACGAAATTCACATCTATCAGAAGGATTACAACAGCCGGAAGGTCCGCGGCAAGAAGATCGCCCCGCACACCCTGGAGGTGGCCGCGATGTGGGCGATCCTGACCCGGCTGGAGGAGCCCAAGAACGCCGGGCTCACGCTCCTCCAGAAGCTCAAGCTCTACAACGGCAAGAGCCTCCCCGGGTTCACCGAGGACAATATCAAGGAACTCCGCGAGGAGGCCGAGCGCGAGGGGATGCACGGGATCAGCCCGAGGTACGTCCAGGACAAGATCTCCAACGCCCTGGTCGCGCACTCCGACGAGCGATCGGTCAACCCGTTCATGGTCCTCAACGAGCTGGAAGCCGGGCTGAAGCACCACTCGCTGATCAACAGCGACGAGGTGAAGAAGCACTACAAGCACCTGCTCGCGGTGGTCAAGGAAGAGTACGAGGACATCGTGAAGAACGAAGTCCAGCGCGCCATCGCCGCCGACGAGGACGCACTCTCGCGGCTCTGCGGCAACTACATCGACAACGTCAAGGCCTACACCCAGCGCGAGAAGGTCAAGAACAAGTACACCGGCCAGACCGAGGAGCCCGACGAGCGCCTGATGCGGTCGATCGAGGAGAAGATCGACATCCCCGAGAGCCGCAAGGACGACTTCCGCCGGGAGATCATGAACTACATCGGGGCACTTTCGCTCGACGGCAAGAAGTTCGACTACAAGACCAACGAGCGGCTCCAGAAGGCCCTGGAACTCAAGCTCTTCCAGGATCAGAAGGACACCATCAAGCTGACCAGCCTGGTCTCCAACGTGATCGACAAGGACACCCAGGAGAAGATCGACATCGTCAAGGGACGCTTGATCCGCAACTACGGCTACGATGAGGACTCGGCGACCGATGTCTTGAACTACGTCGCCAGCATCTTCGCCCGGGGCGACGTCAAGCGCGGCAGCCATTGATCGAAGCGAGCGGCGGCCGGGCCCCGATCCCGGCCGCCTCCCCCCACCCGATCGAGGAGGCGAATCATGGCCACGTCCGAGGCGGCAACGGAGACCGAGCCTGGGTTGGAAGTCGAGGCAGACTTCCCGCCCCATCTCATGACGATCGACCGTTACAGACGGTTGGTCGACTCGGATGTCTTCGGGCCAAAAGACCCCGTCTTCCTGTGGCGTGGGAGGCTCGTCGAGAAGATGACCAAGGGCGACCTCCACGTCTTCTCCGCGTCGAGCCTGAATCTTCTCATGGCTCGGCTCGTCCCCGAAGGCTGGTCGGTTCGAACGGAGCAGCCGATCGCCCTGGCCGACAACAGCATGCCGGAGCCCGACTTGACGGTCATCCGGGGCTCGCTACGCGATTATCTCAATCGGCCTCCGAGAGGCCTGGACGTGGCGTTGGTCGTCGAGGTCTCCAACTCCAGCCTCCAGATCGACTCCGGGGAAGTCTTGCGGGCTTATGCCTCGGAACGGATCCCGGTCTACTGGATCGTCAACATCCCGAAGGGGCGGATCGAGGTGTACGGTCGGCCGACCGGCCCGGACGAAAAACCGTCCTACCTGGAGCATCGCGACTATGGCCCGGACGACGAAGTCCCGGTCGTCCTCGACGGTCGCGAGGTGGGCCGGATTGCCGCGAGGGACGTCTTGCCTTGATTGTCGAATATCTCGGACGTAGCGGTCGTTGAGGAACGGTCGAGCTTGAGGGGTAGGCCGCTCCTGGTCTATAATTTGCTGTAGTGCTGGCGGGGAGTCTTGAGTTCACCAGGCTGGGCGATGTCCGGCCGTTCTCGCACCCGCACCCGCCCCTCGATTCTTCGTCCCTTTCACCCCGATCTTTGCCATCCGGGCCACGGTCGACCGCCCCTGTCGCGGGCAAGATGTGCTGCGCCGCGCGGCTTGGAGTTGGGTACACGGAGGGGCCCCTCGGCGGGACCCGCCCCTCGGATGTCGGCCGCGTCCGGGTCCGCCGCACTCATCGACGAGGGCTCATCGGCCGTGGTAAGGAAAATCGAGCGGGATCAGAACCGGTTCAAGCAGATCGTCCGAGGCAAGATCAAGGGCGACCTGCGCAAATACATCACCCACGGCGAGATGATCGGCAAGACCGGCGGAGAGCTGGTCTCGATCCCCCTGCCGCAGATCCAGATCCCCGAGTTCCGCTATGGCCCCAAGAACTCGGGGGGGGTGGGGCAGGGGCCCGGCGACGTCGGCCAGCCGATCGGCCGGGCCGGTGACGGCGACCAGCCCGGGGCCGCGGGGGACGCGCCGGGGCACCACATCCTCGAGGTCGAGCTGACCCTGGACGAGCTGGCCGAGATCCTCGGCGAAGGGCTGGAACTCCCCCGGATCGAGCCCAAGGGGCGGGCCAACATCATCGAGGAGAAGGACAAGTACACCGGGATCCGCCAGGCCGGCCCGGAGAGCCTCCGCCACTTCAAGCGGACCTACAAGAAGGCCCTGAAGCGCCAGATCGCCTCGAATACCTACAACCCGGCCGACCCGATGGTCATCCCGGTCCGCGAGGACAAGCTCTACCGGTCGTGGAACCCCGTCTTCCTCCCGCATTCGAACGCCGTCGTCCTTTATCTGATGGACGTCTCGGGCAGCATGACCGACGACCAGAAGGAGATCGTCCGGATCGAGGCGTTCTGGATCGACACCTGGCTCAAGAGCCAGTACGACGGCGTGACCACCCGCTACATCGTCCACGACGCGGTGGCCCGCGAGGTCGACCAACACACCTTCTACCACACCCGAGAGAGCGGCGGGACCCGGATCAGCTCGGCCTACAACCTGGCCCACAAGATCATCGAGGCCGACCACCCGGTGGCCGACTGGAACATCTACGTCCTCCACTTTTCCGACGGCGACAACTGGGGCGAGGACAACCGCCAGTGCGTCTCGATGCTCCGCAATCAACTGCTGCCCAAGTGCAACCTCTTCGGCTACGGCCAGGTCGAGAGCCCCTACGGATCGGGCGAATTCTATCGAGAGTTGGAAGAGGCTTTCGAACACATGCCCAACCTCGCACTCTCCGAGATCCGTAACAAGGACGGGATCTACGACTCGATCAAGGAATTCCTGGGCCGAGGGCGGTGACGATTGACTCTTAGCCGGCGAGGACAAGAGGGCCAAAGTCGTGGCAACGGCGTCTACCACATTGGATTCGATCTCGACTCCAGGCCCGCAGGCCGGGGGAGATCAGTGCGTCGAGATGTGCGGGATTGGCTGGGGAGGTTACCAGGCGATGCTGAAGCTCCGGAGCCGAGCGAGCGTGCCCAGGATGACTTACCTCGACGGAGACCTTTGGCTCATGTCTCCCTCGTTCTTCCACGAGCTGCTCGCGGAGCGATTGGGGTCGTTCGTTGTGGAGGTCTCCGTGGGTTTAGGCATCCCCTACATCCCGGCCGGTCACACGACGTTTCGCCGCCTGAAGAAGCGTGGAGGGGCCGAGGCCGATAAATGCTATTACTTCGGGAATGAGGGGCGAGTTCGCGGCAAGGAGAAGATCGACCTCCGGGGCGACCCACCCCCCGATCTGGTCATCGAGGCGATCCATAATCACGACGCGGAGGCTGCCATCGAGGTCTGGAGACGTTTCGGGGTCCCAGAACTCTGGGCCTGCGATGCGTCGGAGTTGCGAATCCTGAATCGACAAGCGAATGGTCGCTATGCCGAGTCTGAGACGAGCTTGATCTTCCCCTTTCTCAAGAAGTCCGAGATCTTCGAGTGGGCTCGACGTCCTGCGACATCGTCCGAGATGGAGTGGAGTCGGGAGGTTCGCCTCTGGGTCCAGGAGGCATTGGTTCCGAGGGTCCGGGGTCAGGTTGGCTGAGGATTCCTGGACGGGGTGAGGAAATTCATCGAATCGGAACAGCGAGGCGAGGGCGAACCGCATGGCGAAGATCCGAGTCCCCTATCCCGGAGATCCCGAGCAGCGTCGGGCCTTGTTCGAACGGGCGGCAGCCCATCTTTCTCGACATGGAACTTATGAAGGGACTCCGGACGGAGGGACGTTCCGGGGGACGACACCCATCGGAAGTCTGGCCGGGACCTATCAGAGCCCGGCGGGGTCGGACGTCCTGGAGATCACGCTCACCCACAAGCCTTGGCTGGTCCCTGCCTCCCTGGTCGAGTACGAGGTTCGTAAATTCCTGGAACAGGCCTGATCCGTCGAGGTGTCGAATCATGACCACGATGAGCACCGAGCACAACCTGCCGGCCGACCTCCGCGAGTTGCAGGTCGAGATCGAGGCCCATGCAGCCTCCTATGGCCTGGACTTCTACGACACCGTCTTCGAGGTCCTCGACTACGACGAACTCTCCGAGATCGCCGCCCTGGGCGGGTTCCCCACCCGGTACCCCCACTGGCGGTTCGGCATGGAGTACGAGCAGCTCGCCAAGGGCTATCGCTATGGGCTCCAGAAGATCTACGAGATGGTCATCAACAATGACCCATGCTACGCCTATCTCCTGCGATGCAACATGAGGGTCGACCAGAAGCTGGTCATGGCCCACGTTTACGGCCATAACGACTTCTTCAAGAACAACATCTGGTTCGGCCAGACCAATCGCAAGATGATGGACGAGACGGCCAACCACGGGAACCGGATCCGCGCCTACATGGAGCGATTCGGCGAGGAGGCCGTCGAGGACTTCATCGACAGTTGCCTGTCGCTCGAGAACCTGATCGACATGCACTCGCCGTTCATCAAGCGGCGGGATGACGTGAGCCGGTACGATTTCCGGCCCGAGGATGGCGATGGCCAGGGCCCGGTCCGGTTCCAGAGCAAGGGGTACATGGACTCGTACGTCAACCCACCCGAATTCCTCAGGGATCAGGCCAAGGCCCAGGAGGTCGAGCGGGCCAGGTCGAAGCAGTTCCCCGAGTCGCCCGAGCGCGACGTGATGCTCTTCCTCCTGGAAAACGCCCCGCTGAACGCCTGGCAGCGCGACGTCCTGGACATCGTCCGGCAGGAGGCCTACTACTTCACGCCTCAGGGCCAGACCAAGATCATGAACGAGGGCTGGGCCTCCTACTGGCACTCCACGATCATGACCACCCGGACCCTCGACCCCTCCGAGCTGGTCGACTACGCCGACCACCACTCGGGGACCATGGCCACCCAGCCCGGCCGGCTCAACCCGTACAAGCTCGGGATCGAGCTGTTTCGCGACATCGAGGAGCGATGGAACAGGGGGCAGTTCGGCCCCGAGTACGAGGAGTGCGACAATCAGGAGGAGCGCCTGAGGTGGGACAAGGGGCTGGGCCTGGGCCGGGCCAAGATCTTCGAGGTCCGCAAGATCCACAACGACGTGACCTTCGTCGACACGTTCCTGACCCCCGACTTCTGCCGACGGCACAAGATGTTCAGCTTCAAGCACAATGACCAGCAAGAGACCTACGAGATCGAGAGCCGCGAGTTCAAGAAGATCAAGGAACGCTTGCTCTTCGGCCTGACCAACTTCGGCCAGCCGATCATCCGGGTCAAGGATGGCAACCACCGGAACCGCGGCGAGATGTACCTCCAGCACGAGTACTTCGGGGTCGACCTGAAGCTCGACCACGCCCAGGATACGTTGCGTCATCTCCACCGCCTCTGGACGCGCCCGGTCCATATCGAGACCAGCGTCGATGGGCGGCCCACCCTCTTGTCATTCGACGGGACGGATCACACGATCCGACCCTTGGGAGGAACGTCCCATGACCCTGAGCCGAAAGATCGCCGACGCGGTTGAGTCGCTCTCCGCCGGCGGAGAACTGCCCCGGATCGTCCAGGCCGAGGCCGGCCCGCACCGCCTCAGCCTGAACCTGAACGCCCACGGTCCCGTCGGGATCGCCTTCGAGAATCTCGACTTCGCCTCGGCCGATCAGGCCGATCGCTCGGCCGACGGGCTGCGAGCCTGGGGCGACCGCCTGGCCGCCCGCCTGACGTACCTGATGGAACCCCTGATCGTCCTCGAGGTCGACGCCGAGGCAGGCCAGGCGGAATTGAGGAGCCAGGCCCCGACTCCCCGGGCCAACCAGTCGTCGTACTATGAAGTCCGGCTCCGCCGCGATTCGTCGCTCACGCTCCGCCGTATCTCCATCGACCAGGCGACCCGTCGACGGATGCCCATCCCTTGCCAGATGACCGTCGAGGTCCTCGATCGACTGGCCGACGACCTGGTCGCCAGCCTGGTCTGACATCATGTCGGGAGATTTCCCCGACCTATCCCTCAGGGCGGGCCTCCGAACCGATCGGGGGCCCGCCCCATTTCATGGAACCGAGGCGCCCATGACCCGGGCTGGGTTGATCGTCCTGCCGTGGCTGATCTTCGTGACCGCCGCTTTGCTGGAAGTCGGAGGGGATGCCCTGATCCGTCGGGGACTCCGGGGTCGGGATGGCCTGATGATTCTGGGGGGGTGCTTGATCCTGGCAGGCTACGGGTTGGTCGTGAACCTGGTCCGCTGGGATTTTCCCCAGCTCCTGGGGGCCTACGTCGCGGCCTTCGCGGTGGTCGGCGTGCTGGTCGGCCGCTACGGGTTCGGCGAGAGTCTGCCGAGGTCGACCTGGATCGGACTGGGCCTGATCGTCCTGGGGGGCCTGGTGATTCAGGCGGGCCGGCGTTGACTCGGGGCCACGCCCCGGTTGGTGGGGTGCCGGGCACTTTGCTATAATCGCCCCGCGATCGCCAAAGGCCCCGACTCCGACCCTCAAGAAGGCGAAGGCTCTACCAAGATGCTGCATCCCTGGCACGACGTGACCCCCGGAGAACACCTCCCCCGGGAGTTCAACGCCCTGGTCGAGATCCCGATGGGGTCGAGCGTCAAGTACGAACTGGACAAGAAAACCGGCCTGCTCCGCCTCGATCGGGTCCTCTACTCGGCGGTCTACTATCCGGCCAATTATGGCTTCATTCCCCAGACCTACGCCGAAGACGACGACCCGCTCGACGTCCTGGTGCTCTGCCAGGAAGCCGTGGCGCCGATGACCCTGGTGACCGCCCGCGCGATCGGCCTGATGACGATGCTCGATACCGGCAAACCCGACCACAAGATCCTGGCCGTGGCGGTCGGAGACCCCGAGTTCAACAGCTTCCGCGAGGCCGCCGAACTTCCGCCCCACCGGCTGATGATGCTCCGCCGCTTCTTCCAGGACTACAAGCTCCTGGAAGGCAAGTCGGTCGAGGTCGATGAGATCCAGTCGTCCGAGGTCGCCCTGCCGATCATCGAGGACTCACTCCAGCGCTACAGCAAGCATCGACGAAAGGGGTTCCATTGATGGCGCTGCGTGCCATTGTTGTCGGCGGCTCGGGGCAGATCGGCGGTTGGCTCCTCCGGACGCTGGTCGACCGAGGTCATGAAGCCGTGGGAACTTACGCCACGGTCGCCTATCCCGGCCTCCACCATCTGGACGCCTCCGATCTGGCGGCGTCGGCCGCCTGGCTCCGCGCACAGACGCCCGATGTGGTCTTCTATCCCGCCGGGTTCACCTGGGTCGACGGCTGCGAGCGCGATCCGGCCAAGGCCAGGTCGGCGAACGTCGAGCAACCCTTGAATCTGGCCCGAGTTGCGGCCGATCTCGGGGCCCGGTTCGTGTACTTCTCGACCGACTACGTCTTCGGCCTCCATGGCGGGCCCTACACCGAAGACTCGCCGACCGACGCCCTCTCGGCCTATGGGAAGTCGAAGCTGGAGGCCGAGCACGCCCTGGCCGGGGCCCTGGGCGATCGCCAGTTGACCGTCCGGACCTCCTGGGTCTTCGGGCCGGAACGCCAGGGGAAGAACTTCTCCTATCAACTGGCCAAGGCCCTCTCCAGCGGCAAGACGCTGGAATGCCCGACCGACCAGATCTCCAGCCCGAGCTACGGCCCGGACGTCGCGCGGGCGGTCGTCGGACTGGTCGAGGGGGGGCATTCGGGACTCATCCACGTCGCCGGACCCGAGACGATCGACCGGGTCCGGTTCGCGAAGGAACTGGCCCGGGGCTTCGGGCTCGACACCTCGCTGATCGTCGGCAAGTCGACCGCCGAGCTGGGCCAGGGGGCTCCCCGGCCACTCTCGGGCGGGCTGCTCACGCCCCGGCTCGACTCCCTCATCGCCGGCGCGATGCGGCCGATGGCCGACTGCATGGTCGATTACCTCACCCAGCTCGAATCGACCGAAGGCCTGGCCCAGCCGCTCCCGCCCGGCGACCTCCTGGCCGACGCCATGCCCCTGGAGCCGAGGATCCTTTGACTTTTCGCGGATCCACGCGCGGACTTCTATCGGCAAATTTCGTTGCGAGCCGTCGATCTCCGCTTTGCGATCCGGGACTCGGACGCTAGAGTGGGCCCGGATCAGGGATGACCGGTCCTCATTGAGGCATGACCAGGAGGTCAGGGATGACGCTGACGGTTTACGATGCGGCAATGGCGGGCGTGGTGGTGGCCGGGATGATCTGGGGGGCCTGGCGGGGTGTCACCTGGCAACTGGCCAGCATAGCCTCCCTGATCCTGGGTTACATCGCTTCCCACCAATTGGCCCCTCAGCTCGCGCCTCGGTTCGGGACCGACCCGGTGATCTCGCGGACGCTCTCGATGATGGCCGTCTACGCGGTGGTCTCGGGAGGCGTCTTCCTGGTGGCCTGGATTTTTCGAGCGATCTTGCGGAAGATGAAGTTCGAGGCGTTCGACCGGCACCTCGGGATGCTGCTCGGCGGGATGGAGGGGGCGATCCTGGGCATGATCGTCACGTTCTTCGTCATCAGCCTGGCCCCCCAGACCCGCGACCCGATTTACGCGAGCCCGTCGGGGAAGCTGGTCGCCAGCGTGATCAACACGCTCGGGCCCATGGTGAAGTCGGAGGCCAATGAGGCCTTCGCACCCTTCATCGAGGAATCCAAGCAGACCGTCGGATCCGGCGAGAAGATCATGATGCTCCTGCCCGCCGCCGCCGCGGCGGCCGCCAAGGTCGATTCTCAGGTGGACCGGACGAGTGACACCAATGCCCGAGCGATTGACCGTCGGTGATCGCCCGATCAACCTGACCCAGGTCCTGAAGCTTGCCGGCTGGGTGGCCCACGGCGGCGAGGCCAAAGCCCTCATCGCCGACGGGATGATCCGCGTCAACGGCGAGGTCGAGACGCGCAAACGGAAGCAAATGACGCTGGGCGACGTCGTCGAGCTCGAAGGCGGCCCCAGCCTGACTCTCGTGTGAACCCGCCCCGGCCCCCCTCTCCCCCCTCTGTGTCGGGTTTGGCCCTGATCGATCCACCCCGGACGAAAACCAACACGATGAAGCGGATCGGCATCCTGACCGCGGGGGGCGACACTCCGGCCCTGAACGCCACCATCCAAGGCGCCGTCGAGCGGGCCAACGAGGCCCGCGTCGAGGTCTATGGGATCATCAAGGGGTTCAGCGGACTGCTGAACCACTCGGTCCCCCACGTCCACCTCAACCCCCTCTTCCAGAAGATTCCCGAACTCGACGCGACCCTGGGCGGGACGATCCTGGGGGCCTCGCGCGACTACGTCGACTCCGAGGATCTGGAGACCATCGCCCGGGTGGCCGGTCGGCTCAAGCGGCTCCAGATCGACGGCCTGATCTGCGTCGGCGGCGATGGGACGCTCAACGGGATGCAGCCGCTGAGCAATTATCTGCCCACCGTCCTGGCTCCCAAGACGATCGACAACGACCTCGGCCTGAACTACCCGGACGAACCCAACGAATACGTCCGAGAGCCCAACGAGAGCCCCCGCGGCTATCGCTATAAGAAGAGGCCCAATCGCGAGTTTGGCCTCGACGAGATGGTCAACTACGTCACGCCCGGCTTCGCCACGGCGGTCTATGTCTCTTCGATGAGTGTCCAGCGGATCCGGACCACCGCCGAGAGTCATCGGCGGATCGCCATCATCGAGGTCATGGGGCGCGACTGCGGGATGATCTCGCTGGGCACCGCCTACGGCCAGCCCGACATCATCCTCGTGCCCGAGTCGCCGGTCGACCCCGAACCTCTGGTCGACCGGGTCATCGCGATCCTCGACGTCCAGAAACATGCGGTGATCTGCGTCTCCGAAGGGATCGTCGACCTCGAAGGCCACATCCTCGGTTCCAAGGTCGCCACACACGACCCGGCCGGCAATATCCAGTACAAAGGGGCGGCCGAGGCGGTCAAACGGCTCCTGGCCGAGAAGATCGGCGACGCCTACTTCACCCGCCAGCGCCGGAACGAGAGCGCCGATGCCGCCATCTTCGTCCGGAAGATCGGCCATACCCAGCGGGGCGGTCGCCCGATCCAGTTCGACCGGTATTACGGTGCGCAACTCGGCGGCAAGGCGGTCGAACTCCTGCTCGACGGCTACCACAACTGCGTGGCCACCCTCCAGAGTCGCGAAGGCGGATTCGTCCTCGATAGCATGGATGCCAACAAGCTTCGAGACCGGTGGGGCGTGATCCACGCCCGGCCGCTCCCGGTGGCGTTCTACGACCCCAAACGGTTCCAGCCCTCGCCCCAGGGCATCCAGTATTTCAAGTCGATGCTCACTAATGCGCTGGGGGCCGAGGACGTGGAGAGCATCCGAAAGATCTTCGACATCGGCCACCTGACGCATCCCTACGACTCTGTGAACGTCCACGTCCACAAGCGGATCCGGCGGCTTCCGCCCGAAGCTTGAAGCTGGATTGGACCGATCGAGGCCGGCTTCCCGATCGAGTGTCAGTCGCTTGGCATCGGAGATGCAGGCGATGGGGGGCGATGTTGCCCCCTTGCCTCGCGTCCTATCGTCGACTATAGCAGCGTAACTTCCCGCCCGCTGTCCCGCCCCGACCTGGGCGGGCGACGGCCCGGTCGTCGCCGTGCCCGGTCGTGCCGAGCCTTCGCGAGGACACCCTCTCCCTCGAAGGGTAGGCGGACTTTCGGCCCGGCCCGAGGCCCGGTCCCCTTGCGAGTGAGGTGCATCTTGCCATTCGAGGCCGTGACGTCCGTCCGAACCCGCCGCCTGACGATCATCGAGGCGGGCGACTCCTCCGGCGAGGCCCCCGATGCCTTCGCCGTGGCCGTTCGTGCGGGCCTCCAATCGGACACCAAGACGCTCCCCTGTCGCTACTTCTACGACGACGAGGGGTCGCGCCTCTTCGAGCAGATCTGCGACCTGCCCGAGTATTACCCGACCCGGACCGAGGACGCCATCCTCCGAGACCACGCCGACGCGATGGTCGAAGGCTGGGCCGCCGATCCCGTGATGGTCGAGCTGGGCAGTGGCAGTTCGTCCAAGACCCGCCGCCTGATCGCGGCCGCGATCCGGGCCTACGGCCGGCTGCATTACGTGCCGATCGACGTCTCGAAGTCGATCCTCGAAGAGTCGGCCGTGGCGCTGGTCGGGCAGTTCCCGAAGCTCCGAGTGACCGGCTACGCCGCGAGCTACCAGGAGGCCCTCGAAGGCGTGGTCGAGCGATTCGACCGGCCCAAGCTCTACGCCTTTCTCGGATCCAGCCTGGGCAATTACGAGGTGGATGAGGCTGTTGGACTGCTCGCCACGCTCGCGCGGGACATGGATTCCTCCGACCGCCTCCTCCTGGGGACCGACCTCGACAAGGACCCCGCCGTCCTCCGGGCCGCCTATGACGACGCTCAGGGAGTGACTGCGCGGTTCAATCTCAACCTGCTGACCCGGATCAACCGAGAACTCGGGGGCCGGTTCGACCCGGGCCAGTTCCGCCATGAGGCCCGGTACAACGCCGATCTCCGAAGGGTCGAGATGCACCTGGTCAGCCTCGTCGAGCAAGATGTCTTCATCCCCGGTGCCGGCCTGACCGCCCAGTTCGCCCCCGGCGAGTCGATCCACACCGAGAACTCGCACAAGTACACCCCCGAAATCCTCCGGACCCTGGCCGACCGGGCCGGTTTCGAGGAAGAGGCCGCCTGGACCGATGAAGGGCAGAGATTTCGGGTCCAGCGCTGGCGTCCGCGGCGCTCGGCGGGATAAAAAGCCCCGCGCCAAACGAACCCAAGGTCGTCGGGATGGCCAGTCATTTCGAGAAAAAACGAAGCCAACCCGGATGACGGGTTGGCTCGTTAGAGGTTCGAAATTCGGTTGCAGGCTCGTCACCCGAGCGGGGGCATCGCCGTAGATCGTGCGAGCCGAGGATTGAAGCTCATGATTCACGATCGTCGGTCTCTCGTCTTCGAGTAAGCCCATGAACGAAAAGATGGGGCATGCTTGGCGCTGGAAGTTCTGGCTTGGATTGACTGCGCTGGCCGTGGCCCTCCCGATTTTGATATTCGAATTCTCAGAATCTGCGATTGTTATCCTGTTCCTGATTGCATGGTTGGCCCTTCCTCAATGGGCTCTTTCGGAGTGGTATCGATCTCTGGAAAAGTCCTCGCACAATGTCTGGCTAACTTTCAGCCGAGCCGAGATATTGCTAACCCGTGCTGCCTGGTACTTCGCTTTTTTGGTGTTTTATTTGTTCGTCAGCTTGAGTGTCGTGAAGGCCTTTGTTGCCGTCGATCGGACCGCATGGATCTGGATCTTTGATGGAGGTGGCCTCAGCAAGATGAAGGCTCTGGTCCGAAACGACCCGTCCATCAGGCTTGACTCGCTTCAGATCAACAACAATGAGCGACGTGTTATCTGTACCGACCCGGCTATCCTCCGCCATTTTGAAGAGGCGTTGCGTTCGAGCGACCCGACGAAGGGGCGTGGTGGGATACGATATGAAGTTGAATTGCGTTTCAAAGGCGGAGGCAATTTCGGGGTTACGACGTATTGGGAGGCTGATGACTTCTCGATCTCCATGCCGGACGAAGATCCGTTTGGTGAAAAATGGCCGACCCGCAGAGTGGAGTTCAAGTCGCCGATGCCGCCTCCGGTCAAGGCGATGATTGATTTTCTGGACAGCCCCACCAAGGAAGTGAGAGGAACCGTGCTGGTCATCGAGCCGGGTGGTATTCATCAAGAATCGTTGTAATCACTCCGATACTCATGCGACTCGATGCGAAGTTTCTAAAGCAAGTAATTGCTATCCTGCCGACTCGTCGGAAAAAATGAACCCAACGATGGCGGGCCTTCTCATCCATGAACCGAGATAGGATTCGGGGTATTTCCCTGGGGGGCTCATGGGATGAAATTCAGGAGGCTTGGATTCGAGGAAGCCAGGTCCGAGGCGCTTCAGATCGCCGAGGCATTCCTGGCGGCGGAGGCTTCCGAGGGGAGTCGATGGACCATGGAGTGTGGCCAGCCCGAGCCGGCCACGGAGGCTCCGGGGTTCGATCGACGGAATCCGGTCGTCTTCTGGAGAGTGTGGGTCAGGCCGAAGCTCACGGAGGGTGTCATCATGGACGGTGGAGATGGAATTTTGCTTGTGGATGTCGATGCGAAGGTGGCCCGATGGGAAATTTGGGGCTAATCGATTCCAAGTACGGTCCTCCCGCTTTTGATGAAGGGTGATGGACGGCCTCGGAAGTTCCCTCGTCCCTACTTCGCTCCCTTGATCCGGATGTTCCGATATTCGACCACGTTGATCTCTGACTGGAGGGCGATGGGTCCCTTGGCGGGGATTTCGAGGGCTTCTTCGAGGACTTCGCCGTTGCAGGTGCAGCGGGCCTTGGTGCCGGTGACGACCACCTCGATCGCGTTCCAGTCGCCGTCCTTGTAAGCTTCGAGCGTCTTGTAGGGGCCGACCCGAGGGTAGTCGCGGATCTGGAGTTGATGCGCGAAGACCTTGTCTCGCAGGTGCAGGCCGCTATTGGCATCGCGGGAGGCCCGGAATTCCAGGCGGAGGGTGAAGTCTCCGTCGAGCGATTCCAGCGTGTCGATCTCGGTCATCCTGGGGGGCGTGTCCTTCGAACCGCTGATTACCAGTACCCCGTCCTTGACCGCGAACCGTCCGTCTTCGCTGGCCGTCTTGCCCGCCAGATCCGTCTTGCCGAGCCTCCAGCCGGTCAGGTCCTTTCCGTTGAAGAGGGGCCGGAAATCCGGCTCGTCGGCCCGGGCGGCGGCGAGGAGAATGGTCGAGGCGAAGAGCGCCAGGGCGACCGACCGGATGAGCGGTCGTCGATTGGGGCGAATCATCGGGTTGCTCCGGGTATGGATCGAACTTTGCCAGAACCCTCGTTATATTCGAGCCGATCGGGTCGAGCAATCGAGGGCGCGGATGCTCCGGGGTGATTCGCCCCGGGGCCTGGCGGCAGGAGTTGTTTCATGGACGAATCCAATGATCCCCGTGTCTACTTCGCGGCGGAACGGACCCTGCTCGCGTGGGTCCGGACCGGCCTGACCGTCATGGGGCTGGGTTTCGTGGTGGCCCGATTCGGACTTTTCTTGCAGCTCCTGGAACGCGACACAAAGGGCGGGTCTCATATTGGCTCCACGTTGATCGGCGTCGGTCTGGTGTTCCTGGGGTCGGCAGCGATCGCCGCATCCTCCTGGCAGCATTACCGATTCTGCAAGACGCTCGGACCGGGCTCCGAGCCCCGGCCGAGCCTGGCGAGCTGGTCGCTCTGGTTCTCGGCGGCCCTCTCCCTCGTCGGGGCCATCCTCGCGGTTTACATCCTGGTCCGGTCGGGCGGGAAGTGAGCGCGTGTCAGAGCTGCCGTTGGATCACGGGTTAATAGGGATCGCCGATCTTATCTTCACTTCATCGTGTCTCGGCTTAACACGCTTCTTTGAATGTTAGGCCGCGCGAGGGTGGGCGTCTCGATTGTAGGTGGGAAATTTCGTACAACGGAGGACGTCGATGCGTCGCCCGGGTTTCTTCACCTGTTCTTCACGGAAGGCCATCCCATGCCCCGGATCTCCCTCCCTCTCACACCTGAGCCACGCGACGAGGCCGACCGGATCAAGCAACGTCTGATGGCCGTCGTCGAGGAGGAAATTCAAGGAATCGCCGAACTGCTCGCCTCCAAGCCCGACCGCCAGATCCTCGGAGAGGCCGAGTTCCAGGTCCGAGACCGGGTCCACAAGATCGGAGCCCAGGCGATCCAAACCGCTCTCGATGAGCGGAAAAAGGGGGGTACCAAGGCTCCAGTACCGGCTGCCCGAGTTGCCACGGCCCCAGCAAGTTCGTCCGCCGATGCGCCCGGACCGTCGTCAGTCTGATGGGCAGCTTCGTCCTCCGACGGCGCGCCTATTACCATTGCACGGCCTGCCGCAAGGGGCATTGTCCGGCCGACCATGCCTTCGGCCTGGGGACCTCCGAGCTGACCGTCGGAGCCGAGCAACTGGCTGTCCTCTTTGGCACCACGGCCAGCTTCGCCGAGGCCGCCCAGAGGCTCCTGCCCAAGGCCAGCGGGCTCCGCCTGGCCGAATCGACGATCGAGCGGGCCACCGAGGCCGCCGGCGTCCGGCTGGGTCAGGCCCTGGCCGCCGGGGAGACCTTCGGCGGGTTGGCCGACTGGACCTGGACCAAGGATGCCCGTGGCCGGAGCGTCGCCTACGTGAGCGTCGACGCCACCGGAGTGCCGATCCAGGGGCCCGACGGTGTCCAGGCCGAAGGTCGGATGGCCTGGGTCGGCAAGGTCTTCGCCCCCAGGCCCGAGGCCAAGGCCAAGCACGCCGAGCAGGACATCGCCGCGCAGGTCCGACGACCCGCCGCAGACGGACGGGCCCGCTACCTGGCCGGGCTGATGAGCCTGGAGGAGTTGGGCGATCCGCTGCGTCGTCAGGCCGCCCAGGTCGGGATGGACCGGGCCCAGCAGTGGGTGGCCCTGAGCGACTGTGGCAGCGGGGTCGACGACTTCCTGCGGGTGAACTTCCCGCGGGCGGTGCGGATCGCCGACTTCTACCACGTCGCCGAGCACCTGGGCGAGTTGGCCAAGGCGTGGCACCCGGGCGACCCCGAGGCCGTCAAGACCCTCCGTGACGACTGGTGCCACACGCTGAAGCACCAGGGGGGCCGAGCGACCCTGGCGGTGATCGAGGCATTGGACCGGGACGGGCGGTCGGAGCCCGCCCTGGAGGTGGATCGCCAGGTGAGGCAGTACCTCGGCAACCATGCGGACCGGATGGACTATCCGAGCTACATCCAGGCGGGTTGGCAGATCGGCTCGGGTCACATCGAGGCGGCATGCAAGGCGGTGGTCAACGAGCGCTTGAAGCGGAGCGGGATGCGTTGGGGTGAGTCGGGAGCCGATGCGGTCTGCCACCTCAGGGCCCTCTTCAAGGGAGATGCCGACCAATGGGAGGCCTTCTGGACGCCATCCATAAATTGATGCCCCAACCATCCACCACACAAAAGACGCTCACCCGCCGCGCGATTACCCTCCCCGATCCTCGCATAGTGTGATCGAAAGTGGTTGACCTCGCGATATTATCGACGAGTGGTTGCTGATTGCCGATCGCATCGGGAAGAACAAATTGCCAATATCTGGCGGTGTCCCAGGATCAGGCCTCAGGGGTCGCTTGTCGATGGATCTCCCTCACCCCAACCCTCTCCCGGTGGGGGCTTTGCACTATAACCCGATTTTGCACCAAAACAGGATAGGTCTGCACTAAAACCTAACTGACCAGACTTTCAACGATATCATCCGTGCTCGCACGAACAACGGTTCGGGCAGGTACGGATGCTTTATTTGGCGTCGCCCGTCTTCCTGGTCCACCGCTTCGGGCGGTCCCAATTCGGACTCTTGCACTTCGGGCAGACGCGCGGTTTCTCCCCGGCCTGGGGTATCCACTCGTGCCCGCATCGACACCGGCACCCGGTCACTTCCAATGGAACCATGCCGATCGGCTTCGATTCCGCATTGCTGGCCGATTCATCCTTCGCCACGACGGTATCCCCCCGAGAAATATATTCAGGAGTATATACCGGGACTCTTGACCGAGCAAGCCGACGATTGTATACTACATAGTAGATATTCTGTGGTGCAATCGGAGGCCGGGGCGATGGATTCTCGCGAGAAGAAGGGCCAGCAGATCGCCTCCTGTTGCCGGATCAAGAAGGACAAGGATGGCTATTCGGTCCCTTCGCAGATGGGCAAGGGTCGGTACGAAGTGACCCTTGAACCCTATCCCCGATGCACCTGTCCCGACTACGAATTGCACGCCAATAAATGCAAGCACATCTACGCGGTCGAATATTCGATCCGGTGCGAGGTCAAGGTCGAGAGCGACGGCCAGGGCAACGTGACGAAGACCGAGCGTGTCACGGTCACGGCTACCAAGCGGACGACCTACAAGCAGGATTGGCCCGCCTATAACGCCGCCCAGACCGGTGAGAAGGATCGCTTTCAGGAACTACTGGCCGAGTTGTGCCGGGGCGTCACGGAGCCCCCTGCACCCCCAAAGGGCGGGCGTCCTTCGGTCCCCCTGTCCGACCGCGTGTTCTCGGTCGCCTTCAAGGTGTATTCCACGCTGTCGTCTCGCCGGTTCGCGTGCGACCTGAAAGCCGCCCACGAGAAAGGCCACATTTACCGGCTCCCGCACTTCAATAGCGTGCTGAGATTCCTGGAAGACGGCGAGATGACGCCGATCCTCAAGGCCATGATCGCCGAGAGCGGGAGGCCGCTGGCCTCGATCGAGCAAGACTTCGCCGCCGATTCGTCCGGCTTCACGACCAGTCGTTTCGAGTCGTGGTACGACCACAAGTACGGCGTGATCCGCCGCCAGCACGAGTGGGTCAAGGTCCACGTCATGTGCGGCGTGAAGACGAACGTCGTTACCGCCGTCGAGATCCGGGATAAGGATGCTCAGGACGCTCCGCTACTCCCGGCCCTGATGGACTCGACCGCCGATCGATTTACCATGAGGGAAGTCTCGGCCGACAAGGTTTACGCCAGCCTGAAAAATTACGCCGAGATCGCCAAGCACGGGGCCACCCCGTACATCCCATTCAAGAGCAACCACACCGGCCGGGGTGGGGGTCTGTGGGCGAAGATGTACCACTACTTCAACTACAATCGGGACGAATTCTTGACCCACTACCACAAGCGGAGCAACGTGGAATCCGTCTTCTCGATGATCAAGGCGAAGTTCGGCGATGCCGTGCGGAGCAAGACGGACGTGGCGATGAGGAACGAGGCATTGTGCAAGGTGTTGTGCCACAACGTCTGTTGCCTGATCCAGAGCACGCACGAATTGGGGATCGAGGCGAAGTTCTGGCTTGGAGAGCCTGCGATAAGAACCAGGACGTTGGGCGAGTCCTCGGATGAGGATTTAGAAGCTTGGGGCTGGGTTTAGCGATTCTTCGCAGCATGCCGGACCCTGCTGTTTCGGCGAGAGCGGATCGACGCATTCCTCGGTTGACCAAATCGAAATGGCTCATGATGGATTCCGGGGTGGTGCCAGCAATTGGGCGATCAGGGCACCCAGTAGCCGCTTTCCTCTCGCCCGGATGTTGTGCACGAACTCGAAGAAACCCAGGTACAGCGGTAGGCTCTCCTGGGGGATTCCTCGGTGAGGCCGCAGCCACGAGCGGAGCAGCGACCAGAACCCTTCGAGCGTGTTGACATGGACCTCGCAGAAGCCATCGCCATCGTCGTCCCGGGCGAACTCGCCCGCCCCGTGGCAGACCGTCTTGTGGCCATAACCCCACTCCACCAGGCGGCCATAGATGTCGTATTCATCGGTGTAGACCAACGTCCCCTTGGCGATCATCCGATCGATCAGGGGCTTGATGGTCACCTGCTGGACGTTCTCCAGCATCCGGATCACGACCTCGCCTCCACGCTGCAACATCCCGAAGATCGGCGGCTTCTCCTTGGCCAGGGTGCCCCGACCTCGCTCGCCTCTCAGGCGTCGCCTTCGGGGGAGGCGGCCTTTTTTTTGACCGCCTCGGGATGACCCTTATGTCCGGCCACCACATAGACTTCGTCGCACTCGACCTCCCCCTCCAGCACGACCGGAGGACAACGGTCGACCATCCCCTGTCGGAGTCGCTGGATCATGGCCCGGGCATCATCCTTGTTGATGTCGAGTTCCTGGGCGATCTGCAATCCCGAGAGGTTCAGCCCCATCAGATAGAGGCAGGCGATCCAGGTCCTCAGCGGCAGGTGATGGCCGGCGAAGATGGTGTCGGTGAGGTCGTCGAAGCGTCGGCGGCAGCCCCGGCACTCGTAGCGTTGACGGAGTGGCTGAGTGTCGTCCTTGCCGTTCTTGATGACCGAGTCCGAGGAGCACTTGGGACAGGTCACGCCGTCAGGCCACCGCATGCCCCGGATGGTGTCGAAGCACTTGGCGTCGTCGAAGAGATCCTGGATGTTGACCATCGTGCGACGCCTCGGGGCGGGGAAGTCGGGATCAGCGGGGCGGACAGATCGCCCGACCGAGGAGACCGATTGTATCCACTGAGTGGCCCTTGCGGATCACCACCCCGGAATCCATCATGAGCCATCGAAATAATCTACCAGGATATCGTAAGTACACTAGGTTTTCTGCCTCCTACCAACAGGACGGTTGGCTGAACCATGCCGGTCAAACGTCTACCGCTTTTGCAATTGGGGGGTAAAGATCAGTTTGCCTTATACCAATGCCATTACGATCAAATATTCGAAGTCGATCAATTACATGACCCGCTCGGCAGAGTTATATATTTTCCTCCAAATATGTGCCGTCACATATGTTTTACCGGAGATCCGAAATCGGAAGACCCGCGCAATCGAGTGGTCTGGGAACAGGACCGGGCGGAATGCCTGGAATGGCTTCGCGTTGCGCTGGTTGATCCCGGCGAGATTAGGCCCAATCATCAGCAGCCGGCCCATGAAGCCTACTTGCTGGAAGTGCTGCAGGATCAAATCGTAGCCAAATATCCGGCATATTATTATGTGTCTGTCAAACCCGACAAGCTTAACAACAGAGTCATTCTGTTGACCGGATATCCGGTCAATTTCGACTATTGGCTCAGAGCCCGAAGGGGCAACATTCCCATCTGGAAGCGGAAGCGCAGGTAAAAAATGAGGGGCAGGACCCGGCAAGTCCTGCCCCTCGTATACATCCGCAGCAACCCGCCCGGCGGCTATGATTTTTTCGATCTCCCGGCGTGATTTGGTCCCGCCCAGCGCGCTGATGGGAGAACGTTTCCGTGCTACGAGGCTCCCCCGCCGCTAAGCGGAGGCCCAGGCTGCCCGTGTGCCGCAACCTCCCCTTTCGAGGTGGACGCGGTCTCTGCGGAGGGGGCTTGAAGCCGCGGTCAGGCGGCAACCTAATCGGATTCTAGAGCCCGATAGCCAAAAGGGCAATTGCGAAAAATGCAAAATGTCGAATTTCACCAAATAATGAATCTTGTCCGAATCTTACCGAACCGCCAAGGTTTTTGAATTAATCTCTACTAATAATCTAGACTTGCGGCAAAACCAAGACGACGAAGAATGTCGTCTTGCAAAAATCGTGCCAATTATAGAAACATGGAGACGCTATTGACATTACGTCCGAGCCCACTATCCGTTGTACACCGGCGTTGTTCACTAGGTTGATCTTTCGGTCAATGGTCAGACCAGCCTCCTCGCGATATCTTCCTCGACGATCTCCCGGACCGTCAACGCCACGATCGCCTTGCCCGTCCGCTTAAGGTGCCATGTTGCACAGGCACCCGATCCTTGTTAATTTGCCCGGACTACCACTAGGCGATCTCTTCCGGACTATTCAACATGACACGCAACACCCTACTCGCTTGGGCTTTCGTCCCTGTTACGCTCATTGTCGGCGTGGCGGGTTGGTTTCTGCCTGCGGCGAACTCGGTTGTCAAATTGCCCTTTTGGCTCGGCACGCTCATTCTCTTCGTTGTCTCCGGTGCCGCTGGTGGTGTGGTGGCGTTTTTGCAGAAATTCGGGGAAACAGGAGATGCAGATGCTCGTCAAGAGTGGACCAGGGACAACTTTCTCCGGGGTATCGTTGTGAGTGCCACCGGCGGCCTTGGAGGTGCCATCGCCGCCCTTTTCGTAATGATTATCGATGGAAAGATCTCGCGTGGATCAGTCACGAATCCGATGCCCCCTGTTCTGGACGACATTAATGTCTTGTCGTACATCGCCACCGCGTTCGTTTCCGGGTACATCGGATTCAGATTCCTCAAATCGGTTGCCGACAAGTTCGAATTATTGAACGCGGCGAAGTCTGAGGCAAAGAAGGAGGCTAAGGAGGAAGTACAAAGGGCGGTGGAGAGCGTTGAGGAACGAACAAAACGTCTTGAGGCCACCGTCGGCCGAAATCAGGAGATAGACGCTGCCCTTGAACAATTCGGGGCCGCGATTCAAGCGGGCAACGAGTTCGACATCTCCTCGACGCGATCTCGGGTCGAGGAATTACATGAGAAGTATCCGGACGATCGTCGTCTCGCCATCAGGCTTGCTGAATACTACAAGCGGCGAGGAGCAGAGAATTTCAACCTCGGACGATCCATTCAGATCATGGACCGTTGCATTGCCAGTTTCGAAAAATTAGCGAATAAGAATTCGTTCGCCTTGAAAGATTTGTCTGATTTACACTTCAACAGAGCCGGCTACCGGAATCTCATGGCGCGAGTCGAGATTCAACCCGAACGCGCAACACACCTCCGCGTCCAAGCGATCCAGGATCTCGCCATATCGTTTAAGTTGTCGCCAGAAAACGCCCAAGAAGCAGCCGTTGACAGCGATTATTCCGAACTGAAAAACGAGCCCGGATTTTTAGATCTTATGACAAGATACGGAGTCACCGTCGTCCAAGCCGATTCGACCGACGCGACAGGCGACTCTGACGAGTTCTCGGTCGAGACGGGAAGGGTAACGGAAGACACAATCGCCCAACCTCAAGGCTGAGATCGGTCGTCGTAACGGTCTCTTCCCGCAACCTGCAATGAATCAGAAGAAAGAGCCGCGAGGTCCGTATAGACCTCGCGGCTCAGGTCTTGAGATTGGGAACGTCAGCGAAAATCAGACGGTCTTGGTGTACATGGCCTATCTCCTGGCGATCGGGGCTCGAAAGCCCTTTGATGATACGTACGATCGGCCTCCCAAGCAAGGACTTGGAAGTCTTTCTTTCTTCCCTCTTACCAACTATACGTCCATCGGTCAACACGAGTTCAGAAAATTTTTCCGTTCGTAACGTGCTGCACGACCATCATTCCTAAGTCGGCGTAACCCGTTAACCTTCCCCCGCTTTGCCATCGCGCCCCCATCGCCATCATCGCAATCGTCACGATCGTCCGACGAGACAAGGGCGGGTGGATGGACGCATAGGCTAGAACTAAAGTCCACTTCGGACTTGTGGTGTTCGGGGCTCATTAGTTAGTTTGCACCAAAACCTCTCCCCCTGCACCAAAACCACACGTAGTGGACAGGGTTGCAGTGCAAAGCCCCTTCCGGGAGAGGGTGGCCGAAGGCCGGGTGAGGGTCCCCTCCGATCCGCCTGACGGTCGAGACCTGATCCAGGGATATCCTCCGAAAACGAACGCCTGGATTTGTCGAAACGAACTTCTCTCACTGTATTTGTGGCCGCTCGGGCTCGTCAAAACAGGCCGCCCCGCTCCGATAGGTTTGGAGGCGGCCGTTTCCTCGAAAGGTGATCGCATGCCGGCCGACTCCCTCTTGTCGAAGGTCGAATCCCTCCCCCGCTCGACGTCCGTGCTGCCGGCGAACGCCAGCGTCGGGCGACGTTGGAAGCTCCGTCGAAACCTGGTCATCTACATCGCCAGCCAGCAGGGGGCCTCGCGGCGCCTGCAGGGAGACGTCTTCGACCTCCCGCATTCCCGGATCTCGGCGATCATCAAGGAATTCCGCGAAAAGTACGCCACCTGATACGGAATCTTCCGGATGAGTTATCATAGGGGGATCTCCTACTTCCACGGAGGTTCCCCATGGCGAACGAACGACTGCCCATCGTCCTGCACCTGCCCCCCGAGGAGATCGCTCGCCGCTATCGCGCGTGCCGCTCCGGCATCGAGAAGACCCACTGGCAGGTGATCTGGCTCCTAACTCGCCCGGACCAGCCGCTCAGCCCGGCTCAGGCCGCCCAGCAGGTCGGCCTGACTCCGGTCTGGGCCCGCGCCTTGCTCAAACGCTGGAATGCCCAGGGGCCCGATGGCCTGGGCGACCGGAGGGCTACCACCAACGGCGGCCAGAGCAAGCTCACCCCCGAGCAGCAGGTCGATCTCTGGGCCGCCCTCCGCCAGTCGCCGCCCGACGGCGGGCTCTGGACCGGGGCCAAGGTCGCCACCTTCGTCCGCGATCGCTGGGACGTCCACATCCGCAAGCAGACCGGCTGGAGATGGCTGCGTGGCCTGGGCTTCTCGCTGCAGGTCCCCCGACCCCGACATCCGGAGGCCGCCACGCCCGCTTCGCAGCGGGCGTGGAAAAGACGCCCTGGCCGATCGAGTCGCCCGCCTACGTCGGGAGCACCCCGGCCGAGTGGTCGAGGTCTGGGCCGAGGATGAGGCCCGGCTGGGGCTCAAGCCGATCACCCGTCGGGTCTGGGCGGTGCGAGCCCATCGGCCGCTCTCCTATGGCCGGACCAAGTACCAATGGGCCTACGTCTACGGCTTCGTGCACCCGGCCAGCGGGCGGAACCTGGAGCTGATCCTGCCCTCGGCCAATACCGACTGGATGGGCCTGGCGTTGGAGGAATTCGCCCGCTGGGCCGACCCGGCCGGGGAGAAGTTGCTGGTGCTGATGGTGGACAACGCCGGCTGGCACGTGGCCAGGAGGCTGGCGATCCCGGTCAACGTGGTGCTGCACCGACTGCCGCCTTGCACGCCGGAGCTACAGCCGGTCGAGCCGCTCTGGCCGCTGGTACGCGAGGCGGTGGCCAACCTGGGGTTCAACGACCTGGCCACGATGCAGGTCCCTGTCCTGGATCGGTGCCGATGGTTGATCGACCACCCCGAGGTCGTCCGCGGAGCCGTCGGCTTCAGCTGGGCGGTCGAGCTCAATGGTTAGTCATCCAGGGGATTCGGTATGACCTGGGATTTCGATGGAAACCAGCAGACGATCCTGCATCTTTCCGACCAACGGGGTCAGACCCGATGAGTACCCAGCCGGACGAATCGACGCGGCTCCGGATCCGCGATGCCGCGATGGTCGCCGGAGCAGGGCGACTGGATCGCCCCCCGAGCTTCGGGGCGCCCTGCCTGCTCGCTCAGACGAAGAAGATCGCGACTTATCCGACCGCCGCGGGGAGCTTCTTCGCATGCTCGCCGCTCACCCTCATGGGCCTCGAGGTCGAGGGAGGGCCGGGATCGATCTCGGTAGGTCCCTCGACCTTCTTCGCCCTCAATCTCGGCTCCGCCGTGCCCCCGGTCGGGGCCAACGTCCTGGCAACTTTCGTCGACAGCCGGTGGGTCTTCCGCTTCGACGGCTAATCCCGACCGGTCGCGATCAGGCGATCTCGACCTTGGCCTGACCCGCCTTCACGCATTCGAGCTCTGCCAGGCAGCTGCAACCCTCGGGGAGTTCCGCCTCCTCGACGATCATGTTGGGGATGTTATCCTTGATGGCGAATCGGACGCCGCATTGGCTGCAGATCAAGCTGTCCCCTTCGCGTCTGAGGGGGACTCGGCCCATCGGGCAGACCAGCAGCGAGAGGAATTGGTCACTTACCATCGGCGAGTAGATCCTTCTTCGGTCGAAGGGCGACCGTCGTGATGGGAGGGGAAGCGGGAGACCCTGTCGCTTCGTCGCATTATGAGACGATTGGCGTCCGGGGGGAAGTCGAATCCGGACTCGATCGCGTCCGCAAGCAGGACCGAACAGGGTCGAAGGATCTATGGCCGCATGATCCGGATTAGTTATACTATCGATCGAACCTGAGGTCCGAAACACCCGAACCTCGAATGATGGGCCATCGGGATGTGCCGAGCCCCTCATTTCCTCACGGGTTGAATTGCGAGATCCATGAACACCTACGTCGTCCGGTACGGCCAGATGCGGCATATCGGCGAATACGAGGGTGTGGAGGGTCTGACCCATCTCCGTGGGGAGAAAGTCCTGGTCCGGAGCGATCGGGGGACCGAGATGGGGGAAATCCTCTGTCAGGCGACCGAACGCACGAGTTCCTTCCTGGAAAATCCATTTCGTGGCCAGATCGTCCGGGTGGCGACACCCGAGGACCTGGTCGAGGAATCCCGCCTGGCCGAAGCCTCGATCCGGGGCCTGGCCACCTGTCGCGAATTCGCCGGTAAGCGAAGGTTGCAGATGGACCTGGTCGACGTCGAGGTGATCTTCGGCGGCGAACGGATGGTCTTCTACTACGTCTCGGAGAAGAGGGTCGATTTCCGGGAACTCGTCAAGGACCTGGCGCGGGCCATGCAAACTCGAATCGAGATGCGGCAGATCGGCGTCCGCGACGAGGCCAAGCTTCTCGCAGACTATGGAGATTGCGGCAAGCCGGTCTGCTGCAACACCCACCTCTCGCGGATGCCGCCGGTCTCGATGCGGATGGCGAAGGTCCAGAAGACGACCCTGGATCCCTCGAAGATCTCGGGTCGTTGTGGTAGACTTAAATGCTGCCTGCGTTATGAATTCGACACGTATCGGGCCCTCGAGAGAGAATTACCCCCGATCGGATCGCGAGTGATCACTCACCGGGGACAAGGTCGAGTCCTCGCCCAGGAAATCCTCGCCGGCAAGGTGGTCGTCGAATTCGACGACCACCGCAGGATCGTCGTGAGCCGCGACGACATCGTTGGCGTCGAGAAGTCAAAATTTCGACCAGCTCAGGATGAGGATGACGATCGCATCGAACCGTGAGAGTTCGATGTCCAGGTGCGAGAGGGACTTATCGATGAGCCTTCGCGATGAACTGGCGGGGGTGCTGGCACGCGACCCACGCTACTCGATCCATGCCTACGCTTTCATCTTCGAGGCCATCGAGCACACCAAAAGTCTCAAGAAACGCGCCCAGGCCAAGTCGCGAGGCCGTCGACCGACGCGGTCGCGTCACGTCACGGGCCGTGAGCTTTGCGAAGGGGCCCGGCTCCTGGCCCTGTCCCACTACGGCTTGCTGGCCAAGGCCGTCCTCAATCAGTGGGGAATTCGATCGACGTCCGACCTGGGCGAGATCGTCTTCAATCTGATCGCCTCGGGAGACCTGGAGAAGTCCCCGACCGACTCACGAGGCGACTTCGATCATGTCTTCGACTTCGAAGAAGCCTTGCGTCGCGATTTCGTCCTGGCCCTGGACGACGTCGCCTGAAACCCTGGAGGCCAGCCGAATGGATCGTCAACGACTCCGGTTCTTCCTCGCCCTGGCCCTGTTCCTCGGATGGGTCCTCGCCCTGGGCACCCTGGCCTGGCTCTCGGGAGAGAAACCCCAACTCCGCGCCTCGGCCCCTGTCGAGCGTTGAGGGCCTGCCGAATCCCGGTCGGAAGGCGGTCGGATTGATGGCGTGGACCTGGACACCCGAGCGTCGGGACGAACCGGAACTGATGGACGCGCCGGGGCTCCCCGAAGCCGAGGTCGAGGACGCCTATCGGGTCCTCCGACGCGTCAACAGTCAACTCGGGAACCTCCGGACAATGCGCCGGGAATTCTCCCGATTCGTCCGCGAGGACATGCCGGGTCGCGCGTCCTTCACCTTCCTCGACGTCGGCTCCGGTTCGGGAGACATCGCGGTCGCACTCCGCGACCTCGTGCCGGACCGCGCGGGCCCGGTTCTCGCGCTCGACCGTGATGCCCAGGCCGCCTCCGCAGCCCGGACCCGGTCCCTGGCCGCCATTCGTGGCGATGCTCTCCGACTTCCGTTCGCGGATCGATCGATCGACCTGGTCACCGCCGTCAAGTTCGCCCACCACTTCACCGGGCGACCACTGGGTCGCCTGGTCGAGGAAATGGCCCGAGTCGCTCGCCATCGAGTGATCATCCTCGATATCCGTCGAGACTGGTTCGCCTACTGGGGTTTTCGCGTCTGGAGTTCGATCCTGACCCGGAATCGCCTGGTCCGGCACGATGGACCGCTCTCGGTCCTCCGCGGATTCACGAAAGAAGAGCTGATCGCCCCGGTCTCGTCGATGACGGGATGGAGCTGGACGGTCCGCCCCTATCTTGGCTTTCAACTGGCGCTGGTCGGACGGCGCGTGTCGGCGGATTCCGAGTAATTCGCGACTGGTGGAGCGTGTGCCTCGGCGAGCCGTCATCACCTCGGATATTCCTCGGGAGCGAGGTCGCCCCCGGAAAGAGCACGGCGAAGTTCCAGAAATGGCTCGACGGAAAAATGACCGTTGCGGCCGCTGGGATTGGGGAGCACCCAAAGCCGTGATCCCGAGATCAATTCGGCCTGGAGCCCCATCCTGGCCTGCGGGCGGTGATAGGCCGACCGATAGGCGGTTATCCCCAGCAGTGCCAGGATCTTCGGACGATAGTGTTGGATCTTTCGATCGAGGAGACGGCCCCCTTCGGTGAGTTCCTCCGCGGATAACTCGTCGGCCGCGCCCGTCGCCCGGGCGACGACGTTCGTGATGCCAAGACCGAGGTCGATCAACCCTTGATCCTCGAATGGATCGAATCGTCGATGAGTGAAGCCAGCGGAGTGGAGCGTGGGCCAGAACCGGTTGCCGGGCCTGGCAAAGTGGTGCCCGACGGCCGCCGAGTAGAGGCTCGGATTGATCCCGGAGAAGAGAATCTGGAGTCCGGGTCCAATTACATCCGGAATCGTCCCGTCCTGGGCCGCCGCGATTTGTTCGGGAGTTGGCCTCCAGGGGGAATTCACTTTCGATACTCCACGAGGGTTGTCCGGAAAATGAGGCTTGCTTGCCCGTTCGGACCGTGTTTCGTTTGAGCAAATCGACGAGTTTGCCAAAAAAGTCGATGTATTCGCTGGATAATTCGTAAAATTCCCAAAGCACGCAAACGGTGATACCGTATAATAGATCGACCCGGTCGTGGCCGACGTGTACCCGGTCATCTCGGCTGAGTCGGTCCGGGATCACGAAACAAGGGAGATTGCTTCAATGAGTGGCTGCAAGATGTTCGGCTGGGTCACCGCTGCGGTCCTGAGCGTTGGGATGGCCGAAGTCCAGGCCCAGTCCAAGCAGATGCCGGAAGCGGTGCCCCCGGCCAAGACGATGCCGGCCCCGGTAGCGCCGGCCAAGTCGGCTCCGGCCCCGGAAGCTCCGGCCAAGACGATGCCGGCCCCGCAGGCCCCGGCCAAGACGATGCCGGCCCCGCAGGCCCCGGCCAAGACGATGCCGGCCCCGCAGGCCCCGGCCAAGACGATGCCGGCCCCGGAAGCTCCGGCCAAGACGATGCCGGCCCCGGAAGCTCCGGCCAAGACGATGCCGGCCCCGGTAGCGCCGGCCAAGTCGGCTCCGGCCCCGGAAGCTCCGGCCAAGACGATGCCGGCCCCGCAGGCCCCCGCCAAGTCGGCTCCGGCTGCGGCTCCCCAGATGCCCTCCAAGACGATGCCGGCCGCTCAGAGCTGATCTATCGCTTCTGGTCTCCGGTACCAAATCGTAACCCCGGCCGCGATGGCGGTCGGGGTTTTTTTGTCGATGCGAAGCAGATAATCGGAAGTCCATGATCAGGCAGCACCATCGCGTTTGTGTGTGCAACCTATTTCTCATGGACGAATTGCGCTGCACAGCCTCGCCGACGAGCCCTGAGCTCGATCCTGGCCCATCACCGGGATGACTCCCGGTGATGGATTCGGGATCCGGGAGTTGACTGGCGGGTTGTATCCGCTTGCGGTACACTCTTATCACTTAGGAAGGCGTCCGGGGTGGCGCCACTTCGGCGGGTCGTTGACTCACTTGTGTGATCTCGATCGCCTCTTTGGCGGCCCACATGGCATCTGGCCCATCCCTCGAGAAGGGCTTGGCGGGAAGCGTCGTCAGGGCGAATCAGTGGCTTTGCCCGGTCTGTCCAGGCCGATGCGGCCCGATCCGACCGAAGAAAAGTCACGGTAAGCGACCGAGACGAGGGGCAGCCCTTGCTGATCGTTTCGATGAGGAGTGGATCTTCGCTATGATGATTTATGTCGGTAATCTGGATTACGCGGTCACTTCGGACGAATTGCGGGCGATCTTCGAGCCATTTGGCGCGGTCGCCATGGCGGAAGTTCAAGTCAAGGCTCGGACCGGTCAGTCTCGCGGTTTCGGTCTGGTGGATATGCCTCGCCAATCCGAAGCGGATGCGGCGATCGCGGCGTTGAATGGCAGCGACTTCCGAAGCCGGGCGCTGACCGTCAATGAGTCGCGACCCCGGCGGACCGTCCGCGACCTGTATGCCGGCGGTGGCTGGTTCGGCGGCGGTCACGGAGGCTGATCTAAGCCCGGCGGTCAGGCCCTGGCCGATCCTCGATTCCTGAAGTGTATTCCCTTCCGGCCTCCCCTCGGGGGCTGGCGGGGATCCTACTTCGTCCTCACGTAACTTCCCGGCTCGAGCCCCGAAGAACTCCGACGAAATTGGCTCGGGCGGTTATTCCAAGTCCCTGGTTTGTTCGATGATAGGCCGAGGTGGATGGGGGAGTTGTTTCGCGCGAGGCGTATCGCCGCGCGCCTTCGAGATACGGGACCTGAATCATCCTGGGCGCGTCCCCCGAGTCTGTTATGACCAAGACTGATCGCGAACGTAGCCTGGCGGTTTTCGTCGACCTCGAAAATCTCGCCATGGGCTTCCAGAATCAGCGTAAGACCAAGTTCGACATCCAGAAGGTCCTGGAGCGGCTGGTCGAGAAGGGAAAGCTGATCGTCAAGAAGGCCTACGCCGACTGGAGTCGGTATCAGGCCTATACCGCGCCGTTCCACGAGGCCGCCATCGAGCTGATCGAGATCCCTCGGCGGAGCCAGACCGGCAAGAATTCGGCCGATATCCGCCTGGTCGTTGACGCGATGGACCTCGCCTGGAGCAAGCCGCACGTCGATACCTTCGTCATCGTCTCGGGCGACTCCGACTTCTCGCCGCTGGTCTCCAAGCTCAAGGAGAACGGCAAGCACGTCATCGGCCTGGGCATGAAAGGTTCGACCTCGGAATTGCTCCGCGACAACTGCGACGAGTTCATCTATTACGAGGACCTCGAACGCCAGGAGCAGGACGAGCAGCAGATCGCGACCAACCTCTACGCCGACATGCCCGATCGGAAGCGAGAGGTCTACACGCTCCTGGTCGAGGCCTGCAACGCCCTCCGTCGCGAGAATCACGAGATCCTCTACGCCTCGATGATCAAGGACACGATGAAGCGTAAGAAGCCGTCGTTCGACGAGAGCTACTATGGCTATCGGAGCTTCACCCACCTCCTCGAAGAGGCGGATAACCACGCGATCGTCGACATCGAGCGCAATCCCAAGAGCGGGACCTATGTCGTGACCCGTTTCGGCGAGCGCGAGGCCCCCAAGGTTCCCGGCGATCGTCCCGCCGGCCGACGCTGATCTGGATCGATCAACGGGTCAGGAAATCCCAAAGGATACGGGCGACCTTCTCGTAAGCGTTGGTCCACGCTCCCTCGCGGAAAAAGCGGACCGGTTGGGCGGGGTCGCCGATGAATGGCCGGAGGCTCCAACCCATCTGGATCCCGACGAAAGCATAGAGGATCAGCCAGATCCTCAAGAGCCAGCGATGCCTCGGGTCCCGGGCGATCAACGGTCGGTACGACCGTCGGAGGAGCACCTGGGCTCCGCCGCTAGCGACGGCGAAGATCAGGGCATTGAACAGGATCGCCGCCCGATAGTCCCCGAAGGAGGCATACCAGAATGCCGTGATCGGGGCCAGCGAGACCAGGATGATCGTCAGTCCGGCCTGCGACGCCAACACCGCCCGCCAGGCAGCGGCGAAGTCGGAGCGTACGCCCAGCAGCGTGTTCAGGATGAAGTAACTGGGCAGGCTCAGCCCCACCGTCGCGAGCAAGAGCAGTGGCACCTTGATCGCCGAGAAGGCGACCTGGCCGGACCTCCCTCCGAAGGTCCCCATCACCCCGCCATAGATCAAACCACAGCCCAGGACGACTTGCCACGCTCCGGTGGTCGGGCGACCCCGGAGAATCTCCTCGATTCGTCCGCGCAACTGCCTCACGAGAAAAGACTCGAGAGGGCGTGCAGGACTCCCTGGAAGAAGTTGGAATCGCGGCCGCGGATCCAGGCGAACTCGAGATTCGGGTCGCCGATGAACGGGCGGAGGACCCAGCCCATCTGCGCACCGACCAGGCTGAACAGGATGACCCAGCAGCGGAAGATTGTCTTCACGTGACGGTCGAGCATCCGGTCATCCAGCGGATCGAGGGCACCCGGTGGGGTGACATTCCCCCCCTCGGCTTCGCCGACTCTCAGAGATTCCAGGCCTTGTCGCAAGTCCTCTCGCTCCACGTCCTCCCGGGCTTTATCGGGCTCGCCGCCGTCGAGGATTTCCGGAACGTGATCCTCCTTCGCATCGCGAGGAGCCACGCTCAACCGATGTAAGGTCTGGAGCAAGAAGGAGAGCCCCAACGCCCCCGAAACCGCGAAGACCACGACATTGACCAGGACCATGAACGGGTAGGACGTGGTGCTCAGCGAGAAGAACGCGACGATCGGACCCAGCGAGGCCAGCACCGCCATCATCACGCCCAGGGCCGCCACCAGGAGCCGGATCACCGAATCGACGACCAGGCGGGATCCCACCAAGGCATTGGAAACATAGAGCGAGGGCAGGGTCACTACGAGCGTCAGAACGAAGAGCGCGGGCACCTTCAGGGTGGAGGCGACCAACTGGAGGTAAGAAGGGCCGCCCGCCTTGAAGAGCCCGAAACTCCCCATGCATGCCCCATAAAGCATACCCAAGATCAATAAAACCAGCGACAACCCTCCCACCGATACGTCGATCGTCCCTCGACTCAGCGACGAGATCCGGGTCGCGTCCCCCCGCAAGATCCGGTCCAGATCCTTCCACCAGCGAATCATGTGCAACCCCCGATCGAAAGCCGACACGCCCGGTCACGACGAGCGAGCGTCGCCGGAAGGTCTATACTTTGTTCGGCAAAGCTCGCGTTGTCAAGGACGCGTTGCCGGGCCGAGATGATTCTTCGATCGCGGATGTGGAATCAAGGGATCGCGAATCCTAGCCGCCGGAGGATCGTGGTCAGGGCGATCATCGGCACGCCGACGATGGCCGAGTGGTCCTCGGAATCGATCCGGTCGAACAGGGCGATGCCTCTCGCTTCGAGCTTGTAAGCTCCGGCGCAATCCGTCGGGCAGTCCGCCTCGACGTAGCGTCGGATCTCTTCGTGCGTAAGCTGGCGTAAAGCCAGCCTCGTGATGTTGGTGTGGGCGTAGGGTGTGCCGCCCTGGATCACGACCAGGGCGGTGATCAGCTCGTGGGATCGTCCGCTCATGGACATGAGCTGCTCGACGGCCCGCTCGGGGGTGCCCGGCTTGCCCAGGATCGAGCCGCCGGAGGCCACGAGCTGGTCGCCCCCGATCACGACGGCATCGGGTTCCTGGCGCGCGACCCCCTCGGCCTTGGCCATCGCCAGCCGTTCGGCCAGTTCACGGGGGGGGATGGCCCCCCATTCTCGCTTGAGGCTTTCCTCATCGACCGGCGGGGCGACCGCCCGGAACGGCACTCCGAGCCGCTCGACCTGGGCTCGGCGGTAGGGCGAGGTGCTGGCCAGGATCAGGTCGAGTGGCATGAGACTTCCTCGATGGGGCGATCGATCCGGGATGGAAGCCGGCCAGGATCCGCTATACTGGAATCTTCGGGAGAAGGCCGACCCGATGAGAACCGGACGAGGTGATCCGACCATGACCGAACAATCCAAGGCGGTGGTCCTGCTCAGCGGCGGGCTCGACTCGGCCACGGCCCTGGCCGAGGCGAAGGCATCGGGGTTCGAGGTGTATGCCCTCACGGTCCTCTACGGGCAGCGGCATGCCATCGAGCGAGACGCCGCCCGCGCGGTGGGCAACGCCCAGGGGGTGTCCCGGCATCTGGAGTTGGAGGTCGACCTCCGGCCGTTCGGGGGGAGTGCCCTGGTCGGCGACGGCGAGGTCCCCAAGGACCGCCCGGCCGATGAGATGGCCCACGGGATCCCGGTCACGTACGTCCCGGCCAGGAACACGGTCTTCCTCTCGCTGGCCCTGGCCTGGGCCGAGGCCCTGGGCGCGTTCGACCTGTTCGTGGGGGTCAACTGCGTGGATTACTCGGGCTATCCCGATTGTCGTCCCGAATACCTCCGGGCCTTCGAGACGATGGCCAATCTGGCGACCAGGGCCGGGGTCGAGGGGACCGGACGGTTCCGGATTCATGCCCCGCTCCTGACGATGACCAAGGAGCAGATCATCGTCAGGGGCCGCGAGTTGGGGGTCGACTATTCCCTGACCCACTCCTGCTATGACCCCTCGCCAGAGGGCCTTTCCTGCGGACGATGCGATGCCTGCACGATCCGCCTGGCCGCGTTCGAAAGGCTCGGGCTGCAAGATCCGGCGGGCTACGCGGGGCTCTGACGATGACGGATTCCCGATCTCGAAGCATGCCAGAGTCGGCATCCGTTAGAGATGAGAAATCCGTCATCGGTCATTCGTTCAACGATACGTCCACTCGAAGGGCGGCTCGTCGAGGATGAGCTCGCGTTCCTTGAGGTCGTGCTCGTCCCCCCGACGGATGAAGTCGATCTGGAGGGACTTGTAGCGGACCAGGGGCTTGCCGCCGTCGGCGGCCGGCTCTTCCCGGTATCCGTCGGAGAGGCCCCGGACGAAGACGGAGAGCTTGTCGGCCTTGGGGTCGACCCCTTCCCAGATCGCCACGCCGAAGACGGCGTCGTCGATCCCCTGCTTGGTGCTCGGAGGGACCATCCCCACGATCTCGACGGCACCGTGGAGATTCTGGATCGAGGGATCTTCGCGGAGCTGGATCTGCTTGACGGCCTGCGGCAGGACGGCGTCCTCATACCGCATGCCGGTGTCGGTGACCAGGGTGAACTGCGGGACGAAGAACCTCGGCTCGCCGGTCTTGTTCACCACCTGATAGTACATGTAGTGGACGTCTCGGCGGCCCTTCTCGTCGACGACGGTCATGAGCCGCAGGGGCTTGAAGGCGAAGTCGAGGACCCAGATCCCCTGCCGGTCGCGGGGGAGGACCGCGGCGTCGACCCACTGTTCATTGAAGACGCCCCGGTTGCCATTGGCCGGATTCAGGAATCCTCGAGCGTTCCGCTGGATCGGGTGGGTCTTCAGCGTCGGCCCGAGCGTGACCTGCGGGATCGGCTCGGGGGACGGGAAGTCTCCCTTCGGGGCGGCGGGCTGGTCCTGGGCCCAGGCACCGGCCCAGGGCAGGGCCAGCACGCCGACCATGAAGGCCAGAATGGTGCGGCGGGACGGATGTAGGGACACGGGCCATTCTCCCTAGCGATCGGGATGGAGTGAGGGTAGCGGCCGGACGAGATGTGCGTGTGTGGGGAAATCCACCAGATGTTTATGCAATCTACCACCAGAAACCCGGTTCGGTCAAGCCGATCTCGGGCTTCTGGCGACGTTCAGTCGTCGCAGGCCCCCCAGCTTCTCAGGTTCCGGGGTAGACTTTCGGTTCTCGGGGTTGCCCGCTCGAGGTTGGGCTCCTACCATGCTCGTTTCCGCCGGATTTCGGGAAGGCCTCCATTTCATGACGACGCCGGACACGACTGCGCTTCGCCTCGGCTTCCCCGTGAAGGTCCTGGCGCGGCCCGGACTCCCGAGCAATGATGCCCGGCGCTGGCAGAGCGGCCCCCATCTCCGGACCTCGCTCGGCTATCTCCGGGCGATCTTCGAGCACCTGGGGCAGCAATCGATCCGGATGTACCGGATGTCTTCCGACCTGGCCCCTTACGCGACGCATCCGGATATGCCGCAGTTTCACGGCCAGATCCGCGAATGCGCGGCGGAGCTGGCCGAGCTTGGTAAGATAGCTCGAGACCAGGACTTGCGGCTCTCGTTTCATCCCTCGCAGTATGTCATCCTCAACAGCCCCGACCCCAAGCTGACGGCCCGGAGCGTGGCCGACCTGGCGGCTCAGGCCGAGATGCTCGACCTCATGGAGATGGGGCCGGAGTCGGTCCTGGTGATCCACGTGGGCGGGACCTACGGCGATCGCCCGGCCGGCGTCCGTCGGTGGGCCGAGACCTACCCCACGCTCCCCGAGCCGGTCCGTCGCCGGCTCGTCCTGGAGAACGATGACACCCGCTTCGGCCCGGCCGATGTCCTCTCGATCCACGAGTCGACCGGCGTCCGCCTGATCTTCGACCATCAGCACTTCTGGTGTCTCAACCCCGAGCGGCTCGACCTCCGCGAGACCCTGGCGAAGTTCCTGGCGACCTGGCCCGCCGGGGTCCGGCCGAAGGTCCATTACTCCTCCCCCCGGACCGAGTTCCGCGAGATCCGCCGGAAGGACCGGAAGACCGGCAAGATGGTCAACGACCTCCTCCCGCCGGTCTGGACCGGGCATGCCGACTTCGTCAACCCGTTCGAGTTCATCACGTTTCTTCGGCTGGCCGGCGACCTCGAGTTCGACGTGATGTTCGAGGCCAAGGCCAAGGATCTCGCCCTGATCCGGGCTCGACGCGACCTTGCCCGGTTCGCCCCCGAGATCGCGCCAAGGTTCGGGATCGCCGAACTCGCCGAGGGCGACGCCGACGAGGCGATCGAGGAAGAACCCGCCGAGGAGTGAGGGGCGGGCCCTCGGATCCCGCTTGGGATTGCCAGGCTCCCCCAGGCCGCTACAATCCCCGACGCCCGAGCCGGGCGAGGGAGGCATCGAAGGTGAACCGACGGAATTGGTTGAGGATCGGCCTGGGATCGGCCGGGGCGGCGCTGGCGGGCTACTCGGCCTGGCAATGGCGCGACGAGTTTTTCGAGAAACGAGTCGCGGTCGTCGAGCCCGGTCGGATCATCCGGGGGGCCTGGCAGCGTCCCGGTCCGCTCCGGCAGGTGCTGCTCCGCGAGAAAATCCGGACGATCGTGACGCTCACCGCGATCAACAAGGACGACCCGAAGTATGTCGAACAGGCCGAGGTGGTCCGCGAACTGGGGGTCGGCTGGGCCTTCGTCAGGATCCACGGCTCGCGAGCCAACCTCGAACAGATGGAAAAAGCGGCCGACCTTCTCGCCGACCCCGCCCTCCAGCCGATCTTCTTCCATTGTGTGGCGGGCCATCATCGGTCGAGCCAGGCGCACGCGGCCTACCGGATCAAGCATCGAGGGTGGTCCGCCGACCGTGCCTGGGGCGAGGTGGCCGCGCTCCCCTGGGCCAGGCCCGAGCGAGATTCGGCCGATCATCGGTTGATCGAGGCCTTTGCCCTGGCCCACCCCCCCCGCGAGGCTCCGATCGATGCGATTCCGCCGACTCCGGCACTGGTTCCTCCGACCCCTCCTGATCGGGCTCACGCTCCTGGGGATCCCGGCGGTCTGGATGCTCGCGTTCTCGGATAACTTCGGGACCGTCGAGCCCGGCCGGCTCTACCGATCGGGCCAGATGGGCGGGTCATCCCTCGCGAGCAAGCTCCGCGAGCACCGGGTCCGGACCGTCCTGAACCTGAGGGGTTCGCACCCCGAGTCCCCCTGGTATCGCGACGAACGGGCCGCCACCCTGGAGGCCGGGGGCACCCAGATCGACATGCCCCTCTCCTCCTGCGAGTGGATGTCCCGGGCCCAGGCCCGGGCGCTCCTGGAGGTCCTGGAGACGGCCGAGCGTCCCTTGCTGGTCCACTGCTTCCACGGCTCGGAGCGGACCGCGATCGCCGCCGCATTCGATCGGCTGCTCCGGCCGGGCTCGACCCTGGCCGACGCCGAAGCCCAGTTCAGCGCCCGTCACATGTACTTCGGGATCGGTGATGGGGTCGTCACCCGCCAACATCTCGAACAATACGAGGGATGGCTCCGAGACCGGTCGTTGGCCCACGCCCCCGACCACTTCCGCCGATGGGTCGCCGAGGGATACCGGCCCGGCAAACCCTCGCGAGAGAACTGGGACTTCGACCCCTATCCGCTGGTCGTGGTGACCCGAGGCGTCAAGCGGGTGGCCGACCGTCGCTGAACGTCCGACCCACCGGGAGATGAGCATCATGGCCGAGCCTGCCAGCGGAGAGATCACGTTCCGGGTCCGCTACGCCGAGACCGACCGGATGGGTCTGCTCCACCACGCCAATTACTTCGTCTACTTCGAGATGGGCCGGACCGAGCTGCTCCGCGACCGGGGGATGACCTATCGCGACATGGAGGACGCGGGGCACCTCCTGGTGATCGTCGACCTCGGCTGCAAGTACAAGCGGCCCGCCTACTACGACGACGTCCTGACCCTCCGGACCACCGTCGAGCGGGTCACGCACGTCAAGATCGTCCACAAGTACGAATTGCTCCGGGACGGCCAACTGCTCGCCGAGGGGCACTCGACCCTGGCCTGCGTCGACCGCGAAGGGAGGCCCCAGGCGCTCCCGGAGATCTTGAGTCATTAGCCACAGAGTTGACAATAATACCCCTGAGGGTATATTTTCATGGTCGAAGATAGAATCGGAAGGGCGGAGGCCGCAGAGGGATGAGCGGACCGACCCGGCCGAAAGGCACGCGGCTCGCCGAATTCTACCGGAGATTGCAAGCAGCTCCGGCGGCGTCCTCGGCAGCCGAAGCCTACCAACAGGTCTGCGACATCCTTAATGCTGTCGAGGATGATCTCACGGGAATTCCCTTCGACCCCTCCCTGTGGATGACCGACGGGCGAATGTATCCGGCGCAGGCGGACAGTGTTCGCTCGGTTCCTGGGCACCCGAATCTGATTCGCTACGCCAGCAGGGGTCACGACGTCGTCGTCGCCTCGAACGGAGCCATTCAGATTCGTGTCAGGGGCGGATCGGTTGCGATGGACAAGCCCGGGGCTGATGGCGGTCGGATTTCCTGAGGGTCCTTGATCATGAACGACGTCGAACGCCTGCATCAGGACTTGGCGGGACGATTCCGCGGCCGAAAGGTCGAGCTCGACCCGTCGGAGACGGAGACCGGACCCTGGTTCCTGAGCGTGGATCGCGACGGGGCCTTGCCGCCGGTGGTCGTCGAATGGCGGCCCGAGTTCGGCTTCGGGCTTTCGACCCCAGGACCCGACGACTTCGGGACCGGCGTCGACGAGTCCTATCCCAACGCCAGGGCGACGTTCGACCGGGTCGTTCAGTTGGTGTTGTCGGGAAGCCCATCCGTCCCGCCCGTAGCCGTGCGGCTCGCCCAGCTCCGCCAGGCCGCCGGCCTTACTCAGGCCGCCCTGGCGGATCGGCTCGGAATCAAGCAGGCGAATGTTTCCAAGGTCGAGAATCGCGACGACCTGCATCTCAGCACCGTGGCCAGATTCGTCGAGGGCATGGGCGCAAGGCTTTCCGTCCGAGCCATCTTCCCCGATGGAAGGGCGCTCGAACTGGATCTACCCGGCGAGAGGGCAGGGACCTGCGCGGCTGCCATCGAGAATCACGAGATGGAAATCTAGACCGAGGTCTCCATCGATCTTTCACGACGGCTGGGGTCAGACACGACGGCTGGGGGTTGGGTCCCTGAGTCTGACCCTCAGGCCCTCGTGACCCATGGCTCCCAGGTCTTTGTTTAGTAACGCTTAACAATAATGGCCGGGGATTTACTTATGATTTTCAGGCGAATCTTCTTTGTAAAACGAATGTGGGATATGGCCGAATTTGGGCTTAATGTCGAGAAGAAATTCACCTTGGGAGCAGGTGAGTGTCTCGTCACAATCATCCTTCGCAATCCTTCAAGTCGAGAGAAGGAAATAAACGGTTGGGGCGCCGATTCGGTCATTTGCGCGGCATTCCTCGAACGAGAGCCAACAAGGAATAACCAGACAATCTTTGATGCTATCTCGCGGGGAGAACTACCGAGTGGCGTAAACTCTCCTCGGTTGTTCCCAAGCAGCATCGATTCCCATGGGGAAATCCGACCCATCACCTTGCCGCGAATGCAGGACTGCCCTCCCGGATTCGCGACCCAATGCCGTAGCATTTCTAAGGAGTTAGAAACACAGGCGAAGAAACTCGTCTCGACGCTCAGATGGCGGTTAGGTCTTGATCAAGAGGCAGACCCATTAGTTGATAATCAAATATTTGAACTTTCAACCGATGGTTCAACGTGGTTTCCCCTTCCGTCTGACATCGATGCTGAATTTCGAGTAATTCGGCCGAAGGTGATATCCAACGATGTCATCGCGAAGGTGACCAATATTATCCAGACCGGTGGAGGAGAGCCATTATCCCACTCGCTGTTTCATGAAGCTTGGTCAATCCAATCGATGAATCCCAGAAGTTCGCTCCTAATCGGGGTCGCCGCCGCCGAGATCTCGATCAAATACTACGTCGTCCACGCCGCACCCGAGACAAAGTGGCTCATCGAAAATCTTCCGTCCCCTCCCATCGAAAAAATTCTCGGATCATATATTGGTATTTTAATAAAAGATGGCAAAGCGAGTCGTGTTAAGTCTATCCCGAAGCCGATCGTTGAAGAGTTGAGAACGGCCGTACAACTCAGGAACGAAGTGGCCCACGTCGGGACATTCACGCTTACTCCAGAATCACTTGAAAGGAAACTCTTGGCAATTAAGGATATTTTATGGCTTTTGGACTCATTGGCCGGACATGAATGGGCGCTCGATCACGTCCGGCCGGAAACTCTTAAGTCTGCCCTGTCCTGAAAGTCGATGGTCGGTTCGGACGTGCACTACGAGTCGACCCGGCCAGCTTCCAAATCGGACCTGGTTCTTTCCCTCGCCTCCTCGAGTGCCGTCAGGTCTACTAGTCGGGGTCACTTCTCGGAAGGACAAAATCGGAGCTAAGGGTTTGACTAGTCCACACCGATGGGTAGGTGATATTGAAACAGGGGGCATATCCCCGTGCCGGGGGCAGGCTTCCGGAGGTCATACCCGGCAGATGGATCTGGTCTCAGCCCAAGACGGAGTGATCCGATCAACTGGGAACCGTTCTAGCCTTCGCGGGAGACCTCGCGCACGATTGGAACGTGGGGGCCAGGCAGCGTTCGGTTTGGCGAGCCGACGGCATCGCTCGCTAGTAATTCGAGCAGCGAAGGACCTTCGGTGCCCCATCGGCGGAAGAAGAAGCCCTGGCAGACGATGACCCCCTCGCGATAGGGGGGGTGCCGGGTCAGGATCGCGTGAGCCTGGGCGATCCGGTGGTGCGGGACCATCGCGAAGAGGTGGTGCGTCAGGTGGAACGCCTGGCCGTAGGGGAAGACCACGGCGCCCAGGAGCGGGTGGACGCGGAAGACTCGCGAGTTGGTCAGGTCGCCGTCGTCGGGGGCGTTGCTGTGGTGGGCGATCTCGCGGAGCTGCATGTACAGGGGATACGCCGTCAGGAGCGGGACGACCCAGAAGAGCCAGAAGATCGGCCAGGAACCCGTGACCTGGATCACGCTCAAGGCCGAGAGCCAGTAGGCCCCCCGGAGGCTCCGGGCGACCCGGCTCCGATAGACGCCCCGGATGCTCGGGCCTGATCCGGTCGTCCCCAGGTTCGCCGCGCGGGCCCTCCCGATCAGGTAGCGGAGGATCGAGGGGGGCCAGAGCCCCTGGACCACGTATCGGGACCAGAAGCCCGCCCGGGAGATCGGGAAGTGGTGCGGGTCGGGATGGTTGAGCCGGAGGATGTCGGGGTCACGCTCGGGGTCGTTGACGTATCGGTGGTGCCCGAGGTGGGCCTCGCGATATTTCTGGGTCATCGCCACCAGCGGGAACATCAGCAGGAGGTCGGAGGCCAGCTCGTTGAGCAGCTTGTCCCGGAAGAGCGTCCCGTGGCTCGCGTCGTGGGCCAGGCCCGAGAGCCGGTGCTGGAACGCCGCCACGGCGAATACGCCCAGGGCCGCCATCGGGAGGAACCCGGCCGTCGGGACCTGCCCGCTCGCCCAGGCCCGGTAGGCCCACGAGCAGGCCGCCAGGGTGAAGGCCAGGCCGAGGTACTCCCGGAGGATGTAGGGGATGTTCGCCCGGTTGTCGACCCGCATCAGCCCGACCACCTGGCGGTGGGCTTCATCCCAGGACAGATCCGCTTCTGCGGGCATGGCGGGCATGATGAGCCGAGACCTCAAGCTTCGAGGAGCCTTCGGGCGATCCCACGCCCCACCTTTCTCATCGGCCGATCGGCGAGGCTCGCTTGACGAGGAGGGAGCGAGCTTGATCGGGGCCGAGCCGAGGGACACCCGGTCGAGCATCCGATTGCTCGGGGAAAAGGCGGGTCAAGCTCCCCTGGTTTCGCTGAATATCACTTGATGGAAGATCCAGCGGAGCAACCCGGCAGGGTGGTTGGGTTCGTTTTTCCCGGGGCCGCTTCGGGCAGTCGGGGCCGGGAACTGCCTGGTCGTGGTTCGGGCGAAAGTGTTTTGGGTGAAGGAGTTTGTGGATGCTTGGGTTCGTTCGGTTCGTTCGGTTCGTTCGGTTCGTTCGCGGTCTCGGTCAGCGTCGGGCTTCCAGGAAGACGTCGATCCCGTCGGCGGGGCGGAGGGTCATGGTGGGCTGGAGGACGACCTTCTCGGGGTGGAGGACCCTGGGGCGGAATTTCCGGGCGATCGTGGCGAGGAGCAGGGTGGCTTCCATCATCGCGAAGGCGTTGCCGATGCAGATCCTGGGACCTCCCCCGAACGGGAAGTAGGCGTATCGGGGGATCTTCCTGGCCAGGCCGTCGAGCCATCGGTCGGGGCGGAAGGCCAGGGGGTCGTCGAACCATCGGGGGTCCCGGTGGATGACCCACTGGCTCATGTAGATGGTGGTCCCGGGGGCGATCGGGTGGCCGCCGACCTCGGTGGGCTCGATCGCCTCGCGGCCGAGGAGCCAGACCGTCGGGTAGATCCGGAGGGCCTCGGTGACGACCCGCTCGGTGTAGGGGAGGCGGGGGAGGTCGGCGATGGTGGGGAGGCGGTCGGGCAGGACCTCGTCGAGTTCGGCGTGGAGCTTGGCCTCGACCTCGGGATGTCCCGAGAGGAGGAGCCAGACCCAGGCCAGGGTGTTGGCGGTGGTCTCGTGCCCGGCCATGAAGAGGGTCATCGCCTCGTCGCGGAGCTGGCGGTCGGTCATCCCGGCCCCGCCTTCCTCGACCGGGTCGTTGGCCTCCAGGAGCATCGAGAGCAGGTCGCCCCGGTCTTCCTTCATGGATCTCCGGTCGGAGATGACCTGATAGATGATCCCGTCGAGCCGCTTCATGGCCCGTCGGAGCCGGAGGTTGATGGGGGTCGGCAGGAAGTCGGGGACCGGCAGGAGCCGGTCGACCCGGGCGGTGAAGCAGCGGAGGACGGTCTCCATCGCGGCGCTGGCGTCGGCCGAGTCGGCCGAGACGTCGGCGTCGAAGAGGCACTTGGCGATGATTTCCAGGGTCAGCCGCATCATGTCAGCCTGGACATCCCGGCGCTGGCCGTCGAGCCATCCCCGGAGCATCCGGTCGGCATACTCGACCATCACCGAGGCGTGCCCGGCGACCTTCTCGCGGTGGAAGGCCGGCTGCGAGAGCCTCCGCTGGCGTCGCCAGAAGTCCCCCTCGCTCGTCAGGAGCCCCTCGCCCATCGTATTCTTGGCCAACCGGAGGGCGAAGTGCTTGATGAACTGCCGGTTCCGGGTGACCAGGACCTCCTCGACCAGGTCGGGGTGATTGACCACCACGATCTTCCGGTGGGCGAACCGGAGGGCCACCACATCGCCGAAGTCCCGGGCGCACCGGTCCAGGAAGCCCAGCCGGTCGGCGGAGAATTGCGAGAGGTTCCCCTTCAGCCAGTGCCCCTTGGGGCCGGGGATCGACTTGCGCGGCGATTCGAGGGTGGTGGCCATGGGGTCATGGTACCCCGGGGGACTCCTGGCCTTCCAGGTCATCCGGCGACCCCGTCCCGAATATTTAATATTTGAGGTTCGGCGACGAAGCTACCGTTAAAATCACGAATATGATCGATGGGTTAGCAAGCCCGGCCGATGGGAGACCTTTCATGAACTGGCTCTTCAACAACCCGATCTCCGAGATGTCGGGGCCGCCGTTCCTGATCCTTTATGCGTCCGTGATGGCCCTGATCGCCGGCGAGGCGTTCCTGAGGGGCCGACGGGCCGACCGGAGTCTTTCGCTGGGCTCGATGCCGATCCCCACCAAGCCCGACCCTTGCGAGATCGCCTATCTCCGGGGTGGCTCGAACGAGGTGACGCGGCTGGTCGTCTTCGACCTGATTCGCCGGGGATATCTCCGGATCGTCGAGAAAAAGTCTCTCCTCAAGGGGACCGAACGGAAGATCGAGCAGGATCCGGATCATCCCGACCTGGACCATCTCTCGCCGATCGAGTCCGTGGCCTTTCCTTTCTTCGATCATTCGAGGAAGCCCGAGGTCCTCTTCCAGCCGCAGGGCCTGGCCCGGAAGATCGAAGCCGGGCTGAGTTCGACGGCCGAGTCGCTCCGCGATCGGCAGTTGCTGACGGGGCCCGAACGGATCGCGACCGCCTGGCGGATCTGGCTGGGTGGGGCGCTCATGATCCTGGCGTTCGGCGGATTCAAGCTGGCCGTCGCCCTGGCGAAGGGGCGACACAACGTCCTCTTGCTGTTCGTGTTCGCCGCGATCGGGCTCGTGGCCCTCGCCCTGGTCTGCAAGGTGCCCCGAGTGACCCTACGGGGCAAGGACTATCTGGAACGGCTCCGGCAGGCCTTCGAGAACCTCAAGCCGAGGCTCCAGGACGAGGCCGAGACGCTGGCCCATGACCCGGCCCTGGTCCTGGTCCCCGCCCTCTTCGGGGTTTCCGTGCTGGCGGGGACCGCCTACGCCCAGGTGCCCGACCTGTTCAAGTCGGCCGCGGCCACCTCCGGCGGTTGCGGCGGGGGATGTGGGGGCGGGGCGAGTGGCTGTGGAGGAGCGGGTGGTGGCTGCGGAGGAGGGGGCGGCTGTGGTGGTGGCGGCTGCGGCGGCTGCGGCGCATAATTGGCGATGTCTGGTTCTCGAAGGGTCGCATCATGCCCCTGATCCAGCCCAATCCGGGCGCCCTGGACATCATCTCCCGCCTCCCGACCCTGGGCGTGGGGCTGGGGTTCCGCTCGCCGTTCCGGGGCGAGCTGTTCCTGGCCCGCGACCGGGTCGACTTCCTGGAGATCACCGCCGACCACTACCTCGACGCCTCGTCGGAGAAGCTCCGGGAGCTGTCCCTCCTGGCCGATCACTTCCCGCTGATCCCGCACGGCCTGAACCTCTCGCTGGGCGGGGCCGAGGGTCTCGATCCCGATTATCTGGGGAAGTTCGCCGCCCTGGTCCGTCGGGTCAAGCCCCCCTGGTGGAGCGAGCATGTGGCGTTCACCCGGGCCGGGGGCGTCGAGATCGGCCACCTGGCCCCATTGCCAATGTCGAGCGAGGCGCTGGATGTCCTCTCGAGCAACATCGCCGAGGCCCGCCGACAGATCGACGTCCCCTTGATCGTCGAGAACATCACCTACACGATCGCCCTCCCCGGCGCCGAGATGGACGAGCCCGATTTCCTGGCCGAGCTGGCCGGGCGGACCGGCTGCGGGCTTCTGCTGGACGTGACCAATCTGCACACCAACGCGGTCAATCACGGCTTCGACCCGATCGAATGGCTCGACCGCCTGCCGCTCGACCGCGTGGTCCAGCTCCACTTCGCGGGGGGCGAGTGGCAGGGCGGCCAGCTGATCGACAGCCACGCACGACCCGCGCCCCCGGAGGTCTGGGCGTTGCTGGAGGAGGTCGTCGCCCGGGCACCCGTCAAGGGAATCATCCTGGAGCGGGACGAGGACTTGCCCCCGTTCGGCGAGCTGCTCGACGAACTCGACCGGGCCCGGGCGATCGGGAAGGCCCACGGTCGATGGGCCTAGCCGAATCCCAGAGGCTCCTGGCGAGGCTGGCCGTCGACGCCCCCCTCCGGGCCCGGTTCCGGGCCGATCCCGCCGCCGTCGCCGATGAGTTCGGCCTGGGGCCCCAAGAGGCCCGGACGATCGCCGAGCTGCCGATCGCCCAGATTGACGGCTTCGCCGCCTCGCTGATCGCCAAGCGTCGGGGCGAGGTCGAGTTGCTCCTGCCCCTGACCCTCCGGGCGGTCGGACCGGCTCGATTCGCCGCCCTGTTCCGAAGTCACGCCGCGACCTTCGTCCCCTCCGGGATCAAGAAGCATCGGGACGACGCCCTCGCCTTCGCCGGGCTCTTGGCCCGGGAGGTCGACAAACCCTGGATGGCCGACCTCCTCCGCTTCGAGGCATCCACGCTGAGGGCCCACGACCCGTCCCGCCGATGGACCTTGATCCGCCTCCATCATCACCCCATCGACCTCGCCCGGGCCGCGACCGAAGGCGGAGAACCCCGGAGAAGGTGGACGATCCTCGCCTGGTTCCGGCGGAGCCCTCGGGGGAGACTCCGACGCGTCATCCTGGCCCTTCCCGGCTGAATCCGGCCCGATCCTGGGATTCCGGCGAAATCCCGGCGATAATTCTGGTTCATCGGAGGGACGACGTCGTCTACTCCAGTAGGGGGATGATCGCGAATGACCCGAGCCGACCCGGAGACCCTGGAGCCTTTCCGGAAGTACCTGAAGGTGCTGGCGGAGTTGCACCTGGACCGCCGGCTCCGGGGGAAGCTCGACCCATCGGACGTCGTCCAGCAGACCCTGGCCCGGGCGTACCCGGCGCTGGGGGATCTCCGGAATCGAGAGCCGGCCGTCCTGGCGGCGTGGCTCCGGAAGATCCTGGCCAGCACCCTGGCCGACGCCCTCAAGCACTACCGGCGCGACCGACGGGACGTCGCCCTGGAACGATCTCTGGAGGCCGAAATCGACCGATCCGCCTCCGGCTTCGCGGCCTGGCTCGCCGCCGACCAGACCTCGCCCAGCGGCCGGCTCGAACGCCACGAGGAGTTGCTCCGGATGGTCGAGGCCCTGTCCGAACTCCCCGACCTGATGAGGGAAGTGGTCGTCCTGAAGCACTGCCAGGGCCTGACCCTCGGGCAGATTTCCGAGAAGTCCGGCAAGACCGTCCCCGCCGTCGCCTCGCTCCTCCGCCGGGGGCTGGCCGGACTCCGGGATCGCCTCAAGCTCGAGGAGTGAATCCAGCAATGACCACGCCCAACGACCCCACCCCGACCATCGACCCCATCGACGCCCTCATCGCGTCGTATGTGCAAGCGATCGAGGCCGGGGAAGTCCCCAACCGCCAGGAGTGGCTCGACCGCCACCCCAGCCAGGCCGCGGCCTTACAAACCTTCTTCAACGACTTCGACCGGATGGACCGCGTAGCATCCCCGCTCCGAATGGCCGGTCCCGATGAGACCCGGGCTCTCGACGAAAACGGCCGGATTCTCCCGCCGACGGTCCGCTATTTCGGCGACTATGAACTGCTGGAGGAGGTCGCCCGAGGGGGAATGGGGATCGTCTACAAGGCTCGACAGTCCTCGCTCAACCGCCTGGTCGCCCTTAAGATGGTCCTCACCGGGACCCACGCCTCTCCCCGGGAAATCGCCCGATTCCAGGCCGAGGCCGAGTCGGCCGCGAACCTCGACCACCCGAACATCGTGCCCGTCTACGAGGTCGGCGAGCACCAGGGCCAGCAATACTTCTCGATGAAGTTCATCGAGGGAACCTCCCTGGCCGCCCATCCGCGAGCCTCGGCCAGCAAGGAGGTGAAAGGGCTCATCACCGTCGCCCGAGCCGTCCACCACGCCCATCAGAGAGGCGTTCTCCACCGCGACCTCAAACCCTCGAACGTCCTGATCGATCCGAATGGCGAGCCCCACGTCACCGACTTCGGCCTCGCCAAGCGCCTGACCGACATCGACCGATCCCTAACCGACCCCGGCCAGGTCCTCGGGACCCCCCGCTACATGCCCCCCGAGCAGGCTGCCGGCCGCAAGGATTTGACGGTCGCCGCCGACATCTACAGCCTCGGTGTGATCCTCTACGAGCGACTGACCGGCCGGACCCCGTTCCTCGGCGACAACGTTCTGACCCTCCTGAGGCAAGTCCGAGAAACCGAGCCCCCGCGCCCCTCCACGATCCAACCGGGGTTGAGTCGAGACCTGGAGACGATTGTCCTCAAGTGCCTCGATAAGGAACCATCAAAGCGATACCTCACGGCCGCCGAACTGGTCGAAGACCTCGACCGATGGTGCGAAGGCCGCCCCATCCACGCCAGGCCCGTCGGCCAGGCCGAGCGCTTCGCGAGATGGTGCCGGAGGAACCCCGCCGTGGCGGGGCTGACGGCCTCGGTGGCGGTCGCGTTGATCTTCGGAACGGTCGTTTCCATTCATTTCGCCCTCCGCGAGAGGGAAGCTGCAAATAACGCGAAGGAGTCCGAAGGCGTAGCTATTGCGGCCCGAGATGAAACCGAGCGGGCATTCGCCCGAAGTCTTGTGCGGCCCCTGAATCCCAGTGGCGATGTTACCGTGAATGAGTTCTTATCCGGGCTTGAAGAGGAAGCTCTCTGGGAATTGTCGGCTCAGAGCAGTGACACGTTCAGAATTCGCTTTCTGGACGAGGCCATTCGCGATCCACGCACCCTTCTCCAACTCCGGGCGCGAGCCGAGCCCTCCCTGATTGCCGCCATCGGCCTCGACCCCGTTCGGCGAGCCAAGGCTTCCAGGCTGCTTGCCGATCGCTTGAGCCATACCGAGTTGTCGCTCGAGACCAAAACCGAGATCGCATTCATTCTACTCAACCTCGAGGCTCGGCCCGGCCCCGTGAGCGAGAGAGCCTCGGAGATCATCATCCAGGCACTGTCGGTCGAACTCAAGGGCGAATTTTTGGAAGGTTTTATTCTGGATGCATTGATGAGCTGTCTGCCAATATTGTCTAATAATATAGATATTAATAAAACATCAATAATGATAGTCTCCGCGCTCGAGCGGGAGACCGATGTCGATGCCCGCAGCACGTTGGCATGGGATCTGAATAAGGTGGCATCGCGGCTCGACGTGACCGAGGCCTCACGGGTCTGCTCACGAGCCGCACGCACACTGGTCTCCGCGCTCGAGCGGGAGGCCGACGTCTCTGCCCGTGGTCGGTTGGCATCGTACCTTGAGGCGGTCACATCGTGGCTCGACGCAACCGAGGCCGCGCGAGTTTCACGCGTTTTAGTCTCCTCGCTCGATCGGGAATCCAGCGTCGATATTCGGTGCATATTGGCATTGAACCTGGGAAATATGGCATTGCGGCTCGACATGGTCGAGGCCGCTGGCATCGCTCGCGCCCTGACAACAACGCTCGCGAAAGAGGCCGACGCTCGTGCTCGCATTTGGTTAGTTCGGGCCCTGGTCACGCTTTCAAGGAGGCTCGATACGGCCGAGGTCGTCGGCATCGCTCACGCCTTGGTCTCCACAATCGAGTTGGAGACCGACACTGAGACTCGAAGCCGGTTCGCTCCGTTAGGTAATGATATGTACTATGATTATCCTAGCGACATCTCTTTGGCCTCGGCCTTGGTTAAGGTTTCGACTCGGCTCGACGCGACCGAAGCCTCACGGAATTGCTCGCAGGCCGCTCGAGCTCTGGTCTCCTCGCTCGAGAGGGAGACTGACAACAAGGCTCGCGATTGGCTGACGTCGGCCCTTGCGGAGGTGGCATCACAGCTCGACGGGGCCGAGGCCGCACTAGTTTGCCTGCAGGCAGAATACGCCTTGGTCTCCGCGCTCGAGAGGAAGACTGACGAGCAGGATCGCAGCACGTTGGCACGGTGTCTGGGTAAGATAGCATTTTGGCTCGACGCGTCCGAGCTCACACGGGCTTCGAGCATATTAATGTCCACGCTCCAGCGGGAGACCGGAGCCTTGGCTCGAGTATCGTTAGTGTCGGCGTTGGTTAAGACTTCAGCTCGGCTCGACGCGGTCGAAATCGCCGGCATCGCTCGCACCTTGGCGTCCACTCTCGAACCGGAGCCCAACGCCGGAAATCGCAGAGAATTGGCATGGGCTTTGGGCACCTTGGCATCCCGGCTCGACATGGTCGAGGCCGCACGGATTGCACTCGACTTGGTCTCCGCTCTCGATCGTGAGACCGACGGCGACGCTCGGAGATCGTTAGCGTCGGCACTAGACTACGTTTCTTCTCGGCTCGACGCGGTCGAGGTTGCCGGCGTCGCTCGTGCCTTGCTCTCTGCTCTCGATCGTGAGACCGACAGCGACACTCAGAGCTCGTTAGCGTCGACGCTCGTCGATTTTTCTTCTCGGCGTGATGCGGCCGAGATCGCAGGTATCGCTCGTGTCCTAATATCCATGCTCGAGCGAAAGTTCATGGCCGCAGAATCCGGCTCGTTGGCTTCGGCCATGAGAAAGGTGTCGGAACAACTGGAGTCGGACCAACCAATTAGGCTAGATCAAATAATGATTCTGGCTTTCTTGCAAACGTACCCTGTGTCACTCTCCAAACTGCAAGGCCGCTTTCATTGGCAAGGTTTTCTCGATCTCGCCAGTGACTGGCAGGGATTCAATTCACACTATCAATTCGATCCCGTTCGTTCTCGAATCGTCGTACGCGAATTGGCTGCTCTACTAATCGAAAATTTGTCATTAAATAATATTGCTCTGTTAGCCATCCTCACCGACGGCGGCAAGAAGCAACAGGTAGAACGGGCCTACCGGCTGGCCGCTCTGACATTCGACCGGGGAATCGGTGAAGACACGATGCGGGTAGCGGCCGAGCCGTATCCTTGCCGGTTGACGACAGAGGATCTGGTCGAGTTGCTCAAGTTCCCAACGTGCTACGGGGAGGCCCGGCGGATCGTCCTTGACCAGTTGGGGAACATTCACGGTCGGCGGTTCGCCAACCACTGGGAGTTCGTTCGCTTCGCCCAGGAGAAGGGGCTCAAGCTCGATTTCACCTCGCCCCCTCGACGGCCCGATCCCAAGGCGTCGCTCCAGCGGTTGCTCGACGCTTTGCCGTCGTCACCGTAACATGGATCGAACCGTATCGATCGAGAGGCAAGTCGGGACAACGCTCACGCAAGGAGACGAATCGATGGCCCTGTTGACCGTGGAAGGCGTCTACAAGAATGGGAAAGTCGAGCTTTCGGAACCGCCGGGGCAGGTGCATTCACCGAGTCGGGTCATCGTCACATTTCTTCCCGTGGAGGCGGGTTCCGCGGGTTCCGAAGATGAGTCCGGTCGAGATGAGTCAATGCGTCGGGCATTCGCCAGGATGAGCGAGGGAATCAACCTGGGCGGCCCTCCTTATCCGAAGCGTGAGGAGCTTCATGACCGCCATCCTTGAAGACCCACGCTCCCTGCTCGACACCAATATCATCATCTATGCTCACGATCCAAGCGATCTCGCGAAGCATGCCGTCGCCGAGGAGTTGCTTAAACGACTCGCGAAGCAGAAGCGGCTCGTGCTCAGCAGTCAAGTCTTCAACGAGTTTTGCTCGGTGATGATGCGACCGAATCGCATCACGAGATTGGCCGCCGATCAGGTGTCTCTCCTCCTCCGCGACCTTGCAGCAATCAGCGAGGTCCTCCCCATCACGCCCTCGCTGACGTTCCGGGCCCTCGAAGGGATGCCTCGCCACGGCCTGTCGTTCTGGGATGCGTTGATCTGGGCCGCCGCCGCGGAGAATGGCGTCTCCGTGCTCTATACCGAGGACTTCCAGCACGGACGTGACGTGGAAGGTGTTCGATTCGTCGATCCGTTCGTCGAAGCCCCCTCGGCCTGACGGATCGGATTCACGATCGGCCGAGGGTCTCGTCGTTCGACCTTCCGGTGCCTCTCAAGTCTTTCCCCTCTTCACCAGCCCCAGGTTCCCGGGTCGCCCTTGAACGGGCCGACGATCTCGGAGGTGATCCAGCCCCCGTAGAAATCGCCGGGCTGCGACTGGACGACCTCGCCGGCGACGGTGCATTCGTCGACCCGGCTGGAGTAGAAGGCCAGGTGGTCGCGGATCGCCTCGAAGGCGCGGCTCGGGTCGGGGTAGGACCAGGCTGCGTCGGGCGACCGGCGCTCTCCGACGCTCAGGGTGTGGTATCGGGCCCGACCCTTGAATTCGCAGAAGGTCGAGCGGGAGGAGCGGACCAGGCATTTGGCCCGGATGTCCTCGGGAGGGATGTAGTAGACCGGCGGGTGGCTGGTCTCCAGGACCCGGAAGGAGCGTTCGGTCTCGGCGATGACCTCGCCGTTGAAGGTCACGCGGATCAGCCTCGTCGAGGGTTCCAGGCGGGGGGGCCTGGGGTAGTCCCAGACCGATTCCTGGCCGGGGCCCGGCTCGATCCTTCGGGGGTTCATGGCTCGCCTGCTTTCTCGACCGCCTCGGGTCGCTCGATCCCGGCCATCCAGGTCCCGAGCCGATCGAACAGCTCGGACCGCCGGGAGAAGAAGAGGAAGTGATCCTCGCCGGGGAAGACATCATACTCGACCCTCGCGCCGGAGCGTCGGAGCAGCTCGACGGCCGGGTCCACCGTACTTTTATAGACGCTCCAGTCGCGATCGCCCTGGAAGACCCGGATTGGACGGCCTTTCCACCCTTCGATGAACCCGGGGGCGGCCAGCTCATCCAGGTGCATCGTCGGGGAGAGGTAGATCAGCCCTCGATAGCGGTCCGGGTGGGCCGCGCCCGATCGGGTCACGCCCACCCCGCCGTCGGAGTGGCCTGCCAGGTAGACGCGCCGGGGATCGATCGGCCAGCGATTCCGGGCGTCTTCCGAGGCGCGGTCGACCGCCTCGACCCCGCCCTCGCCCCAGAAGCCGAAGCCGAAGGTCGGCGCGAGGAGGATCATCCGATGCTCCTCGGCGAAGTCCTTCCAGGCCCAGGAGAGCGCCTGGAAATTGCCGCCGTTGCCGTGGAGGAAGACCACCAGGCCCAGGGTCTCGCCGTCGCGAGGCTCGGGGGCGTAGGCGAAGTAATGCCCGGAGTCGAAGCCGGCCCCCAGCAGCTCCATCGCCCCGAAGTGGGTGACGGGCGCGAGCCCTCGGGCCTCGGGGTCGGCCTCGATCTCGCGATAGAGGCCCATCGTGACCTCGCGGATCGTCCGGGCCCGAGCCACCCAGGGGACCGGCCGGGTGATCATCGTCAGGCCGAGCTTGACCTGGTCGATCTCCGGGACGAGATGAAACGGAGAGAGCTTCGGGACCTCGGACCCGTCCCGGAATCGCGAGAGTAGCCCGGATTCTCGGGCCGGTCGGGGCCTCGGATCTTCCCGGACCAGGGCGATCGCCAGGCCGACCGCCAGCAACAGCCCCAGCCCCACCCCGGCCCACCAGGGCCAGGCGCGAGAGGGGGCCCGGAAAAGGATGTGGCCCAGGCAGGCCGCCATCAGGAGGCCGCCCGCCGCGACCCCTCCCGAGAGCCGGCCCGCTCGGGTCTCGCCCACCAGGACCAGGAGCGAGGCCGGTGCCAGCCCCAGCGCTCCCGCGGCCCCGACCAGGACCCCGAGCACTCGCCTGGCCAACCTACCCCGGGGCTTTACGTCCGCCTTCCGATCCATGCCGAACGTCCTCGATAACGGCCAACTGGAGCCTTCGGGACTCTCGGGCCTGTCCGATTTCTGGGCCGCGAACCGTGAGGACCAGGCCCGTTCATCAGCCCTCGGTCCTCAGGCTCGTGGGCCGTAGCCCCGAGTCCTGCGCGTCGGTCGGGGGCAGGAGCCTGAGCCCCGGGACGAACTCGGGCGGGGGGTCTTCGCCGGCACGGTCGCGCTCCCAGACCTCGACCCAGCGTTTCCAGGGGACCGAGGCGTCGGCGAAGAGGAGTCGGGCCGTGTCGAGCCGGGGCGGAGTGTCCGTCGAGGGCTCGCCCGATGCGTCCAGGGTCACGAACGGCTCGACTCCGGGCCTGGGCCGGAGCAGATAGAGGATCTCGGTCGCCGAGACGGCGTCGGGCCAGACCACCAGGCCTTCCTCTCGGAGGTCGAAGTCGGGCGGCTCGGGGCCGAGGGCGTCGAGGATCGGCTCGCGGACCAGGTCGACCCCGGCCATCTTGTAGAGGCCCGCCAGGGCCGTGGCCAGGGCGTTCCGCTCGGGCGTGGCCAGATCGGCCAGCCATCCGGGGTCGGTCAGGCCGGCGAGGAGCCATCCCGAGTGCTCCTCGAACGAGAGCCAGAGGCTCGGCCCGCCCCGTCCCGGCCAGACCAGCTCGACCAGGAGTCGCTTGGAGCTGGGCACGACCCGCCCCAGGGCCATCGGCATCCCGGCCATCGACCGGCTCTGGAGCAGGAGCGTCAGGAAGTCGCGATCGAGGAAGTGGCGGACCGATTCCTCGACCCCCTGGAGGTGGGCCAGGTGCGTGCGGACCCCCTTGGCGTGGCCGGTCCGGATCGCCTTGCGTTCGGCCTTCCGGAGCTTGGCGAACAGCTTGGGGATGGTCCCCGAGTGGAACCCCGGCTTGAGGAGCCGGGCCATCGTCTCGCCGTGGTGGCCGATCACCACCGGGCGGAGGCTCCTGGGCCGGTTCGCCTCGTAGAGCCGCCAGTTCTCCTTCAGCTCCCAGACCAGGAACCCGAAGACGCCGGGCATCAGCAGCATGAACGTCCCGGCGAGCGCCAGGCCTCGCTCGCGGCCGAACAGGCCGGTGGCCGCCGCCTCGATCGCGAAGGCCTGCGTGAGCATGATCTTGTGAGAGACGGTGACGACCGGGAAATGCTTGATCGGGTTGACCTGGGGCTCGACCAGCAATGTCACGCAGAACCGGACGACATAGGTGATGAGGAACCAGGCCACGCCCAGGACGCCCTTGGCCGCCATCGCGATCGGGCCCTGACCGGCCCGGAAACGGAGCCATTCGTCGACGGTGTAGAGCACGCGCTCGACCGCCTCCAGGAGCCGGTCGAAAGTCTCCATCACCAGCCGGAAGAGGCCCGGCAGGAGGTTGGAGATGAACCAGGTCCAGGTCCGGACCATCGAGTCGAAGGCCAGCTCTTCGAGGTCGCGGCCGGCGCGGGTGGTCAGCATCAGGGACGTGGTCAGGAAGATCAGGCCGCAGGCGATCTCGATCTGGCCGGGGGTGGCCGAGGCGGGATGCAAGACCCAGGCGATCCCGGCCACCGTCGCCGGGAGGATCGCGGCCCGCCAGGTGAGGGCGAACGCCGGGCTCCTGACGATCCGCCGGACCCATTCGCGGCGGAAGAGCCAGGACGGCAGGCCCACCAGCAGGCCTTGCCCCACCCGGAGGGCATGCCCCAGGTAGCGGAGGATCGTCTGCCGGAACCCTTTCGAGTAGAGCAGGCCGATCGCGAGCGTGCCGTTGATGGCCAGCGAGACGGGGTTGAGCAGGTGCATCTCCTCGCCGAGCAGCCAGTGCGAGAGCGGGCCGACGACTTCCTGGAGCCCCTTGAGGACCACCGCCGTCCCGCCGTAAGGCAAGATCAGGTAACGGGTCAGGAGTCGTCCCGGCCTGGTCCCGAAGGCCAGGGCGCTCAGCCTCTGGAGGGCCCGGAGGTAGATCTCTCCCCGACGATAGACCCCGTCCAGGGCCTTGCCGAGCCGCCGGTCGGCCTGGAGCAGGCGGTCGCCGACGAGGAACTCGACCGGCCCGGCCAGGTCGGGCAGCTTCCGGTTGTTCCGCGAGAGGGCGTCGCGGAGTTCGCCCATCGCCAGGAAGCCGGTCTCGACCACCCGGTCGAGCAGCTCCTCGTTGAGCTTCTGGAGGGCGACCCGCTCGGGGAGGTCCCGGGCGGCGAAGCCGGTCTCCTCCAGGGCCCGGCCGATCTCGGGCCGGAGCCGGTCGCGGAGGTGTTCCTCGGCCCGATGGACCGCCCGATCCAGGAGGCGTTCGAACCGGGCCCGGTCGGCCTCGGGGAGCCGGGCGGCGGTCAGGTGCCGCCTCGATCCGCGGAGGTGCTGGACCATCAGCACCTCCTGGTGATGCGGCAGGAGCCGACGGAGCGGCCGACGTCCCATCGAGGCCGCCCAGCCGACCAGGTCGACCGCGTATACCGGCCGTTCGTAGTCGACGCAGACCTTCTGCAGGTCGTAGAGCAGCCGGGCGTCGGGCAGCCAGAATCCTCGGGAGCTTCGATCCAGGGGGGCGACCAGGGCCTTCCGCCACTGGCGGAGGTCGTCCTCGTCGAACCCGAGTGCCGCCTTGAGTCGGCCGGCGAGACCGCCCATCGCGTCGCGGGCCGCCGATCGGGCCTGACCGGCCAGGCTCGGCCCGGCCAGCCTGGCCGCGCGGGTCCGGAGGATCGCCGCCCGGACCAGGTTGCCCCGCTCCGCGGATCGGTCGGCCCGCTTCAGGAATCTCCGGTATCCGGCCCCCGAGGGGGGCTCCGGCCCGAGGTCGGTCTCCTCCCCCGGCTCGAGCTCGTCGGTCGCCTCGGCCGGGCGGTCCGAGGGCTCGGCCGTCCCCGGCAGCCGGGTCGCGGCCAGGAGCGCCTCGGCGTCGACATCCTCGGCGAAGACCAGGTCGGCCGCGTCCGTGTCTCGGATCGCCGGGAAGTAGTCGGCGACCAGCCCCGGCGCGAAGGCCCTCAGCTCCAGGTAGGTCGCCGCGAACTCGGCATAGATATGCGGGTCGGATCGGGGGGGCAGGAGCCTCTCCTCCTGGCGGAGGACCGACCGGGCCTCCTCGAACGCCGATCGATCGAGCCGCCGGATCCGGTCGCGGAGCCCGGCCGGGCCGATCGAGCCGTCTTCGAGCTTCCGGGTCATTTCCACGTCGATCCGGGCGTGGAATAGCCGGCGCCAGAGGCTCCGGAGGACCTCGTCGGGGGGGAGTCCGGACAGCTCGTCGGGCTCGGGCTCGGCGAGCAGGATCAGGGTCGAGGGGGGCCACTCGCCCGGCTCGAGCCCCAGTTCCTCGCGGTCGATGACCTTCAGGGCCGCGTCCGAGTGGATCGCGAAGGCCCGGCGGTGCGGGACCTTCAAGGCCAACTTCGGGAGCCCTCGGTCGTGCTTGATCGCCCGACGGACCACCCGCGAGGGGACCACGAACGCGGCCGGGTCGACGCCCCGGACGATCCGCCTCAGCTCCGAGATCGTCAAGCTCGGACCATCCTCGACCACGTCGCGCCCCCTTCGGATTGATCGGCGAGTCGCCCTCGCGGAACATCACCCGGATCGTAACTCAAGGCGCGGCCGGATGCCACACGAGGGCCGGGCCTCGGCTCAGGTCCCGTCGAAGAGGGGGACGAACCTCCGGAATCGCTCGGTCAGCTCGTCGGCCAGCGCGATCGGCTCGGGGAACAGGTCGTCCGGCCCGCCGGCCAGCTGGAACGACATCGCCTCCTGCCCGAGATTGATCCGGATCAGGCCGAGCGTGACCACCCTCGACCGGCTCGGGGCCTTCAGGGCCGCTTCCAGCCTCGCGTCGTCCTCGGCGGCGATCGGCTCGGGGGTCAGGACCACGACGGTCAGGCCGATCGACCCGAAGCCGAGGCGGCGACTCGGCGGGAACCGGCCGTTGACCGCCATCGCCAGCCGGTTCAGGAACGCCCGATAATCGGCCGAGGAGCCCGAGACTCCCACGTCCACCGGCTGGCGGACCACCGCCACGACCGACCGGGCCCGCCCCAGGATCGGCATCCAGTGGAGTCGGACCGGTCGCCAGTAATACCGGAGGATGTCCAGCGGGGGCTGGCGGAACTCCTCCCCCGGCTCCTCGCGGAGCTTCCGGGCGACCAGGATCGGGTCGATGATTTCGAAGAGCTGTTCTTCGAGCAAGGCGGGACTCCCGGGAGGACGGATCGGGTCGCTTCCCAGCATAACTGGCCGCGAGGCCGTCCGTCTCCCCCCGGTCGGCCGACCATCGACGACTCCGGGGACGGGATGCACCACCTGATCCCGGCCTCGATGATCGCCTCGGCCGACACCTCGGTCCGCCTCTCGAAGCCTTCCGACGAGGTGAAGTCAACCCTTCCCCCCTTAGCCCGGGCGAGCAGGTGCTTCCTCGCCCCGGCCCGGGGCCACGCCGGGGCGTCAGGCGGGGTGAAGGTAGTCCGGGCGGCGGGCTCGATCTCGCGGTCGTCCGAAGGCGAGCGAGCCCGCCTCGATCACCTGCCCGGAGGAGACGACGAAGCGGTCATCGGGCCATCCCGGCGATCAGGAGGCCCGCCAGCGCCAGTCCGATCATCGTACGATTCGCGGTTCGGCTCCTCGGATGGGCCTGGATCCTTCCGGGTGATTCTCACTTGATCGGGAAGAAGCCCGGGGCCGTCGGCCCGGCTCGTTCGGTGGGATCCAGCACCGTGAAGGTGTGACCGGTGTGGCAGCCGTTGCAATAATGGTAGCCGTTCGATCGGACGCCGCTGTAGTGGTCGCCCGCCTGGGCGAAGTAGCTCCGTTCGGGGCGACCGCCCGAAGCCGGGCCGATCCATCGGGCCACGTGTCCCTCGGCATCCTGGCCGACGAGCACCGACGGGCCGAGGGGATCGCTGGGGACCCAGCCCCTGAGCGCGTCTCGCCCGAACACGGGCAGGACCACCCGCTTCTCCCAGGTCCCCGGGATCCGGAGTCGATCGGGGTCGTCGAAGCGGTCGCGGTTCGCCGAGTAGACCGCGACCGAGGCCACGTTGGGCGGCGGCGAGACCAGCGGGTCCGCCCTCGGATCGATCCGCTCCCCTCCCGATCGATCATGCCAGGGGATCGGGTTCCGGATGGCCGCGCCGATGGCGAGATTTTCGAGGTAGCCCATCGGACCGGTATACGTCGCCCCGGATTCGAGCTTGATGCTCGCCGGCCGATCGTAGCCCTCGGCGAGCGGGGCGGTGACTCGCCTCGGTTCGGGGATGAAACGGCGAGGATAGACCGCGACCGGCTCGGCATCGACCAGGTCGGGGTCGTCGAATAACAGACGCGGCACGGGTTCGGCCGTGGCCCAATCGTCGGAGACCTGGTAGATCCCGAACGACGCCGGCGGCGATCCGGCAGGTGAACCGGCGAAGAGGACCGAGTTGTCCGGGGCCGGCGACGGGCAGGCGGCGGTCAACGCGCGCCCCTCGGCATCTCGGTCCGGCCCGTAGGACCGTCGTGCGCCCCCCTCATCGGGGAGGTATTGGCCATCGGCGAGCGAACTCGGCGAAGTACGGATGTAGCCCCAATCGGCCTGGGCCAGTCGCATCTGGGACTCGGGCGTCGAGGTCGTCATGTAGGCGATCCGGCCATTGAAGAGCGGCCGGGGCCGCCAGACCGGCTCGTCGGCCTTGATCGCGTAGCCGAACTGGGCTGCGTTGGCGGAGATGAACGCAGCCATCCAGTGGTCCGTCGGCCGGGTGGCGTGCTCGCCCCCGAGCGAGACCGGTTGCACCCCGGAGAGGTCGGCCGTCACGGCCTCGCGATTGCGGCTCCAGAGGCTGAAGAGGACCTGCTCCCCGGCGATCAGGACCGGCCATCGGTCGTTGTTGCGGTTGGCCGTCAACGGCTCGGGCGCGTTCGCCCCGGGAGACCAGGCCCAGATCTGCGTGGCCCTTCGGCTCTGATCGCGGCCCAGGTCCGGCAGCCGGCTCGACGCGAAGGCGAAGCCATTCGGCCCCAGGTCGGCGGGGTCGACGTCGTCGTAGTCGAGTCTCCGCCGGTCCGCGTCGGCGATGCGCGATCCGTCGGCGCGGAAGCGGAGCGGAGGGACGGCGACGCATCCCGGGTCCCCTGGCCCCCCGGTCAATTGCCTCAGGCCCGAACCATCGACGCGGACCTCGTAGATCCGCCATCGGTCGTTTTGGCCCTTCCGGCCCGCGAAGAGGACCCGCCCGCCATCGATCGAGACCGACGGGCTCATCACATCGATGAGGGTCGAACCGTCGAGGAGGCGTCGGCCCCAGGTCAGCTCGTAGAGGAGGCCGCGATCATCGAGCAAGCGGAGACGCCCTTCGCCGGCGGCCCACGGGACCAGGGCGGGCTCGCGGTAGGGCTCGGATTCCGGCGCCTCGGGCCTCAGGCTGGCGGCCTCGGTCCGCGAGGTGAAGACGATCCCGGTCGATGGGCCCCGGCGGACGTGCCTGATCAAGGACGAAGCGGGCGGGACCGTCATGCCGGGCCGGACGGTCGACCATAGAGTGACGGCGGCGACGGCCGAGAGGAGCGTGACCAGGGCCATCGATGTACGCCGGCGATGAATCCGCATGATCGATCTCGCTGGTGAATCCGCGGGGGAGATCAAAAGGGCACGGCCCGAGGCGACGGTCGAGTGGCCTCGGGCCGAGGGAGATATCCGTCGGGAGGACCGAAGATCAATAGCTGTCCGCGCTGATGACTTCCCCGCCGGCCCGGGTGCCCAGGGCGCTGTAGGTGACCGGGTTGATCGATTGCTTGATGAAGCGGACGCTGCCGTCTCCCATCAGGAAGTTCGCACCCCCGGGGTGGGCGCTGCCGTAGCTGGCGATGTAGGCTTCCAGCTGGGCACCGGTGTTCACGTTGGGCCCCGGAGACTTCAGGTTGATCGGCACGCCGGTGCTGCCGAAGGCCTCGTTCAGGCCATAGTAGCAATCGATGCTGTCCGAGCCGAATTCCCAGACGGCCTTGCGGCGGGAGACGCCCTGCAGGTCGACCTCCGCCACGGTGTAGCTACCCTTCAGCTGATAATATTCCTCGCCGACGAAGATCGTGTTGGAGAGGCCATCGGTGATCTGCTGGATCCGCATCCGGTTGCCGCCGACGTCGGCATGATTGAAGGACACCTCATACTGGAACGCACCATTCGAGTTAAGGTTGGTGCCGCCGCTCGTGTTGAGCAGGTCGTAAACGTTGTAGAGCTGGACGGCCGAGCCGGACGCGCAGGCGGCATAGCTCGAGGGGACCCGCTTCTGGACGATCCAGTCCTCGTAGCTGGGGGAGTAGACGTGCTCCGGCAGGGCGGCCGACGGGCAGCGGAGGATGTTGATCACGGTCTCGCAAGCCGCGACGCAACGCTCGGTCGCCGGTCCGCTGGCCCCACCCACGGCGTAGTTCTCGGTGTTGGAACTGATGCCGGAGGTGATGTCGGCGTTGGCGAAGCCGGGGTTCGGAGAGGCCCAGTCGCCGTTGGATGACTGCGTGACCTGCGTGCCGTCATCCCAGTGGCCGCCTTCCGGCAGGATCCACATCGCATTGGCGAGATTGGTCTGCTCGAAGTACGGGGCGAGCCAGGCGGACCAGATGGCCCCGTTGTCGTTGGCACCCGGGGGGAACCGACTCTCGGCCGTGTAGACGTTGTGCAGCCCGAGGCCGAGCTGCTTCAGGTTGTTGGTGCACTGGGCGCGTCGAGCGGCCTCGCGCGCGCTCTGGACGGCCGGCAGGAGCAGAGCGATCAGGACCGCGATGATTGAGATCACGACCAACAGCTCGATCAAGGTGAACGCCCGGCGTCGATTCATGGGAGTGGCCTTGTGGGAAAAGGTGAGGAAGAAGCCTACTTCTTGGACTTGATGTCGAACGCGAAGTTGTTGCCGCCGCTGCCGATCGACGCGGTGATCGGGGTCTTCCGGGGATCCCGATAATCGTCCGCGACGGCTTCCCTCTCGCTCGGGACCGTCTCCTCGCTGTTCTTCTTGCCGCCGCCGCCCGCGAGGGTCGGCTTGCCCTTCACCAGGGTCTGCGAGAATGTGACCTTGTATTCCCCCGAGGGGAATCCGGTGTTCTTGCCATCCTGACCGATCGAGAATTTGCCCGACTCATCCGTGGGGCCGCTCCCGCCGTACAAGGAGTCCGGGTCCGTGGGGAAGAACCTGACGACCACGTAGGGGGCGGGCGCGCCATCGATGGTCACCGTGCCGGTGGCGGCATAACGCGACGGTTCCGAGGAGCAACCCAGGACGGTCGCCGAGGAAATCATCAGCAGTAGCAATCGCGCGGTTCGGGCCCGGCGTTCCATCCTCGGAGCTCTCCAATTCGCGGGTAAAATATGATCGAAAACTTCTGCGTGGTCGGCGGAGGTGGGCCGGTCGAGCCTTCGCGAAGGGGATCGACCATGGCGGCTCACACGGCTGGGACGGTTCGGGGCCCGAGGCTCTTGCCCCAGGCGACGCTCTCGGAGATCCGCATCGGGGCCGCGTGGTTCGGCCTCCAGTAGCCATGCTCGGAGGCGGCTTCCGCCCGACGTGGCTGGTTCTCCGGCCCTGTATACACAGGTGTCCTCGTCGCCGGTGATAGGCTATGGGATGCCGGGCTTTTGCACAAGTGATTTTCGATGAATCTTGAGTGAAGAATGGGCTGTTCTGATCGTGAAAACGAACGACTGCGCGGCTGGTATACCTTGCGTTAATCTGTGCTATTCAGTTTTCGGTTCTACTTTTCTCTGGTAGGATAGCACCCTCCGAATTCGAATCCTCGTCTCAGGCGACCCGCGGTAGGTTAGGGGACGGCAGGGCAGACCCATGACGAGTCTCGAGGAGCCGAAGTACCTGACGATCTCCCGGGAGATCGAGTCGCAAATCCTCACCGGGCGGCACGAGGGGAGGAAGTTCCCCAGCACCCGCGACATCGCCGAGGAGCATGGAGTCTCGGTGGTAACCGCCTCTCGGGCCTTGCAGGTCCTTCGAGACAAGGGGCTGATCGGGACGGTTGGGCGATCCAGGAGTTTCCTGGTCAAGGAGGCCAAATCCGAGGCCGACCCCGTTCGCCCGATCGAGCGCTATGCGTTGTTCCTGCGAAGTACCCCCGGACCGTGGCAGTTGGCGAGCCGGTCGATCCCGGTGGCCGGCTTCCTGGCGGCGGCGGGCGAGCTTGATGTTCAGATCGATTATGAACGGTTCGACCTCGATGACCCGGCCCGCTCCGCCGACCCGGCCCGACAGGTGGCCGAGGCGGCCGAACTGGGCGTCCGGGGGCTCTTCTTCATGCCCTCTCGCCACAGCGATCAATCGACTCGCCAGGACGAACGCTTGATCGAGAAATGTCGGGATGCAGGGCTCCCGGTCGTCCTGCTCGAGCGCAATCTGAGGAGTTCCGCCCGTCCCCTCGAATGTGACCTGGTCGCCAACGACGACCTCGACGGCGGGTACCGATCGACGAAGCACCTGATCGACCAGGGTCGCCAGCGGATCGCGTTCGTCACCGGCTCGCCCACCAGCAGTCATGATGGCCGGATCGCCGGCTATCTGGCGGCCCTCCTCGACTCGACCCATCGTCGAAAGCCGTTCAAGGACCCGATCGTCCTCGAACAGTTGTCCGGCTTGCCGACAAGGGACGCCTACCTCGATTTAGCCGACCGGATCATCGGGCAGAAGATCGACGGCGTCGTCTGCTACCAGGACTACACGGCCGTAGGGCTCATCATCGAGCTGTTGACCCGTCGCGTCACCGTGCCGAACGACGTGGCGATCACCGGTTTCGATAACCTGCCGATCGGTAACTCCTTCGCGCTGGGGGTGACGACCTACGAGTATCCCGCCCGGAGCATCGCTCGCCACGCCATCCGTCTCATGAGGATCCGGATCGAAGATCCCGAATCGCCCCCGGTCAAGGTACTGGTCCCTGGCCGGCTGATCGTCCGCGAGAGTAGCCTCTCTCAACCCTGAACCCCCGTGAGACTCGCCGAGACCCGATCCGTACTTCCGCCGCGACCGGCTGGCGGTTGGGAGGCGTCCTGGGTATCCTGAAGCCCGTCCAGGAGGGGGTTCGCCGTTGGATCGCGGGGCGATGCCGGGCCATGGATCTCACCGAGGAAGCCTCGATCGTTCTGGCCGACGACGACGACGACTTGCGGGCGATTTACGCCCCCTGTCTCCGGGCGGCGGGCCACGTCGTCTGGGAAGCCGCCGGGGGGGCCGAGGCGCTCGAACTGGTCCGCAAGCACCGGCCGAAGCTCCTGATCCTCGACGTCTGGATGCCCGGCGTCAGCGGGTTCGAGGTCCTGGAACAACTCCGCCACGACCCGGCCGCCTCGAACCTGAAGGTGATGATGCTGTCCAACCTGGGCGACGCCGACACTCGCCTGGAATGCTTCGAGATGGGCGTGGTGGATTACTTCATCAAGGGCCTCTCGCTGGTCGAGCTCCGGGAGGCCGTGGCCCGCCTCCTGCTCGACGGGCCGAGCCCGATCATCGAGCCCGGCTCCGGGACCGTACCCCCTCCGTAACCCGACCCGCCCTTCGCGGAGGTCCGGCCCGCCGACCGACTCATTCATGACCGACGATTACCAGGACAGCCTCGACTACCTCTATGGCCGGCTCAACTACGAGCGGCTTGGCATGCCCCGGGGGTCGGCCGAGCTTCGACTCGGCCGGATGCGTCGGCTCCTCCGACGCCTGGGGGACCCCCACGAATCGCTCCGGATCATCCACATCGCCGGGACCAAGGGGAAGGGCTCCACGGCCGCGATGCTCGCCTCGGCGCTCACGGCCTCGGGGCGGAAGACCGGCCTCTTCTGCTCGCCCCACCTCCACCGGCTCGAAGAGCGGTTCCGGGTCGACAATGTCGAGGCGACCCCCGGGGAATTGGTCGCGCTGGTGGAGGCAGTCCGACCGGCGGTCGAGGCGCTCGACGCCTCCGACCCCCACTACCGCCACCGAGGGGCGACCTTCTTCGAGGTCACCGCCGCGATGGGCCTGCTCCACTTCGCCCGGAGCGGGGCCGGGACCGTGGTCCTGGAGGTCGGCATGGGAGGCCGGCTCGACTCGACCAACGTCGTCCGGCCGATCCTGGCCGTGATCACGACCATCTCGTTCGACCATACCCGCCAGCTTGGCAACACCCTGGGGGCGATCGCCGGCGAGAAGGCGGGCATCCTCAAGCGAGGTCGGCCCGTCGTCAGCGGGGTCCGGGGCTCCGAGGCCCGCGAGGCGATCCGGCAGAAGGCGAAGCTCCGATCGTCACCCCTCCGCGAGATCGACGCCGACTTCGACTATGTTTACCAGCCGCCCGAGGCGCCCCTGACCCGCCCGACCCCCGGCCGGGTCGCGGTCCGGACCTGGGCCCGCCAGTGGCCATCACTTGGCTTGCCGATGCTCGGAGAACACCAGGCGCACAACGTCGCCGTGGCCCTGGCCTGCCTCGATGCCCTGGCCGAGCAAGGGATCGTGGTCGAGCCCGACGACGTGGCTCGCGGATTTTCCGGCCTGAAGTGGCCCGCCCGGGTCGAAGTCCTGGGCGAGGACCCCTGGGTCGTGATCGACGGGGCCCACAACGTCGAGTCGGCCAAGGCGCTCGCCGAGACGCTCCGGACCTGCTTCCCCACCACGCCCCGGACGCTCATCTTCGGCACGACTCGCGAGAAGGACCTCTGGGGGCAGCTCCAGGCTCTCCTCCCGCTGTTCGACAACGTGGTGGCGACTCGGTACGTCGAGAACCCCCGGTCGGTCCCGCCCGAGGAAGTGGCCGACTCCGTCCATTCCTTCGACGGTCGTCCCGTCCGCCAGGCCCCCGGGCCTGCCGAGGCCCTGGCCCTGGCCCGGAGCATCACGCCCCCCGGCGGTCTGATCTGCGTGACCGGCTCGCTGTTCCTGGCCGCCGAGACCCGGGCCTTGATCCTTCGCCGGGACGACCCCATGACCGTCCGACCCGCCCTGATTTGATCGGACTCGACTCGACCCGAGAGGAGAACACCCATGAGCGGAGCGACCTGGATCCGGATCGGAGCGATCCTCGGGGGAATCGCCGTCACCGCCGGGGCCTTCGGGGCCCACGGCCTGAAGGAGCGGATCGACGCCCGGTCGCTTGAAGTCTTCGAGACCGCCGCGAAGTATCAGATGTACCACGCCCTGGCACTGATCGCCGTGGGCTTGCTGGCGATGGCGGGCCGGACCGGGGCCGCCCTCTCGGTCGCCGGCTGGTCGTTCCTGCTGGGCACCCTGATCTTCTCGGGGACGCTCTACGGCCTGTCGATCTCGGGGATCAAGTGGCTCGGTGCGATCACGCCGATCGGGGGCCTGGCGTTTATCGTGGGATGGATCGCGCTGGCGATCGCGGCGGGAGGGCCTTCGAAGGTCGGCCCCGAGTTGTGAGCGAGCCTGGGGCCGGGGAATTCGATCGGCCTCGATCGAAGTTCACCATCGGGCGGCTGATGATCGCCGTGGCGCTCGGCTTGCCCTTGCTGCTGATGCTCCGGGAGGATGGCTACCCATTGGCCGGGGCCTTGATCGTCGGGGACTGTATCTTGATCCTGGCTTATAAGCTGGCCAACGAAGCGATGGAGCGGGACAGGGCGAGAGGTAAGCAAAGGACGGCATCGCACATTGTTTGGACTGGCCTGAGTTCCCTGATGTGGTCCGTCCTGATCATCGGGCTGGCGGATTTCGCCTTCTTGGTCCTTTGTTTATTGGTCGCTAGCCCTCCTAGACATTTCCATCGACGGATCTTGTTCGAACTCTACTTCGCAAGCACTATTGTGGTCGTATTCGCGACTTCCCTGATCCGTCGGGCCATCCGCCGGGAGGCGCCCGCCCGAGCGAGGATGCAGGAGTCCCACATGAAAGTTGACTTCGATTAATGGAGATGACTTCGATCGAATCGGCCTTGGCTTATTGCGGGTCCATCTTGTAATCTGGACGATTGTCCAGAAGGAAAGGGCTCGGAGGCGGGCGTGCAGGCACAGCCCAGGCGGAGGCCGAGGAGGCCGGGAGTCTGCGTGGGGATCGACCTGGCCGGGGTCCCCCACCGCGAGACCGGGGTGGCGATCCTGCGCTCCGGGCGGCTGGAGTTGCTGACCTCGGCCGGTTCGGATGAGGAGATCCTGGATCTGGCCCGGAAGGCGGGCCGTTGGGGGACGGTGGCCGTCAACGCGCCGCTGACCCGGCCCCTGGGGCGTTGTTGCCTGGACGACGATTGCCGATGCCGGACCGATCCGGGCACCCGGAGCCGGCAGCTCGAGCGTGAGCTGGCCCGGATGGGCGTGCCGACCCTGGCCACGGCCTTGATCAAGGTCCTCGCCCGGCGCGGGGAGCGGATCGCGGCGTCCCTCCGGGAGATCGGCCACGAGCCACTGGAGGTCTACCCGTTCGCCACCCTCCGCCTTCTGGGCCTGCCCTGGGAGGGGAAGAAGACGACCTCCGGGCGGCGCAAGATCCATCGGGCGCTCAGGCCGCTCGTCCCCGGCCTGAACCATCCCCGGGCCACCGAGCACCAGATTGATGCCGTCGTCTGCGCCCTGACGGCCCTCCTCTGGCGGCTCGGGCGGACCCGGACTGTCGGGCTCCAAGAGGAAGGTTTGATGACGATCCCGCTGGACGCATCGCCGATCGTCGCTGCTCGTCATCGTCGATGAATCCCGGCGTGGTCCCGACACGGATGGCGGTTGATCTCGCCGAGCCCGGCCTCGCGGCGTATGCTGGGACGATTGGCGAAACGTGTCAGAGGTGTCCTGGACCCGGGCGGAAGATGCATACCTATATCGTGACGGTGACGGCGGCGGACCGGGTGGGGATCGTTCATTCGGTAACGGGGACGATCCGCAACCGGCGCGGGAACATCCTCGAACTGAGCCAGACGGTCATGCGAGGGTATTTCACGATCATCCTGGCCATCGAGTTCGACCAGCCCCAGGATCCCGAGGAACTGGGCTCGGCCGTGGCCGAGGAGGGTCGGGAATTCGAGCTGACCGTGGCGGTCCGCGAGCCGACCGAGGAAGACCTCGTGCCCCCGGTCCCCAACGGCGAGCGGTTCATCCTGACCGTCCTGGGCAACGACCATCCCGGCAACATCAACGGGATCTCGGGATGCCTGGCCCGCCTGGGCGTGAATATCGTCGACCTCCACGCCCGCGTGGACGGCGCGAGATTCTCGATGATCATGGAGACGTTCCTCCCCCCCGACCTCTCGCCGGGAGTGGTCCGAGCCGATCTCGAACGGTTCGGCCGAGAGCTGGGGCTGGAAGCCTTCGTCCAGCACGAGAACATCTTCACCGCCACCAGCGAGCCCACCCCCGTCCGAGTTGGGCCCGCCCCCAATCCCCAAGGAGCGGTGGTGGTCCCGCATTGAGGTCAGTGGCTGGTGGCTAGTGGTTGGGGCATATTCGCATTTGCGATCGTCTTGACCCTCACCCGGCCTTCGGCCACCCTCTCCCGAGGGGAGAGGGATAGACTGCTTCCTGACCACTGCTTCCTGACCACTGACCACTGACCACTCCAGCCCGTCAGACGCGAACCAGTGCCGTGAGCTGGTCGGCGGGGACTCCCAGCTTGGGCTTTCCGCCGTCGTGGCAGAGTTCCTGGATGAGGGTGACGGAATCGGCGATCGCCGATTCGAGCCGGGGGTCGGTTCCGGGTCGGGTCAGGTCTCGTTGCCGGATCAGGGTCCGGAGGGATCCGCCTTGGGCGGGAACGCCCAGGGCCTGGCACTCTTCGAGGAAGCTATCGAGGGCCCGGTCGAGGCTCTCCTTCACTTCGTCCCGGAGCGGTGCCAGGTCGTCGGGCAGGGCTTCCCAGGCGTCCTGGAGGGCCTGGAGGATCGTCAGGTGATCGGGCGTCTGAGCGGCGACGGGGTCGATCCACCGGCCGTTTTCGACCTGGCCGGGCAGTAGCCCGAGCCTCAAGCGGGCGGCCAGGGCGTCCCGATGGCGGTCCTGCCGGACGACCTGATAGGCCCGAGCCAGCGAGCTGGCCGACCGGGCGTTGGCCACGAAGTTGATCAGGGGCGGCTGCCCGGCGGCCCAGTCGGCGGCCTTCAGGGCGTCCTGGGTCAGCTCGGGCTTGCCCAACGCGTTCCCGGCCTTCAGGAGCGCCAGGCTGCAGTGGGCGGTCTCGATCTGGGCGATGCCCGAGGGGTCGATGGCGACCACCCAGCCATCCTTGACGGCCGAGGGGTTCCTGGCGACCATCGCCTCGACGACCGTGGCCAGCTTCGAGGGCTTGCCCCTCGGGTCGAGGAACGGGAAATGGCCGTCGGGCTGCTGACGACGGATGAGCATCCCGATGGCGGCCTGGAGGATCTGGTCGAGCAGTCCGAGCTTGTCCGGAGCGAGCTGTTCGACCGAAGGGCGGATCTCGGAGCAGGCCTCGATGAGCGTGGCATAGGTCGCCAGCGTGGTGTCGGGCAGGGGCCGCTTGGCCGCGATCGGCCGGATCAGCCATTGCTCGGCCTCGATCGCCCCCAGGAACAGCCGGACCGCCTCGGCCGGCGCGATCGTCCGCTTGACCGCCGGGGTCCGACCCGGTCGTCGGATCTCGGGGAGCCCGGCCTGTTCGCCCAGGATCATCCGGAATTCGCCGAGGGTCGATTCGATCGACGAGAGTTCGCCCTGCTTCATCACTCGTTCGAGGGCCGGTTCCAGCGCCGCCATGCTGTTCACGATCGACGGGCTGGGTCGGAAGATCTTCAGGCCGCCGATCGAGTAGCCGCCGGGGTCGAGCCCGACCTCGATCTCGGCCCCTCGGACCAGGGTCTCGGCCAGGGTGAAGTTCCGCGCATCGAGGTCGTCGCGGACCTTCTGGGTCATCTTCGAGATCCGGTCGATCAGGGTCCGATCCTTGCGTTCGACGGCCAGCTGCCGGGCGAGGGCGAGCCGAGCCTCGGCATCGGCGGGGGTCAGCTGGGTGGTCCCCCGGTCCGAGAGGATCCGGATGCTGGTCATCGAAGGCCCGCCTTCGAACGAGGAGCCGTCGCCGAAGTCGAGCCCCCTCCGATGGGCCTCGGCCTGTTCGTGGGCCTCCCGGGCCTCGGCTTCGAGCAGGTCGGCGCGGGCGTTCGCCGCCCTGAGCTTGGCCTGGGTCTCGGAGAGTCGGGCCTCGAAATCGGCCCAGGCTCCCTTGACCGCCTCTTCGACGTCCCGTCTCCGGGACTCGTCGGTCGCGGACGCGTCGGCGAGAGGGGCCGGGGCCTCCTCCAGCCGGGCGACCCGCGCGGCCAGTTCGTCCCGGGCCTTGTTGGCGGCCTCGGTCGCCGCGAGGGCTTCGGCCAGGGAGGCCCGGAGGCCCTCGGTCTCGGCCCTTGCCGAGGCGAGGGCCGAGTCGTGAGTCGTGGTCATCTCGGCAAGTCGGGCGTCCTCATGCAGGGCGTGCTCGCGGACCTCGGCCAGCTCGGCCCGGAGCGTCTCGGTCTCGGCGGCCATCTTGGTCTGGGCGTGAGCCGCGATCTCGCCGGCCATGTCCTGGAAATGCGGGACTTCCATCTCGGTGCTGTCGAAGCCCCATTCGGTCGTGGCCCCTTCGGCCGCCTCGACCCGGGCCCGGAGCTGTTCGAGCTCATCGACCGCCCGATCCCGGAGGATCCGAACCTCGTCGCGTTCCCGGCGGACCGCGTCGGCCTCGATCTCGATCGTGTCGTTCCTGGCTCGGGCCTCGGCGATCTTGGCCCGCGCCTCTTCGAGTTCGCGGCGGGCCGACTCGGCCTCCTCGAGCCGGGCCTGGGCGATCTGTTCCCGAGCGGCTTCGGCCTCTCTCAGGCCGTCTCGGGCACTCGCCAACTCTTCTCGGAGGGCCTGGACCTCCGACTCCCGGCCGCTGGAAACCTCGAGGGCCTTCCGCTCGGCCTCTTCGAGCCGTCCTCGGATCGCTTCGAGTTCGCCGGCGATCCGGTCTCGATCCTCGCGGATCGACTCGGCTTCTCCGAGTTCGGTCCGGGACCGGGAGAGTTCCGCCCGCAGTTCGTCCAGGGCTTTCGACTTCTCCGAGTCCCCCTGGTCGCGTTCGTCCCGGAGCGTCCGGGCATCGTCGGCGGCCCGGTCGAGCCGGCCCTGGATCTCGGCGAGGGCCTGGGCTTGCCGGGCCTCGATCGCGGAGATGGCCTCTTGATGGTCCCTGCCCGTGGCCTCGGCCGACTCTCGGGCCCGGGCCAGCTCCTCGCGAGCCTTCCGGAGTTCGTCCTCGATGGCCCGGGTCGCCTCGCCCGGGGGGGCGGCCTGGATGGTCTCGTCGAGCTGGTCGCGGAGGCCTTCGACCTCGGCTTTCAGGGCCTTTTCCCTCTCCGCGTGCTCCAGGCTCGCCTTGCGGGCCTCCTCGCGGAGGGCCTCGGCCTCGGCATGGTGGGCCTGCTCGCTCCGGGCCCGGGCGGCCTCGGCCTCCTGGAGTCGTCCGGCGGATTTCCGGGCTTCTTCCCGGGCGGCGTCCAGCTCCTCGCGGAGCGTCGCGAGCTGGGCCTCGGCCCAGCCGAAGGCGGGCTGCTCGGCCGATTGCGCCGAGAGGTCGTCGCGGAGCTTCTTGAGCTCCTCCTCGAGCCCCTCGATCCGCTGGCGGGCCGCATGTCGCCCCGAGGCGGCCGATCCGGGCTTGGGCTTCGATGGCGGGGCCGGCTCCGTGGCCGTGGCCGATTCCGCCGAGTCCTCGATCGGCGTGACCCGGAACACGTGCGAGCAGTACTTGCAGTTGACCCGTCGGTTGATGTGTTCGGCCCGCGCCTTGCCGTCTCTCTGGCAATTCGGGCAACGGATCTTGATGCGTTCGTCGCTCACGGACACGGTCCTCCGCGGCATGGTCCGGGGCGTCGGGGCCGCCGGGATACCCCTCGGCCGGTCGTCCCGCAGGGTGCGAATTCAGGTGGCTGGGCCTGAAGCCGTGGGGATTATCATAAGGGTATCACGTCGACTGATCCAGGATGAAAAGCCCCGTTAATTCTCCGAATCACACAGTCTTCCTACTGTCCCGGGCCATTTTCGGGACACTCGGCCCGCCATTTTGGCCCGAGCGGCCCCGACGCTCGCCCTTGCGTCGGCGGCTTCGAGGCCCGATCATGCAGGGATCTTCGCCCGCCCTGATTGAGTCCCGGAGGTCTCGATGCGACCGGCACCCCGCCGCTTCCTCGCCGTCTTGCTCACGCTGATCGCCGTCCCGGCCGCCCGGGCCCAGGACCCGGCCCCTCCCCAGCTGGTCGCCGAGACCGAGGCCCGGACGCCCGCCGAGGAACGCGCGGGGTTCCACCTGCCCGAGGGCTTCGTCATCGAGCTGGTGGCCTCCGAGCCCGAGATCAACAAGCCGATGAATTTGGCCTTCGACGATCGGGGTCGGCTCTGGGTCACCTCGACCCTCGAGTATCCCTATCCCGTGACCGACGGCCGCCCCCCTCGCGACCGCGTGGTCATCCTGGACGACTTCGCCGAGGACGGGCATGCCCGATCGGTCTCAACCTTCGCCGACGGCCTGAACATCCCCATCGGGCTCCTGCCGATCGGCCGGGGGGATTCGGCCCTGGTCCACGACATCCCCAACATCCGCCGATTCGTCGACACCGACGGCGACGGCAAGGCCGACAAGGTCGAGGTCGCCTACGAGAAATACGGCTTCCGCGACACACACGGGATGACCAACGCTTTCTCCTGGGGCTTCGACGGCTGGATTTACGCCTGCCACGGGTTCAGCAACGAGTCCGAGGTGAAGGGGGCCGACGGCAAGCCGATCGTGATGCAGTCCGGAAACGTCTACCGGATGAGGCCCGACGGCTCGCACGCCGAATATTACTCGCACGGGCAGGTCAACCCGTTCGGCCTGGCGTTCGACCCGATGGGCAACCTCTACTCGTGCGACTGCCACAGCCGGCCGATCTATCAGATCCTCCGGGGGGCCTTCTACCCGAGCTTCGGCAAGCCCGACGACGGCCTGGGCTTCGGCCCCGAGATGATCGGCCACGACCACGGCTCGACGGGGATCGGCGGGATCGCCTACTACGCGGCCGACCAGTTCCCCGAGGCCTATCGCGGCACGATCTTCATCGGCAACGTCGTGACCAGCCGGATCAACCACGACCAGTTGACCTGGACCGGATCGTCCCCCAAGGCGGTCGAGCAGCCCGACTTCGTGGTCAGCGACGACCCCTGGTTCCGCCCGGTCGACATCGAGCTTGGCCCCGACGGGGCGCTCTACGTGGCCGACTTCTACAACCGGATCATCGGCCACTATGAGGTCCCGCTCGACCATCCCGGGCGCGACCGCGAGCGCGGGCGGATCTGGCGGATTCGCTTCGCGGGCAAGGACGGGAACGCCCCGCCCCCCCGGAAGCCCCGCCCCGACGAATCGGCCGCGACCATCGCCGAACTGGTCGAGGACCTCGGCCACGCCAATCTTGCCATCCGGACCGTCGCCACGAACCAGCTCGTGAGTCGAGGGACGGAGGCGATCGCGCCGATCAAGGCGGCGATCGCCGGGGGGGACTCGCCCGAGCGTGAGGTCCACGGCCTCTGGGCCCTCCAGCGGCTCGGGGCCCTCGACGAGGCCCTGCTCGCCCCGGCGGCGGCCGATCCTTCGGAGATCGTCCGGGTCCACGCGATGCGGATCCTGGCCGACCGTCCGACCCTGGAAGGACCCTCCCGCGACCTGGTCCTGGCCGGGCTGAAGGACGCTTCCGCCTCGGTCCGCCGTGCCGGGGCCGAGGCCCTGGGCCGGCACCCCTCGGCCGACAACATCCGACCGCTCCTGGACCTGGTCCGCTCGGTCGACCCGGCCGACCGGCACCTCCTCCACGTCGCGAGGATCGCCCTCCGCGACCAGCTCATGCCCTCCGCATCTCCTCCCGTGAAGCAGGCCGCGCTCGATCCCTCGTGCGACCCGGCAAACGAGGCCGCGGCCTGGGACAAGCTGGCGGGCCTGGCCATCACCCCCGAGGACGAGAAGATCCTGGCCGACGTCGCCCCCGGGGTCCCCTCGGCCGAGTCGGCCCGGTTCCTCCTGGCCTACCTGACCAAACACCCCGAGCCGATCGCCACCCGGACCCGCTACGCCCGCCACGTCGCCCGGTTCGGCGGCCCCGAGGCCGAGGCCGGGCTGGTCGCCTTCGCCCGGACCTCGGGCGTCTCGACGCTCGATCAGGTTGCTTTGCTCGAGGCGATCCAGAAGGGGATGCAGGAGCGAGGGGTCGCGCTCGGGCCCGACGCTCGGGGGCTGGCCGCCGACGCCTCGAAGGCCCTGCTGTCCTCGAACGTGGGCGATGAGGTCCAGGCCGGGATCGAACTGGCGGGCTCGTTGAAGCTGGAATCGGCCCGCGACACGCTGGCCGCGATCGCCGCGAGCCCCGAGGCTCCCGCCCCTCGGCGGACCTCGGCCATGACGGCCTGGGCTTCGATCGACCCGGCCGGCTCGATCGAGGCGTTCGGCCGGATGCTCCGCGACTCCGCCGAGCCGGTCGAGGTCCGCGAGCAGGCCGCGAGCCTCCTGGTCGCGACCGGCAAGCCCGAGTCTCGAACGATCCTGGTCGAGGCCCTGGCCACGGCCCCCGCTCGGTTGCAGACCGCCATCGCGACCGGCCTGGCCCAGAATCGCCCGGGGGCCGAGGCGCTCCTCGAAGCGGTGGCCGCCGGCAAGGCGTCGGCCCGACCGCTCGGCGAGCGCGGGGTCTCCGTCCGCCTGACGAACAGCGGCGTGCCCGACATCCAGGCCCGGCTCGAATCGCTCCTGAAGGACCTTCCCCCGGCCGATCGGAAGGTCCAGGACCTGATCGCGAAGCGTCGCGAGACCTTTCTTGCCAGCGGCGGCGATGCATCGAAGGGCGTGTCGATCTTCGAGAAGAACTGCGCCGCGTGCCACCAGCTCGAAGGGAAGGGGGCCCGGGTCGGCCCGCAACTCGACGGCGTGGGGGTCCGGGGGGTGGACCGGCTCCTGGAAGACACGCTCGACCCCAACCGGAACGTGGACCAGGCATTCCGGGTGACCACCCTGGCCCTGACCGACGGCCGGGTCGAATCCGGCCTCCTGCTCCGGCAGGATGGCGAGGTCCTCGTGCTGGCCGACGCCCAGGGGAAGGAGGTCCGCGTCCCCTCCTCGGACGTCGAGGACCGCAAGCTCTCGCAGCTCTCCCCGATGCCCGCCAACCTGGCCGAGCAGATCGAGGAGTCCGACTTCGCCCACCTGATCGCCTATCTCCTGTCCCGACGCCCGGTGGAGGCCCCGCCAAAGCCCTGAGATTCGCCCGAGATCCCGGTCGTGTCTCGGGATCGATTTCGCCGGGAATCGAGGGTCGATCGAAGACCCTCACCCCAACCCTCTCCCGGTGGGAGAGGGAGCCAGAAGCTTCCCTCTCCCCCGGGAGAGGGTGGCTGAAGGCCGGGTGAGGGTCTCTTCCGCTAATCCTGGCGGGCTGGCACTGAGCCTGGGATTTCGCCGAGAATCGAAGTTCGATGGAAGATCCTCACCCCAACCCTCTCCCGGTGGGAGAGGGAGCCAGAAATTCCCTCTCCCACCGGGAGAGGGTGGCCGAAGGCCGGGTGAGGGTCCCCTCTATCCCATCGGGAAGACGCGATGATCCGTCCGATCCGGCTCCGACGCTCCCTGCGGATCGCCCTCGCGGGGCTGATCGCCGCGCCGATCGCGCTGGCGGCGGTCCTCGTCATCCGGGCCGCCTACTTCTTCCCGTCGCGTCAGGTGACCGCGCCTCGGGCTCGATCGGTCGAGACGAGGCCGGGGTTCGCCGATCGGCTGGGCCGCGCCCTCCAGTTCCGTACGGTCGCGGCCCGCCCGCCCTCGTCGACCGATCCGGCCCCCTTCGAAGCCCTCCGGGCCTACCTGGAAGCGGAGTTCCCGAAGGCCCACCGGCAGCTCGACTGCGAGGTCGTGGGCGAGCATTCCCTCCTGTTCCGCTGGAAGGGGACCGATGCCTCAAGCTTGCCGATCCTCCTGATGTCGCACCTCGACGTCGTCCCGGCGGAGCCGGGGAGCGAGGGGGACTGGACCCACCCGCCGTTCTCCGGCCAGGTCGCCGACGGTTTCATCTGGGGCCGAGGGGCCCTCGACGTGAAATCGGGAGCACTCGGGCTCCTCGAAGCGGCCGAGGGTCTCTTGACCAAGGGCTTTCGTCCAGTCGGCGACGTTTACTTCGCGCTCGGGCACGACGAGGAGACGGGCGGTCGCGAGGGGAATCGGAAAGCCGCCGAGATCCTCCGGGGGCGAGGGGTCCAATTCCGGTTCGTCCTCGATGAGGGGGGCGGCCTGACCGAGGGGATCATCGACGGGATCGGTCGCCCGGTCGCCTTCGTGGGGGTCGCCGAGAAGGGGTTTGCCACGATCCGGATCGCGTCGAAGGCCGATGGCGGGCACTCGTCGATGCCCCCGCCGCACACGGCCGTCGGGATGGTCGCGGCGGCGGTCGAGCGGCTGGAGTCGGACCCGTTCCCGGCCCGGATCGACGGCGCGACCTCCGCGATGCTCGACTTCCTCGGGCCGGAGATGCCCTGGTCCCGCCGCGTTGCGCTCGCGAATCGGTGGCTGACCGGCGGCCTGATCGCCCGCCAGTTCGCCGCCAAGCCGTCGACGAACGCCATGATCCGGACCACCACGGCCGCGACGGTGATCCGGGGCGGGGAGACGGCGAACGTCCTCCCCAGGCAGGCCGAGGCTTTCGTCAACCTCCGCCTCCTGCCGGGAGACACCCCCGAGTCGGCGCTCCGGAGGGTCGAGTCCGAACTGGAAGGACTCGGATTCGGCTCGGGGTCACTCGCCTACTCGCTCGACGGCGAGCCATTTCAGCCTTCGCGAGTCTCCTCGACCGACTCGGAAGGCTTCCGGGCCCTCCAGCGGACGATCGCCGAGATTTACCCCGACGCGGTCGTGGCCCCGGGCCTCTCGATGGTCGCGACCGACTCGCGTTATTACGCCCCGATCTCCCGGGACATCTACCGATTCCTCCCCTTGAGGCTCACGCCCAGCGACCTCGAGCGGATCCACGGCGTGAACGAGCGGATCGGGGTCGAGACCTACGCCGACCTGATCGGCTTCCTCGCCCGACTGATCGAGAACCTCTCGGCCCGGTGAAGGGGTGGGACCACGGAGCCATGTGGTCTCGACAAGGGAGGCCTCGCCATTGAGGACGAATTCCGACATGGATAAAATTGGGGCGATCCGACAACCGTCAAAAGTGGAATCGGTGAATAATCGCCCGAATTTGTCAGGATTTCGCTTCTGCTTAAACGACTTACGTCGAGGCTAAACGAACAGGCCTGTAGAAGAGATTCCTCGAACCCCCGGCGGGCCGGTCCCCCAGGGCTTTAACAATAGGCGGCGGAGGGCTTGCGGATGGAAGACGGCGTCGAGGAGTACCTGCTCGAGGGGTTCGACCCCATGGGAGAGCCGCACATTCGGCGAACGGCGGAGGGGCGGCTGTGGCTCGGGTTTAACTTCATGCCGCCGTCCTGGGCCGACGAGGCCGATTGCCCCGGTCCCGGCGGCCCATGGGCCGACTTCGACGATCAACTGACGCAGCATCTCGGCGTTCCGGTCGTCTGGGAGGACCGTGAGTGGTTCCGCATCGACAGTCCCAAAGACGACACGGTCTCGGCCATCGCGCAATTTCTCGTCGAGGTACGGCAGCGCCTCGATCCAGATGCGGTGTCTGCCGAACCCGACGACGCAGCAGGCGGCGGGTCGTGATTCGCTTCCGCGAACCCTCGTTCACCGGGGACTTCGCCGCTGCTGACCTGGGTCGTCCGGCGAAGAGAACCGCATTCGAGGAGGTGGCCAGTTGGGTGAGACGTTCTGGTGCGGCGACGATCGGGTCAAGTTCTCGAATGGGGCGACCGAGTTGCTGTTCCGACACTGGCTGGGCCGGGCGGAGGCCCGGCCGGACACTCCGGGGATGACGGCGGTGGCCGCATTTCTCCGGCACCGGATCTCGGCGTGCGGCGACGGCGGACGGGCGTTCGGCATGAATCGGGATCGATTCCCGGCCGAACTGTCGGCCCCCGAGACGGTGTCCGCGATGGCAGTGCTGATCGAGGAGTCGGCGGCGGATGCAACACAAATCGGTGGAATCGACTGGGAGCCACATCATCAGGAGTGGTGGGAGTCTCGGTTGCGCCTGCTGGCTCGAGCGATCAGGGCGTGGCAGTCAACGCTCGATCGGTAGGGCAAGCCCTGCCCTACGAATATGCATCGTGCGCATCGCGGGTGTGAACCGCTGTAAACGACTTGCGTCGAGGATAAACTGACAGGGTTGAAGTAGAGATGAAAGGAAACAATCGATCGCTAGCCCGAAACGATACATCACCAATTGAAATAGACCACCATTGGGGGAAAGGCTATATTCCACAAAAAGGAATCCCATCTGCCGGCATGGAGGTGGCCTTATGCATGCCAAGCGAGCGACAACGAAGCTAATCGTGGTCTCCCTCGCGGTCGTCGCCTTGACCTCGAAGTGGGCGTCCGGCCAGTCGGCAGATGATCTGCTGAAGCGGGGTCAGGAGGCGGCCGCCAAGAAGGATCTGGATCGAGCGATCGCCGACTTCACTGAGGCCATCCGCCTTGATCCCAAGCACCCGGCTCCGTTCTACAATCGCGGTTGCTTGTGGGAGCAGAAAAGGGAGCCTGACAGGGCGATCGCCGACTTCGACCAGGTCATTCGCCTCGATCCCAACCACGCCCCATCCTTCTACCATCGTGGGGTGTCGTGGCAGCAGAAGGGTGAACACGACAGGGCGATCGCCGACCTTGATCAGGCTAGCCGCCTCGGCCCCAAGGTCGCTGCCTCCTTCTACGTACGAGCCTACTCGTGGGAGAAGAAGGGTGAACACGATAAGGCGATCGCCGACTGCGACCAGGCTATCCACCTCGACCCCAAGGTCGCTGTTTCGTTCTCCCAACGAGGGTTCTCGTGGCAGCGCAAGGGCGATCATGACAGGGCGATCATCGACCTCGACCAGGCCATCCGCCTCGACCCCAAAGACGCCCTCACTTATTTCTATCGCGGATTCTCGCGGCAGCAGAGGGGAGAACACGATAAGGCGATCGCCGACTTCACTGAGGCCCAGCAGTTCGGCCTTGGGCGCTCCACCTTGTTCTATTATCGAGGCTACTCCTGGCTGCAGAAAAACGAGGACGATAGGGCGATTGCCGACTTCGATAAGGCCCTTCAACTCGACCCCGAACATCCGATTGGATACCTCAATCGTGGCTTCTGCTGGCAGCGGGAGGGCGACGACGACAGGGCGATCGCCGACTTCGACAAGGCCCTTCAACTCGACCCGAAATACGCCAGGGCTCACTATTGTCGTTGTTTCTCCTGGAGTCGAAAGGGCGAGGACGATAAAGCGGACGCCGACTATAAAGAGGCCGTACGCCTTGACCCCGAAATGACCTTTCTGAAATGACTTCGTCCACCTTCTCTCAGCGCAACGCTTGAAGCATCTGGTGCATCCGGCTTGTCCGCTGTCACTGGCCTCGCAGGGGAGATGATTGTCCCGCAATGGTTTGGGTCGTGCGGCTGGTGTAGCTCGAGTTGCCGGATGCACCACATGAACGGTGGTTGACAGTTATTTCGCCGTCCGGTCGAAAATCGGTGTCGGAACGGTTGCGACTCAGGCTCCATCAATCCGAAGTCACACCCCCTGGTGAGGGCTTCCTGACCGACGATCACCCGCCAACCCATCGCCGGAGCGACTGGATCGCTCGCCGTCGGTCTCCCGAGAGGATCCGGTCGCGGATCGCCGCGATCCTCCGGGCTTGAATCGGTCGGAATGGGACGCCCGATCCCGGCAGCGGGGCCTCGGGGACCAATCGGGCGGCGATCGCCCCGACCAGGTCGTCGATACCGTCCCCTCGCTCGGCCGAGACGGTCCGGGCCCCCAGGCTTGCCGGGTCCCAGGCGGCCGGGAGGTCGGACTTGTTGGCGACCACCAACGCTCCGGGATGACCGGCGATCACGGCGCGGTCCATCTCGATTAACGGCTGGGAGCGGTCGAGGACCACCAGGACGAGGTCGGCCTCCCCCTGGCGAGCCCGGGCCAGGGCAACCCCCCGGGCCTCGATCGGGTCGTCCGACTCGCGGAGGCCCGCCGTGTCGGCCAGCTCGACCGGCCATCCTCCGAAGGCGGCCGGGACCGTCACCACGTCGCGAGTGGTTCCCGGCGTCGGGTCGACGATCGCCCGCTCGTAACCCGCCAGCGCATTCAGGAGCCGGCTCTTGCCCACGTTCGGGCGGCCCGCCAGGACCACCCGCCACCCCACGACCAGCCTTACCCCGACTCGGGCCCGGTCGAGCAAGCTTTCCAGGATCGCGATCGCCTCGGTTGGCTCCGACTCGATGACGCGTCGGAGTTCCTCGTCGAGAGCCCCCTCGGCCTGGTCGAGCAGGATCTCGGCCCCCCGGAGCGTTGGGGCCTTGGCGAGCGCGAGCGTGGCCTCGGCGCGGAGGCTCGACCCGGCCGAGTGCCGGGCCCAGGCGCGATCCGATCGGAGCTTCGCCCCGCCCACCGTCAGGGCTTCGACCACCAAGGCCACCGCGGCAGGCCCGCCGTGGCACTGGACCTCGACCTCGGGCGGGTGGCCCTCGATCACGACCGCGACCACCTCGTCTCCCAGCCCCGAGCCGATCCGACCGACCCGGAGTCGGCACGGTCGCGAGCTCGCCAGCCCCTTCCCTCGGATGGGACGGAACGCCGAGTCGGCCACCCTCAAGGCCCCCTCGCCCCAGACCCGGATCACCGCGATTGCTCCTCGGCCCGGGGCCGTGAGCACGCAGGCCGAAGGACTCGGGATTGGGGACTCGCCGTCGATCCCTGGTTTTTCCGTAGGGCAGGGCTCGCCCTGCCGGGTCACGGATCTTGGCAGGGCGAGCCCTGCCCTACGGTGTCATCGGATTCATGCGCGAGCCCTTGGAGGACAAGATCGGGCACGACTTCGGCCCCCGGCCAATCGACCCATCGGGAGAAGGTCGGGGCGTCGCCGCCGGTCCAGACCAGCCAGGGGGTCGGCTCCAGCCCTTCGGACTGCCGAGTCAGCAGTTCGCGGATCGCGCCGACGACCCCCCAGAAGACGCCCGCCTCCAGCGCAGGAACGGTCGACCGGCCGAACGGCCCAGGCGCTTCGCGAGGCGAGACCTCGGGCAACTGCGCGGTCAGGAGGTGGAGGGCCTTCGCCATCGGTCCTAGCCCCGGGGCGATCGCCCCCCCTTGCCAGACACCTTCGCTCGAAATCCGTTCGACCGTGATCGCCGTCCCGCACGAGACTACCAGCCCCGGCCCTCGGCCCGCCTTCAGGCCCAGGGCCCCGACCACCGCCAGGGCCCGGTCGGCCCCCGCCGTCCGGGGATGCTCCAGGTCATGACGGACCGCGACCTCGGCCGCCGACCGGTGCCAGCGGATCTCGGTCACTCCGCGATCCGCCAGAAACCGAGCCAGCCGATCCGCCAGCGGAGGGTTGACCGATGAGATCGACCAGGCGGCTTGATCCTGGTCGAGCTTCCAGTCATCCCACGCCGAATCCCAGGCGATGAGGTCATCCGTCGGCAAGGCCACTGTTGGCCCAAGTCCATATTTTAGCCCAACCTGTCCCCACTTGAGCCGCGAATTGCCCAGGTCGGCGACAATCCGAGACATTGTAACTTACTTCCTCAGAACCAAAAAATGTTGGGAAAATCATCAGTTACTGAATTGAGACCCACATTTTTGAGAATTGTGCAGTGTAATCGTCGTCACCTGGGGGAGCGATATCATTCTCGTTGGGAGGATCGGTAGGTTGCCATGAATACCCAGCGAGTAAGTATGCGTACTTGCGATAAACCCAATGTAAGAATTCAATCGCTTTGTCGAGATCTTGAACCTGGGGCAGTTCTAGAGGATCTGTTTTTGCGTCTGTGTGAGCAACATGTTTGTCTGTTAAATATTTGATTTTTATTGTATGTGATCCTAGGTCTTTCATGTCTTTGATGATCGCGTCTTGCAGGAGTTTGCCCTCTCGCACTTCTATAGGCCAAGTCGCGAAATCTCGAAAGAGTTCCGGACCCAAAGAAGGCAATTCTTTCGAAATTTCATCTAACAGGCGATACATCGAAATGACAGAATTGCCTTTATCAACAAATCGTCGAATTGCTAGCGTGATGTTTGCAATATAGCAGCGAGCTATCCACTTTGTTATCTCGGCGCCTTCATATTGTCCTTCGAAGCGTAGTAGGCTATCATTGAGAGCCTTAAAAATGCGACGATCAATAATCATGTATTGAATTTGCCATAGCAGCTCGTTGTCGATCCAACGCTGCCACTGATCGATCAACTCTCGCTTCTCGGGACCGCTCACGATAACCTCCGACGCACGAAGGCTCATAGCGTGTTCTTCAGTCAGTCGTCCGAATCGGCCACGGCCGGGACCGGCTCGGGCTCGGGCCTGGGACGGACCGGCTTGGTGGCGGTCGTTTCTTCGGGGGCGGGAAGCTGGTCGATCAGGTCGGCCAGTCGATGGACCAGCGCGGGAATTCCCTTGCCGGTGACGGCCGAGATCGGCAGGATCTCGCGGCAAAGCTCGGCCGAGATCCGCTCGCGGGCTTCCTCGGAACCGGTCAGGTCGAGCTTGGTCACCACCAGGACTTCGGGCCGGGCGGCCAGGGCCGGGCTGTATTTCTCCAGCTCATTGCGGATCGCCCGGTAGTTGGCCACGGGGTCCGACCCGTCGATCGGGACGGCGTCCACCAGGTGGACCAGCAGGCGGGTCCGCTCGACGTGGCGGAGGAACTCGTGCCCCAGTCCGTGCCCTTCGTGGGCCCCCTCGATCAGCCCGGGGATGTCGGCCACGACGAAGGTGCGATCCCCCTCGTAGACCGTCCCGAGGTTGGGATACTTGGTCGTGAAGGGGTAATCGGCGATCTCGGGATGGGCCCGAGAGATTCTCGACAGGAGGGTCGACTTGCCGGCGTTGGGCAGCCCCACCAGGCCGACGTCGGCGATCACCTTGAGTTCCAGGGTGATCCAGCGCTCCTCGCCCTTCTCGCCGGCCTCGGCCTGGCGAGGGGCCCGGTTCGTGCTGGTCTTGAAGAACTTGTTGCCGTGCCCGCCCCGGCCCCCCTTGGCCACGGCCACCCAGTCGCCCACCTTCTTGAGGTCGCGGAGGAGGTGGCCCCGGTCTCGGTCGCGGATGATCGTGCCGGCGGGCACGTCGATGGTCAGGTCCTCGGCCCCCCGGCCGTGGCAATCCGAACCCTGGCCATGCTCGCCGCGCTCGGCCTTCCAGTGCCGCTGCGAGGAGAGGTGCGAGAGGTTCGTGACCCCTTGCGCGGCGCGGAGGATGATCGATCCGCCCGCTCCGCCGTCGCCCCCGCTGGGGCCGCCGCGCGGGACGTATTTCTCACGACGGAAGGCCAGGCAGCCATTGCCGCCGTCGCCGCCCTTCACGTTGATGGTCACCCGATCGACGAACATTGCGCTCCGTCCCGGGCGGCCCGGTCAGGGTCCGCCCTGGTCTGATTGGAATTCAAGCCTGGACGGGCTCGGCCACTTCCGCCCCGACTTCGAGCGGGACGACGTTGATCCGCCGGCCGTTCTGGTCGAACTTCACGGTCCCCTCGATCAGCGAGAAGATCGTCCAGTCGCGGCCGATCCCCACGCCCTTGCCGGGGTGCCACTTGGTGCCGGTCTGTCGGCAGATGATGCTGCCCGGCTTGGCATACTGCCCGCCGAACAGCTTGATGCCGCGCATCTTGGGATTCGAGTCGCGCCCGTTGCGGCTTGAACCTTGACCCTTCTTGTGAGCCATCGCCGATCCCTTATCTGATGTCTGCCGGTGTCCTTGCCCGAGGCGCAACGGCTCGGTCGCCGCCGCACCGGGAAACCATCACTGTATCCGCTACGACCGGTCGCCTGCAAGGGCAACCGAAGGCGAAGAATTCGCCGGGTGTGACCAGGGATTCTTGGGTTTCACGCCGCCCGGTTCCAGAATAGGTCCCACTGATCGGTCTGACGGCAGCAGATCAGGGCGGCCATGGCTCGGGCGTTCTTGTGCCGCCAGCGGGCCCCGCGAGCTTTCAGCCTCAGACCCAGGGTCTTCGCCGCACCCTCCACCACCCCGCTTCCGATCGCATCGCCGGACGCCAGGCGGCCCGCGTAGTCGAGCCGCGTCAGGTGGCCCAGGAAGTAGTTCAGCAGTCGCTCCAGGGCCCCCCGCCTCTTCGGTGTGTCCTCGCGTTCCAGTTCCTCGCCGATCAGCCGGCAAACTCCCGTCCAACCTTCCCTCAGCAGTAACTCACGGCCGTGCTCGTGGAACGTGGTCGCCTCGGCTGTCCCTTCGCCAAAGAGCCGCTTGCCGGCGAGGGCGATGTGCTGGCTGGCGTGGTAGATATCCAGGGTCTGGCGGCACCCGGTCAGGGCCCGGCCGGCCGCCTTCCAGATCCATGACGCCCCGTCCCCCAGCACGTGCAGCCGGGCCATCGCCGGCAGGCCCAGCCGCTTCAGCCGCGCGTGCCAGGACCGGCGGAATCGCCGGGATGCCGAGATGTCGGCCCACATCACTCGGGCGGTAGCCTTGGGCAAGACGCGCGACTCCCACTGCTGGGGGGTCGCCGGTTTGGCCGTCGGTCGCTTCTGGGCCACGGCGATCTTCAGGTCGCGCCAGCCCTTCTCACGGGTGTTGACCTTGCCGGCGTCAACGGCGAACTCCCAGCCACCTCCGGCCTTTCCGAAGCCCTCGGCCGAGGCGGTCTCGGTGCCCTGCCAACGCGCGATCCGGCTGGCCTGACGTTCGCAATAGACCCGCAGGGTCTCGGCCGCCGGCGAGACGCCGAGCAGCTCGAGCAGGTTCTCGCGGGCCCGCTCGAAGGACAGGTCGGCGGCACTACGGCAGGCCTTGCGTTGCAATCGAGGGCTGAGGCCGCCGTCGAGCCCGAGGACGGTATCGGCGTGATAGCCTCCCGGCACGCAAGGGCATCGCGAGCCCCACCAGTGCCGCCTCAAGGTGATCGCCCCCAGGCAGGTGAAGACCTCGCGCGTGGCGGTCCCGCGATTCTCGCGAACCTGTCCACAGGAACAGATCCTCAGGGGAGCCCCTTTTTCTCGGCGTGCTCGAGCCGAGCCCGGACGGCGCGTTGGAGGAGCCGACGCTGGTGCTCGCGACCCTGTTCGATGACGGCCTCCTCGCAGACGTCGAGGACCGAGCCATCGGGGGTGGTGGCGGCGAGATCCTTCATCTCGCCGACGAAGCCGGCGTAGCCGCGAATCAGATCCTCGTCCTCGGCCTCGATCTCCAGGGTGATCACCTTCCGTGTCATGGCGGAACTCCGGGTGTCGGGTTCAAGAAGTCCACCCAATTTGCCAGGACGGACGATTCACCACCAGAGAACTTGGTTACACCCAATTCGCCGCCCGGCCCCTTGAATGCCCCCGAGGGAAGCTCGACAATCGGCTTCGAGGGTGGTTTCCCCGGATTCCCGGGTTTCGACCTTGAGGGGTCTCCGATGCTGTCGTCCCCAGCGCTTCGCGTCCCGATCATCACGGTCGCCGTCCTGCTCGCGTCGGCGAGTGCGGCCCGGGCGGGGATGCCCTCGATCAGCCTGACCGACCTGACCAAGCCCCGGCTCGACGCGATCTCGTTCTTCCTGGTCGTGTTCCTGGTCTGTACCCTTCTGATTCGCGCGATCTGGAACGGGCTCCGGGCCGATTTCCCGCGATGGCCCCGACTCTCGTTCGGGCGAGCCTCGATGCTGGTCGGGATCTGGGGCCTGGTCTTCCTCCTGGTCCTCACCATGATCTCCGGGGCCCGCGAGTTGATGACGCCGGGAGCCTGGAAGAAGCAAGGGCTGACCTACAAGCTGGCCGACGCCGAGCCCCCGCCGACCCATCCCGACCAGCCCCGACGCCTGGCCCTCGACCGACTCCGCGCCGCACTCTGGCGATACGCCGAGGGTCACGACGGGAGATTCCCCGAGGAATCGAAGGCGGCCGAGATCCCGGAAGAGATCTGGCAAGTGCCCGACCCCTCGGGACTCCGCTATCTCTATATCCCGGGCCAGTCCGTCGACGTCGGTTCATCGCCCCTGGCCTACGAACCCGGCCTCTACGGCCCCGATCGGCTGGTCCTGTTCGTGAACGGTGCGGTCAAGCGGCTCTCGATCGACGAGATCCGGCGGCTCCTGCCGGGAGGAGGCCGATGAGCCGGACGTTCCTCTTGATCCTCGGCGTGATTGGCCTTTTCGTCCTGGTCCCCTTGGGGCTGGCCTTCCCGTCCGAGACCCTGTATTCGCTGGCCTTCGGCTGGATCTACTTCCTCGGGAGGGTCGTCCCGGGGGTGACGGTGGATCGGGGAGGGCTGGCGATCGGCGCGACCTGCCTGGTCCTGGTCGCGTTGCTGGCCCACTCCTTCTTCGGCTGGCTCTACCGCCAGGTCCGAGGGCCGGAAGGGGCCGGGTGGCGGGTTCGGTGGACCGCGTCGATGGTGGGGACGGTCGTCCTGATGTTCGCGGCCGGGATCGCCGCGACGGGGATCGTTCATCAGGCGGGTTGGCTCCTGACCTCGACGGAGCCCTGGATCGGCTCATCGTGGATCGTCGGCTATCGGGTCGAGTCGACGAATAACTTGAAGCAGATCGGGCTGGCGCTGTTCAACTACGAGTCCACCTATGGGGCTTATCCCCCGGCGGCGACCCTCGATGACGAGGGGCGATTGCTCCACGGCTGGCAGGCCCGGGTGCTCCCGTTCCTGGATCAAGAGCCCTTGTACAACCAGATCAACTTCGCGGTCCCCTGGGACGACCCTCGGAATCAGGCCGCCTTCAAGACGCCGGCCCGGGTCTACCTCAATCCTCGGATCAAGTTGATTCCCGGGGCCTCCGGTCTGGCCCCGAGCCACTACGCGGGCAATGCCTTGGTCCTCGGTGGCGACACCGCCCGGACGATCAAAAGCATCCCCGACGGGACCTCGAACACGTTCCTGGCGGGCGAGGTCGCCGACCAGTTCAAGCCCTGGGGCTACCCGGCCAACTGGCGAGACCCCGCCCGGGGGATCAACAAGACCCCCGAGGGGTTCGGAAGTCCCTTCCCCGGAGGGGCGAACTTCCTGATGGCCGACGGGTCGGTCCGATTCATCCGCGATAACATCGAAGCCAAGGTCTTCCGGGCCATGTCCACGCCCGACGGGGGTGAAGTGATCGGCGTCGAGGAATATTGAGGGGACCGATCCCAACGGAGCAAGCTCCGACCGTGGAAAGCGTGAGCAAGCTCTCGCACTCCAAAGCCTCCGGCGGCTCTCGATGCGGCGAAGCCGCCCTGGAGTGCGGGAGCTTGCTCCGGGAGGGTCTGGCGACCAAGACCCGGACCTTTCGACCGGAGATGCATCCACACGCTCAGGGCTTCGCTCCTGCGGGAGTCTGGGCGTCGAGCTTCTGGATGAGCAAGTCGAGCTTCTCCTCCAGGCTCTGGAGGCGTTGTTCGATCGTGGGGGTTGCTGTTGGGACGGTCGTCCCCATCGAGGCCATCATCCCGCCCATCATCCCGGGGCCTCCAGCCGCCGGCAGGGCCGGGTAGGTCACGATGGGTGCCGGCGTGGCCGGCGGTAGGGCTCCCGCCTTGCCGGGCTGGGTGGGAAAGGAGATGACCTCGCCCCCGGATCGGGTGATCATCTGGACGAGGAGATGCTGGTCCCCCGGTGGCACATAGAGGGCCGCGCCGTCGGCCATCCCGACCAGGCACCAGAACGGATCGGCCTCGTCGATCGCGGGAAGGGGCTGGCCCGGCTGGACGATCAGCTCGCCCGGTCGGGTCCAGACGATGGGCTCGCGAGCCGAGGCGATCAGCACCGTGTTCGAGGTCCCGTCGGTCACTTCATTGAAACCGATGCCACGCGTCCCTTCAAACATTGCCCCTGGGCCCATGAATCCACGGAATCGGGTCTGTGTCTCCGGGGCCGGAGAATCGGGCGTCTCGAAGACGGCCGGCATCCGGGCGATCAGGGTCTTGTTGTGGGGGCTGTCCCAGGGCTCATTCAAATGGAACTGGTTGTAAAGGGTCCCCTCGTCGAGGTAGGGCAGCAGGGCGACACGCCAGCTCAGCTTGGGCTGGCCGTCGGGGCCATGGATCGACGCGGGCGGTAGGTGGCCGTTGGAGTCGTTGTAGTTGTGGAAGGCCAGCAGGATCTGCCTGATGTGCTGGCTCGAAACCTCTCGCGGATTGTCGTGGTCGGGGGTCAGGCGGCCGGCAGGTCGGGCCTCGGCGGCCCCGGCTTGCTGGGCCTGGACCGGGAGATTCGACCAGGTGGCGGTGCCCAGGCCGGTCAGGGCGATCCCGCCCAGGAGCATCGTGGTCATCGCGGTCGTTTTCGAGATCATGGCGGGTGCGACTCCTCTCGTGAGGGCGACGAGACCCGGCGCGAGGCTTGCCGGAGATCCGGCGATCGCGCCCAGGGTCGCCCGGGTCAGGGCGGCGGAAACGGGTGACGTGAAGATTGAGGATGCGGCGGCGAGGGCGACTGCGGGGGCGACCCCCCGGCCGATCAGGCGGGTCCGGAGGGCATCTCGCCCACGGGCCAGCCGACTCTTGACCGTCCCGACCGGGCAGCCAAGCTGGAGCGACGCCTCCTCGGCCGTCGCCCCTTCCAGGAGGCAGAGCACCAGCACGTCGCGGAGCTTGGCCGAGACCCGGGCCAGCTCGGCGTCGAGGATCGGCCGGACGTCGATCAGGTCGGTGTTCCCTCCGTCCCGCGAGTGGAGGCCCTCGGGCGGGACGGTCTGCTGATGGCGGTGGCGGGCTTCTCGGGCCCGGGCCTTGGTCGCCACGCGGCTGGCCACCCCGTAGAGCCAGGGCCCCAGGCGGTCGGCATCGTGGAGCCGGCCGGCCTTCCGGACCAGGACCAGGAATGTGGCCTGGAAGGCGTCGTCCGCGTCATGGGGGCTGCTCAGCAGGCGTCGGCAGACCCCACGGACCATCGGCCCATGCCGCGCGACCAGCGCCTCGAAGGCGGATTCGTCCCCCGTCGCGAGGAAACGCTCCAGCAAGGCCCGGTCCCCCGAAGGGGGCGCACCCTGTTGGAAAAGGAAATTCAAGTCCCGGCCCAGTTGCGATTTGAACCCCGCCCTCATCGTCAACCCCTCCCGGCCCTCGGTTCGCCCTCACCGGTATACTGCCGTCCGGACCCGATCGGGGTCCATCTTCCCCGAAAGAATTCGCGGTCAGGGGCCGGGAAAGTGTGCGGAACCCCTCGACATCGTCGCGATCTTATCGAGGAATGGCATCGCTCGAAGCCACCCTACGCATTCAGAAGGTCTGTATGGCAAACCATCTTCGATTGCAAAACAAACCCATCCTCGACCGACGATCCGAGGGGAAGTCTCTCGATCCAGGATCGATTGGTCCATCCAGGTCGCTTGTTTTGCCCAAATTAATGGAGGCCGGGTTCGTTTGGTCGCCGATCGCCCGATCGAAGCCATTCCCGGCGTCGGAACGAAGCCATTGCCTGACGCGGAGCGGACCCACTTTTCCGCCCGATCGAAGCCATTCATCCTGGGGCAGCGGGTGCGGATCGGAAAGCGGTTGGCGAGACGTCACCGACCTGGGAGAATCGAGGCCACCTCTCCGTCACCAACCGCCCGTCTCGAACCTGCCGGAAGATCTGAGATGATGATGACGAAGAAGACGCGGATCGGATTGACCTCGGTGATCCTCGGGCTGGCGGCCCTGGTGCCTTCCGCCATCGCGGAGGACTCGCTGGAGTCTCGGCTGACCCCCTTGATCCAGGCCCACAAGGGGAAGGTGGCGGTATCCGTCAAGAACCTGGAGACGGGCGAGTCGTTCGCCTATCACGCCGACGAGCCGATGCCCACGGCCAGCCTGATCAAGTTCCCGATCATGGTCGAGGCGTACCGACAGTCGGCCGAGAAGAAGGTCGACCTCGGCCAGATGGTCACGCTCAAGGAGGAGGACAAGGTGCCGGGCTCGGGCATCCTGACGTATCACTTCTCCGACGGGGCGACCTTCCCGCTCCTGGACGCGGTCCACCTGATGATCGTCTATTCCGACAACACCGCCACGAATCTGGTCCTCGACCGGATCGGGATCGGATCGACCGCCGAGACGATGGAGAAGATGGGCTACCCCAACACCAAGGCCCACTCCAAGGTCTACAAGCGCGAGACCTCGGTCTTCCCCGAGCGGAGCAAGGTCTTCGGCCTAGGCAGCACCACCGCCGATGAGATGGTCCGGCTGGCCGAGGCCCTCTACAAGAAGGAACTGGTCAGCACCGAGGCCAGCGAGGCGATGCTCAAGCACATGGAAGCCTGCGACGACAAGGATAAGTTCCCCAGGTTCCTCCCGCCCGGCACGAAAGTCGCGTTCAAGACCGGCAGCGTGGACGCGGCCAGGACGGCCGCCGGGATCATCACCACCCCCGGCGGGCCGGTCGCCGTCTGCGTCCTAACCGACGGGAATGAGGACAAGCGATGGGTGGCCGACAACGCGGGCAACCGCCTCTGCGCCGACATCGCCCGGGCGGTCTTCGACCACTTCCAGGCCAAGGGAGAGCCGAAGTCGAAAGACGAAGCTCCGGATAAGTCCTGATGCTCGAATCGTCCCCGTGCTTCACGAGTGTACTCCTTTCGAGGGTGATCCGATGGGCTTTTTGAACGCGTTGCGGAGGTCGCTGGGCGGCGGGGCGACCCCGGAGCCGACCTCTCGCGAGGTCGAGGCCCGGTTCCTGGGAGTCGACCCCGACACCCTACCGATCGCCGACGGGGTGCCGTTCGATTCGGGCGAGTACGACCGGGTGCAATGGACCAAGAAGGTCAAGCGGGTCCTGGGCGAGTTGCCCGGCTCGGAGGCCGAGTGGCCCGATGTCGCGGCCGAGGCGAAGGCGATGGGATTCGACCCCGAATGGGTCAAGCAGTCCTGCCTGGACGAGTTCACGCTCCTGGTCCGGCGGGCGGTCTCGGATCGGGTCGTCACCGAGGCCGAGCATCGGAAGCTCGACCTGGCCCGCGACCTGATCGGCATCCCCGACGCCGAGGCCGTGGCGATCCTCGAATCCATCGTCGCCGATGCCGAGTCGTTCTTCGGCGGGACGGTCGAGGGGGCCTGATCGGATCGTCGGAGGGCCCGTTCGGCGGAGATGGTCAAACCGGGCCGATTTCGGTAATCTGAGGTGCATTGATCCAGGACGCTTCGCGCCCGACCGGGCCGGGGCGTCGTCCTATGCGCAAGGAGACTCCGTTGCATCGCACCGAGGACGTCCTGTCCACGCTCGGCATGGTCCGCCAGCACAAGCTCGACGTCCGGACCGTCACGATGGGCATCGATCTGCAGAGCTGCGCCTCGCCCGACCTGAAGACCCTCTGCTCCCGGATCCGCGAGCGCCTGATCAAGTACGCCGGGCGGCTCCGCGCCGTCTGCCGCGAGGTCGAGGGCCGATACGGCATCCCGATCGTCAACCGGCGGATCGCGGTCAGCCCGATCGCCTCGGTGGCCGCGGCGCACACGGCCGAGGGGTATCTCGCCGTCGCCTCGACGCTCGACGCGGTGGCCGCCGAGGTCGAGGTCGACCTCGTGGGCGGCTTCACGGCGCTGGTCCAGAAGGGTTGGACCGAGGGGGATCGACGCCTGATCGAGACCCTGCCCGTGGTCCTCTCGACGACCAAGCGGGTCTGCGGCTCGGTCAACGTGGGGACGACCGCCGCCGGGATCAACATGGACGCGATTGCCGCCTTGGGGCACGTCCTGAAGGACGCCGCCGAGCGGACCCGCGACCATGACGGATTCGGATGTGCCAAGCTGGTGATCTTCGCCAACGCTCCGGCCGACAACCCCTTCATGGCCGGGGCATTCCACGGGGCCGGCGAGCCCGATTGCGTGATCAACATCGGGGTCAGCGGCCCCGGCGTGGTCAAGGCGGCCGTCGAGGACCTGGTCGCGCACTCCCCCACCAACCCGACTCTGGGGGACATCGCCGAGGTCATCAAGAGCACCGCGTTCCGGGTGACCCGGGTCGGCGAGCTGATCGGCCGAGAGGTCGCCTCCCGGCTGGGCGTGGCCTTCGGGATCGTCGACCTCTCGCTCGCCCCCACGCCCCAGGTGGGGGACAGCGTGGGCGAGATCCTCCAGGCGATGGGCGTCTCCCGGCTGGGCGGGCCCGGCTCGACCGCCGCGCTGGCCTTGCTCAACGACGCGGTGAAGAAGGGCGGGTCGTTCGCCAGCTCCTCCGTCGGCGGGCTCTCCGGCGCGTTCGTCGCGGTCAGCGAGGATTCGGCCCTGGCCCGCGCGGTCGAGTCCGGAGACCTGACCCTGGCCAAGCTGGAGGCGATGACCTCGGTCTGCTCGGTCGGCCTGGACATGATTGCCGTCCCCGGCGATACCGACGCCGAGACCCTGGCCGCCCTGATTGCCGACGAGGTGGCCATCGGCGTGATCAACCACAAGACCACCGCCGTCCGGGTGATCCCCGTCCCCGGCAAGGCCGCCGGAGAGCTCGCCGTCTTCGGGGGCCTCTTCGGAGAGATGATCATCCTGCCGATCCACGCCGCCGGAGGCTCGGCCGACTTCGTCCGGCACGGCGGGCGGATCCCGGCCCCGTTGTCGAGCTTGCGGAATTGAGGGACGAGGCATACGATCAGGATATGGCGAACCGAAGACATCCCAAACGGCGAGATCGAGCTCGGAACGGCATTGGCGTGGAGCAGCCGTCCGAGCGCGACACTTCGCGCAAACTTCCCGTGATTTTTAATCCCAATTACATGGTCGCGCGTTCTTGCCTGATCGAAGGGACCGATATTAGAGGGACTCGGCCAGGAAATTGGCCGATCACCGCGGCACGCGTGAGGTACGGGTGGGGAAATGTGAGTGTGGGAGACTGGCCCTTCTCCAATGAGGCTCATTGGTATCAAGACGAACCCGAGGGCTTGGATGAAAAAGCGAAATTGTATCGAGCAAAGTATTATCGACGAATTTGTGGGCTGGACGAGTGCAGGCATGCTCTGAAAGCGAGAAGGCCAGTTGAAGTCTCATTCGCTGTTACCGAAGCATGGTTCAACGCGGAGAGGGGTGAGATTCCGGAATTCAACTCCGAGGCCGACATCGTCGGTACTCATCACGTCGCACTTGTTGGGTACTCCGACGACCGGCGACGGTTGAAGTTCGTTAATTCTTGGGGACCGGAATGGGGTGATCGAGGAATTGGCACAATCTCTTGCGATTATTATGAGAAGTGGTCGCGCGAGGCATGGTTGATCGACGCGGGCTTGGACTCGAGGCAGATAGTGAAAGACGCTCTCGGCAAAGTCCACGCTCGATCGGCATCCCCTGACGGCCCTCTGGAACTGATGTGGGCGATCCCTGATGAGTTGAATCCATCGACGCCTATTCATTGCCGCGAGATTTTCGATTACGAGCATGACGAACGGATCGGGTGGGCGTTCGCGACGACGAGCGGAGGATTTCTTGAAATTGAAGATTTTTTCGTGCGCCCAGCCTACCGCCGCCAGGGATATGCGACTCGGATTGCCCGAATGCTCTCAGACTTCTCTCTGAGCCTTGGGTTACCGATGAAGCTCTTGGTGACTTTTGCCGATGCAGGGCCGGAGAATCACGCGGCGATTCATGGATTGCTACGATTGTTAAGGCTTACGCTTCGCGAATCGAATCGACAAGACCTTGCATATGTTGCATTGTCTGGCGCATCGTCTCGAACGCTCGAATCGATCACGATTCCCGAAAAGCCAACCCTATACCGTGGTTCCCCTCTCGAACGATTTGATGATCCTGAAGTGGAGCTATCCTCTCGCCTTGAGGCGGAGCGGATCACCCCCAGTAACGAACAATTGAGAGCGTTGATCGGCAAGTTTGAACCACCATCCGATATGTTCGCTCATGAAGAAATGCCATTCTGATGCCGGAAACTCCGGCACCTCGTCTGGCCCGATATGGCGATATTGTTCTGGTGGCCGATTTTCTGGATCCTCAAGGGCGAAACCCCAAAGATCGCCCTTGTGTGATCGTGACCGACCCCAACTCGCCACCTCCCGAGGGGACGCAATTCGTTGTCGCGATTTCGACCATCGTTCCCGATCCTACGCCCTCAGATTATGTTCCGTTGCCGTGGCAGCTTCCGCGTCATCCGGTGACCGGCCTGAACAAGCGAAATGCGGCGATCTGTCCATGGATCGCCGAGGTGGAGAATGAGCGAATCATACGGCAACTGGGAGTCGTGCCAGGTCGACGCTCGCTGCGATTGCCGAGGTGTTGGCCCGACTGGCCAAGGGTAATACGTAGACTCAGCTTTATTCCACCACCATCTCCCCGTTCATCACCATCCAGTGCCCGGGGAAGGTACAGAGGAACGGGTAGCGGCCGGGCTGGTCGGGGGCCTTGAAGTAGATCACCGACTGGTCCTGGGGGTTGGTGACGTCCGTGTAGGCCAGGATGTCCTCGGTCCGGGGGATGTAGCTCCGGGCGGCGGCGTCGGGCTCGGCGATGATCTTGTTGGCGAGGTCCCCGACCTTGCCGAGCGTCCCCGGCCGGATCAAGGCCCAGTTGTGCGGGACCACGTCGGGATTGGAGAAGCGGATCTTGATCGATTCCCCGGCGCGGACCTTGAGCAATCGGGGCGAGAACGACAGGTTCTTGCCGGCCTCGATCTGGATGGTGCGAGCCTCGGGGATCGGGGCCGCCCAGGGGTTGGGGGCGAGCTTGATCGAGAGGGCGACCATGTCGGCCAGGATCGGGTGGGCGGCGATGGTCTTCGAGGTCGGCTCGTAGCCGGGGTAGCCGGTGAAGGGGGTGGCCAGCCGGTGGACGGTCGCGAAGACGTCGATCGGCTTGCCTCCGTCGGGGCGGAGGTGGAGCTGGAGCTGATTCACGGGCTGCAGGTCGGGCAGCTCCAGGAACAGGCTCCGGCCGTCGGACAGGACGTGCGCGGATCGGATCGCGAGCGGGTCGTGGCCGGCGATCCCCGGATGGCTCGGCGATAGCTCGCGCGAGCCATAAGCCGGGCTATACCGATAGTTCCAGGCCTGGACGAAGTGCGAGCCCGGCTTCTCGGCGATCTCGCGATCGACCGGGTTGGAGAAGGTGACGACCACCCCGTTCTCGTGGGCGTGGAGGGCCATCGGAAGCTGGGCGGGCTCGCCGGTGTAGCGGACCCTCTGGAAGCAGCCGTCGAGCGGGGTGTAGGTCCCCCAGCCGGCCATCCCGGAGACGTAAAGCTGGCCATCCTTGGGGTTCATCCGGGCGCGGTGGACCCCCGCGAGGAAGTCGCCGGGCAGGGGGACGACCGCCCCCTGCGGCTGGCCGTCGACCGAGTCGCGGAGGACCAGGAAGAATGACCCGGCCCCGAACGATGTGTGAATCCAGTGCCCGCCGAGCGGTCCGAACCGGTCGCTGTCGGCGAAGACCTGGCCCCCGCTGGAGTTGTCCAGCCCTCGGGGGAGGTAGACCAGGGGTAAGGCGGGTGGCTGGTCGTCCTTGGGTCCGGGATAGCCGTAGTGCTCGCCGGGCTTGATCTCGGCGATCATCGAGGCCGGGACCCACGTCCCTTCGGAGCTGGGGACGGTGATCGTGCCGTCTGGCCCGAGGCCGATCCCGTCGGGGTTCCGGAAGCCGGTGGCCAGGGTCTCGACGGTCTTACCGTCGCTCGAGATCCGGAGCACGCCCTGGGGGCCGGAGGCGGTGTAGAATCTCCCCTCGGTATCTCGCTGGAGGCCGCAAATGAAGTCGTGACCGGCGGTGGACGTGAGGTAGGCGTTGCTGACGACCTCGTGGAAATCGGCCTCGCCGTTGCCGTCGAGGTCGCGGAGCCTGGTGATCTGGTCGCGGCCCAGGACGTGGGGAACGCCGTCGACAACGACCAGCCCGAGCGCCTGGTGGAGTCCCGAGGCGTATCGACGCCACTTCACGTGATCGAGCTTGTCATCGAGCCCGGTGACGTGCCAGACGTCCCCCTGCATCGTGCAGAGCATCGCCGACCCGTCGGGCAGGAAGTCGTGGTCGCCGAAGAACATCATCGCGTTCCACGGATTCGCGAAGGGAGGCTCGATGGTGTCGATCGCGTACGGCCCGGCCGTCCCGAGCTTCCCCTTCGTCTCGATCACCTGGGGCCACTGCGTGGGACCGCCCTCGATCATGGACCTCAGCGGATGATCCTTCGCCGGGCCGACGATCCGGACGAACTGGCCGTCCTCGACCCAGGGGGAGTCGAGCATCTCCTCGCCGTTGATCGCATAAGCGAAGATGACCCGCTTGCCGTGCCGGTAGAACCCGCGATAGGTGAAGGGGGCGGATGGCTTCTCACCCGCCGGGCGGGGCAGGGGGGTGCCCTTCAGGATCAGGCCGTCCATGAACCCGTGGCGAACGGGGCCGAACTTGACGAATCCGCCGGACCAGAGCGCGTCATAGGTCAGCGTCTCGGGATTGAAGCAGACCGCCAGTTCGCCCTGGTCGCCGATCCGGACGCAGACCCCCTTGGGCACGGTGACGTCGGCCCCCCGGAAGACGCCCGAGAGCAGGCTCCCCAGGTCGACCGAGTTCCACCGGCTGTCGGCCCAGACGTCCTCGTTCTGGTTCCCCCAGTGCCCCTTGACCCCGCCGTCGAGTCCGGGGAAGGGGGGGAGGAGTGTCGGGACCTCGGCGAGCTTGCCGAAGTGCTCGGCCTCCTTGGCATAGTAGTCATAAAGGCGTTCGCGGTTGACCGGATGCGTCCAGCCGGGCGTCCGGTACGGGTCGAGGGGGGCTCGTTCAAAGGTGAACTCGGCCGGAGTGTGGGTCATCCGGAGCAAGGAGTCGGGGACTGTCGAGCCCGGCTTGCCCAGGTCGATCAGGAACCGGACCAGGTCCCGGCGCTCGATCGGGGTCATCGCCCCAGCGAGCCCTTCGGGCATCAAGGTCCCGACCACCTGAACGGCCTCGACCTGATCCTTCGGGAGCCGCGAGACCTCGTTCGTGGTCGGGTCGCGGAGGACCAGCTCCCGGTCCGACTCCATCTGTCGGTATCCCTGGAGGACCCGCCCGTCGTGGGTCGCCACCGAGACCGACTCATACCCCTCCTTGATCTTGAGCCTGGGCCAGAGGACCGACTCGACGACCTCCTCGGGCTTGATGCAGGCCCCGGCGCCCGAGAGATCAGGGCCGACCTCGCCCCCTCGACCGGCCACCTTGTGGCAGGTCAGGCAGGCGAATCTGGTCGAGGCGAAGACCTCGGCCCCGCGTCGAGGGTCGCCCTGGGTCCGGGCCTCGGCCAGCAAGGCGGCGATGGTCGAAGGGTCGCCGGGAGCGGCCTCGGCCTTCGAAGCGGGAGGGGCGGGGACGGGAGTCCGGGGCGTGGGCTTCGGGCCGGCGGGCTTGCCATCAAGCTGCTGGAGGAGCCAGTCGAGGCCGTCCAGGTTGTCCCGGAGCCGTTCCTCGGCGTCGTCCTGGGTGTGGCCCAGGATGCCGATCGGCCCCCGGTAGCCGGAGTCGCGGATGGTTCTGAGCAGCGCCAGGTCGAGGGATCCCTGCCCCAGCGGCAGGATCTTCCTGGCCCCGGGGTCGGCCCCCGGGTCCATCCCGTTCAGGTTCACAGCCTTCAGATAAGGCATGGTTAACTTGAGGATCGCCGGGACCCGGTCGAGGTGCGGGTGCCCGTGGTGGAGGTTGTAGACGATCCCGACGTTCTCGACCCCCTGTTTCTTGAGGAGTTCGATGATGGCCACCTGATTCTCCGGCTCGCCGAACCAACCCCCGTGGTTGTACAGGGCCAGGGTGCAACCGACCATCGCCGCCTCCTCGGCCAGCGGCTTGAGTTTGCTCGCCGCCGCCTCGACCCGCCTCGCTTGCTCGGCCCCTTCCGCCCGATCCTGGCCGAAGTCCAGGAGGACCCAGAGGCACGACTTGACCTCATGACGCCTGAGCACATCCAGGATCAGGCGAGACGTGTCGTTCAACTCCCCCGGGGCCAGCCAGAAGGCGTCGAGCGAGACCCCATGCCGCTTGAGGGCCTCGACCTCGGCATCGAAGGTCGGGATGTGCTCCCCTCGCCAGTCGTAGGCGAAGTGGCGGAACCCCAGCTCCTGGAGCATCGCCGCCCGTTCCTCGGGAGTCCGGTGCTTCGAGTCGAAAGGCACGATGCACCAGGCGATCAGGTTCTCGCGGTCGAAGAGTCGGCTCGCGTCCGGGACCTGACCCCAGGTTCTGGCCGAGGCCAGACTGAGGATCAGGCCGATCGAGATCATCCACCTGGCGGATCGGAGCATGGTCTTGCCTCGCTGCTGGCCGGCTTCGGGGTCGTCGTGGTATGCACTGGCCTGGGGACTGTATTATCGAGGTTCCGGCGGCTGTGTCCACCGGCCATCGGGCCAGGCCCGATTGTCCTCGGCGCCCGATGGTTCTGGACCTCCCCCGGAGGTGGGCTCGAGATGGGTCGATTCCGCTGCTCACTGCTCGACCTTGTCCTCCTGGTGGCCGCCGTCGGGGTCGGCCTCCAGACCTGGAGGGAATACGGGGGCCGATTTGCCGAGGAGCTGGTCTACGCGACGTTCCTCGGCCTGCTCGCGATCACGAGCCTCGGCGTGATCGTCCGGAAGCCGCTACGGAGGCCCATCTTCGTCGGTTTCGCCGCATATGCCTGGATCTATCTGATCCTGGGATTACTGATCGCGGACGTCGAGGATCTTCAGGTCAGTTCCTGGATCGGGATGGGATACGGTGCGATGGTGGGGGTGGTCGTCCGCTGGATCACTCCCGGTGGCCCGTTTGGTCCGCCCCATGAAGCGAAGCGGGATGAGATCGTCGAGCATCGGCCGATCGGATGATGCGGGTAGGGTGGTCCGCCTGCCGAAGCCTGTCCGGTCAGTCCCCCACCGCAGCCGTCGGGGTGAGGGGACTTCGCGCCGTCGATCAAGCCTCGGCGGGATCGGGGGCCGAGGCCGGGACGAGTCCTTCGATCTTCTCGAAGACCTCGGGCGGGAGGTGGGGCTTGATCAGTTCGAGGGCCTTGGGGAGGAAGGCATGGATCTGGGCCATGCTCAGGCCCGACGCGGTGAGCAGGCTGAGGAGCTTCGAGGAGTCGCCCGCACTCCCGCCGAGGACCTTGCTGGCCAGGCCGGTGATGGTCCCGAGGAGGCCGCCGCCGGATGGCGGATTTTCCTCGACCGATGTGGCCAGCTCGTCCGAGCCCGGCAGTGCCGTCGATAACTGGTTGGCCACGTTCTCGGGCAGGCGGCCTTTCACGAATCCCAGGATGGCCCCGAGGGCGGTCCGGGCGGTCTCGATGCTGATTCCGGTGTGGGCGGCCAGGGCCTTGAGGATCTCGTCCATTGATGGTCATCCTTCCGGGTGATGGGTCAGATGTGACGTCCGAGCGCGGTCTGCGGGCGATCCCGCATCGTTGCTGTGGCTCGACGGCGATCACTCACCCCGGGCGGACGGATGCCATGATCGCTCCCCGGAGGGCCTGGGCTTAATCTCGGACGAGGCTCCCCCTTGCCTCGTGGCTTGCGGCGTCCCGGGACTGTATTATCGGGTCTCCGGCGGCCCTGTCCATGAGTCGCCGCTTTATGGGACCGATCCTTCACGATCAGCGAGGAATTCGATGCAGCAGCGACGTCCCAGATTCGGTGGCCCCTGGGCCCGGACCTTCGCGGCCCTTGCGTTGGCCTCGGTGTTCGTCCCGGCCTTCGCGGCCCATGCGTTCGAGGAGGGGGAGAAGCTCGAACTTCGCCTCCGCTCCCGGGTCGAGGCCGACGGCAAGTTCCGGCTGATCGAGACGCCCACCACGTGGGACTCGAAGGAGACCGCCATCATCGTCTGCGACATGTGGGACCTCCACCACTGCCTGAACGCGGTCCATCGCGAGACCGAGATGGCCCCGGTCATGGAGAAGGTCCTCCAGGCGTCCCGGGCCAAGGGCGTGACCATCATCCACTCCCCGAGCGAGTGCATGGCCGCCTACAAGGACCACCCCGCCCGCAAGCACGCGACCTCGACGCCTCGCTCGAAGAGCCTGCCCGCCGACATCGCCTCGTGGTGCAAGGTCATCCCCTCGGAAGAGAAGGGGACCTACCCGATCGACCAGTCCGACGGCGGCGAGGATGACGACCCGGAAGAGCACAAGAAATGGGCGGAGGAACTGGCCTCGAAGGGCCGGAACCCCCGGGCTCCCTGGAAGTCGCAGATCGACGTCCTGACGATCGCCGACCGGGATTACATCAGCGACAACGGCGAGGAAGTCTGGAGCATCCTCGAAGATCGCGGGATCAAGAACGTGATCCTGATGGGCGTGCATCTCAACATGTGCGTGCTCGGCCGCCCGTTCGGGCTCCGACAGTTGGCCAAGAACGGCAAGAACGTCGCCCTGATGCGGGACATGACCGACACCATGTACAACCCCAAGATGCCCCCCTTCGTCGACCATTTCGCGGGCACCGACCTGATGGTCGAGCACGTCGAGAAATATGTCGCCCCGACCCTCACCAGCGACCAGATCCTCGGCGGCAAGCCGTTCCGGTTCTCGACCGACGCCCGGCCCACCGTGGCCATGATCATCGCCGACGACGAGTACCGGACCGAGGCCACCCTGCCGGCCTTCGCCTCGAAGCACCTGATCCCGGAATACAAGGTCGACTACATCCTCTCCCCCGAAGGCCAACGCGACGAGCTGCCGGGCGTGGGCGTGCTGGCCGACGCCGATCTGATGCTGGTCAGCGCCCGGAGGCGGGTCCTGACCGAGGGGCAGCTCGCCGCGATCCGCAAATTCGTGGCCGAGGGCAAGCCGGTCGTCGGCATCCGGACCGCCAGCCACGCCTTCTCGATGAGGGGGAAGACCGAGGCCCCCTCGGGCCGCGACATGTGGCCCGACTTCGACCCCCAGATCCTCGGCGGGCACTACACCAACCACCACAAGGACGGGCCCAAGGTCGCCGTGGCCCCGGCCTCCGAGGCCACTCATCCGATCCTCGAAGGAGTGGAGGTTTCCGATCTGATCGGCAACGGCTCGCTCTACATGGTCAGCCCTCTGGCGAAGACGACCACGCCGCTCCTGATCGGTTCGATCCCCGACCAGGCCCCCGAGCCGATCGCCTGGGTCAACACCCCGAGCGCCGGCAACCACGTGTTCTATACCTCGCTCGGCCAGATGGACGACTTCGCCGAGCCAGCCTTCAACCGGCTCCTGAAGAACGCCATCGACTGGGCCGTCGGTTGCCCGGACTCGAAGTAATCCTCATCCGATGGACGGGGGCCTGGGCGTGAATTCCCCGGCCCGATGCCTCCGGGCTTGTTCGACGTAATGCCGCCAGGCGTGGTCGATCCGGCCCCTCATCGCATCGTCGACCTCGCGAATCACCCGACCCGGCAGGCCCATCACCAGCGATCCGGGCGGGACCTGCAACCCTTCGGGCAGGACCGCCCCGGCTCCCACGACCGACCCCCGGCCGACCCGGACCCCGTTCAGCAAGGTCGCCCCCATCCCGATCAGGCAGCCCTCTTCCACGACGCAGCCGTGGAGGATCGCCCGGTGTCCGACCGTCACCCGAGGGCCGATCACGCAGGGGAATCCGGGGTCGGCATGCAACATCGACAGGTCTTGAATATTCGAGTCGTCGCCGACCACGACCCGCTCGGCATCCCCCCGGATCACCGCGTTATACCAGACGCTCGCCTCCCGCCCGAGGAGGACGTCCCCCAGGACGATGGCACCCGGGGCGATGAAGGATCGGTTCGGGTCTTCGGCCGTCAACGTCGGTCTCCTCGGGGATCAGGGCATCGGCGGGTCGGGGGCGACGGGCTTCATCGGGGTCCGGGCCGCATCGACATACTTCAGCATCATCTTCCAATGCCACTGGTCGCGTGCCAGCTGGCGGTCGGTGATCGGCTGGTGGTTCCGATCTATCGAAATGTATTTGCTGTTCGGGTAAGCCCCGTGAATTCCCTGGATTTGCGACTCGTGCCAGTTGGCCCGTTCGAGCAATCTCGCCCGGCGTCGGTCGGGTTCGGTGGCCAGGATCAGGGCGATGGGCAAGACCACCGCCCCGACCAGGGCGATCCGGACGGTCCACGGAAATCGCCGGAGCGATCCGAATCTCCGATCAATCGTCGTGAATCTCCACGTCATGCTTCTTGGCGGCCTTCTTGATCCGGCGCTTGATCGCCTCGACCTCATCCTTCTCGTACTTCGCGGCGTTGTCGGCGTGGTTGATATAGCTCCAGGCGGCCCGGACGTGCTCGGGGGTGTCGACCGGGTACTTCTTGTTCACGGGGTCGGCGAACTCGACGTCGCCGTACTCATGCTCGCCCCGTTCGGGGTTCACGTCTTCACGACGGTGGATCTTCTGCGTCATGGGAGCCTCCCGTTCCGGATTGCGGTAAGTGCGACTCGCCATGACACATTAGCAACCGCCATGCCTTACGGGGGGTTATTTCACCTCCACTTGCTTGGTGATCGTCCCGCCCTTCTGCGAGGCATGCTTGAGCGTGGCCGTGCCCTTCCCCCGGACGTACCAGCGGACCCGGACCGAATCGTGACCGGAGACCCCGGCGTTGAGTTTGAGGTGGGCCGGGTCTCGCTCAACGGCGTCGATCTCGCCCGAATATTCGTTGACCAGTCGCCCCCCGGCCACGACGGTCAGGCCGTTCCCTTCGAGGCTCAGGATGTCGGGCACGCCGATGTTGTGGTTGGCGGCCTGCTGGGCGATGCTCGGGATCGATCGGGTGTTTTCGACCGTCGCGGTGAGGGTGAAGAGGTCGTTCACGACCGGCTTGACCTCGACCTCGCCGAACTCCAGGCGGGGCATCTGGTCGGCGTGGTAGAGGACGAACGCGGCGTTCCGGTGGCAAAGCTCCTCGATCATGAAGGTCGGCGGGACGCGCTGCGATTCCTTGACGAATCCGCCGATCTCGATATCTCCATAGAGCGGGTGCTTGGCCGGCTTCCACTCGCGGAAGCTCGCGCCGAAGAGGAGCTTGTCGTTGGCGAAGAGCTGGTCCTCCTGGCCGTCCTGTCCGACGGCTCGGGCGAGGGTCTGGCCGGGCGTGGCCCCCGGGGGGGCGGGGGCGCCGAGCATCTGATCGGTGTTCCACAGCTCGTTGGTGAACGAGAAGATGCCGATATGTTCGTAGGTCCAGCCGATGAACCCGCCGTGGACCGAATAGAGATCCTTGTGGATGACGAAGTTCCGATAGAACGGGAGCATCTTCGCCCCGTTCGCGCCGATCTCTTCGGCGACCCGATCGTCTCCCGAGGGGTAATTGGCCTGGCGAGAGGGGTGGCCCGGCCCCCGGAGGATCATCCCGGCGGCGTTGTGGAACGCCTGGACGCCCGCGATGTTGGGGTGGGCCAGGATGAAGTCGGCCGTCGCCCGGGTCTCGGGCCACGACAGGGGGAAGTCCCCCGCGCCTCGCTGGAGGTGGTCGGGCTGCCAGTCGGCGGGCCAGTTCCGGTTCATATCGTAGCCGCCGGGCGCATCCTCGTTCACCTGCCCGTCGCCGTCGTTGTCGATCCCCTCGTTCCCGAGGAGTTCGTAGTCTCCCTTCTCGCCGGGCTTGACCGGGACCAGCAGCCGGGGGTCGTCGGGCGAGAGTTTGAAGCGGCCGTCGGCGACCTTCTTCCGCATCAGGGTGATCTGGCCGTCGCCGTCGATGTCGTCGTACCCATCCTCGTCGAACAGTCCGTCGCGGTCGTCGTCGACGGGGGACTTGCCGCTTCGCGAGCTGTTGGTGGTGTTCGGGCCGGTGAACCACCAGGCCCGGCCATCGGGGTTGACGGTCGGCACGATGTAGAAGGCCCGCTCATCCACGAGCTTGGTGATCTTCTCGACCCGCCCGTAATTCTCGGTCAGGTACCAGATCGTGTAGAGGCAGGCCTCGGCCGCCTGGACCTCGTTGCCGTGGATGTTGCCGTCGACATACATGGCCGGCTTGTCGAGATCCTTGCCGGTCTTCGGGTTGTTGACGGTCACGCACCAGAGTTCGCGCCCTTCGACGCTCTTGCCCACGCTGGATAGGCTAAGCAGGTCGGGATGGGCCGCGACCAGCTTCCGGAGCGCGGCTTCCAGCTCGGGGTAGTCGTAGAGCCGGTTGAAGGCGAGGTCGACCTTGGGCCTGGGATAGAGGGGGTCGGCGGCGTCCGACCGGCTTGCCGGGGCAAGGCTCATCGAGAGGGCCAGGACGAGGAGACCGGCAAGCACTCGGGTCATGGTCGAGGATCCCTGGGGTCGGTTCGAGTTCGGTCGAGTCACGGGAGGTTGACCTCCTGCCGGGCCGAACCCGCCCTGGGGCAGGTGGCTTCGAGGGTGATCGACTTCATTCCCACGGGGGCGAGGATCAGCCAGCGGACTTCGCGGAGTCCGCCCGAACCTCCGAGCGTGTCGACCTGGGTCAGCGCCCGGCCCGAGAGGAGTTTCGCATCTCCCAGGGTGAGCTTGACCAGCACGGGCGGGGCCTTGCGGGTGGTCAAGCCCTGGGCGAGGGCGGTCGGCAAGATCCCGGTGTTCTCGATCGTGGCCTTGATCTCGAAGACTCCGCCCCCCTTGGCCTCGGCCTTGGCCTCCGCGAAGGCGAGAATCGGCAATCGCCCGGCGAGGTCCTTGAGGAAGGCGAGGTGCGTCTCGACGATCGCGCCGACCTGCTCGATCGGCGGGTTGAGCCGGACGCCTGGCTTCCAGCCGCCGACCTCGACCGCGCCGAGGGTCGGGTGCTCGAACGGGTGGAACGGGACGAAGGCCGAACCGTTCATGACCTTGTCATTCCAGTCGAACCAGCGGGCATCCCCCTCGCCGGTCGGGCTCGTGCCGCCGGGCTGCCCTTCGGGCCGGGGCCAGAGCCGGGAGGCGAGGCCGATCACTCCGAACTGGTGGTAGGCCCACTCGCTCAGGGCTCCGTCGGTGGTCGCTTCGAGGCCCGGCGTCGGGGCCGAGGAGGGGCTGGGGGCGGCTCCGCCTCGTCGAGGGCCTCCGCGGCCGCCCCTGGTCTGGGCCTTGGCTTGAGGGGCCTCGGCGGGCGGGGCTGGCTTCTCGTCCTTCTTGGTCGCCTCTTCCTTCTCCTTCGCGGCTTTCTCGGCTTCCTTGGCCTTTGCGGCGTCGGCTGCCTCGGCCTTCCGGGTGTTGGCGACCCCGAACAGTCGGATCAATTCAGTCATGATCGGGGTGTCGGGACCGGCGTAACCCTTGGCTTCCCCCTTCAGATTGTCGTTGAGGCCGAACGACCAGACGGCGGCGATCTCGGGGTGGGCGAAGGCGAACCGGATCAGAGCGTTGACCTCGGGCTCGATGGCGGGGGCGACGCCGGTCTCGGGCTGGAACTCGGACCAGTTGTGGGGCCAGTTTCGGTTCAGGTTGGTGCCTCCGGGCGGGTCCTCGTCGATCGCGCCGTCGGAGTCGTCGTCCAGCCCTTCCGAGGTCTCGGAGTAGACCGGATATTCCCCCTTGGCGGGGTCGGCCTTGCGGAGGATCCGGGGGTCCTTGGCGTCGGGGATGAGCGTGGCCTTGGCGTCCTTGACTCGCATGCTCAGGGCCAGGCCGTCGCCGTCGAGGTCGTTGGGACCATCCTCGCCGGACTTCCCGTCGCGGTCGCGGTCGAGGCTCGTGAGGTTGGTCCGGAAGTCGAATCGTGGCGACCCCTTGAGCATCCGCTCGGCCCCATCCGGGTTGAGCCGGGGGACGATGTAAAGGGTCCGGCCTTCCAGGGATTTCTCATCCCCGCTCGCCAGCCGCTCGATCAGCCCGAGCGCGACCTGCGATCCGACCAGATGGTCGGCCTCCAGGTTGGCCACGACCAGGACCGAGGGCTTCGGCGGGGCACCCTTCGAGGCCGGGCCGATCGTGACCATCCAGACGTCTCGCCCCTCCTTGGACTTGGCCAGTGAGTTCAGACCGACGACATCCGGGTGAGCTTCGGCGACCATTCGGAGCGCGTCGGATAGGGCGGAGTGGTCGAGATAGCCCCCCGGGAAGGGGGTGAGGGCGGCGGCCTCGGGTTTCTTCTCGGGGTCCTGGGCCCCGACGATCGAGGCGCCCACGACGCCCGAGGCGACGATCAGGAGTAGGACGAACGGACCCTTCATGCGCAACTCATGATCCGGAGGAGAAAAAATACCTGCCACGGGCCATCCCGCGCCGGGTTTGGGCTCCCTCCGGTATATCCGACCAGACTTCCCAAGGCGAGGACCCCGGGCAGGCTGGCCCGACCGGACGGATCTTCCGGTGGCTTTGTTTCGATCGAGAAATGGGTTTGTTCTCTCGGTCGCCCTGATGGTCGGAGATTGGCGATTTTCGTTTGTAAAGTTCTTGGGCTCTTTCGTTTGTGGTTCGTCCGCTGGGGGTACCCAGGTCTTCCGATTCGGGTGAAGTGGCTTTGTTCGGTGGCGAATAATGGCTTTGTTCGGTCAAGAGTCATGGCTTTGTTTCGCCAGGCCAGATACCGGGAGCCACTGGGTCGACCGACCCCCGAAGGCGGACGCGGGACGACATCACCGAAACCATCGAGGATCGCGGGGTTTCGGGACCACACTTCTTGAAAATGGCGGGATGAAACCTCGGGAGGGCTCGCCGGTTCACGCGAGGATTTCGGGGATGACATGCCCGTGGACGTCGGTCAGGCGGCGGTCGATCCCGTCGTGGCGGACGGTCAGCCTGGTGTGGTCGATCCCGAGGAGGTGCAGGATCGTGGCGTGGACGTCGTAGACCTGGGTGGGGTGGTCGCGGTCGAGAGGCTTGTAGCCGAACTCGTCGCTGGGGCCGAAGCTGGTCCCGCCCTTGATCCCTCCCCCGGCCAGCCAGTTGGTGAAGACGTAGGGGTTGTGGTCCCGCCCTTTGCCCCCCTGCGAGGAGGGCATCCGGCCGAACTCGGTGGTCCAGAGGACGATGGTGTCGTCGAGCATCCCGCGCTGCTTCAGGTCCTTGATGAGGGCCGAGGCCCCTCGGGCCATCCCCCGGGCCAGCGGCCCGTGGTCCTGCTCGACGTTCTCGTGGGAGTCCCAGTTCCGCCGTGGGAAGCCGTTGTCGTTACCCGACCAGACCTGGACGAAGCGGACCCCACGCTCCAGCAACCGGCGGGCGACCAGGCACTTCCGGCCGAAGGCGTCGATCTCCTCGACCGCATTGATCTTGCTATCGAACGACGATTGCCCGTGGTCCAGGCCGTAGAGCTTGAGGATGTGGGCGGGCTCGTTGGCCAGGTCCAGCGCCTCGGGCGCGGCCAACTGCATCCGGGCGGCCAGCTCGTAACTCTTGATCCGGGCTTCGAGCCGGGCATCGCCCGATCGGTGCTCGGCGTGCTGGCGGTTGAGCCGGCCCATCAGGGCCAGCCCCGCCGCGTCGGCCTCCGGTGTGACATAGCCACCCCCGGGGGCGTGGAGGTGGGCGACGGGCTCGTCGGAGCCGGGAAAGACCACGGTCCCCTGGTGCTGGGCGGGCAGGAAGGCCGAGTCCCAGTTCTTGGGCCCGTTCGAGGCGAACCCCCGGTGGTCGGGCAAGACGACGAAGGTCGGCAGGTTCTCATTCATGCTCCCCAGGCCGTAGCTGACCCAGGCCCCCGCCCCGGGGAAGCCGGGAGTCTGGAACCCGGTGGCCTGCAAGAGCGTGGCCGAGCTATGCACGCCCGTCTTGCCCACCATGTTGTGGATGAACGCGATGTCGTCGACGCACTCGCCGAGGTCGGCCACAACCTCGCCCAGCATCTTGCCCGACTGGCCATGAGGCGAGAAATCCCAGACCGGCCGGAGCCAGGGGCCGAGACCGTCCTGGAACGCCTCGACCGGCTCGCCGAAGTCGGACTTCTGGCCGTGACGCCTGATCAGCTCGGGCTTGTAATCAAATAAGTCGATGTGGCTCGCCGCCCCGGCCATGAAGAGCTGGACGACCCGCTTGGCCCTGGGGGGATGATGGAGCACGCCTCCTTTGGCCGGTTCGCCCGCCAGGAGGCTCGCCAGCGCGATCCCGCCCAGTCCCCCGCCTGACCTCCAGAGGAACTCGCGGCGCGAGGTCGGGCCGAGGAGACTCGGAGTCCGGTGGTAGGGGGAGTTGTTCCGGGCCATCGCGCGTCCCTCTGGATCAATCCACGAAGACGAACTCGTTGAGGTTGAAGATCAGGCGGCAGGCGTTGGCCAGGCCGAACCGCCCGGCGTGATCGGCCAGGATCTGACGTTCCTCGTCCGAGGGGGATCGGCCCAGGGCCAGGAGGACAGCCCGGTCGATCTTCGATCCGAGGTCGCCCGGCTCCTGGTCCAATCGCTCGGCCAGGTGGGCGGCCATCGACACCATCAGGCGATCATTGAGCAATGCCAACGCCTGGAGCGCGGTGGTGCTCTCGTTCCGCTTGTCGACGCCGCTCGAAGGGTCGGCGCAGTCGAGCGCGGTCAGGAACGGCTGGGGCTGCGACCGGACGATGAACCGGTAGATCGATCGTCGATGAGTCTTCGGGTCCTCGGGGTCGGCCAGGCGATATTCGTAGTGGGGCGAGTGCTCGGGGCGCTCGACCACGAAGTCCTGGAAGCCCGGCCCGCCGGGGGTCCGGTCGAGATGTCCCGCAACCATCAGGACCGAGTCGCGGATCTCCTCAGCCTCCAGCCGCCGACGGTTCATCCGCCAGAGGTAGGTGTTGTCGCCGTCGATCGTCGCCTTGTTGTCATCCACGGCGGATGACTGGCGGTAGGTCGAACTCAGGACGATCATCCGGTGGAGTTGCTTGAGCGACTGCCCGCCGTCGCGGAACTCGGCCGCGAGCCAGTCGAGCAACTCGGGATGCGAAGGGGTCCGGCCCATCCGGCCGAAGTCGCTGGGGGATTCGACCAGCCCTCGGCCGAAGTGGTACATCCAGACCCGGTTGACGATCGACCGCCAGGTCAAGGGATGTCGGGGGTCGGTGAGCCATCGGGCCAGGGCGGCCCGGCGATCCCCTTCGGGAGCATCCGGCGGGAGTCCGAAGCGGTCGGGGACGCCTTCCAGGACCGGGGGCACGCCGGGTTCGGCGATCGCGCCGGGCATGGTGACCTCGCCCCGCTTCAGGACGTGGATCACCCGAGGTTTGCCGCCGTCGGGGCCGGTCCCTCGAAAGGCCCCCGTGCCGCTGTGGATCGTCCCGGAGTAGACCCGATGGGGCTCGGGCAGCCTGGCAAGCTCCTTGTCGATCTCGGAGACCTCTCGCCTGATCCGATCGGCCTTGTCCCGGACGTGGGGGTCGCAGAGGGCCTCGCGGAACAGGATGGTCCGGCGGCCTTGCAAGACGGCCAGTTCCACGTTGGTAGTCGGATACAGGCCATCCACCAGGTTCGCCGAGGACCAGCGAGGGGGTGCCTCGATCGTGTCCAGGGCCGAGACCCTGGCCTCCCGGGCGAGGTTCACACCGGCCTCATTGAAGACCTCAACCTCGGCCAGGGCGAAGTTATAGTCGTTTTGCCGGGCCTTGAGCTGAGTCGCCGTGATCCGGACATATCGGGCCGACTTGCCGAAGTCGAAGGGGACCGGGTTGAGCCAGGGGTTGGGAAAGTCCTCGATGGTCCGGTCGGCGACCATGGAGGCGGTCCGGAAGTCGGGGTCGTCCGACGCCTCGACCTTGAACCGGACCGGGAAGCCGAAGCCGGGGCCGATCCCGTTGAAGTCGTCGTCGGGCGCGTGCAGGACGATCCGGGCGATCTCGACGGGCTTCCCCAGGTCAACCTGGACCCACCTGGCCGCATCGGGCGTGGGGGAGATGTTGCTGTGGTAGCCGAAGCTGGGTGATTTCTCGAGCCCATCCTTCCGGGTCAGGGCTTCGATTTGCCGATCGATCTCGGCCAGGGGTTCGCCGGCCTTCTTTCTCGCGAGACTGGCCAGGCTATTGGAGACCGGATCGAGTGCGGCCCGGCGAGCGGTCAACTCCGATCGGCGAATTGCCACGGCGGGGTCGGGGTCGTAGGTCCGGTCGGCCTTGTCGAGCGCGGCGAAGACGGCCTGGAGGCTGTAGTAATCCTCCTGCGAGACCGGGTCGAACTTGTGGTCGTGGCAGCGGGCGCACTGGACGGTCAGGCTGGCGAAGGTGTTCAGGGTGTTGGAGACCATGTCGTCGCGGTCGAGGAGCCGGGCGATCTGGCCGTCGATCTTGGTCTCGGGGACCTCGGCCTGACCGATGAAGTCCCAGGGTCCGGCGGAGATGAACCCGAGCGCCTCCAGGCCGTCGCGGGTCCCCGGGTAAAGGACGTTGCCGGCCACCTGCTCGCGGACGAATTGCCCGTAGGGCTTGTCTTCGTTGAAGGCCCGGATCACGTAATCGCGATAGGGCCAGGCGTTGGGCCGGGGCTTGTCCTTGTCGTATCCGTGGGTGTCGCCATAACGCGCGACATCCAGCCAGTGCCGCCCCCAGCGCTCGCCCAGGTGGGGGCTGGCCAGGAGCCGGTCGACCACCTTCTCGTAGGCGTCCGGCGCGGGGTCATCCAGGAAGGACTGGATCTCCTCCGGGGTCGGCGGGAGCCCGATCAAATCGAAGGTGACCCGGCGGATCAGGGTCCGGCGGTCGGCCTCGGGGGAGGGGGTCAGACCTTGCGGACTCAGCTTCTCCAGGACGAATGCGTCGATGGGCGTCCTCGCCCATCCTCCGCCCTCGGGGACGGGGGGGCGGGCGATCGGACGGAGCGACCACCAGGTCTCGGCAAGCGCATCCTTGGGGGCGTCTCGGGGGTCGGGAGCCCCCAGTTCGATCCAGCGCCGGAAGTCGGCGACGACGGACTCGGGGAGTTTGGTCTTGGGTGGCATCGGCTCGATGTCCCCGGTCCTCGCGATGGCCTCCAGCAGCAGGCTCTCGCCGGGACTGTTGGGGACGACGGCCGGCCCGGAGTGGCCCCCCTTCCGGGAGGCATCCCGGCTGTCGAGGCGGAGGCCGCCCTTGGGCTTGCGGACCAGGGCCGAGTGGCATCGGTCGCAATGTTCGGTCAGGACCGGGCGAATCTTCGACTCGAAAAGGGCCAGGCCCTCGGAATCATCCGCCTGCACCGTTGCAATCATGACGACTGGCAGGACTAGCGACCATCGGCAGATTGGGCCGACGAGAGATTTCGGATTGGGCCTCATCTTTGCTCTCCGAGGGGTCGACTCCGGGTCGATCATAACGTCTGGCGACCTCACCGGCATCCTGCGTCCGGGAAACCTCGCCGATCGATCCACCTTTCCTTTTCTGGGAATCCGATTAGGATCGCGGCCTCTGGCTCCCCCTCGCGGGGTCTGGACGACCGATCCGATCTTCAACCACGGAGCGCCAACGGTCATGGAAGCCAAGGCCCCGAAGCCCCCACGCGCCCGGAAACGCCACCGACTGTTGAAGGCGTTTGCAATACTGACTCTCCTGATCATTGCCCTGCTGGCCGGACTCCCCTCGCTCCTGAGCACGGCCCCGGCCCGTCACCTGATCCTCGGCAAGGTGAACCAGAGGCTGGCCCCGGGTTCGGCCTCGCTGAACGGGCTGTCGATCTCCTGGACTCGCCCGATCGAGTTGTTGGGACTGTCTTTGCGCGATCCCAAGGGTAAGGTTGTGGTCGCCGCCCGGACCATCCGGCTCGATCGGGGGGTCCTCGGGCTCCTGAGGTCGCGCACGGACTACGGGACCGTGACCGTCGAGGGGGCAACCGTCGACATCGAACGTCGGGCGGACGGGTCGATCGACCTGCTGGAGGCCCTGGCCCCGACGCTGAAGTCGGACGATCCTTCGCGACCTTCCCGCCCGAGCCCGTCGGTCGCGGTCGTCGTCAAGGGGGGTAAGCTCAAGCTGGCCAGCCCCGAGCTGGTCGAGCCGATCGAGGCCGCTTCCGTCGAGGGAACTTTGCGGATCGCCCCGGGGAAGCCCCTGGAAGTGGCCGCCAACCTGGGCGGCGAGGGGCGGTCGATGGAGCTGCACGCCACCTTCGACCACCAGGCCCCGGCCGGAACCTCGGCCGACCTCTCCCTGAAAGCGGTGGGCAAAAACTGGCCGATCCACGTCCGCGAGGGTGGGGTCGAGATCCTCGGGCGGATCGAGGGGGCGGTGGAAGCCGGGCGAAAGGGGGGAGAGTGGGCTGTCCAGGGGGAGCCGGCCTTGCTGGCCTTCGAGGTGTTCGGCCCGGCCCTGGAAGGCGATCGCCTGGCCCTGGACCGGCTGGCCCTGGCCTGTGACGTGGGACAGACCCAGGGCGGGTGGTCGGTCCGCAAGCTGGACATCATCAGCGCCGTCGCCTCGCTCTCGGCCAGCGGCTCCTGGCCGACCACCGGCGGGGCCAAGCTCCACGGTCGGGTCGACCTGGCCGCCCTGGCCAAGTTGATGCCCCACGCGATGCGGCTCAAGGAAGGCCTGACCCTCGACAAGGGGACGGCCACGATCGATGCCGAACTGACCCAATCCAACGGCTCCGAGTGGGTCGAGATCTCGGCGAATCTGGTCGACCTGGCTGCCACCCAGGGTGGCAAGCCGCTGGCACTCCGAGAACCGGTCCAACTGTTGGCCTCGTCGAGCCGAGTGGGCGGCAAGATCACCATCGAGAAGGTCGAGCTGAAGGCGGCGGGGGTGGCCCTGACGGCCCGCGGCGACCTCGACGCGGGCGTCAAGCTCCAGGGGACGGTCGACCTCGCCTTGCTCGATGCCCAGGCCCGCGACCTCCTCGACCTGGGCGACCTGGCCTTCTCGGGCCGGGCCCGGGTGGGGGCCGACTATCGGAGGGGCGGTGACTCCTTCCAGGCGCGGATTGCCGCCGAGGTCCAGGATCTGAAGGTCAGAGGGCTGACCGCCGAGCCGATCCTCCGCGATCTCGTCCGACTCGACGGATCGGCCTCGGGTCCCCGGTTGCATGATGGCATGCCCGCCGGTTGGGCCGAGGCGAAGCTCGATCTCAAGTCGGGCGACCAGAAGTTGAATCTGGTCGCGACCCACCAGGGCGACGACCTTTCCTTGCTGGCCTCGGGCGGGCTCGACGTGACGTCGCCGACCCCCGGGCGTGCCGAGGCGAAAGCCTCGGTGGTCCTCAAGGGGCGGGTCTTCGAAGTCCAGGAGCTTCGGGCCGGGATCGTGCCCTCGTTGCCGGAGGCGGCCTCGGGGTCGGTGGCCCTGGCGGTCCGGGGTCGGCTCGACCTGGCTTCCGGCGAGGGGCACTTCACGCCGCTCCCCGGCGCACCGATCGGGGCGGTCGGGCTGATGGGCGAGGGCTTGAGGGTCACGGGCCTGGGCCAGTCCGGCCAGCCGCTCCGGATCGAGGCGTCGATGCAAGGCGACCTGGCCTCGACCGACCGCTTGCTGTCGGCCTGGTCGGGCACGCCGCCGAGGGGCCTGGGTGGGATCTGGGGCACTCAGTTCCGCCTCTCGAAGTCGCCCCAGGGTGAGATCCATTCCGATGGTCAGCTCGACGTGGCCGACATCACCGCGCCGGGCCTCCGCGGGCCGTTCCTTTTCGCCTGGAAGGGGGGATATGCCCCCGAGGCCGACCGGGTCGAGATCGTCGGCATCAACATGAACTGCGAGTACGGCAAGATGGGGATGGCGGGCAACCTTTACGAGGTCTCGGCCCGGAAGATCTACGACCTGACCGCGAGCTTCGAGCCCGACTGGAACACGATCGACCCGATCGTGATCGCGTCGCTGGAGCCGGGGGCTCGGCTTCGCGGGACCTTTCGCCCGATCCACTGGAAGGGCTACTACCAATCCGATTCGACCGACCAGTTGCTCAAGCAGCAGGTCACCGAGATCGCGCTGGACGTGACCGAGGCGAAGGCGTTCGGCGTGACGCTGGACCCGACGGCGGTGGTCCTCAAGATGAATGCCGGCAACGCGGTCTTCGACCCGGTCCACACCAAGGCCAATGGCGGCGAAGTGAACCTGGTGGGAAGCCTGGCGCTCGACCAGGCGTATGGGGTCTGGCTCCGGCTCCAGTCGGGGACCAAGGTCGACGGGGCCGAGATCAACGACGCGGTCTCGACCTCGGTCCTGGCCTACATCGCCCCGGTGCTGGCCCAGGCCACCCAGGTGAGCGGCAAGGTGTCGGTCGACATCAGTCAGGCCGTCATCCCGATCACGGCGGACGGGGCGGCGGCGATCCAGGGGCAGGTGGTCTTCCAGGACGCCCAGTTCCAGGCCGGTCCGCTCGGCTCCGAGATCGCCGGGCTGGTCGGCCAGCCCTCGCCCAGGCTGGTGCTCCACCAGCCGGTGCAGCTCCAGGTGGCCAATCGAAGAGTCCAGCAGAGCGGCCTGGAGATCCCGATCGTGGGAGACGCCAAGGTCGGGCTGGACGGCTCGGTGGGCTTCGACAAGTCCCTGGACCTCCAGGCCTCGGTCCCATTGAGCAGTCGGATGCTCGGGCTGGACGCCCGATTCGACAAATCCGTCAGCGGGACCAGGCTGGCGATCCCGATCCGGGGGACGATGTCCCACCCCGCCATCGACCGTCGAGGCCTGGCCGTCGCGATCCGAGAAGCGGCGAAGAAGGCCGTCGGAAACGGCCTGAAGGCCGAGGCCGCCGGGTTCCTGGACCGAGTCGCCGGCCCCAACCCCCTCGGAGGAGAGCCCAAGGGCAAGCCCGGCCGGATCAATCCGCTGGGCGAGCTGGAGAACCTGGGCCGAGGGCTCCTCGACCAGCGGAAACCTTGAGTGTCTTCCGATGTGGGTCGATCGGGCGCTCCTGGCTTCCTCCCCTCTTTTTCCGGAGACGGGGGCGAGGGGCGCCGATAGATTTATGATTCCCGATCATCTGATATTCTCGG